>JASEEU010000009.1 GCA_030019445.1 Anaerosomatales bacterium | reverse complement strand
AGGAGCTCGAGGTCGGAGCAGAGGGCTTCATACACCACTTGACGGGACGTGGCCCCTGTGGAATACTGTGGGCGACATCGTGAACGACTCACGAAGTCACACTCACAACAGCGGTGCCTGCCGTGCCCGCTTCACATGCGCGACACGGTATCAGTCGGGGTTTCGTGCGCTGATACTAGGGGGGTTACCCATCATGCCCAGGGTAGCCGATGAAGTCGCGCCGGACGTCCCCCCGCGTACGACGCGGTTCCATCTGTGGAACGTGCTGCTGGTCGTCGTCACCGGCACGTTCGTGACGGTGCTTGTCGTCCTGACCGGCGACATGCAGGCGTACTGGCCGCTCTATCTCGTGCCGATCGTCATCGCGTCGCTCGCCTACCACGTCGGCGGCGCCGTCATCACGAGCGCGATCGCCGTGGCGCTGCTGGCGCTCTTGATGCCCGCTGACGGGCTCGCCCAGGACGCGTTCCCGCAGCTCGTGATCGGCATGCTGACGTTCGTGCTCTCCGGCGCGGTCATCGGCAGCCAGGCGCGACGTCAGCGCCGGCACAACCTGGAGCTCGAGCAGACGTCCATCCGCGACCGGCTTACCGGACTCTACAAAGGCGAGTACTTCCACACCCGTCTGTCCGAGGAGCTCAAGCGCAGCGACCGCTACGGCGTCGCGGTGAGCGTCGTGCTGGTCTTGGTGGCCGAGTTCGATGATTTCAAGGAGCGATACGGCCGCTACAAGGCCGAGCTGCTGCTCGACCATCTGGCGGACGTGCTGCGCATCGCGGTCCGGGACACCGACATCGTCGCCCGCTACGACGAGACGACGTTCGCCGTCATCCTTCCGTTCAGCGGTGAACGTGAGGCGCGCCTCGTTGCGGGACGCATCGAAGCGGCGGCGGCCGAGGCCGAGTTCGAGGGCGACGTCCTTGAGCCGGCAGCCCACATCCGCGTGACGACCGCGCATACCTCCTACCCCGACGAGGCGGTCGACCAGGCCGAGCTGCTGCGGCGCGTCGAGGATCGTCTCGGCGAAGGCGCCCGTATGCAGCACGCAGTCGGGGCGGAGACCGCTTCGCCAAGCATGCGCGGAGAGGTCGCCCGGTCATGAGGCTGGCCGAGGCGACCATCGCGCTCTACGTCTTCTGGCTGGTCCTCACGGGCTCGTTCGCGCCGATCGACCTGCTCGTCGGTCTGCTCCTCTCGGCAGCGCTCGGCGTGTGGGCGACGCGCACGCTCTGGGCCGAAGACGCGCCTACGCTCTCGCTCCGGCAGGCGGGTCGCCTGTTCGTCTACGTGCTCTGGCTCATCAAGGAGATCGTCGTGGCCGCCGTGTACGTGGCCGAGAAGGTCCTCGACCCCCGGATGCCGATCGAGCCGCTCGTGCTCAGCCACCGCTGCTCGTTCACGCGCGATGTCTCGCGTGTGGCCTTCGCCAACTCGATCACGCTGACGCCGGGCACGCTCACAGTAGACGTCGCCGACGATGTGTTCACGATCCACTGCCTTGCCGAGACGTTCGCCGACTCGATCGCGAGCGGCGCCCTCGAGCGCCGTATCGCCGCCGTCTTCGAGGAGTGATCGTGATGAGCGGCTTCCTCTGGGGCGTGGCCATCTTCCTGCTTGTGAATGCGTTCCTCTGCCTGTGGCGCGCCTACGCCGGCCCGACCGTGGTCGACCGCGTCCTGTCCGTCAACATCGTAGGCACCAAGACGCTCGTGGTGCTCGTGCTGCTCTCCTTCGTGTTCGAGCGCAGCCTCTACATCGACGTCGCGTTCGTCTACGGCCTTCTGAACTTCATCGTCACCCTCGCCGCTTCCCGATTCCTGGAGACCGGACGGCTGCGGGGTGACTGGTCATGACGCCCGCGGATGCGGTGATCGGCGCGCTCACGGTCGTGTTCGCCGGGCTCGGCGCGTTCTTCTTCCTGGTCGGGACGCTCGGCCTGTTGCGCCTACCCGACTTCTTCTCGCGCACGCACGCCGCGACCAAGTGCGACACCGTCGGAGCGGGCTCGCTCCTGCTCGCGCTCGCGCTCTACAACGGGCTCGACGCGGACAGCCTGAAGATCATCGCCATCGCCGGGCTCGTGCTCCTCACGAGCCCCACGTCCGGGCACGCGCTCGCGCGGGCCGCGTTCCGGACCGGCCTCGTGCCGTGGCGCAAGGAGCGGGCCGGGGAGGAAGCGTCGTGAGCCAGCTGTTCGACATCACGCTCATCGCGCTGCTCATCGCCTGCGCGGTCGCGGTGATACGCACGAAGGACCTGCTTGCGGCGGCGATCATCTTCTCGGCGTACAGCCTGGTCATGTGTCTGATCTGGCAGCATCGCGGCGCACCGGACGTGGCGATGACCGAGGCCGCCGTCGGTGCGGGCGTCACCACGGTGCTCTTCATCGTGACCATCGCGCGCACGGTGAGGCGAGAGCGATGAAGCGCGCACTCGTGGCAGCGCTCCTCATCGTGGCGGCCATCCCGCTCCTCTCCATCGTCGCGGAGCTGCCCCCGCACGCGGCGCCGGACAGCCCGGCGTACACGCACGTCTCCGCGCACTATCTCGAGCATGGCGCCGAGGAGGCGGGCGCCGAGAACATCGTCACCGACGTCATCCTCAACTACCGCGGCTTCGACACGAACGGCGAGGTCACCGTCATCTTCACGGCGCTCGCCGCGGTCCTCGCGATCCTGCTCCTTCCGAGCGAGGAGCGCGTGGAGGAGCGGCCGGCGCCCGCGATGCCGGTCAGCATGGTGGTCCGCTTCGTCGTCAGGCTGCTCGCGCCGTTCATCGCGCTGTTCGCGGTGTACGTGATCATGAACGGGCACGTCACGCCCGGCGGCGGCTTCCAGGGCGGCACGATCCTCGGCGCGCTCGTCATAGCGCTCACCATCGTCCTCGGCGAGGACGAGGCCCACCGGCTGCTGCCGCGGCCCGCCCGCCCGTGGCTGCAGGCGGCGGCTCCGCTCACGTTCGTGGTCATCGGCATCGCGGGCATCGCGGTCGTCGGCTCATATCTCGGCTTCCCCGCTGAGGAGCCGTGGCAGTGGGTGCGCACGGCGTGGCTCGTCATCCTCGAGATCGGCATCGGCGTCGGCGGCGGCGCGATCATCGGCACGCTCTTCTGGACGATGGAGGCGGAACGATGATCGAGGCCCTCTGGAACAACCTGGACTACGCCGCCTCGGTGGTGCTGTTCCTCATCGGGCTCTATGCGGTCATCGCCAAGAACAACCTCGTCAAGAAGTTCATGGGCCTCAACATCATGGAGACCGCCGTCTTCGCCTTCATCGTCGCGCTCGGCGTCGTCGAGGGGGGCGATGCGCCGATCCACGGCCCCGACGCTCACCCGCCGTTCACCAATCCCCTCCCTCAGGCGCTCATCCTCACCGGGATCGTCGTCGCGGTCAGCACGACGGCGCTCGCGCTCAGCCTCATCATCCGCATCCACCGTCAGTGCGGCACCATCGAGGCCGACGAGCTCAGGGAGATGGAGTAGATGGCGTACTGGCCGCACTGGCTCGTCGTGGTGGTCGTGGCACCGCTGGTGGGCGCGGTCCTCGCCCCCGTCGTCGGGCGGGGTCGCCCCAAGGTCGTCGCGCTCTGGGCGCTCGCCGCGATGGGCGTCACGTCGTTGGCGGCGCTCAACCTCATCGTCCGGGTCGCCGAGGACGGGCCGTTCTCCTACGACATGGGCGGCTGGGAGCCCCCCGTCGGCATCGAGCTCAGGTTCGACGAATTCGGCGCTTCGGTGGGCATCATCTGCCTGCTCGGCATGTTGGCGCTGCTGTTCTCGTACCGCTACGCGGAGCACACCCTCCCCACCGAGCGGGTCCCCTACTACTACTCGCTCATGCTGCTGAACCTCACCGGCCTCATCGGCTTCGTCGTGACCGGCGACCTGTTCAACCTGTTCGTCTTCATGGAGATCCTGTCGCTCTCCGGCTACGCGCTCGTGGCGGTGAGCGGCGAGCGGATCGCCGAGATGGCCGCGTTCAAGTACCTCGTCATGGGAGCGGTCTCCTCGCTCCTCGTGCTCTTCTCCATCGGGGTGCTGTACTCGGTCACGGGGAGCCTGAACATGGCCGACGTCGCAGCCCGGCTCGGCGACTGGGGCGCGCGCTCGCCGGCGATGCTCGCGCTCGCGGGCTTGTCGCTCGGCTTCATGGTCAAGGCCGCCATCTTCCCCGTCCACATCTGGCTGCCGGACGCGCACGCGATCGCGCCGAGCCCCGTGAGCGCGATCCTCTCGGGGCTCGTCGTCAAGGTGGGCGTCCTCGGCATGCTGCGCGTGTACCAGATCTTCTACGCCGCCGAGACGCTCGACCTGACCGGGCTGAACACGTTGCTGGTGTGGCTGGGGGCCATCTCGATCGTCATGGGCGCGTTCTTCGCCATCTTCCAGGAAGACGTGAAGATGATGCTCGCGTATTCGACGATCTCCAACGTCGGCTACATCATGATGGGCCTCGGCCTGGCATCGTCGTACGGCCTCATCGGCGCGACCGTGCACGTCTTCAATCACGCGCTCATCAAGGCGACGTTGTTCCTCTCGGCGGGAGCGATGATCTATCGCACCGGTTACCGGACGCTGCATGACCTGCGCGGCGTGGGGAAGGCGATGCCGATCACGACCATCGCGCTGTCGATCGGCGCCATCTCGATCGTCGGCATCCCGCCTACCGCCGGATTCCTCTGCAAGTGGTACATCGCGCTCGGCGCGTTCCAGGCCGACCAGCCGTTCTTCGGCGTGGCGCTGGTCTTCGGGGCGCTCTTCATCTTCGTCTACTACATCCGGATGGTGAACGCGTTCTACTTCCAGCCCGCGACACACCCGGAGATAGCCGAGGTCAGCGAGGCACCGCTCTCCATGCTCGTTCCGGTGATCATCCTCGCCACGCTCTGCCTGGTCATGGGGATCCTGGGCCGTATCCCCCTGAGCTTCATCGAGCCCGCGGTGACGCGGATGCTCGCGCCGCTGGGAGGCTGACGTGGAAGTCGTCGACATCCGGCCGATGCTCGCGCCGCTCATCTCGTTCGTCTGCGCGGGACTCGTCTTCGCCACAGGCCGGGCCGCGTTCTGGCGGCGGTTCTGGAGCCTCGCTGCAGCTGTGGCCAAGCTCGCGGTCGTCATGTCCATGCTCCCCGGCGCGCTGCGCGGCACCGTCTATGTGTTCAAGCTCGTGGACTTCACGCCCGGCGTCGGCCTCGGCTTCAGGGCCGATGCGCTCGGCATGTTCTTCGCCGTCGTCTCGTCGACGCTGTGGATCTTCACCACCATCTACGCCATCGGCTACATGGAGCGCGAGCACTCGCGCATGCGGTTCTTCGGCTTCTTCGCGCTCTGCGTCTCGACGACCGTCGGTATCGCGTTCGCCGAGAACCTGCTCACGCTCTTCCTGTTCTATGAGACGCTGACCATCTGCACGTATCCGCTCGTGATCCACGAGGAGACGCCCGAGGCGTTCAAGGCCGGCCGCAAGTACCTGACGTACACCCTCATCGGCGGCGCGTTCGTGCTCATCGGCACCGTCGTCGTCTACAACCTCACCGGCACGCTCTCGCTCGCCCACCCTGGCATCCTGACATCGTCGATCGACACCGGGACCCTCGGCCTGCTGTTCGTCGCGCTCATCGCCGGCTTCGGGGTGAAAGCCGCGATCATGCCGCTGCACGGCTGGTTGCCGAGCGCGATGGTGGCGCCGACGCCCGTGAGCGCTCTGCTGCATGCCGTCGCCGTCGTGAAAGCGGGCGCGTTCGGCGTCCTGCGCGTGATCTACAACGTCTTCGGGGTCGAGCTCCTGCGCGACCTGCCGTTCGCCCACGTCCTCGCCTACCTGGCGGCGTTCACGATCGTCACGGCTTCGTTCATCGCCCTCTTCCAGGACAACATCAAGCGCCGGCTCGCGTACTCGACCATCAGCCAGTTGTCCTACATCGTGCTCGGGGCAGCGCTGCTCACGCCGCTCGCGGCCACCGCGGCCATCGTGCACATCGCCAATCAGGCGTTCGCGAAGATCACGATGTTCTTCGTCGCCGGCGCGATCCAGCGGACCACCGGCAAGACGTGCGTCCACGAGCTGGCCGGGATCGGCTACCGCATGCCGTACACGATGGCGGCCTTCACCATCGCCGCGCTCAGCTTCATCGGTGTCCCGCTCTTCGCCGGCTTCGTCACGAAGTGGTACCTGTCGCTCGGTGCGCTCGAGGCCGGGGACTGGTGGTTCGTGGTCGTGCTCATCGCGAGCGCGCTGCTGAACGCGGCCTACTGGCTGCCCATCGTCTACCTCGCGTACTTCAAGGCGCCACCCGGCACCACGATGCGTGTGGCCGAGGCCCGCCCGACGCTGCTCGTCCCGACGCTCATCTGCGCCGGATACGTGCTGCTGCTGGGCACCACGGCCAACGTGCCGGGCATGCCCTTCTCGCTCGCACGCGCCGCAGTCCAGTTCGTCTTCGGAATGTAGGGAGTGGACGTCGTGGAGAGTCAGCTTACGACCTCGGTCCTGGTGCCGCTGGCGTTCCTGCTGCCGATCCTGGGCGCCGTCCTCGTCGTGCCGCTGACGCGTGAGTCCCCCCGCGCGCGCGGCGTCATGCTCGGAGTCTGCGTCGCCGCCACAGCAGGCATCGCCGTGAGTTTCGTCCCGGGCGTGCTCGACGGGACGGTCTACGAGACATACCTGCTCCAGCTCACCCCGCGCATCTGGATGTACCTGCGCGTGGACGCGCTCGGGGCGCTGTTCGGCCTCACCGCCTCGGTGCTGTGGCTCCTCGCGCTCGTGTACTCGCTCGGCTATATGGCCGATGAGCACCGGCAGAGCCGCTACTACGCGTTCTTCATGCTGTGCCTCGCCTGGACCATGGGCGTCGCATACGCGGGCAATCTGCTCACGTTCCTCATCTTCTACGAGCTGTTCAGCATCCTCACCTATCCGCTCGTCGTCCATGAGGAGACGCCCGATGCGATGGCCGCCGGTACGAAGTACATCATCTACATCCTGATCGGCGGCAGCCTCGTGCTGCTCGCCGTGGTGTTCACGTTCTTCCTCGCCGGCGATCAGACCCTGACCACCGCGGGCATCCTCGACGCGGGGATGGACCACACGAGCCTGCTCGTCATCTTCTGGTGCTTCGTCGCCGGCTTCGGGGTCAAAGCGGCGATCATGCCGCTGCACGGCTGGGTCCCCGACGCGCACCCGGCCGCTCCGGCTCCGTTCTCGGCCACGCTCTCCGGCATCATGGTCGCTGCCGGCTGCTTCGGGATCATGCGGGCGGTGTTCAACGTGTTCGGCGTGGAACTGCTCGCCGAGCTCGACGTGATGCGCTGGCTCGCCTACCTCGCCGCCATCACCGTCGTCGTGGCGGCGCTGCTCGCGGTCAACCAGGACAACCTGAAGCGCCGGCTCGCGTACTCGACCATCTCGCAGATGGGGTACGTGACGCTCGGCGTGGCGCTCCTCGGCGAGGAGGCGACCGCGGGGGCGCTCGTGCACGTAGCCAACCACGCGTTCATGAAGGGGACGCTCTTCCTCTGTGCGGGCCTGCTGATCAAGCAGGTAGGTTTGCGGAACGTAAGCCAGCTGGCCGGCATCGCCAGACGGATGCCGGTGACGATGGCTGCCTTCGCCGTGGCGGCGCTTGGCATGATCGGAACGCCGCCGCTGGCGGGCTTCGTCAGCAAGTGGTACCTCGGCCTCGGCATGCTCGACGTCGATCAGCCGCTCTACCTCGCGGTCCTGCTCGGCGGGGCGCTCCTCGCGGCGATCTACCTGCTGCCGATCGTGTACGCGGCGTACTTCAAGGAACCGGCGCCCCTCGCCGAGCGCAGCGAGCGCACCGGGCGCGAGGCGCCGCTCACGATGCTCGTGCCGCTCGTCGTGGCCGCGGCGCTCACCGTGGTCCTCGGGGCGGCTGCGGCCGTCCCCGGCATGCCGCTCTCGCTCGCGCGCCTGGCGGCGCAGGTCGTGTTCGGAGGGTAGGCGGTGGAGGAGTTCGCACACGCGGGGTTCAGCCCGATACCCGCCCTGATGGTGCTCGTGCCGCTCGTCGGCGCGCTGCTCATGCGGCCGCTCGGCAAGCGCTCCGAGCTGGCGCGCGACATCGCGGCCGTAGCGATATCGGGGTCGGTCGTCGCGCTTGCTGCCGCCCTCGTGCCGCTCGTGGAAGAGTACCACCGCGTGACGTGCTACCTGCCCGGGTTGCTCGGCAGGATGCACTTCACCGTCGACAGCTTCGGCATGCTGTTCGCGCTGTTCACGTCGTTCGTGTGGTTCTGCTCCACGCTGTACTCGACCGGCTACATGAAGCACGAGCATGCCCGCGACCGCTACCAGACGGTCAGCCTCGTCGTGCTCGCCGCCAACATCGGCGTGGTCCTCGCCGGGGACCTCGTCACCCTCTACCTGTTCTTCGAGGCGCTCGGCCTCGTGGCGTACCTGCTTGTGGTGCACACCGAGACCGACGAGGCCAAGAAGGCGTCGATCAAGTACTTCTGGATGACGGTGCTGGGTGGCTTCGCGCTGGTCGGGGGCATCCTCATCACCTACGCGCTCGGCAGCACCGGCGCGATCGGGCCGATACCCCTCGAGGGAGGTTCGGAAGCGCTCCGCTGGACCGCCTTCGTCCTCCTCGTGGCCGGCTTCGGTGTGAAAGCGGGCATGCTGCCCGTCCACGTGTGGCTCCCCGACGCCCACCCGGTCGCGCCGTCCCCTGCCAGCGCGCTGCTTTCCGGCGTCATGATCAAGGCCGGGGCGTACGGCATCTTCCGCGTGGTGGAGGCGCTCTTCCGGCCGACGCTCTCAGAGGAGCTTGCCGAGGAGGCATGGCATCTCACCAGCCAGTTCGGCCTCGTCATCCTGTGGATCGGCGTCGCCACGATGTTCATCGGCGTTGTCCTCGCCCTCGGTCAGCACAACGCCAAACGCATGCTCGCGTACCATAGCGTCAGCCAGATGGGATTCATCCTCGCCGGGATCGGCGCGGCCGGCTACCTGGGCGCGCACGGCGCGATGGGCGTCGCGGGCGGTCTCTACCACGTCGTCAACCACGCGCTGTTCAAAGCGTGCCTCTTCCTCGGCGTGGGTGCGGTCTTCTTCCGCACGGGCGAGCTCGACATGTACAAGCTCGGCGGGCTCTGGAAACGGATGCCGATGACGTTCGTGTTCACCGCCATCGCGGCGGCGGGCATCACCGGCGTCCCGCTGTTCAACGGTTTCGTGAGCAAGTGCCTCATCCACCACGCCATCGTCGAGGCATGGGAGCTGCACGGGCTCGCTTCGCTCGGGGTGGCCGAGAAGATCTACATCGTGACGTGCGGCGGCACCGCCTGCTCGTTCATCAAGCTCATCGGCTTCGTCTTTCTCGGCAAGGCGAAGCAAGAGTACGGGCCCGAGGTCAAAGACCCTCCGGTGGCCATGCTCGCCGGCATGGGCCTGCTCGCTGCGTTCATCATCGCTCTGGGGCTGCGGCCGCAGATCCTCATCGACGGCATCTTCACACCCGGGCTGCACGCCTGGGCGCTGCACCCCGACATCCTGCAGGAGTACCTGCACGAATACTTCCTGAGCCCCGGCGACCTCATGTCGGTGGTGATCGCCTTCGCGATCGGGTTCACCGTCTTCTTCACGGGGATCCGGTTCGGACTGTTCCACCTGCACCCGCCGAAGTGGTTCGGCGTGGACTACTGGTACCGCCGGACCGCCCACGGGTTCCTCGGCTTCACCCGCGTGCTCGACCGGGCGTACGGCGCCTACCTCTCGCATGCGTCGCGCGGGCTTCGGTGGCTGCGCGTCAACTATCGTGCCGAGTCCGAACGCCTGGAGCGTCAGTGGCGGCGGTTCGTCGTCACGATCTCGACCGGGGCGCCCGGCCCGAGGAACCAGCACTTCATCCAGCGTGCGTACGTCCTGCTCGAGCGAGAGCGCCAGGCGACCGTGCGCTACGCCGTCACCACGGTCGTGCGCTGGCTCCGCGACCATCCCTCATTCGGGGAGGAGCGCCGGCAGCCGCTCATCGACGCGGCGCGCGACATCGCCACATACATGGCCGGCAGGCTCCAGAAGGAGCGCATGGGCGTGCTCTCGGACATGGTGCGGACCGGTGAGATCGACGTCGTCCGTTCTGCCTTCGAAAGCGTGGTGGCCGATCTCACGGAGTTCCGTCAGCCCGTGGCGCATACAGCCATCGAACTCGCTGAACGCCGGATGGCCGGCGAGAACGTGCTGCGCGAGATCTCGGCGGCGATGAACAGGATCGTGAGCGACGAGCGCTTCGACCTGAGGCTTCGCGAGGCCGCCCCGCGCCAGTACATGATCGGCAGCGCGGCGCATCTCGGCCAGACGGCGCGCCAGGCGCTGCCGACGCCGGCGACGCTGCGTGCCTACCAGGCACAGGGCCTCTCCCGCCTGGAACGGGCGGCCAAGTGGTCGACCGACATCGCGCGCCTCGTCGTTGAGACGATGACCCAGGAGCGCGTCTCTTGGTTCATGGAGGACCGGCTCGACGCCGCGAGCGTCGCGCTCACCCGACGCGGCATCCAGCGCTACGCGCGCGACATGAGCTTCAATATCGCCGTGATCGTGCTCGTGTTGCTCGCGTTCCTCCTCGCTGTCGCTGTCGGCAACGCGTGAGTCCCCGCCCGCCCCCGGCGCGTGTCATGCCGGGGGCGGTCACTCCCGCCGTCCTTGCCGGGTCACGACGTTGTTCTATAGTGGGACGGTACGGCTCCATCCGGCAGCCGATGACACCGGGGGTGTACGCGCATGATCCTGACGGTGACGCTCAACCCGTCAGTGGACAAGGTCTTCGAGGTCCCGTCGTTCGGGCTCGGCCGCTTCAACCAGGTCGAGTCGATCGAGACGCAACCGGGCGGCAAGGGGGTCAACGTCGGCCTCATGCTGCGGGCGCTCGGTCACGAGGTGGTAGCGATGGGGTTCGCGGGAGACGGGCCCGGTCGATTCGTGCAGAACGCGCTGCGCGATGCCGGGATCACCACCGCGTTCACCGTGGTGAACGGCAAGACGCGCACCAACTACGCGATCATCGATCCGGACGCCGGCACCCTGACCCAGGTGCACCAGACCGGACCGGAGATCTCGCCCGATGACCTCGCCGCGTTCCGCACCACCTACGAACGGCTGCTCGGAACGGCCGAGCACGTCGTCATCGCCGGCAGCCTGCCGCCCGGCGTGGAGCCGACCTTCTGCGCGGAGCTCGTGCGTCTCGCCACCGCGCGCGACGTCCGGGTCACGCTCAACGCACGCGAGCCGATCATGGCGGCGTCGCTGCCTGCCCGACCGTTCCTGGCCGAGCCGGACCTGCGCAACCGCGAGTCATACGATGGTTTCGATCTCACCGACCACGACGAGCGCCTCGCGCTGGCGCGCACGCTCGCCGAGAGCGCCGGAAGCGCCGTGGTGAACGCCGAGCACGAGGTCTTGCTCGTCTCGGCCGATGAAGCGTACGCCATCTCCGTGCCGACGTGCGGGCTGCGCGGCCGCATCCGGCTCGACGACGCGCTCATCGCCGGCATGGTCGACGCGATGATCGCGGGCGGCGCGCTCGCCGAGATCGGCCGCGAGGGCGTTGCGGGCGCGCTCGCGGCCGCAGGCTCCCCCACCGGGCAGTTCACGTCGCGAGCGGACGTCGAAGGGTGCCTCGCACGCGTGGAGGTGGTCCCCGTTGCCTGACCGCCATGTGCGCGACATCATGACCCGCGACCTCACCGCGCTCTCGCGTGACACCGCGCTGCGGGAGGCCGCGCGGCTCTTCAGCATGCTGCGCGTCACGGGGCTCCCCGTGGTCGACGAGCACTTCAAGGTCATCGGCTTCCTGTCCGAGGCCGACATCATCTCCGCCGTGGCGCCGCGCTCACGCGACCGCTCCGGCATCTTCGTCATGGACTTCGGTGAGATCGCACGCAAGATGGGCGCTGCCGGCGAGGCCCGTGTCGCCGACTACATGACCGAGCACGCACTCACCGTCACCGAGGACGTCGATCTTCTCGGCCTCTCGGAGACGATGCTCACCGAAGGCATCAAGGTGCTCCCGGTCGTGCGCGACGGCATGCTCATCGGGACCGTCAACCGGGCCGACGTGTGTCGGGCCCTGATGGAAGACCGCTGGGAGTCGTCGTAGGCGTGGAGCTCGGTACCTTCCTCATCATCGGCATCATGATCCTCCTCGGGTTCTTCGGAGCCCGGCTGGCCGACAGGGTCCGCATCCCCTGGGTCGTCGGCTACATCCTCGTGGGCGTCCTGCTCGGACCATCGGCACTGGGCGTGCTCGGCCCCGAGCTTGTCGAGCGACTCAACTCGATCTCGCTCTTCGCCCTCGCGCTCATCGGCTTCACGATCGGCGGCGAGCTGCAGATCCGCGAGCTCAAGGAGCTGGGCAGGAGCATCACGGTGATCACCGTGTTCGAGGCGAGCGCTGCGTTCCTCCTCGTGCTCGGCACCGTGTGGCTCGTCACGAAGAGCCTGCCGATCGCGATCGTGTTCGGAGCGCTTGCCGCGGCTACGGCGCCGGCGGCCACCGTGGACGTGCTCTGGCAGTACCGCTCGCGCGGCCCGCTCACCACGACGCTGTTCGGCGTCGTGGGCCTCGACGATGCGGCCGCGCTCATCATCTACGCCTTCGCCTCCTCCACCACCAAGGCGCTCCTCGGCGCGGAGGGGTTCCAGTGGACGTCCGCTCTGGCCCGCCCCCTCGCCGAGATCGGCGGCTCGCTGCTGCTTGGCGCCGTCGCAGGCTGGGCGCTGCACTGGGCGCTCAGGTGGGTCCGGCAGCGCGGACAACGGCTCATCGTCGTCCTCGGAGCCATCGCGCTCTGCGCGGGGCTCGCCGACCACTACAACCTCTCGCTCATCCTGACGAACATGGCGCTCGGCTTCACGCTCGTGAACATCTCGCGGGACAACCGCGTCGCGTTCGAGCTCACGAGCGAGTTCAACCCGCCGGTGATGGTGCTCTTCTTCGTCCTCGTCGGCGCGCGCGTGAACCTCGGGCTGCTGCCGAGCATCGGGCTCATCGGCATCACGTACCTCGTGATGCGGGTCATCGGCAAGACGTCCGGCGCGTGGTTCGGAGCGCGCATCTCCAACGCGCCCGACACGGTGCGACGCTACCTCGGGCTCGGCCTGCTCTCACAGGCGGGCGTCGCCATCGGCCTGGCCATCGACGCCTCGCACACGTTCGCGGCCTACGGCGACGTCGGCGCACGGATCGGCGCGCTCGCCATCAACGTGATCGCCGCGACGACGTTCGTGTACCAGGTGATCGGTCCCGCCATGACCAAGGTCGCGATCTTCAAGGCGGGCGAGGTGCCCGAGGAGTACCGGAACGCGTGACGCGCTCCCGGCGTGCGTGCTACAGCTGCTCCTCCTCGGCGGGATGCCCCTCCGCCCACCGAGCCTCGGGGTCCTCGAGGACGAGCGCTACCAGCCGGTCCGCCGTCTGAAGCGCCTCCGCCGAGCGCTCCACCCGCTGCACCCACGCGTACGGGACGGCCTCGACGCCCAGCACGACTCCCATGAGCGCGCCCGTGATCGCGCCCGTCGAATCGCTGTCCCCATCGTGGTTGACCGCTTCGAGCACCGCGTCCACCCAGTCCTCGGGATGCGCGAGCGCGCACGCGATCGCGATGGCGAGCGCTTCCTCGGCCACCCAGCCCTCGCCGAGGTGCTGCACGGTGAGCGGCTCGCCGAGGTTGGTCATCGCGGTCTCCACCGCCTCGTCGACCGCATCGAGGACCTCCTCGGCGTACTCCCAGCCGAGCAGCTCCTCGCGCGCCTCCATGATCGCGCGGTAGAGCGCCGTGCGGCGGTGCGCGACGCGCGAGACGACGTCAGCGAGGAATCCCGCCGCGAGGTAACCGGACGGGTGCCCGTGCGTGAGCGCCGCGAGCGCCGCGCCGCGCTCGAAAGCCCAACCGGGCTCGAACGCGATGCCGACCGGGGCGACGCGCATGACGCCGCCGCAGCCCTTGGAGTCGTTGAGCGGATCCTCGGCGCTCCCCGGCACCCTTCCCGCGAGCGCATCGAGGCACGTTCGGCCGGGTGCGCGTCGCTCCGCGGGGTCGCGCTGCGTCTGGTACCACGCGAGGTAACGGGCCCAGACCGCCGACTCCGGGTCCACGCCCTCGGCAAGCGCGTCGGCCAGCCCCGCGGCGGTGGCGAGCGTCATCTGCGTGTCATCGGTGATGGCCCCTGCGCGGTGGCCGTCCCACGGCTCGAGCCCGCGCAGCCCCTCCGGGCCGAACCGCGCGCGAATCTGCACGAGAGAGAGGAACTCCACCGGCGCGCCGAGCGCGTCACCGACGGCGGTGCCGATCAGACAGCCTCGGGCCATGTTGCGGAACGTCGAAGGCATGGCGCATCTTTCCCGCGGAGTGCCTACCAGCATGGTACCCTCGGCAGAAGCGAGGAGGCGCCCATGTGCGAGTTCTGCGTCCAGCATGGCGACGGCAAGAAGTGGTATCTCGAGGCGTCCAATTACGTCGCGGACCTCACCCACGACCTCGAGCGCCGGGAGTACATGCTCGACTTCGTGCAGACCTTCGACGACCGCATGGCGCGCAACGTCAAGCTGCTGGACGCCGTCAAGGCGTCGCCGCGCCCGGTCCGATCGGTCTTCCGCGCCATCGCGGGCCCGCGCCAGGTCCGTGACCACTTCGGCCAGCCGGTGCCCATCGAGGAGTGCGAGCGCGTGTTCGACATCGCGACGAGCATCACGCAGCTTCCGTGCGTGTGCCGGCACTTCGCGGGCACGCCCGAACGCGGCTACTGCCTGGCTGTGACCGTCAACCCGGTGGACGACATCCTCGCCGAGGCGTTCTCCGACTACGCCGACGGGCCTGACACGCCCACGTTGCAGCGGCTGACCAAGGCCGAGGCGATGGCGCTGCTGCGACGGTGCGAGGACGAGGGCCTCATGCACTCGGTGTGGACCTTCAAGACGCCGATGATCGCGGCCATCTGCAACTGTGATCTCGCGTCGGGCTGCATGGCGATGCGCACCACGCTGCATTGGGAGCACAAGACGATGTGGAAGGGCGAGTACGTGGCCGAGGCTGACGCCGAGGCATGCACCGGTTGCCGCCGGTGCGTTGAGCACTGTCCGTTCTCGGCCATCTCGATCGACGCCGGCACGCGCCGCGCTTTCGTCGACCCGCATGCCTGCTACGGGTGCGGCGTCTGCCGCGCCGCCTGTACCGCCGACGCGCTGGCGCTCACGCCGCGCGCGGAGCATCCGGTCGCGGCGGGAGACTGGTAGTCGCTAGCCGGTCGGCACCCAGCGCGCCACATCCGGCGCGTCGCTGAGCTCCCACCGCCCCGCACACCCGGCTGCGCGCGCGCCGAGCTCGAAGTGCAGCATCGCGATACCGCAGTCGAGGCGCTTGGAGATCTTGGGGGTATCGGCTCCGTCCACCGAGACGACCATGGCCCCCTCGTGCATGAAGAAGCGCCACGGCTGCCGGTTGGTGGCGCTCGGCGCGACGTGCGCCGCCTCCACGCCGCGCTGGGCCCACGCCGGCCACTCCTGGAGCCCGGGTGCGATCGTCTCGATGGGCTTGCGGCGACGCGGGCGGCCCGACTTGAAGAGGATCCGCTCCTTCGCGGTGACGCGCTCCGCCGCGGTCCCCACGGCGGCGACCGCGAAGACGCGCTCGTCCGGAGACACGCCCGCGAGCTGCTCGGCTGCGGCGCCGCTGAACAGACCGCCCACCCAGCAGGTGTCAAGTCCGAGCGCCGTGGCCTCGAGCACGAGGCCCTCGCCGGTGTACCCGACCGCCGCCCGCGAGTGCGTCTCCCCGGCAGGACCGACGAACGCGAGTGCGCACGGCGCGCCGGAGACCCCGCCATACGCGCCGACGATGCCCATGAACAGACCGGGGGGCACGTCCCGGATGACGACCGCGCGGGCGAGCTCGCCGAATGGGCGGAACGACCGCGCGACGTCTTCCAGGGCGGTCAGCACCTTCGCCTCGGGACGCTCGCCGGTGAAGCTGCGGCGCGAACGGCGCTCGGGCACGACCGCTAGCCACCGCTCCACACGCGCCGCGTCGAGCCCGGTCACGGGCGCCTCCTGACCGCGCGCACGATCACGTACAGTCCCGCGAGGATGATCGCCGCGGGAACGACAGCCTCGACCGCCGGACCGAGACCGCGACCGCCGATCCCCGCGAGGACGACGAAGAACCACTCGGCCAGCAAGAACAGTACGAGGCCCGCGAGGGCGAGACCTCGGCCCACCCGCGCGACCGTGATGTTGGAGGTGCGCCACCCGAAGAGCGCAAGACCGATGCCCACTCCCGTCGGTGCGATGAGCGCCCATGCGTAGGACCACGACTGCCAGTCGCCGGTGAGGTTCTGATAGCCGAGCACGAGCGCCGCCATCGTCACGATCGAACCGGGGATGAGGAACCCGGCCAGGTGCTCGCGCGAGGCCAGGCCGACGGCCAGCATGGTCGCGCCGGGGATGAGCACGAACAGCGGCCAACCCAGCTCGATCGCCCGGGCGCCCGTGAACTGGAGCGCGAGCAGGGCGATGCCTGCCAGGACCAGGACCGCGCCGAACACCACTGCTCCGCGGTTCGAGTCGGACCGTTCCGTCATCGTCGCTCCTTCCGGGTCTCTGCTAGTGATCGCTGTCCGTGTGGTTCGTACCCGTCAGGCATCCTCTGCGACCTGCTCCTCTACCGGCACGCGTCGCTCCACCGGCAGGAACAGCGTGAAGCGCGAACCCTCGCCGGGAGTGCTGCGCACGCTGAGCGTAGCGCCGATGACGTCGGCGAGTCGACGCGAGAGCGCGAGGCCGAGACCCGTGCCGGCATGGGTGCCGGAGTCCCCCCGGCTCATCTGCCTGAACTCCTCGAAGATGTGCGGGATCTCATCTGACGCGATCCCGCGGCCGGTGTCCGCGACGGTCACCGCGATGCCGTCGTCGCGTCGCGCGACGTCGACGGCGATCGTGCCGCCGTCCGTGTACTTCACAGCGTTGGACAGCAGGTTCATGAGTATCTGCTGGATCTTGAAGCGATCGGACACGATGTGCACCGGCCGCTCCGCGCAGTGGAACTCGACGCCGAGCCCCTTGTCCTCGGCCATATGGCGCATGCTGAAGAGCGTGGACTCGGCGAGCTCGACCACGTCGAACTCCTCGGCCTCGCACTCCACCTGCCCCGTCTGCAGCTGGGAGATGTCGAGCACATCGCTCACGAGCTCGAGCAGACCGCGACCCGCCTCGTTCATCATCTGCAGCTGCTTGTCCCGCTCCTCGGGCTCTTCGACGTACCCGCCGAGGAGCAGATCGGTCAGGCCGATGATCGTGTAGAGCGGCGTCCGCAGCTCATGGCTCATGTTGGCGAAGAAGAAGTCGCGCGCCCGCGTCACCTGCTGCAGCTCGGCGTTCATCCGCATGAGATCCGCGGTGCGCTGTTCCACGAGCTTCTCGAGGTTCTGCCGGTAGTGCTCGAGCTCGTCCTCCGCCCGCCTGCGTTCGGAGACGTCGTGGATGATCTCGTAGAGCATTCGTCGGCCCCCCACGGTGATGGGTCCGGCGTAGACCTCCACATCCTTCACCGCACCGCGCGCCGTCCGGTGCTTGAACTGGAAGTAGTCGCGGCTGCCGTCCAGCGCGCGCTGGATCTCCGCGTGCAGCGGCTCGGGTTGCATCGTGTCGATCTGGAAGACGCTCATCGTCGTCAACTCGTGGTACGGGTACCCGTAGAAATGGCAGGCTGCGGTGTTCGCCTCGACGATCTGCGAGGAGGCGGGGTCGACGACGATCATCGGCAGGTGCGCGTGCTGGAAGATGGAGCTGTAGCGCTCCTCGCTCTCAAGCAGCTGCCGCTGGCTCCGCAGATGCCACAGCCACGGCGACATGCGTGTCGCGGCGACCGTGAGGACTGCGCGGACGACCGTCGGGTCGGAGAGCGGCTTGCGCCACAACACCGCGAGGACGGCGAGCTTCCGGCCGTCGGGGTCGCCGACCGAGACCGCCGCGAAGGCTTCGACGTCCTGCTCGGCCAGCCAGGTGTCGTCCGAGAAGCGCTCGCGCACCCCCGAGGGATAGCAGACGATCGAGCGCGGGATCACCGTCCCGCCGGGCGTCCCGGCGGTCCGCCACTCCAGGGGAGCCTCGAACACGCCGTCCTTGAAGTACGACCAGGTCCGCGCGCGGGCCGGCCGCTCGGACGCTATCTCGGCCACGTACGCGATGTCGGCGTGCAGAGTCTCAGCGAGCATGCGGACCTCGGCGTCGATCGCCTCGCGCGGGTCGCGAGCGGACGACCGCGTGCTGCCCAGGGTGTCGCTGCTCTCCTCGGGCATGCTGAGCGCCATGACGATCGCGCTCGTGAGGGAGCCGCGGCGGTCCCACGACGGGATCACCGCGAACGTGACGTCGCCCGACTTGCCCGACGCGAGCCTGAACCGGCCCGTGTACTGCATCGACGGACCGTGGTTCTCCAGCACCGCCGGCAGCACGTCCCAGAGGTCGCTGCCATCGAATGCCACGACCCGCGCCGGACCGCCCTCCACCGCGCGTACCAGCAGGCTGTCGGCCTGCTCGTTGGCCACCTGGATCGAGCCGACCGCGTCGTAGACGACGACCGGGACGGGCAGCGCCTCGGCCAGCACGCGGAAGATCGCGCTGTCGAGCCCCCATGCGGGACCTGCGTGCGTGTCGAACGTCTCGGCCAGGACCCCTCCTCCGTCTGAGATGCATCGTCCGCCGTCCGGCGCTACCCTGATGATGACGGTGGCGCACAACGCGCGCAATGCAACGGACCGAGGGGGTCTGTGTGAGCGAGCAGATCACGCGGCGGAGGGTGAGCGTGTCAGGTGTGGTCCAGGGCGTCTTCTTCAGGGCGTCGACCCGCGACATGGCGGTGCGCCTCGGCCTTGCCGGATGGGTGCGCAACACCACCGACGGTGGCGTCGAGGCGGTGTTCGAAGGCGAGCCGGACGCCGTCGAGCAGGCCGTCGCGTGGATGCGCCATGGCCCGGAGCGCGCGGTCGTCGAGCGGATCGACGTGTCCGCCGAGGAACCCCAGGGCGGTCACGGCTTCCGGATCGCCTACTGAGACGGCGCCGGAGCCCGTCGGACGCCCTTGGTCTGGACGATCGCCACACCCGCGATCGCGACGGTGCCACCTGCCAGCGACGTGACGGCCGGCACCTCGCCGATCCACACCCACGCGATGATGACGGCGAGCACGGGGGCTATGTACAGGAACGTCGAGACCGCCGAGGCGGGCAGCCGGGAGAGCACGCGCGACCACGAGACGTACGCGAGCGCACCCGGGAACACGCCGATGTAGATGCCGGCAGCGGTGGCCGAGAGCGGCGCGGTGGCCGCCTGTTCGACGAGGCCCGGCGCGAACACGAGCATCGGCACCGTGCCCGCCCAGATGGCGTACGCGGTGAACTCAAGCGGTCGATAGCGCGTCAACAGCGGCTTGGAGACGACGAAGTACGCCGAGGTGGACACCGCCGCGAGCAGGATGAGGAGCGCGCCGGGCTCGAACGCCAGGCCGCCGCCGGACTCCCCGATCGCGATGGCGGCCGCGCCGCTGAACGCGATGCCGATGCCCAGCCAGCCCCAGGCGGTGAGTCGCTCTCCGAGGAACGCGGCAGCGAGCAGCGCCGTGAACACCGGCGCAGCCGCGATGAGCAGGCTGGCAGCGCCCGCCGACACGGTGAGCTCGCCGAAGTTGAGCGCCACGTGGTAGATGGTGATGCCGAGAAAGCCCGCGACCCCGAGTCGGGAGAGGTCCGCGAGCCGGGGAAGGCGCATCCGCGTGATGACCGCGTAGATCGCGAGCACGATCGACGCCGTCCCGAAGCGGACGAGCGCGAGTTGGCCCGGCTCATAGCCGACGAGCCCCTCTTTGATGCCGGCGAAGGCGGATGCCCAGAACACGAGGGTGAAGGCGACCGCCGCCCCCGTGGAAGCATCCATGCGCGTCCCGCTCACGCGAGTGCTCGCCCGGACGACGGACACGGGCACGACAGGTCACACATGCGGGCTCCCGGATGGCCGACGGGGGTCAGGACAGGCCGAGGCGCTCGTGGATGGCGGCGCCTTGAAGCTCTTGCATCGCGCCCCGGCCGATCCACCGCGCGGGCTGCGATTCATGCTGACGCAAGCGACCGCCGAGGGCAACCGCTTCGGCACGCGGCACAGTGCTGCGCTTGCCGGCCTCTCGCGACCCGCATGGAGCTAGCCGAACGCCTGGATGGCTGCGTAGGCGCCGGCGAGCGCCGCGACGAGCGCGGCGTACGCGTACATCTCGGCGGTATGCGGATTCTCGGCCTCGGGGTTGAAGAACACGATGATGCGGCGGGCCAGCGCCACGAGCGCCGCCCCGAGCACGCCGGTGAGATAGACCTTGGGAGACTCGCGGCTGAGGAAGGCGATGAGCGTCTCGATGAGCTCCACGGCCACGACGACGAGCAGGACATCGGCGAGCAGATGGAGGTAGCTGTAGAGGGATATGACGCCGTTGGGAAGGGGTGCGTTGGCGTGCTCGCCGCCATCGAGGCGCGCCTTGCGGTCGCGCAGCGTGAGGAAGATCACGTAGACGGCGTTCACCAGCCCGAGCAGGACGAGGAAGACGAGCAGCCCTACGAGCGCGATGACCGTCCAATCGGCGAACGTGCGTATGGCGTCGATGATCCGCGCAGAAACCATCGCCCCTCCTCGGGCAGCGGGCACTACGGTGGTGGATACCCCACGGAGCGCCGCCCGCTACTCGAACTTCAGGAGCTTCGCGCCCAGGCCGAGGGACACGACGGCGAACCCGAGCAGCACCGCTATGGGCACGAGCGCCGCCTCCAGCCCCTGGTTGCGGGCGACCACGTCGGTGAGGCCGATCATCGCCCAGCCCGTGGGCGTGAGCTTGGCGATGGTCTGCATCAGGGGCGAGACGATCTCGATCGGCCAGAAGCTGCCGCCGAGCATGGCCAGCCCGACAGACATGAGCGGCCCCAGCCCCGAGAACTGGTCGCGCGAACGCACGAGGGACGACATCAGCACCGCGAGCCCGGTCACCGAGAGGATGTAGGCGAGCAGGAGGAGCGAGACGGCGATGGGGTCCCGACCCCACGGGACGCGGAAGAGCAGCACGCCGACGCCGACGAGGATGCCGGCCTGGATGAGCGCGGTCATGACGATGCCGAAGATCTTGCCCGAGACGATCGTCGTCTGTGTCGTCGGCGTCACGAGCAGACGGCGCAGCGTCCCTTGCTCACGCTCCTCCAGGATCCCGGCGGCACCACCGAACGTCACGAACATGATGAACATCACGGTGAACCCGGTGGAGTACTGCGTGTTGTTCGGCGCCATCTCGGTGTCGCCCCGCACCTCCGAGGCGATCACCGTCTCGCCGCTCACGTCCACCGGCGGCTCGGGCTCCCACAGAGCGTCAGCGGACGCATAACGGTCGCTGAACGGCGCCGGGGAGCCGGGGAGCGGGATCTGCTCGAGCGCATACGCCGCCGCGACGTTGCCCGACATCCGCGTGGCGATCCCCTGGGCGACCGCCGCGATGGCGAACGCGTTGTCGGAGGCCGGATCGCGCAGCAGCTCGATGACCGCGTCGCCGCGCTCCACGTCGTCGCCGAAGCCGTCGCCGAGAACCACCGCGACCGATGCCTCGCCTTCCCGGATCCGACGCTCGGCCTCGTCGCGCTCGACCTCCACGATCTCGAACGATGGCTCCTCGGCAAGCAGGTCGACCACCTGCTCTGAGTACGACGTCGCGTCCTCGTCGACGGCGAGCACCGTGAGCGGCGCCGCCTCCGATGCTCCGAACGCCGAGCCGAAGACCAGGGTGAGCGCGATGGGGAGGATGAGCACGCCGACGAGCTCGGCCGGGTTGCGCACGATCTGCTGGACGTTGAGCCAGCCTATGGCGAGGATGCGCCGCATCATTCGTACCTCAGCCGCCAGACGCCGAACGCATAGAGCGCGGCTCCGATGCCGAGCAGGATGGCGACCGGACCGATGACCGTCGACGCCGCCTCGCCGCGCATCAGGCCGAGGAACGACTCGAGCGCCCAGTAGCTCGGGCTGACCGACTGGATGGGCGCCATCCACGCCGGCATGAATTCGGCGGGGATCATCGACCCACCGACGGCACCGAAGAGCATGATGACGGCGGGCCCGATGCCCCCGATGGAGCGCTCGGTCTTGCCGAGCGCCGCGAGGGCCATTCCGAGGCCCGTGGCCGCCCACGCCTCGGCGATGCCGACGACGACGGTCGCGGCCGGGGCGTTGCCCCAGTCGACCCGGAAGATGAGCATCGTCCCGATGTAGAGCACGAGGAACTGACCGGCGGCCACACCGAGGATACCGAGGCTCTTGCCGCCCACGATCTGGAACTTGGAGGTGGGTGTCGTCAGCGCCCGGGCCAGCGTCTGCTCCCGACGCTCCTTCACGAAGGTGAATGCGCCGAACATGCTGCCGAACAGCAGGAACATCGCCGTTTGCCCCGCCGCGTAGAAGTCGATCATCCCGACACGCGTGTCGGTGTCGACCTCGGCCTCCTCGACGACGACCGCATCCAGCTCGATCTCGTGGTCATGCCCCCCCGTCTGCTCGTCCTGCGCTCCGGCAGGCACGCCCGCCCCGGCGAGCGCATCGGCGACCGTCACCCGGATGACCTGACCCGCCGAGAGGTTCGCGGCCGCGGCGCGCGCGACGCCGCTCCAGATGCCCGCGGCGATCTCAGAGCCCGGGTCCTGCAGCACCTCGAGCGTCACCGGCTCGCCCGCGTCGAGCCGTTCGGAGAAGTCCGATGGTAAGACGAGCGCCGCGGTGAGGTCGCCGCGCTCCACCTCGGCCCGAACCGCCTCGGCGTCACTGCGCACCTCCATGTTGAAGAGCGCCTGCAAGTCTTCGACCTCGGTGATCCGCTCGGCGAAGTCGGCACCCGAGGAGCCTTCATCGACGTCGACGATCGCCACAGCGATGTCGACGCTCTCGCTCTCGCCCACTCCGCCCAGAGCGGAGCCGAGGATGAAGATGAGCGCCAGCGGCATGCCGAGCAGGATGAGGAACGCGGCCTTGTCGCGCGCGACGATCTTGAAGTCCTTGGCGGCGATGTGCAGCAGCTTTGCCACGTCAGTCTCGCAGGCTCTTCCCCGTCAGGTGCAGGAACACGCTCTCGAGGTCCGGCTCGGCCACGGTCACCGAGGTGACGTGGGCTCCCTCCGACTCGAGCGTCGCGACGAGCTTGCCGAGAACAGAACCGCTGCTGGCGGTGAGCACCGTCAGGCCTCCGTCCGAGCGGTCCGCCTTCGTGATGCCTTCGGATGCCCGAACCTGTTCGAGGACGTCATCGCTCACGTTCTCCACGGAGACGGTGATCACGTCCATCCCCCCGACCACGTCGCGCAGCTCGTTGAGCGTGCCCATCGCGATGATCCTGCCGTGGTCCATGATGGCGATGCGGTCGCAGAGGAACTCGACTTCCTCCATGTAGTGGCTCGTGTAGAGCACCGTCACGCCGGCCTCGTTGAGCTCCTTCACGGTCTCAAGGATGTGGTTGCGGCTCTGTGGGTCGATCCCCACCGTCGGCTCGTCCATGAGCAGCACCTGCGGCTTGTGCAGGACGCCCGCGGCGATGTTGATGCGGCGCTTCATGCCGCCGGAGTACTCCTCCACCCGTTCCTTCGCGCGGTCAGCGAGACCCGCCAGCTCGAGCGCGTCGTCCACGGCGTGCTTGAGCTCCGCGCCGGACAGCCCGTACATGCGGCCCCAGAACGCCAGGTTCTCCGCGGCTGACAGCGTGGGGTACAGCGCGATCTCCTGCGGGACGACGCCAAGGGCGCGTTTCACCGCGAGCGGCTCGCTGCGGATCGAGCTGCCGGCGACGCTCGCGTCACCCTCGGTAGGATCGATGAGGCACGAGATCATCGAGATGGTGGTCGTCTTACCGGCGCCATTGGGGCCGAGAAGACCGAAGATCTCCCCCTCGGCGATGCTGAAGCTCACGTGGTCGACCGCTACGAGGTCGCCGAAGCGCTTTGCCAGCCCGTCCACGGTGACGATGTCGCCCATGCGCCCTCCCTCGGTCCGCGCGTCGACACACGGAACAGCCTACTCCAACGCGTGACGTCGCGAAACAGAGCTCGGCGATCCTGTCGACAGCCCTGACAGCGGTCTCCACGCAGAAGAAGGCCGCCCGATGCGACCGAAGGCACAAGAGACAGGAGCGCGGCCATGATCAGGCCGCGCTCCCGATGAAGATTCCGTGGTGGACGAGAAGGGATTCGAACCCTCAACCCCCTGCGTGCAAAGCAGGTGCGCTCCCGTTGCGCCACTCGCCCATGGTCGCTGTTCCGCAGCGGGCAGTATAGCACCCCCGCCCGCCGTCCGCTGCGCCACACCGTCGTTCTCGGCCGGAAACACCGGCCGCATCCAAGCGTAACAGGACCGAAACGACGGTTTACACCGGCCGCAACATGCAGCTGGTTCGCTGGTCGTGCGGCGTGTCGACGCCGCGTTGGGCTGCCAGGACGTCCGAGACAAGGAGGTGCACGCAGGATGAGTGCGGCCACACAGTTCAGATCCGATCGACCGAAGGAGGTCATGTCAATGCGAAAGGGCATGCTGCCGCTCTCGCTCGGTCTCGCCGCGATCCTCGTGCTCGCGATCCCCGCGTTCGCGTTCGCGGCAGACCCGACCGGAGCGGCAACGCTCGAAGCAGACCCGGGCGCGCCAGTCGACTTCATCTGGATGCTCGTCGCTGCCTTCCTGGTCTACTTCATGCAGGCCGGCTTCGCGATGGTGGAAGCGGGCTTTTGTCGCGCGAAGAACGCGACCAACCTCATGATGAAGAACCTGATGGACTTCGTGATGGGTTCGCTCGCGTACTTCGTCGTCGGCTGGGCGTTCATGTACGGCGCCGACAAAGCCGGGCTCATCGGCACAAGCCAGTTCCTGTTGGGTGGAGACGCGTACGACGTCACCGTCTATCGCGACTTCATGTTCCAGGTTGTGTTCGCGGCCACGGCGGCCACGATCGTCTCCGGAGCTGTGGCCGAGCGGCTCAAGTTCAAGTCGTACCTGATCTACAGCGTCATCATCTCGGCCGTGATCTACCCGATCTACGGACACTGGGTGTGGGGTGGCGGTTGGCTCAGCAGCCTCGGTCACCACGACTTCGCCGGCTCGGGCGTCGTGCACGCGCTCGGCGGCCTCATCGGTCTGGCAGGCGCGGTCGTGCTGGGTCCGCGCTTCGGCAAGTACGACAAGAACGGGAAGCCGCGCGCCATCCCCGGTCACAGCATCCCGCTCGCCGCGCTCGGCGTGTTCATCCTGTGGTTCGGCTGGTTCGGCTTCAACCCCGGGTCCACGCTGAGCGGTCACGACCTGCGCATGGCGGTGATCGCGCTCAACACCAACATGGCGGCCGCGGCCGGCGCCGCCTCGGCCTTGCTCCTGATCTACATGAAGACCAAGAAGTTCGATATCGGCATGGCGCTCAACGGCGCGCTCGCCGGCCTCGTGGGCATCACCGCCCCGTGCGCCGTTGTGAGCGGCGGCGGGGCCGTTCTCATCGGACTGGTGGCCGGCGTCCTCGTGGTCGTCTCCATCCTGACGGTGGAGAACCTCGGCGTGGACGACCCGGTGGGCGCGTTCAGCGTCCATGGCGTGAACGGCATCTGGGGCCTCATCGCCGTGGGGCTGTTCGCCGACGGCACGTACGGCGATATCACGGGCCTGTTCTACGGCGGCGGCGCGGACCAGCTCTGGGCGCAGCTTGCCGGCGTGGGCACCGTCATTGCCTGGGCGTTCGGCCTTGGGTTCGTGATGTTCAAGCTCATGGACATGATCATGGGCATCCGCGTGAGCCCCGAAGAGGAGCTCGCCGGCCTGGACATCGACGAGCACGGTTCTTCAGCCTACCCGAACTTCATCCTCGTCGAGGAGTAGAGTGCGGGCAGATACGACAGGGAGGTGTGTCGCGTGAAGAAGGTGGAAGCTGTCATCCGCGTGGAGAAGCTCGATGCGGTGAAGGCAGCCCTCGACGCCCTCGACTGCCCCGGCCTCATGGTCACCCGCATCGAGGGACACGGGAAGCAGAAGGGTGTGCTCCAGCAGTTCAGGGGCCGCGAGTACAAAGTCGAGCTCCTGCCGAAGTACAAGCTCGAAGTGGTCGTCGGGGACGGATCGGCGCCGGCGATCGTCGAGGCGATCATGGCGGCGGCGCGTACCGGCGAGGTGGGCGATGGCAAGATCTTCGTCTACGACGTCGGCGAGGTCTACCGCATCCGGACGGGCGAGAGCGGCGAGACCGCGATCTAGCTCCGGAGCAGGACGGTCACCGCGGAGCGGGGTCTTTCGGGGCCCCGCTCTGTTGCGTCCCCGGCCGAGAAGGGCGAGGCGCCACGCCGTGGAAACACCGCCGAAACGTGCGCCCCGTACGCTGGGACCACGCCGGTGGAGCGCTGCGCTCCCTCACAGCCACGACGAGGCGGTCACCATGCCATGCGGAAGATAGAGGCGATCATACGACCCGAGCGCGCCGACTCCGTGCGCGAGGCGCTGCGGCAGCTCGGCTGTGGCGGGGTCACGGTCTACTCCGCGTCGGGGCACGGCATCCAGCGCGGCGTCCATCAGACGTGGCGCGGCGCGGAGTACGTGGTCGACCTCCTGCCGAAGACCGTGGTCATGACGGTCGTCGCGGATGCTGATGCCGAAGAGGTCCTTGAGACGATCGAGGCTGCCGCGCGCACCGGCAGGATGGGCGACGGCAAGGTATTCGTGTCGCGTGTCGAGCGCGCCCTGCGCGTTCGGACCGGCGAGACCGGGGATGCCGCGCTCCGCCCGTCCCGGACCGCCGGGACCCCCCAGGACTCAAGGGAGCCGTCATGAAGAAGATCGAGGCGATCATCCGGCCGGAGAACCTGGAGGCGGTGAAGGCCGCCCTCGTCGACGCGGGGCACTCGGGGATCACCGTCCTTGAGGCCAAAGGCCATGGCACGCAACAGGGCGTCGTCACGTTCGTGGGGAACGAAGAGGCCGTCGTCGACCTGCTCCCCAAGCTGCTCGTGGTCGCGGTCGTGCATGACCACGTCGTGGACGAGGTGATCGACGCGATCGTCGCGGCGACGCGTTCGGGGCGGGTCGGCGACGGCAAGGTATTCGTGTCCGAGGTCGAGACCGGCATGCGGGTCCGCACCGGCGAGCGCGGCGCCGACGCGATCTAGCACAGAAACAGCGGACGGCATCCGCCGCCCGCTGGTCTTCATCGAGATGCCGGGATGGCCTTCGCACCGCTCGAGGTGCCCATCCTTAAGGGCCCGTCTGGGAGGCTTTTGGCCGAGTGAGCGTTACCCTCTCGGCCGCACCCCTCGCGTATACCAGGAGCTTATGCCCGGTCCTCCGAAGGCTGTGCCCCTTCACGTGCTTCCAACTCACGGACAGGACTGTCGTCTTGCGACGATGGACACTTCCCTACGAGCCGAACAAACGCATCAGCCGTCTCGGAAGCCTTCATCTGTCATCCCGGCGGAATCCGGATCTCGATTGTCAATGCGCGACGCCGACGGCGCCCGCAAGAAGAAGATACCCCGTTGCCCGAACCGGCTATCGCAGCGCGCCGAGCGCGGCCCGCAGATGGCGCTCGGCGAGCGCGCCGACCCGCTGATCGCTCACGGTGCCGTCGGCATTCACGAAGACGAACGTCGGCACGACCTGCACACCGAAGCGCTCGGCGAACTCGGCGCCCTGTCCCGCATCCACATCGTAGAGCCGGAACTCGACCCGGTCCTCGTACTCCGCCTGAAGCCTGTCCACGACAGGCGCGACCTCGACGCAGGCGGGTCAGCCTGGTGAGTAGAACTCGTAGAGGACCGGACGTCCTTCGGCCAGCGGCGTCATCGTCTCCGCCGGTGCATGGGGTGTCCGCCGCGCCTCGGCCGAACGCGTGTCGGGCTGCGTCAGGCTCGCCAGCGCCACGGCGCCGAGCACCACTGCGAATGCGCCGAGCACCCACTTGCTCCGGCTCGTCATCCAGGTGTCCTCCATGCCTCCACGTCGGTCTTCTCGGCCGATCACAAGCAAGCTGCGTGCCCCTGCAGGGGCGAACGCCCTCGTGGGGAACATGGCACAATAGTGGTTCGTGCACGTGGGGCCCTTGCGAGGGGGAGCGGAGAGGTGGGACGCGGAGTGACCGACGGAGCGTCGGTGCTGAACGGCGACGCGCCCCTGCGCGGCGAGCTCCTGAGCGCTGAGCGGCTCGCCGCTGCGGCGCGAGGGATCGGGCGCGGGCAATCATGGACGGCGCAGTCCCCTCCTCGCGTCACGCCGTTGCTCGGCCTTGTGGAGCGTGCCCATGCCGCGCTCCGGGCGTTCTACGACGACCTCGCGGGCGATCCCGGCGAGCGGATCCCGGTCGCTCCGGCGGCGGAGTGGCTCCTCGACAACTTCTACCTCATCGAAGAACAGGTCGATACGATCCGCGAAGACCTGCCCCGCGACTATGGCATCGAGCTGCCGCGGCTGCTCACCGGCCCTCTTCGGGAGTATCCGCGGATCTACGAGGCGATCGCGTCGGTCGTCATCCACACGGACGCGCGCATAACCCGCGAGCAGCTCGTGCGCTTCACCATGGCCTACCAAGACGTCGCTCCGCTCTCCATCGGCGAGGTATGGGCGATCCCCATCATGCTGCGCATCGCCCTCGTGGAGGATCTGCGGCGCCTGGCGCTGCGTGTGCATGCCGCGCACGACGCGAGCGCCGCGGCCGACCGATGGGCCAACCGACTCATCGAGACCGCGGGAACCGGCGGCGACATGGGGCGCGTGCTCGACGCGCTCGATAGCGAGCCGCTCCGTCATGAAGCGGCCTTCCTGATCCGCCTCCACCAGCGGCTGCAGGCCCAGGAAGCGAGCGTCGAACCGGCTGTCGCCTGGCTCGAGCGCGTGCTCGCCCAGCGAGGCGACTCGCTCGAGGAGCTCACCCTCGCGGAGCATCAGGCGCAGGCGGCGGACCAGGTCTCGATCGCCAACGCCATCACGAGCATCCGCTTCCTCGGCGCGCTCGAGTGGCGCGACTTCTTCGAAGAGTGCTCGCTCGTCGAGCAGATCCTGCGCGAAGACCCGGCCGGCGTGTTCGCGCGGATGGACTTCACCTCGCGCGATCGCTATCGGCATGCCATCGAGGGACTTGCGGCGCGCTGCCCGCTCGATGAGGTGGGCGTGGCCGAGGCGGTCCTCTCGATCGCGCTCGACGCCCAGGCCCGGGACGCCTCCGACCCGCTGGCGAGCCATGTCGGCTACTACCTCATCAGCTCGGGCCGGTACGGCTTCGAGCAGGCGATCGGCTACCGCCCGCGCACCCGAGAGGTCGCGTACCGCGGGCCGCTCGCCGCCCGGGGCGCCATCTTCTGGGGATTGCTCGCCTTCATCACCCTGGCGCTCGCCCTGGGCCTTGGGTGGATCGTCGCCCTCCGCGGCGCAGGCGTCGCACACACCGTCGCCATCATGCTCCTGTCCGTCGTGCCGATCTCGGACCTGGCGATCAACCTCGTGAACCGCGTGGCGGCGTCGGTGTGGCCTGCCCGGGTGCTTCCCAAGCTCGACTACCACCGGCCGCTTGCCGGGGCGCACCGCACGCTCGTCGTCATCCCCGCGCTCCTGACGTCGCCGGCAGGTGCGCAGCACGTCATCGACAACCTTGAGATCGCCTATCTCGCCAACAGCGACCCCAACATCGCCTTTGCCGTCCTCGGCGACCTCAGGGCCGCACACGCGCGGGAGACCCCCGCTGATGCCGCGGTGCTCGATGCTGCCAGGAGCGGCATCCGCGCCCTGAACGAGCGCTACGGCGCTGACGGGCATCGGCCCTTCCACCTCTTCATCCGCGGGCGGCGCTACAACGAGGCCGACGACACCTGGATGGGCTGGGAACGCAAGCGCGGCTCGCTCGTGGAGCTTGTCCGGATGCTGCGGGGCTCCGGCCAGACGAGCTTCATCGTCACCGAGGGCGACGCCTCCTTCCTCCCCGCCGTCACGTTCGTCATCACGCTCGACACCGACACGGTGCTGCCACGCGACGGGGCGCGCAAGCTCGTCGCGACCATCGCGCACCCGCTCAACCGCGCGCGCGTCGACGCGACGCGTCGTGTCGTTCGTGGAGGGTACGGTCTCGTGCAACCGCGCGTCGGCATGTCGCTCGAGGGCGCCGAGCGGTCGGTCTTCGCGTGGCTCTACTCGGGCGTCACCGGAGTCGATCCATATGCGGGGGCCGTCTCGGACACCTACCAGGACGTCTTCGGCGAAGGCAGCTTCACCGGCAAGGGCATCTTCGAGGTCGACGTCTTCGATACCGTGCTCGAGGACCGGTTTCCTGAGAACACCCTGCTCTCGCACGATCTCCTCGAGGGCTCCTACCTGCGCACCGCGCTGGCCTCCGACATCGAGGTCCTCGACGATCAACCTGCCAGCTACGTCTCGCACACCGCGCGCCTGCACCGCTGGGTCCGCGGCGACTGGCAGACGCTGCCCTGGCTCGGCGCGCGCGTACCCGCCGCCGGAGGTCGTGAGCCCAATCCGCTGACCGGCCTGCACCGATGGAAGATCGTGGACAACCTCCGGCGCTCGCTCTTCCCACCGGCCGTCATGGCGTTCCTCTTCGGCGGCATGGCGCTGCTCCCCGGCCCCGACTGGTGCCTCGTGGCCGTGGTCGCGGCTATCGTCTTCTTCCCCGTCTACTTCAGCGTCGCCGACTCCCTGCTGTTCCGTCCGCGCGGCGCCGACGTGCGCGGTGACCGGAGCTCGCTCACGCGCGACTTCTGGCGCGACACCGCCCGGGCTACGCTCTCGCTCGCGGTGCTGCCCCACCAGGCGTACGTCATGATCGACGCCATAGGCCGTGCGCTCTGGCGTATGGGTGTGAGCAAGCGCGGATTGCTCGAGTGGGAGACCGCTGCCGAGGTCGAGCGCCGGCTGGGGACCGCTCCCGCCGACTTCCTGCGCCGCATGTGGCCCGGCCTCGCGGTCGTCGTCGCCGGTGTCGCGCTGCTCGCGGTCGCGGACCCGCCGTCGCTCCCCGCCGCAGCGCCGCTCGTGGCCGCCTGGTTTCTCGGCCCGTACGTCGCCTGGCGCGTGAGCCAGCCCGTTGTGGCCGAGGAGCCCCCGCTCACGTCCGCCGATGTCGCCACCATGCGCTCGACCGCACGCAAGACATGGCGGTTCTTCGAGACGTTCGTGACCGCCGAGGACCACTGGCTCGCCCCCGACAACTTCCAGGAGGACCCCAAGGGCGAGGTGGCCCACCGCACGTCCCCCACCAACATGGGCCTGCAGCTGCTGGCTGCGCTCACCGCTTACGACCTCGGCTATCTCGGCCTCCCCGCGCTCGTCGAGCGGGAGTCGCGCACCTTGGAGACGATGGCAGGCCTCGAGCGCTTCCGCGGGCACTTCTACAACTGGTACGACACGCTCACGCTGCAGCCGCTGCGTCCGACGTACGTCTCCACGGTGGACAGCGGCAACCTGGCCGGGCACCTCATCGCCGTGCGTGTCGGCCTGACCGAGGCGAGCGAGAGCCCGCTCCTCGGCCCGCAGGTCATCGATGGCATCGCCGACACCGCGCGCATGGCCCTCGGCGACCTGCTCGCCGATCAGAAGGACGCCTCGGCGCGCGAGATCGTCACCGAGCTGCGGACCTCACTCGAGGAGCTGCTGCGGCGCACCGCGCTCGACGAGCCGCCCACCGAGCTCGGCGGGTGGCTTGCGCTGCTCGAGGGTCTCGCCGCGCAGACGGCCCCGATGGCGCGCCGCGCGGCAGCGCTCGATGGCGACGCGCCCTTCGCGGCTGCCGCGATCCGAGCGGTGCACGCCGCCGTGCTCGGTCGACTCGAGGACATCGAGACGTTCGCGCCGTGGGCATCGCTCCTGCGCCGGACTCCCGCCGCCGCCCTCCCGCCGGAGGCCGCGGAGCTCCTCGCGCCGTTGCTCGAGCACGTGCCGAGCCTCACCGGGCTTGCCGAAGGTCTCGACACCGCCGAGAAGACCCTCGCCGGGCTCACCGGGGAGGGCGGCGACGCCGCCGAATGGGCGCACGAGGTCGTGACGGCACTGCGCGCGGCGCGTCCGCGCTGCCAGCAGCTCCTCGCCGAGCTGCGGCTCATGTGCGACATCGCGCACGAGATGTACGAGAACACCGACTTCGGCATGCTCTTCGACGAGAGCCGCATGGTCTTCTCGATCGGCTTCAACACCGCCGAGGGCCGCCTCGATGACTCCTTCTACGACATGCTCGCCTCCGAGTGCCGGCTCGCGAGCTACATCGCCGTGGCGAAGGGCGACGTGCCGCAGGAGCACTGGTTCCGTCTCGGCAGAGCGATAACCCAGACGGGCGGAGGACGCGCGCTCGTGTCGTGGAGCGCGTCGATGTTCGAGTACCTCATGCCGCGACTCGTCATGCGCACGTATCCCGGCACGCTGCTCGAACGGACGTACCAGGCGGTCGTGCGGCGCCAGATCCAGTACGGCGCCCAGCGAAACGTCCCGTGGGGCGTCTCGGAGTCCGCGTTCAACGCCAAGGACGTCGAGCTCACCTACCAGTATCAGGCGTTCGGCGTCCCCGGCCTCGGCCTCAAGCGTGGGCTGTCGGACGATGTCGTCATCGCGCCCTACGCGACGGTGCTTGCCCTGCCTGTCGCGCCGACCTCAGCCCTCGAGAACCTCCGGGCGCTTTCCCGGCAGGGTGCCGAGGGGCGCTACGGCTACTACGAAGCGGTCGACTACACGCCCGGGCGCGTCCCCGCCGGCACCGAGCGCGCAGTGGTGAAGGCGTACATGGCGCACCACCAGGGCATGAGCCTCGTCGCGCTCGGCAACATGCTCACGGGCGACCGCATGGTGGAGCGCTTCCACGCCGACCCGGTGGTGCGCTCGGCGGAGCTGCTGCTGCAGGAGCGCGTCCCGCGCCGCGTCACCATCGCCGCGCCGCGCGTCGAGGAGGTGGAGTACGTCCGGGCGGTGCGCGAACCGCCGCAGCCGGTCACCCGCTCCTACCCCCTCGCGGACACACCGACTCCCGCGACGCACTTCCTGTCGAACGGCTCGTACTCGGTGATGGTCACCAACGCGGGCGGCGGCTACAGCCGCTGGGGCGACATGGAGGTGACGCGCTATCGCGAAGACGTCACCCGCGACTGGTGGGGCCAGCACATCTACCTCAAGGACGTGGAGAGCGGGCGCATCTGGTCGGCGGCCTACCAGCCGACGATGGCCGAGCCGGACGACTACCACGTGACCTTCTCGGCGGACAAGGCGGAGTTCCGCCGGCTCGACGGCGATGTCGAGACGCACACCGAGGTCATCGTTTCGCCCGAGGACGACGTCGAAGTTCGGCGTGTCACCGTGGCGAACCACGGACGCGAGACGCTCTCGCTCGAGGTGACGTCGTACTTCGAGGCGGTCCTCGCACCGACGGGCGCGGATGCGGCGCACAAGGCCTTTGCGAACCTGTTCGTGCAGACCGAGGCGCTCGACCCGGTCACCGCGCTCCTGTTCACCCGTCGGCCGCGCTCCGCCGAGGAGGCCCGCGCATGGGGCTTCCACGTGCTCGCGTGCGACGTCGAGCGCGCCTGCGCGTGGTCGTACGAGACCGATCGCGCGGCGTTCCTCGGCCGGCTGCGTACGCCGACGAACGCGCAGGCGATCTGGGGAGACGGTCGGCTCACCGGCACCGTCGGCGCCGTCCTCGATCCCATCTGCAGCATCCGCCAGACGCTCGTGATCGAGCCCGGAGCCTCGGTCCGACTCGCGTTCTCGACCGGCGCGGCCGGCACGCGCGAGGCGGCGGTGGGGCTGGCCGAGAAGTACCACGACATCCACGCGTCGCAGCGGGCGGCGGACCTCGCGTGGTCGACGAGCCAGATCGAGCTGCGCGACCTCGGCATCACGCCCGAGGAGGCCGTCACGTACCAGCGGCTCGCCTCGCGCCTGCTGCTGACCGACCCGCGCTCGCGGCTCAAGGCGATCACGGAGGTCGAGAACCGCCTGCCGATCTCAGGGCTGTGGTCGCTCGGCATCTCCGGTGACAAACCCATCCTGCTCGTGCAGGTCGAGCGCCTCGAGGAGACGCCGCTCGTGCGGCAGGCGCTCCTCGCCCACCAGTACTGGCGCACCAAGGGCTTCATCTCCGACCTCGTGATCCTCAACACGACGCCGACCGCGTACTCCTCCGAGCTCGACGGTCGACTGCGGATGCTCATGCGCACCGGTCACGCGCTGCAGCTCATCGACAAGCCAGGCGGGGTCTTCCTGCGCAACGCCGACCAGATCCCGCCGGACGTGGCGAACCTGCTTGAGAGCGTCGCGCGCGCGGTGTTGCGCGGCGACGGCGGCCCGCTCGCGCTCCAGCTCGACCAGCGGAGCCGCCGGCCGGAGCCGCCGCTCGAGCTCGTACCGCATGAGGAGCCCGCAGCCGATCCGCAGCCGCCGTTCGAGCGGCCGGAGCTCGCGTTCGATAACGGCTACGGCGGATTCGACGCCGAGACCGGCGAGTACGTGATCGTCCTCGCCGACGGAGACGCTACTCCCGCGCCGTGGGTGAACGTGCTCGCCAACGCCACGTTCGGCACGCTCATCTCAGAGGCGGGCGTCGCGTGCACATGGGCGCACAATTCGCACGAGAACCGCATCACCACCTGGAACAACGATCCCGTCTCCGACGGCACCGGCGAGGTGCTGTACGTCCGCGACGAGCGCACCGGGGAGTTCTGGTGCCCCACGCCGCTGCCCATACGCGGCACGGGGCCGTACGTCGTGCGGCACGGGCGCGGAGCGAGCAGCTTCGAGCATACCGAGCACGGCATCCAGACCGCGCTCGAGGTGTTCGTGGGGCCGCGCGACCCGGTCCGCGTCGCCCGCCTGCGCCTGACCAACCGTACCGATCGGGTGCGCGACCTGTCGGTCACCCAGTTCGTGGAGTGGGTGCTCGGCGACTCGCGCAGCAAAGCGCAGCAGCGCGTGGTCACGTGGTGGGACGCGGACGCCGATGCGCTCATGGCGCACAACTGGTTCAACCCGGACTTCCCCGGCTTGCCGGCGTTCTGCGCCTGCACGGGCGCGGTGGCGTCGTACACGGCGAGCCGCACCGAGTTCGTCGGGCGCAACCGCGACCCGCGCGACCCCGCGGCGATGCACCGGATCGGGCTCGGCGGCGAGACGGGACGCTTCCACGACAACTGCGGCGCGCTGCAGCACCGGGTGACGCTCGAGCCGGGCGAGAGCACGGAGGTTGCGTTCCTTCTCGGCCAGGCCGAGACGGTCGAGGCCGCGCACGCGCTCCTGCGAGCGTACCGCGCCCCCGGCGCGATCGACGATGCGCTCGCCGACGCGAGGCGCCATTGGGACGTCATCTGCGGGACGGTCCATGCCAAGACGCCGGACGCCGCGCTCGACGCGCTCGTCAACGGGCCGACGCTGTATCAGGCGCTCGCGTGCCGGTTCTGGGGCCGGACCGCGACCTACCAGTCCTCGGGCGCGTTCGGCTTCCGCGACCAGCTGCAGGACTGCCTGGCGCTCCTCTACGCGCGCCCGGACCTCGTGCGCGAGCACCTGCTCGAAGCGGCGCGCCACCAGTTCCCTGAAGGCGACGTGCTGCACTGGTGGCAGCCCCGCTCCGACCGGGGCGTGCGCACGCGCTTCACCGACGACCGCCACTGGCTGCCGTACGTGACCGCGGAGTACGTCGCCGTCACGGGAGACTGGTCGGTGCTCGACGAGGAGCTCCCCTATCTGGAGGGTCCCGCAGTGCCGGAGGGCGCTGAGGACGTCTACCTGCAGCCGCAACCGGGGCTGCGCGTGGCGAGCCTCTACGAGCACTGCGTGGCCGCGCTCGACTCCGGATCGGCCACCGGACGACACGACCTCCCGCTCATGGGCTCGGGTGACTGGAACGACGGCATGAACCGCGTCGGGATCGGCGGCGAGGGCGAGAGCGTGTGGCTCGCGTGGTTCCTCGACGTCGTGCTGCGCGCGTTCGCTCCCCTCTGTGACGCCCGCGGCGACGAGCAGCGTGCGGCGGAGTACCGGGCACGGGCCGCGGCGTTCGTCTCGGCCATCGAGCGCGAAGCGTGGGACGGGGCCTGGTACCGTCGCGCCTTCTTCGACGACGGCACGCCCCTCGGCAGCGCCGCCAACGAGGAGTGCCGCATCGACGCGATCGCGCAGGCGTGGGCGACCATCTCCGGCCAGGGCGACCCCGGGCGCGCCCAGCGGGCGCTCGAGAGCGTCGAGGAGCAGCTCGTGCGATGGGAGGACGGCCTCGTCCGGCTGCTCACCCCGCCGTTCGACCGCATGGAGCACGACCCCGGCTACATCAAGGGCTACGTCCCCGGCGTCCGCGAGAACGGTGGCCAGTACACCCACGCCGCGCTCTGGGTGATCCTCGCGTACGCGCTGCGCGGCGATGGTGACGAGGCGCTCTCGCTCATGTCGCTCATCAATCCGCTCAACCACGCCGCGACGCGAGCCGGGGCGGACGTCTACCGCGTCGAGCCCTACGTGGTCGCCGCCGACGTCTACGCCGTCGAGCCGCACGTCGGCCGCGGCGGCTGGACCTGGTACACCGGCTCCGCCTCGTGGTTCTACCGGGTCGCGGTGCGCGATCTTCTCGGCCTCGTCCTCGGCGCCGACCAGCAGGGACGGTACCTCCGCGTCGACCCCTGCATCCCCAAGGCGTGGCCCGCGTTCACCCTCACGTACCGGTACGGGTCGGCCACCTACGAGATCCACGTCGAGAACCCGCGCGGCGCCAATCGCGGTGTGGAGCGCGTGACGATCGATGGTCGCGCTGCCGAGAAGGGACGCGTCCCGCTCGTCGACGACGGGGAGGCGCACGTCGTGCATGTCGCGATGCTCGGCGCGTAGCGGTCCGCCGATGCCGCGGGGGCGGTGTCAGAAGCGGATGGTCTTGAGCCCCACGACCACAGCGCTCGAGAGCGCGCCCACACCGCCGTATGCATCCACCGGGATCGCGTGGTAGCCGATCTCCTCGATGAGCAGCGAAGCCGCGGATGAGAGGTCCGCCGGGTCGGTCAACAACAGGACGCCGTCGCGCGCGCCGGCCACGACGCCGCCTCCGAGCGCGTCGGGGAAGTCGGACCCGGTGGCGACACCCACGTAGACGCCGGAGGTCCACCCGCGTGCGAGCCCGAACCGCGCCACGGACGCCGCGGTCGCAAAGCGGTTGGAGCCGGAGCGGCGGACCGGGGTGGCGATGCCGGGCAGCGCGTCGACCTGTGCGGCGACGGCATCGGAGACCGCCGTCGTCCCGCCCGCGATCACGACCTCGGTCGTACCGAGCTCGAGCAGCGTCGCCCGCGTCGCCGGAGCGAGCGCCGATGGCGGCGTGAGCAGCACCGGGATCCCCGCCGCGTACGCGAACGGCGAGACCGCGAGCGCGTCCGCGAAGCCGTCGCCGCGCACGACGAACGCCGTCGCGGGCATGGCGGCGCCCAGCTCGGCGCGCATCTCGAGCGCCACCGCGCTCGCCGTGCGGTACCGGTCCGGTCCCGCGACGCGCCGGACGTCGAGGCCGGCGTCCTCGAGCGTGCCCTTGACGGCGTCGCTCACGGCGACCGGGCCGCCGACGATCACGACCCCGCGCGCACCGAGTCGCTCGATCTCGCCGAGCACGCCGCCCGCGAGGCGGTCGCGCGACGTCAGCAGCAGCGGCGAGCCGTACGCGCCGGCGAGCCCGGAGGCGGCGAGCGCGTCCGGGAAGTCCTCGCCGCTCGCCAAGACGACGGTGTCCACCGAGCCCGCCGCGAACGTCCGTGCCGAGAGGAGCACCGCCGTCGCGTAGCGGTTCGCCGCGCTCACGCGCGTGACCGCCGGGACGCCGAGCACGGTGAACGTGGCGGTCTTGGTCGCTTCCTCGTTGCCGGCTGTGTCGATGGAGCGGTAGCGCAGGACGTGCCCGCCGAGCGCCGGCACGTCCACGACGTGATCGAGGCCGGAGACGACCGGGCCGTCATCAAGCTGATAGAACGTCTCCCGCACACCGGTGCCGCTGCCGTCGCTCGCGATGATCCGGACTCGGGCCGGCCCGTCGTAGGTCGACCGCAGGTCGGTGGTGGTGAGCGGCGCACGGGTGTCGCGCACGACGAAGGTGGCCGAGGCGACCTCGCTCTCGTTGCCCGCGAAGTCCTCGGCCCAGTACTCGACCGTGTGGGTCGTGCACTCGGCCGTGGTGAGCGATCCTCCGGACATCGCGGCGCCGCCGTCGAGCCGGTAGCGGACCGCCCGGGCATTGTACGGCCCGTCCTCGCCGAAGATCCGGATGATCGCCTGGTTGTCGTACGAGGGCTGCACGTCCGAACTCACCGTCGGAGGCGTCACGTCGGTCACAGTCAGATAGTCCAGCGCGTCGCGCATCTGGATCATGCCGTAGCCGGTCAGAGAGTCCCAACCGGGAGTGTTGAGATCGCGCGCGGTCGCTTCGAGCGCCGCATGGATCTCGGCCACCGTGAGCGATGGATCGTTCGAACGCAGCAGCGCCGCGGCGGCTGCCACATGCGGGGCCGCCATCGAGGTGCCGTACTTCCAGCCGTAGGGGGGGTCGCCATAGGGGACCGTCGAGTACACGAGGCCGTCTGAGGCGCCGCCGGGTGCCATGACGTCGAGCGGCAGACCGGCGTTGGAGTACGACGCACGCTCGTCGTCCACGGTCGTCGCCCCCACGGCAAGACACTCCGGATACGCCGCCGGATAGAACACCGCCGAGGAGTACCCCAGGTTGCCGGAGGCCGCGACCACCACGACACCGGCGGCTACGGCGTTCTGGACCGCCGTCTGCATCACGGGCCCACCGGCCGGACCGCCGAGGCTCATGTTGATGATGTCGGCGCCCTGAGCCACCGCGTAGTTGATGCCCTGCGCGAGGCTCTCGGCCGTACCCGTGCCCGCCGAGGTCAGCACCTTCACCGGGAGGATGCGCACCTCCGGCGCCGCCCCGGCGATACCGATCGTGTTGTTCGTCGTCGCCGCGATGAGCCCGGCCACATGCGTGCCGTGCCCGTTGTCGTCGTCGGCAACGGCGTCCCCCGCGATGAAGTCCCAGTCGCGCGCGGTGTCGATCTTGCCGATGAGGTCGGGGTGGTCGAGGTCGACGCCGGTGTCGATGACCGCCACCGTCACCGACGCGTCGCCGCGCTCGATGTCCCACGCTGTCTGAGCCTGGATGCGGGCGAGCGGCCACTGGGAGCCGGTCTGGTAGTACTGGTCGTTGGGTGTCCAGAGCGCGTGCACCACGTAGTTGGGCGAGGCCTCGGCCACGCCCGGTAGCGCCTCGATCGCCTCGATCGCCGCGGCGATGTCGCCGTCGGGCGGCTCCGACACCACGACCGCCTGCGCCCATCCGAAGTCAACGTCGATGTCGGTGGGCACGAGGCCGCGTCCTCTGAGCGACGACACGAGCGCGTCGCTCGGCTCGGCCCCCGGCTCGAGGGTCACGATGATGCCGGCGGTCTCGGCGGCCGCGGGGACCGGGGCTGCCGCGGGCGAAGCGGGGGCGTACGGTCGCGCGGGCGTCGAGCCCGCGGCAGGTGCGCCGAGCGCCACGAGCGCGACGATGCACGCGCCGGCGACGAGACGACGGGCTGTGCGACCTGGCCTCACTGCTGCTCCTTCATCGGCGGGCCCGCGCCCGGTCGGTCAGCGCGCCGGCTCGGCGGCTCAGTCGCAGAGCGCGACAGCTGCCGCGTACGGGCTCGTGCCGACGGCCGATACTCCACCATACACGTGGAGCACGCGCACGTCAGCACGGCTTTCGGCCAGGTACGCCGCAGCCGAGGCGCTGAGCACGGACGGGTCCGTCAGCACGAGCGCACCGCCGGCGTGGCCCGCTGCCGCACCTCCCGCGAGCGCGTCCGCAAAGCCGGCGCCTGTCGCCATCCCGATGTAGGAGCGCGTCACCCAGCCGCGTCCGATGCCATAGCGGGCCACCGCGACAGCGGTCGCGTAGCGGTCGGCGCCGCGCACGCGCGTGACCGCGATGCCGCGACGCTTGATCGAGCTCTCCACCGCCGAGGAGACCGCAGTCGTCCCGCCCGCGATCACGACCGAAGACACGCCGCTGAACGAGGTGCCCGCGGGTATCGAATCCGGCTCCACGAGCAGGATCGGGATCCCCTCGGCATAGGCGAGCGGCGATACGGCGAGGGCGTCGGCGAAGCCGTCTCCGCGCACCACGAACGCGATCGTCGAGCCTGACGCGGCACGCACCTTCGCCGCCACGGCCGACGCGGTGCGGTATCGGTCGGAGCCGTAGACGCGGTGCACGGTGAGCCCCGCCGAGCCGAGTTGCGAGGCGACCGTGCCCGAGACGGCCGAGGCCCCGCCCACGATGGTGACATGGGTCGCGCCGAGCCGGTCCAGCTCCGCCAGCACGCCGGGGGCGAGCGTGTCGCGCCCGGTCAGCAGCAACGGTCCGTCGTAGATGCCGGCAAGCGCCGATGCCGAGAGCGCGTCAGCGAAGGCCTCGCCCGTCGCGAGCACGACGTGGGGCGCAGATCCCGCGTCGAAGACCTCGCGCGATATGGCGAGCGCCGTCGCGTAGCGGTTCGACCCCGCGAGCCGCTTGGCGGCGAACGGGTGGACGACCTCGAACGCCGCGGTCTGCGCGGACTCCACGTTACCCGCCACGTCGACGCTCCAGAAGGAGAGCTCGTGGGGGCCGTAGCCCGTCACCGTGACCGGTGCGGTGTAAGTCGTCTCGGCGCCACCGTCGAGGCGGTAGAAGGTGTCCGCCACGCCGGTGCCGCTCCCGTCGTCCGCCCAGAGCGCGATCGTCGCCTCGTCCAGGTACTGCGCCTGAGCGTCGGATGTCGTCGTCGGCGGCAACGTGTCGGTGAGGTAGACGAGCGCATCCGCCATCTGGATGAGACCCGCCCCGTAGTACGGATCGACTCCCGGGTCGCCCAGGTCCCTGGCGGTGGACACGAGCGCCTCCCGCACGTCGAGGGCCGACGCGCTCGCGTCGCGGGACATGAGCAACGCCGCGGCGCCGGTCACATGCGGGGCGGCGAGCGACGTCCCGAAGCCGTACGCATACGGCAGATAGCCCGAAGGCGTCAGATCCAGCGGGTAGCAGGACAGCACCGTCGTCGTCCAGTCGTGGCCCCCCTCAGCGTCGAACGTGAGCTCTCCCCCCGGTGCCGAGAGGAGCACCTCCGGTCCGAACGTCGAGTACGACGCGACGGTATCGGTGGGTGTCGTCGCTCCGACGGCGATGGTCCACGGGTACGCAGCCGGATAGTTGACGCCTTCCGTGCCGGTGTTGCCGGCAGCCGCGATGACCAGCACCCCCGCTTCCTGCGCTGCCTGGACGGCGTCGCCGAGCGTCGTCGAGGCGGCGCTTCCCCCAAGGCTCATGTTGATGATGTCCGCACCGTGGTCGATCGCCCAGTAGATGCCCTCGGCCACATCCGAGTCGAACCCCGTGCCCCAGTCGTCGAGCACCTTGACGGGCATCAGGGTCACGCCAGGAGCGACGCTCGCCATCCCGGTGGCGTTGTCCGAGGCCGCTGCGATCAGGCCCGAGACCATCGTGCCGTGCGACTCATCGTCGTCGGCCCAGTAGTCGTCGTTCACGATGTCGCGACCCAGGTCTGCATCGATGGCGGGGGCGAGCTCCGGATGCTCGTGGTCGATTCCGGTGTCGAGCACGGCGACGATCACCGACCGTTCGCCCGTCGTGACGTCCCACGCCGCCTCGCTCTGGATCCGCTCGTGCGGCCATTGCACACCGGCCGTGTAGATGGGGTCATCGGGACTGAGCGTGGCGCGCACTTTGTTGTCGGGCTCCGCGTAGGCGACCCCGGGGATCGCCTCGAGCGCACGAGCCGCAGCCGCGACGTCCTGACCGGGCGGTGCCTTCAGCACGGCGGCCCGGCGCTCGCCGAGGCGCAGCTCCCGGCGCAACTCGAAGCCGCGTCGCTCGACCTGGGCCTGTACGGCTGATGCGCTGACCAGGCCCGGCTCCCAGACCACGACGACCCGGGCTTCGGGAGAGACGGTCTCCCCCGGCTGGACGGCGATCCCGATGGACGGCATCGCACCGGTCGCCGCGATCGCCGGGGTGGCGACGATCATCGCCAGGATGACCAGCGCCGCTACCAGGGATCGTATGGCTCTTCGAGGATGCATCGCACGCTCCAAGCACGGCTGTCTCTCATAGAAGCATCTATCGGCAGCCGGCTGGACGGCCTGGAGCACGCCGCGTGCCAGCCTGTGACGCCGGACACACGCCGCGCCCTTCGCCCGCCGACTGGTCAGCGCCGATGGCCGCGATGGGAGCCGCCGACATCCTGAGCGCGCATCCTGCCCCGGCGAATCCGCAGGTCGAGGGGTATATACCCGCGTATCGGCAACGAAGGAGGTCCGCAGTGCAGGAGACAGCGATGCCGTCCGACCACGAGGGCATGTCACACCAGGAGATGTCGCACCACGAGATGATGGTGGCCGACTTCCGCCGCCGATTCTGGATCTCGCTCGCGCTCACCATCCCGGTGTTGGCGCTCTCCGAGATGCTGTGGGGCCTGCTCGGCCTGGAGGCGCCGCTCGCATTCTCCGGAAGCGGGTACCTCCTTCTCGGCCTGTCGACCGCGATCTACGTGTACGGCGGCTGGCCGTTTCTGACCGGGCTCGTCGACGAGCTGCGCGAACGGGCGCCCGGGATGATGACCCTCGTCGCGCTCGCGATCTCCGTGGCCTTCTTCTACAGCGCGGCGACTGTGCTCGGCCTGCGCGGCGCCGACTTCTTCTGGGAGCTCGCGACGCTCGTCGACATCATGCTGCTCGGCCACTGGCTCGAGATGCGCTCGGTCATGGGCGCATCACGCGCGCTCGAGAAGCTCGCGCGGCTGATGCCCAAGGAAGCACACCGGGTTGCCGAGGACGGAAGCGTCTCCGACGTGCCGGTCGCCGAGCTCGTCACCGGCGACCGCGTGCTGGTGAAGCCGGGCGAGAAGCTCCCGGTCGACGGCGATGTGGTCGATGGCGCGACCTCGGTGGACGAGTCGCTCGTCACCGGAGAGAGCGAGCCGGTGGCCAAGAGCGTCGGCGACGAGGTCATCGGCGGCTCGGTGAACACGGACGGCTCCATCACCGTCGAAGTGACGAAGACCGGCGCCGAGTCGTACCTCTCGCAGGTCGTGGACCTCGTCCGGGAGGCGCAGGAGTCGCGCTCGCGCACCCAGGACCTTGCCGACCGGGCCGCCATGTGGCTCACCATCATCGCCATCGTGGCGGGGGCGACCACGTTCGCCGCATGGGCGGCCGCCAGCGACGAGGGAGCGGTCTTCGCGCTGGAGCGGGCCGTCACCGTCATGGTCATCACGTGCCCGCACGCCCTCGGGCTCGCGATCCCGCTCGTCGTCGCCGTGTCGACAGCGCTCGCGGCCGGCAACGGGCTGCTGATCCGCGACCGCAGCGCGTTCGAGCAGGCGCGCGGGATCGATGCCGTCATCTTCGACAAGACCGGCACGCTCACCGAGGGCCGCTTCGCCGTCACCGACGTCATCCCGCTCGCCGAGGGCATCGAGCCCGAGCGCGTCCTCGAGCTCGCGGCCGCGGTGGAAGCGCGCAGCGAGCACCCGATCGCCCGGGGCATCGCGGCACAGGTCACGACGCCCGCGGAAGCGAGGGACTTCTCGGCCATCCCCGGCACGGGCGCGCAGGCCACTGTCGAGGGCATGCTCGTGGCAGTCGTGAGCCCGGGTCACCTGGCCGAGAAAGGCATCGAGGTCCCCTCGGCGGAGCCCGCGCACCGCTCGGACGAGGGCAAGACGGTCGTCTACGTGCTCGCTGACGCGGACCTGCTCGGCGCCATCGCGCTCGCCGATGTCGTGCGACCCGAGTCTCGCGAGGCCATCGCCGCGCTCAAGGAGATGGGCGTGGAGTGCATGATGCTCACCGGGGACAACCGGCGCGTGGCCGAGTGGGTCGCGCGCCAGCTCGACCTGGACGACTATTTCGCCGAGGTCCTCCCGCACGAGAAGGCGGCCCGAGTCGCCGAGGTGCAGGGCCGAGGGCTGCGCACCGCGATGGTCGGCGACGGGGTGAACGACGCGCCGGCGCTCGCGACCGCCGACGTGGGTATCGCCATCGGCGCCGGCACCGACGTCGCCGTAGAGACCGCCGACATCGTCCTCGTCCGCAGCGACCCGCGCGACGTGGTGGACGTCGTCTCGCTCTCCCGGGCGACCTACCGCAAGATGCGACAGAACCTCGCGTGGGCCACCGGTTACAACATCATCGCGATCCCCGCCGCCGCGGGGGCGCTCGTGTGGGCGGGCGTGCTGCTCTCGCCCGCGGTCGGGGCCGTCCTGATGTCGCTCTCCACGGTGATCGTGGCGATCAACGCCCGGCTCCTCAGGACGTGACGCCTGCGCTTCTGCGCCTGCGCGCGGCAGTGGGTATATGCACGATATGTCACGACACGCGAGCGGACGAGCTCGTCCGCGCTGAGCGCGGGTCCCGTCTTCTTGCGTTGCCAGCACCGATCGGCAGGAAGGAGACCTCCATGGACGTCCTCACCCGCGACGACCTACAGGCGCTCGCGAACCGCGGCCCCGGGCCGCGCGTTTCCGTCTACATGCCCACGCATCGGTTCGGGCCCTCCACGCAGGAGGACCAGACCCGCTTGCGCGTGCTCCTCGGGGACGCCGAGCGCGAGCTCGAGTCGCGTGGCGTGAAGGGCCGAGACGCCGAGGCGCTGCTGCGTCCTGCGCGCAAGCTCATCGAGGACCGGCCGTTCTGGCTCCGTAGCCGAGAAGGGCTCGCTGTCTTCGCTGACGCGGAGGGGTCGCGGGCGTTCCGCCTGCTCGAACCGTTCACCGACGAGGTCATCGTGGGAGAGCGCTTCTACCTGAAGCCGCTGCTGCGCGCGCTCGGCAGCGCGCGCGCATACTGGGTGCTCGCGCTCTCGCAGAAGCGCGCGCGGCTGTTCCGGGGATCCCGCTATCACTTGACCGAGATCGACCTCTCGGCCGCCGACCTTCCGACGAGCCTCGCTGAGGCGGTCAAGTGGTTCGACTTCGAGAAGCAGTCGCTGCAGTTCCACACGCAGACCTCGGGCGGGCCCGGCGGCCGGCGGCCGGCCGTGTTCCACGGCACCGGGGAGCTCGACGCCAAGAAGGAGCTCGAACGGTACTTCCGTGAGATCGACGCCGGCCTCGCCGGTCTTCTCGGCGCACAACCGGCGCCCCTCGTGCTCGTCGGGGTCGACTACCTGCTCCCCATCTACCGGGAGCAGAACACCTACGCTCACCTGGCCGAACAGGCCGTGACCGGCAATCCCGAGACGCTCGGCGTCCAGGGCATGCACGAGCAGACATGGCAGGTGGCGAGCACGCTGTTCGACGCCGAGCGTGCCGAGGCGGCCGAGCGGGTCGTCGAGCAGTGGGCGAGCCCGCGCGCCACCAACGACCCCGGGACCATCATCGCGGCAGCGCACCAGGGGCGGGTCGAGACGCTCTTCGTCGCGCACGACCGCCACTGGTGGGGCGCGTACGACGAGTCGAGCGCTACGGCCACGCTCCACGACACGCGACACCCCGGCGACGAGGACCTGCTCGACGCGGCCGCGCTCAGGACGCTGCTCACCGATGGCGAGATTCACGCCGTCGCCGCCGAGGACGTCCCGCAGGGTGGCGAGGCGGCCGCACTCCTGCGCTACTAGGCCGTCGGCGCACGCCGGTGACACGACCCCGGATCGAGCCGATCCGGGGTCGTGTTGCGTCCTGCGGCCGGAGGGGGTATGTTCAACCATGACAGAAGTGTTAGACATTTCTGAAAGTTGGGAATCGACTGACAGCACGCCCGAGAGGAGGAAGCGATGGCTGACGCCGATCACGATCGACGGCGGGATGTGGCTTTCGAGAAGTTGGCCCGGGTGATGGAGGGGGTCGGTTTCCCCCACGCCATCTCCCGCGTGTTCACGGCCCTCACCCTGGCGCCCGGCGAGGGCCTCTCGACGAGCGAGCTCGTCGAGCAGCTCGGCATGTCGCGTGCCTCGGTGAGCAACGCCACGCAGTTCCTGGCGGGAACGGAACTGGCCGAGCGCTACCGCGTCCCCGGCTCCCGCGAGATGCACTACCGGATACTCAAGGGATCCTGGGGTCCGATCCTCGGCAAGAAGTTCGCGGTGATGAGCAGCATCACGGCCACCGTGCGCAACGCCATGGAGTACGCGGAGTCCGAGGCGGCGCTCGAGCGTCTGCGTGAGATGGAAGACGTCTACTCCTTCTTCGAGGAGGAGTTCGCGGAGATGATGAATCGTTGGAATGAGAGGAACAAGCGATGAGCGAACCCGCCATCCAGGTGCAGGACCTGCACTACGCGTACGGCGACCTTCAGGCCGTGAAAGGCATCTCGTTCGACGTGCAGCCGGGTGAGATCCTCGGCTTCCTCGGCCCCAACGGCGCCGGCAAGTCCACGACCATCAAGATGCTCACCGGGCAGCTGACGCCCCAGAAGGGCACCGCGCGCATCCTCGGCAAGGATGTCACGAAAGACGACCCGGAGGTCCAGGCGCAGATCGGTGTGTGCTTCGAGGAGAAGAACCTCTACCTCAACATGACCGCGCTCGAGAACCTGGACTTCTTCGCCTCGCTCTTCGGCATCAAGGACGCCGACTCGCTCGAGGTGCTGCGCCGCGTCGGGCTCGCCGACCGCGCCAAGGACCGTGTGAGCAGCTTCTCCAAGGGCATGCGCCAGCGCATGATGATCTCGCGCGCGTTCATAAACAAGCCACGCGTCCTCTTCCTCGACGAGCCCACCGACGGTCTGGACCCGGTCACCTCGGCGGCCATCCGCAAGACCATCAAGGAGGAAGCCGAGCGAGGCGCCGCCGTGCTGCTCACCACGCACGACATGTTCGAGGCCGACGAGCTCTCCGACCGCGTCGCGTTCATCAACGAGGGCGAGGTCGTCGCGCTCGATACGCCGGAGAGTCTGAAACTCAAGTATGGCACGCGCTCCGTGAAGGTCCGCCTCCGCAACGGCGAGGACGTGCGGGAGGAGCGATTCGAGATCGACGCCGAAGGCGCCTCGGCCCGTCTCGCCGAGCTTGCGGCCTCCCCGAACCTCATGACGATCCATACCGAGGAGGCGACGCTGGAGCAGATCTTCATCCAGCTGACCGGTAGGGGGCTCGAAGGATGAGCAAGCCCATCTCATCGCTCGCGCTCATAGGCGCGCTCCTGAAGAAGGAGTTCAAGGCCTACTCACGCGACACCATCTATCTGGCGCTGACCCTGGTGGTCCTCGTCGCGGTGCCCATCGTCTTCCATTTCCTTCCCGACTCCGTGGACGAGACGATCACGCTCGCCGTCTCGCCGTCGGTCTCCACGATGATCGCAGAAGCGGAAGACACACTCCGCTCGCTGGGCGCCACCGAGGAGCAGCTCGCCCAGCTTGACGAGGCCGACCTCGCGGAGCAAGAGGAAGGGCTGCTGCTGCTCGAGTTCGATGATGCCGAGGAGATGACGCGCGTCATCGAAGGCGAGCTGGAAGCGTGGCGCACCGATGCGGGAGAACTCGTGCTGCGCGACCCGGACGCCGACACCGACAAGCCGGAGGACGCCACGCGCGTGAACGTGGACATCGGGATCGCGTTCCCCGATGACTTCATCGCCGATGTGGCGACCGGCGCTGGCGACGTGACCGTCACCGTCTACTCCGACGCGGCGGTCGATGAGGAGATCCAGGCCGCCATGCGGAGCTTCGTGCGTGAAGCCGCGTACCAGTTCGCCGGCCGGGAGCTGCCCGTCGACCTCCCCGCCGAGGAGACGATCGTCCTGGGCGAGGACCGCGCGGGTAGCCAGGTGACGCTGCAGGAGCGCATGCGCCCGATGCTGCTGTTCATGATCCTGCTCATGGAGACGTTCTCCATGGCCTCGCTCGTCTCGACCGAGGTGCTGCAGCGCACCGTGACGGCCGTGCTCGTGACGCCCGCCAAGGTCTGGCACTTCCTCACCGCGAAGACGATCTTCGGCACGCTCATGTCGCTCAGCCAGGCGCTCATCATCCTCGTGCTCATCGGAGGGGTGACCGCCGAGAACTGGTCGCTGCTGCTCACCGTGCTCCTCATGGGCGCCGTCATGTTCACCGGAGTGGCGCTGTTCGTGGGTTCTGCCGGCAGGGACTTCATGGGCCAACTCTTCTACGCGATGTTGTTCACCGTGCCGCTGCTCATCCCGTCGTTCGCCGTGCTCATACCGGGCTCGGTCGCGGCCTGGGTGCGCTTCATCCCGACCTACCCGATCATCGACGTCCTCGTGGGCGCCACCGTCTACGACGCCACGTGGGCGAGCTCCTGGTCGGCGCTCGCCTATGCGGGCGTATGGCTCGTCGTGCTGTACGGCGCGGGACTCGTCGCGCTGAAGCGGAAGGTGGAATCGCTATGAGCCTCTCTCGTATGTGGAAGGTCCTGCGCAAGGACCTCGCGCTCGGGCCTCGCTCGCCTATCTTCCTATGGGCGATCATCCTCCCCTTCGCGCTCACGCTCATCCTGCAGGTCGCGTTCGGCTCGCTGTTCGATCCGCAGCCGCGCCTCGGCATCGTCGATGATGGCGACTCCTACATCACCGAGTCCGTTACGGACATGGATGGAGTCGATGTCACGCTTCTTGAGGACGAGGCCGAGCTCAAGCGTCTCGTGGAGGAGAACGACCTCGACGCGGGGCTCATCCTGCCCGCCGGCTTCGACGACGCGGTCAGGGACGGGGAGCGGCCCGAGTTGCAGTTCTTCATCGGCGGCGAGAGCTACGCCTCCAACCGCATAATCCTGACGGTCACGACCCTCGACCTCGTGCGCGAGATCGAGGGCAGCGAGGCGCCCGTCGTCGTGGACATCGTCAACTTCGGCGATGCCGGCCTGCCCATCTCGATCCGGCTCGTGCCGGTGATCGTCTTCTACGCGCTCGTGATCGCCGGGCTCTTCGTGCCCGGGTCGAACCTCGTGGAGGAGAAGGAGCATGGCACGCTGATGGCGATGCTCGTCACACCGGTGAAGACCGCCGACGTGCTCGTCGCCAAGTGGCTGCTCGGCGTCTTGCTCGCCTCGGTCATGGCCGTGGCGTCGCTGGCGCTCAACGGCGTGCTGGGGTCCAACTGGTTCGAGGTCATCCTGGTGGTCATCGTCGCCGCCATGCTCTCGGCCGCGCTCGGCGTGGTCGCGGGCGTCTTCGCCAAGGACTCGAGCATCATGTTCGGCATCGTGAAGGGAGCCGGCATCTTCCTGTTCGCTCCCGCGATCTTCTACGTGTTCCCGGAGTGGCCGCAGTGGATCGCGAAGCTCTTCCCGCTCTATTGGATCATCGAGCCCATCTGGCAGGTGTCGGTGATGGGCGAGTCGATCGGGACCGTTACCGGCGAGCTGGCCATCGCGCTCGGCATCACCGCCGCGCTCGGCGTGTTGGCGGCGTGGCTCGCGCGTCGCATGCAGGCGCAGATGGCGGCTCAGTAAGGCGCCGTGGCCGCGGCCCGGCACGGATAGTCAAGGAGGACCGGCGATGGAATGGTACTGGTGGGTGCTCATCGGTGTGGGCGTCGTGGTCATCGGCTACCTGAAGCTCAAGGTGTGGGGGAAGATCATGGCGAACGCGAAGGCCAAGAAGGAAGCCGAGCGGCGCTTGCAGGAGGAAGAATAGTCGCGTTCCTGCGCGCCCGACACATCAGGCCCGCCGGACTCCCGGCGGGCCTGATGTTCTCAGCGTGCGTATGCGCTCTCCCCCGTTCAGGGCGCCTCGAACTCCCCGAAGACGATGTCGGTAATGAGGTATGACTCCTCGTACGTGTGCCCGTTCTGTCTCACCTGCTTGTCGATGACGACCTCGGTCTCACGCCAGAGCATGCGCCCGTCCACCTGGGCCGAATCGACGAGCGCGTACCAACCCGGTCTGCTCTGCGCCCCCGGGCGCTCCCAGTCGGGCTGTGCTCGCCGCGCGAACAGCCGGTCGAGATCCTCCTGAGCCTGCAGCGCGCAGAGATCCCGCGCGGCCTCGTGGTCGTCGAGAGCGAGAGCACGCTCCAGGTCGAACAGCACGGCGAGCCGACGGTCGTCCTCCTCGATGTCCGGGAGGGAGGGGACGGCGTGTACTGCCGATGTCGGATCAAGCTGCGCGTCCGTGAACATGCCGATTACGGCGCCTAGGTAGAAGAGCGTCAGCAGGATGCACAGGCAGCCTGCCGGGATCGCGCCGAGCAGGATCCACCACCTGCGGGCCGCTATGCGCTCGGGCGTCGGTTCCGCAGCGATGTCGCGCTCGCGGATCACGCGCCGGTCGCCGTCCACCCGGACCGCCCGCAGTCCGGCCATCCACATGCCCGCGCTGGCCGAGCGGGCTCGTCGCGCCACGAACCAGTAGCTCCCCGCCCACGCCACAAGAGCCGCCAGCATCAGCCACTGCCATCCGGGGATCGTCAGGTCGGATTCCGCGACCGATCCCCACTGGAGCGCCGTTGTAGCCTTCTCAGCCAGCAGCAGCCAGATCGGCAGCGTCTCGCGATCACCGAACTGCCCGAGGGCCGGGCCCACAGAGCCGAGGAGCGTGGGGACCAGGATGAGCGGCCCGAATCCGACCACGACGTCGGTCGCCCACGCGGCATACCGTCGGGCGGGAGATGCCTCGCGCACGGCGGCGTCTCCGTCGGGACGAACGCGGCGTTCGACGATCTCAGCCGCGACCGTCGCCGCGTCGCCGAATGCGTCGAGCGCGGCGGCGGCATCCCGCTGCTCCCCTATCTCCTCGAACAGGTGCGTCCGGAGCTCCTCGACGATGTCATCGCGGTCGGCGGGAGGCAGCCCGACAAGCCCGCGCCGGACACGCCGCAGGTACGACATCACCCGGCTGTGCTCATCCTCCGTCATCGGTCCCCCTCGTCGGCTTCATCCGTCGTCGCCTCCGCGTGCAGATCGCCCATCGCCTCGGCCACCGCCGTCCACTCCGCCCAGGCGCGCCTGAGGAACGACTCCCCCTCGCGGGTTATTCGGTAATACTTCCGCGCCCCCTGCGGGCCTTCGTCCGACCAGCTGGCTGAGACGAGCCCGTCGGCTTCCAGCCTGCGGAGCACCGGGTAGACCGTCCCCTCTCCCGCGACGAGGCTGCCTCGCTGCTTGAGCTCCCTCACGATGGCGTAGCCGTAGAGCGCGCGCTGGCGGACGAGCAGCAGGATCATCAGCTCGACGACTCCCTTTCGGAGCTGCGTCGACCAGCTGCCGAGGTTATCGGCCGCCGCCCGACGATCGTTCCCGCGGCTCACAGCCCCTACCACACTCCCTCGCGCGCAGCGACCACCCGGTCGTCTATGACGAGCGCGCGCAGCTCTCGGCCGCCACCGACGTCCCACACGCACACGGCAGCCTCAACGAACCCGTCGATGGTGAACCCCGGAGCCTCGTAGTCGGGATGTCCGAGCGACGTCTCCACATCAGCGTACGCCGCCCCGGTCAGGGGGGCGTCCGGCTCCGCGATGTCGTGTGCGAACGCCAGGTGTCCCCACCAGAAGACCTGTGCATACGTCCCGAAGAACCCCCCTGAGACCGAAGTGCCGATCACTACCAGGACGATAGTCGCCGCGACGAGCGTCACGGCGATCCCCCACCCACGCTTCATGTCTCCCCCCGATTCGTCGTTGCCATACTGTGTTATAGATAGTACCTTGTAATACGAGGTACGACAACGGGGTACCGTTGGGGGGTCCGGATGAGTGGGTCTTCGGTGTCACGCGCCGCTCGCCTCGCGCTCGCCGCCTGGGCGATCTGGTCGGTCGCCGCGCTCGCTTTCGCCCTCGGCCTGCTTGCCGCGGCATACGGTCCGCAGCCCCCGCGTGTTTACACGACCGAGTGGCACCACATCATCCCCACCGCCCTCGGCGTGTCATGGGCGGGTGTGCTCGTCGCACTGTTCGGACCGAAGACGCGGGCCGAGAAGTCCGCGGCAGCGGTTATCGGCGTGGTGCTCGCCGCCGTCCTCGGCCTTTCGACCCTCGTGCTCTCGGAGTTGCTCTCCCCGCTCGCGCTCGCTCCGCTCGTCGGGGTGCGCGCGCTCGAGGCGGCCGCGACGCTGGCGTTGGGCCGGGCGTGGCGGGCGCGGACAGCAGCAGGTATGGCGGCGGCGCTCTAGCCCGGACGGCAGACAGACCGGCTGCTAGCCCTGCTCGCGCCGCATCATCGGCAGGGCGAGCCCTGCCGCCACCGCGACAGCGGTCGTGCCGGTCGTCCAGATCCCGCCGGCTGCCCCGCCGTTCACGACGACGACCAGGGCCAACATGAGCCGGACGCTGAGCGTCGCGACGATCGCCACCTTGAAGACGCCGGGGGCGTGCACGCGCTCGGCGGCATTGAGCGCGATGCGCGCGAAGATGAACGTCACAAGGGCGCCTGCGATGCTACCCGCGATGACGGCGCCCGCCGACGCGTCCGATGCGATGATGCCGGCCAGCGCGAGCGCGAGCAGCACGACGTTCTCGAGCACGAACGCGAGCGCCACGCCGACGACGATCCACAGGTACCAGGCGACGGTGCTCTCTCGGCCATCAGGGTGTCGATAGACAGGCGGCATCAGTCGGGCTCCTTCCGTTCGCCTTCGCGCAGCATACCAGGAGCGCCGCTACAGCCTGCCTGGATCCGGGGCATCGGGAGCGTCGGGCTTCACGAAGAACTCGGGCGTGGTGGTCTCGCCCACGCGATAGACGAAACCGCCGCGCACGTGATAGACGGCCTGGTCGTCGATGACCGAGTAGAGATGGTCGCCCCTGACGCTGAACGCGGGCTGTTGCTCGCCGATCGGATAGACGTAGCCATCGCGGATGACATAGACGGCCGAACCGGGCGGGCCGTATCGATAGAGCCACTCCATCGGTCCCTCCCTTCGCTTCGAGTGTACGACGGGGAGGCTCCGACGAACACAGAAAGCCCCCGGGATCCGGGGGCTTTGTCAGTGTCTGCTGGTGGGCCCAGGTGGATTCGAACCACCGACCTCACGGTTATCAGCCGTGCGCTCTAGCCGACTGAGCTATGGGCCCAGCGTGGACAGCCTGGATACCATAGCCCAGGGCCTCGGCAAGCGTCAAGCGGACTCCGGACGTCACACCGGGAGCACGGAAACGCTCACGTATCGGCGGCGCGGGCCGTCGAATTCGCACAGGAAGACGCCCTGCCAGGTGCCGAGCATGAGGTCCCCGTCTGCCACCGGGATCGTCACGCTCGAGCCGATCAGCGAGGCCTTGATGTGGGCGTCCGAGTTCCCCTCGGCGTGCGACCACGCACCGTGCCGGGGCACGAGGTCGCCGAGGCCGCGCAGCACGTCATCGGGAACCGCGGGATCGGCATTCTCGTTGATGGTCACTCCGGCGGTCGTGTGGGGGCAGTACACGAGGACCCACCCCTCGAGCGCACCGCTCGCCTGCAGTGCCTGGCGGACCTTCTCGGTCACATCGACCATCGCTTCGCGCGACGTCGTATGGATCTCGAACCGCGTCATCGGCGCCCCTTCCACACGATGGGAGGAACTTCCACTCCCTCACCCGCATAGTACCCGCCGCGAGCGGAAAGGGTACAGACAGTAGTACCCGCCGCGAGGAGGGAGACGCCGTGATCCAGGTCCGTATCGCCAGCGTGAGCGCCGACGCCGCTTCGGGGCAGCCGGTCGTGCTGCTCAAACCGCTCGAGGACGAGACGCCGCTGGCGGGGCGCGTGCTGCCGATCTGGATCGGCCACCCGGAAGCCACCGCCATACTGCTGGCGGTGCAGGGATTCGAGATGCCCCGTCCGATGACGCACGACCTGCTCGGCAACGTCATCGCCGCCGCCGGGCTCGAGGTCGTGCGTATCGAGGTCACGCACCTGGATGGCGGCACGTTCTACGCCGCGGTGGTGCTGCGCTCGGACGACGCCGAGCTTGTGATCGACGCGCGGCCATCGGACTCGATAGCCCTCGCCGTGCGTGTGGGATGCCCCATGTTCGTGGCCGAGGATGTCCTTGAGGAGGCGTCGGTCATCGTCGAGGACGTCTCCGAGGAAGAGGAGGTCGAGCGCTTCCGCGACTTCCTCGACCACGTAGACCCGAGCGACTTCACCTCGTAGCGTCCGTTCTCGGCGCTCACTCGTAGCGCAGCGCCTCGATGGGGTCGAGCTTGCTCGCTTTGTACGCCGGGTACACGCCGAAGAACACGCCGACGCCGAAGGCGAAGAAGAACGCCATCGCGACAGCCCAGGGCGTGACTTCGGACGGCACCGGCGTGGTGGCCGAGAGCGCGCTCGCGCCACCCCAGCCGAGCGCGATGCCGATGACGCCACCGAAGACGGACAGAGAGACCGCCTCGATCACGAACTGCGAGAGGATATCGTAGGTGCGCGCGCCGACCGCCTTGCGGATGCCGATCTCGCGCGTGCGCTCCGAGACGCTCACCAGCATGATGTTCATGATCCCGATACCGCCCACCAGAAGCGAGATGCCCGCGATCCCCGCGAGCATGTAGGTGAGCGTCCCCAGCAGGTCGGAGAGGATGCCGAGCGTCTGCTCCTGGGAGAAGACGGTGAACTCCTCGCCGAAGCGCGGCGTCAGGACCCGCTTGATGTCGGCTTGCGCGCGTTCGATGTCCTCGGCCTCGGACACCTTGACGACGATCGTGCCGACGTCGTCGACGCCGAACAGCCGCTGCGCGGTCGTCACCGGCATGTACACCTGCGCATCCTGGTCGCCGGCGAAGCCGCCGCCCTGAGACTGGTAGTGACCGACGACCGTGAATCGCTGGCCCTGGATGGTCACCGCTTCGCCCACCGGGTCGCGGTTGGGGAAGAGCCGCTCGGTCACCGACGAGCCGAGCGCGACCACGCGCGAAGCCGCCTGGACCTCGCTCCGGCGGTAGTGACGACCGCCGGCGAGCGTGGCCGAGAAGACCTGCTCCCCGTCCTCGGTGGCCGCCGCCACCGTCACCCGCATCGTGCGGTTACCCGCGCGGATGGTGCCGCCGCCCTGGATTATGGGGACCACGGCGTCGAGCCCGTCCACTCGGCGCTCGATGAGGTCGGCGTCGTCGATGGTGAAGCGCCGTGACGGCGGGGCGGCGTCTCCGCCAGGACCGCCCTCGAACTGCCCCGGCACTATGAAGAGCAGGTTGGAGCCGAGCCCCTCGACCGCGCCGGTCACCTCGCCCTGCACGCCCGTGCCGATGCCGACGAGCAGGATGACCGCGGCGACGCCGATGATCACGCCGAGCATGGTAAGCAGGCTGCGGGCCTTGTTGGCCGCAAGCGCGCGGAACGCGATGCGGACGCTCTCGGTGAAGTTCACCCCGCCACCTCCTCGGCGGGAAGCGCGCGCAACTCCTCGGCGGCGTTCACGCGCTCGGACACGATCTCGGTGGACTGCACGCGCCCGTCGAGCACGTGGATGACGCGCTGCGCGTGGCGCGCGATGCGCGCGTCGTGCGTCACGAGCACGACGGTGATGCCCTGGGCGTTCAGGTCCTGCAGGATGCTCATGACCTCGATGCCCGACCGCGAGTCCAGGTTGCCTGTGGGCTCATCGGCCAGCACGATGCTCGGGTCGTTGACGAGCGCCCGCGCGATCGCGACGCGTTGCTGCTGTCCGCCCGAGAGCTGGCTGCTCGTGTGCGTGAGCCGATTGCCGAGACCGACGCGCTCAAGGGCGTTGACGGCCCGGCGAGAGCGCTCGCTTGCCGACGCCCCTCCGTAGACGAGCGGGAGCTCGACGTTGGCCTGCGCCGAGGTCCGCGGCAGCAGGTTGAACGCCTGGAAGACGAATCCGATGTGCCGGTTGCGCAGGATGGCGAGCTCGTTGGGCGACAGCGTGCTCACATCCTGGCCGTCGAGGATGACCTGGCCCTCGGTCGGCCGGTCGAGCAGCCCCACGATGTGCATGAGCGTGGACTTGCCCGATCCCGACGGCCCCATGATGGAGACCATCTCGCCCTTGTTGATCGCGATGCTGACGCCCCGCAGGGCGTTGACCTCCACGCCCTCGAGCCGGTAGCGCTTGGTGACGTCACGCGTCTCGAGGACGGCCACGCGTGTGGAGGCGGGCTCGCTCACGTCCTGGTCACTGGACCTTCACGCGAGCACCGTCGGTCAGGTCGGTGAGCGCCGTCACCGCGACGTCATCGCCGTCCTCAAGTCCGGACAGCACCTCGGCACGCGTATCGGTGAGTCGTCCGGTCGTGATGTCGACACGCCGGGCACGCCCGTCCTCGATACGGTAGACGTAGCTCTCGCCGCCGTCCTCGAGCACGGCCTCGATCGGTACGGTCACGGCATCGCCGATGGACTCGATCTCGATCTCGACCGAGCCGTTCATGCCGAGAAGGACCGCGCCATCGGGGTTGGCGAGCCGCATCGTCACCGGATAGGCGGTGCTGCCGGTGGGCGTCACAACCGACGCCTTGCCGATGCTCTCGACCGTCGTCTCGAACTCGGTCCCGGAGAGCGCATCAAGCACGACGACCGCGCGCATTCCCGGCTCCAGGCGCGCGATGTCGGCCTCGTCGACCTGCGCGGTGAAGACCAGCTCGTCGAAGGCGACGACCGTGAACGGCGCCGCGGCGGGGCTCACCGAGGAACCCTCGGCGATGCCCCCTGTGCTCGCCAGGCCGCCGAGCGCCGAGGTGCCGAGTCCCGCCGATGACGCGTCGTTGAAGAGCACGACGCCGTCGATGGGGGCGCGCAGCTCCGCGGCCTCGAGGTTTTCCTGCGCGAAGGCGAGCGCGCGTTCTGCCGAGGCTACCGCCGCCGAAGCCGAGCCCTGCGCGGCACCCGTGTCCGATGCGCGCGCGAGTCCGGCCTGCTGGGCGACGGCGGCGAGGTAGCCCGCCCAGGCCTGGTCCTTGGCGGCCTGCGCGGCGGCGACGGCGGCCGTGTTGTCTGCGGCGGCCTGCAGCTGGGTCAGCTGCGCCTGTGCGGAGAGGTAATTGGCGTACGCCTGGTCGCGCAGCAGGCCGAGCGCCGCAAGCGCGGCCTCGCTGGCGGCGTCGCGCGGCGCGGGGTTGGCGGCCGCGAAGTCCGAGTAGGCCTGCTCGGCCTGGTCGTAGAGCGCCTTCGCGTCTGCGACCTGCTGCTCGGCCGCCTCGATCGCCGCGGAGCTCGGCACCGCCGACTTCGCGGCGTCGTACTGCGCGGCGGCCGCTTCGTACGCTGCGTATGCGGCGTTCACCGCGGCGTCCGCGGCGCGCTTGTCGGCGGCTGACGGTGTGGCCTGTGCGATGGCGGCGGACTGCGCGAGCGCGGCCCGGTAGGCCGCCTCGGCCTGGGCGACCGCCAGCTCGAGCGGCTCGGTGTCCATCACCGCCAGCACGTCTCCGGCCGCGACCTCCTGGCCGTCGGTGACGTTGACGCTCGCGAGCGCGCCCGCGGAAGGCGGGTAGACGTCCGCGCGATCGTCACGCTCGACGACTCCCGATGCGCTCACCGAGACCACGAGCGAATCGCGCTCGGCCTTCTCGGCACGCACCTCGATCCCGCTTGTCTGGTTGAGCGCGAACGCCGCGACGGCTCCGCCGAGCGCCAGGACGATCACGATGCCGGCCACGATCCTGCCTTTGTACACGCGCTTCCTCCTCATACGGGAACGTCCCGCTCAGTCACCTTCGGTCGCGACGGGCGTGCTCCTGCTCGCCACTGCGAATCGTGCGCCATCTCCGGCCATGAGGGACACCACATCGCGTACGTCACCGAGCAGGAAATCGGGTCCCGCCTCCAGCAGCCGTTCGGCCGTCGCCACCCCCCAGGGAGCCGCGGCCGTCAACGCGCCCGCGTCGCGCCCGGACTGGATGTCGTGCGGGCTGTCGCCGACGTAGAGGCAGGCCTCCGGCGCTTCGCCGATGAGATGCGCGGCGTGCAGCACCGGGTACGGATCGGGCTTGTGGAGCGTGACGTCGTCAGCCGTGACGACCACCGAGAAGAACCGGCCGAGGTCGAACAGCTCGATCCCTCGTATCGCCATGCGGGTGCTCTTCGACGTCACGACGCCGAGCGGGATGCCGCGCGCGTGGAGCGCCGAGAGGGTCTCGGCCGTGCCGTCGTATAGGCGCGCCATCTCATCGTGCGTCGCATGGTTGTAGCGGCGATACGCGGCGAGCAGCGCCTCGGCCACCTCCTCGTCGTCGGTGAAGAAGCGCATCTGCCGCGCCAGTGGGACGCCGACGTGCATCAACAGCACATCGTCGGGCAAAGCCGCACCGAGCACCTGGGCGGTGGCATGCCGGAACGATGCCAGTATGTGGGGGACCGTGTCGATGAGCGTGCCGTCGAGGTCGAACAGGACCGCGCGCACGCGAGAGAGACGGTCGTCGATGAGACTCGGTCGGGTCACCCTCACATCATACCCGCTACGCCGCATCGCGCGCGTCGGCTTCGTGCGCCACGACCACGCGCCGAAGCAGAAGGTACGTCGCGAGCGCGCCCATCGCGTAGAGCACCGCGGTCACGAACCACGGGATCGTGTACGAGTGCTGCATCAGGCGGCCGCCGAGGGCGCTGCCGCCGAGCCACGCGATGCTCCAGCCGAACCGAACCCAGCCCGCGACGAGAGGCTTGTCCGCTGCCGGCAGGCCTTCCATCGAGAGTTGGTTGTAGACGGGCCACGACATGTTCATGAGCGCGCCGCGCACGAGGAAGAGTCCCGCCACCACCGGCAGGCTCGAGCTCAAGGGGATCGCCACGAGGAATGGCAGCGACGCCAGCTCCGTGAGCACCACGGTGCCGGCAAGGCCGAGCCGCCGCGCGAGGTACGGAGTCGCGAGCGCGCCGACCGCCATCGTGACCGAGCTCGCGGCCTGGATGATGCCCACCTGTCCCACTGTCGCTCCGAGCTGGTGCTTCAGGTAGATGGCCACGAACGGCATCACGAGCCCTGCGCCGAACGATATGAGCATCTCGGGCACGAGCAGGCGCCGCAGGCGGTCCCACGACCGGAACCCCTTGAGCGTCGTGAACCACGCGCGAAGACCGCGCGTGGCCGCTTCCGGCTCGCGGATCCCGGCGGCCGGGATCGCGCTCAACGCCATGAGCGCCGCTGCCACCACGATGGTGACGCGGAACGCCTCGGCAGAGCCGATCATCGGCCGCAGCCACATGGGAAGGCCGCCGCCGATGAGCGAGCCGGCGAACATCGCGCTCACGCGTGCGATGAAGTCTGCCGTGAAGAGCGCGGTCCTGCGTCGTCCGCCGTTCTCGGACATGAATGCTGTCGAGAGCGTCTGCATGATGCCGTCGCCCACCCCGAACAGCAGGCCGAGCCCGACGATGCCGAGCGCGCTGGGCGCGAACGCCTGCGCCGCCCGCGCCGCGCCGAGGCTGATCGCCGCGACCATCATGAGCCGCCGGTAGCCGAGCGTCCCGACGAGCGGCGGAAGCAGCAGGCAGATCGCCGCCGCCGCAAAGGCGAGCGCGCCTTCGACGTCGCCCACGACGGCTTCCGAGAAGCCCCGGTCCTTGAGGTGGATGGCGAAGACCGTCCCGATGACGCCGTAGCCCACGTTCTGCAGAGCGGCGGTCAGCAGGTAGCGGCGCGCGTTGCCCGGGAACGAGCGCAGCGCGCTGCGGTACGAGCCGGGGAGCAGGCGCCCGACAAAGCGCAGTGCCGTTCGCATGCGGTACCCCCTCTCAAGGACAGCGAGAAGCGCCCCTCGACCAGGGGCGCTTCGGTTCGCATCCGATTCTATCGCTCACGCGGCACTGTATACATGCACGGAGGACGGCCGTTGCCGAATGAATACCCGGCGGCCGCCCTCCGCATCCCGACGCGCGAGCGTCGGTCGCTACTCTTCGTCCTCGAAGTCCTCGCTCACGAGCTCCTCGGCCTCGGCCTCGCGCGCCGACATGCCGGGAATGGCGGTGTCTTCGTCGATGAGCTCCTGCTGGCCCTCCACCGTGGCCTTACGCTTCTTCTTCGCGCTCACCCGGGCGATGGCCACGACGCGGTCGCTTGCGCCGACGTTCATGACCTTCACGCCCTGCGTGGAGCGGCCCAGCTGCGAGATGTCGGCGACGCGCACTCGGATCACGACGCCCTCTTCCGAGATGAGCATGAGCTCGTGGCCTGGCGCGACGATCTTCATCCCTGCCAGGTTCCCCTTCTTCGCTGTGACCTGGATCGTCTTCACGCCCATGCCCCCGCGCTTCTGCTCCGGGTAGTCCGCGATCGGCGTGCGCTTGCCGTAGCCGCGCTCGGTCACGACGAACAGGTCGGAGCCCTCGGGCGCGATCTCCATGCCGAGGACCCAGTCGTCGTCCTTCACGTTCATGCCTCTCACGCCCATGGTGTCGCGGCCCATCGGGCGGGCGTCGCTCTCCGACCACTTGATCGCCTTACCCTGGGCCGAGACCATGATGACCCGCTCGCCTTCTTTGACGCGGCGGACCGAGATGAGCTCATCGCCATCGCGCAGGTTGATGGCGATGATGCCGTCTCGGCGGGAGCGGTTGTACGCGTCCATCGCCGTCTTCTTGACCAACCCGCGCCGCGTGGCGAAGAGCAGGAACTCGTCCTCGGCGAAGTCGCGCGTGGTGATGACGGCTGCGATGTGCTCGTCCTGCTCGAACGGCAGGAGGTTCACGATCGCCGTGCCGCGCGCGTGGCGCGATCCCACCGGCAGCTCATGGACCTTGAGGCGGTAGACCTTGCCCTTGGTGGAGAAGAACAGGACGTAGTCGTGGGTCGAGCTGATGAACAGATGCTCGACGAAGTCGTTCTCCTTGAGGTTCACGCCGGCCTTGCCCTTGCCGCCACGCTTCTGCTGGCGGTAGGTGGCGACGGGCAGACGCTTCACGTACCCGGCCGTCGTGATCGTGACGACCATGTCCTCCTCGGCGATCAGGTCCTCCACGTCGAGGTCACGCGCCGTCCCGCTGATCTCAGTGCGGCGCGGGTTGGCGAACTTCTCGCGGATCTCGGCCATCTCCTCCTTGATGATCTGGAGCACGAGACCGATGTCGCCGAGCACCTTCTTGTACCAGGCGATCCGCTCCCGGAGCTCCGCGAGCTCGTCCTCGATCTTGTGACGCTCGAGTCCGGTGAGGCGGCGCAGGCGCATCTCCAGGATCGCGTCGGTCTGCGCTTCCGAGAGGCCGAAGCGCTCCATGAGGCGCGCCTTGGCCTCCGAATCGTCCTGGCTCGACTTGATGATCTGGATGACCTCGTCGATGTTGTCGAGCGCGATGATGTAGCCCTCGAGGATGTGGGCGCGCTCCTCGGCTTTGCGCAGCTCGTAACGGGTGCGCCGGATGACGACTTCCTTCTGGTGCTCGATGTAGTAGTGCAGCATCTCGCGCAGGGTGAGCGTCCGGGGGACGCCGTCGACGAGCGCGAGCATGATGACGCCGAAGCCGGTCTCCAGCGGCGTGTGCTTGAAGAGCTTGTTCAGCACCACCTGGGGTATCGCGTTCTGCTTGAGCTCGATCACCACGCGCATGCCCTTGCGGTCGGACTCGTCGCGCAGGTCCGATACCTCGGTCAGCTTCTTCTCCCGCACGAGGTCGGCGATCTTGGTGATCAGCTTGGCCTTGTTCACCGTGTAGGGGATCTCGGTCACGATGATGCGCATCCGGCCGGTCGTCGTCTGCTCGACGTGCGCCTTCCCCCGGACCTTCAGGGAGCCGCGCCCGGTGGCGTATGCGTCGTGGATGCCTTCTCGGCCCATGATCGCTCCGCCGGTCGGGAAGTCCGGCCCGGGCATGATCTCGAGGAGCTCCTCGGTTGTGATCTCCGGGTTATCGATGAAGGCGGTCGTCGCGTCGATCGCCTCGCCCAGGTTGTGGGGCGGGATGTTGGTGGCCATGCCCACCGCGATGCCGGCCGAGCCGTTCACCAGAAGATGCGGGAACCGGCTCGGGAGCACGAGCGGCTCCTGGAGGGACTCGTCGTAGTTCGGGCCGAAGTCGACGGTCTCCTTGTCCAGGTCGCGCAGCAGCTCGATGGCCGCCTTGTGCAGGCGCGCCTCGGTGTAGCGCATCGCCGCCGCGCTGTCGCCGTCGATGGAGCCGAAGTTGCCGTGGCCGTCGACGAGCGGCAGTCGCATCGCCCAGTCCTGCGACATGCGCACCATGGTGTCGTACACGGCCGAGTCGCCGTGCGGATGGTACTTGCCGATGACTTCGCCGACCGTCCACGCAGACTTCTTGTAGGGCCTGGTGGGCGTCAGTCCTGATTCGTTCATCGCGTAGAGGATCCTGCGGTGCACCGGCTTGAGGCCGTCGCGGACATCCGGCAGGGCCCGTGCGACGATGACGCTCATCGAGTATTCGAGGAATGACTCGCGCAGCTCCTCTTCTATGTCCACCGGAAGGACGTTGGAGGCGTTCGGATCAGTCACGTAGGTGTCCCTTCACAGTCGTGCTCACCGCATCACTTTGCGCCACAGCAGTGTGGCGAACCCGAGGAGCATCAGGCCCCAGATCATCACGAGCAGCGACCCGAAGGTCGCCATAGCCGCGCCCTGGCCGCCCGCGCCGCCGCTGCGCGCGAACAGGATGCCCGACCAGATCACGAATCCGAGTCCCGCGATCACGAGCAGCGCCGATACCCAGAGCGAGACGCCCTTCCAGTCCGTGCGGGCGGCGGGTTCCTCGGCACGGAGCTCGATGAGCATGGCATCCGCGCGCTCCTCGATGTCCGGCGGCACCACGGGCGGCGACGGCCGCCCGTTCGGCGGCCCGGCGGCCGGCGGCTTGGGTGTGTCGACCGCCGACGAGGGCTGCTCCCCCTCGGCCAGCTCCACCCCGGGGCTCCGGATGCTCTCGAGCGCCGCTTCGAGCTCCGCGTCCTTCTCGCGCTCCGCCCGCTCCCGCTGGAAGCGGTCGAACGCCTCCCTCTCCCACGGAGGCGGCTCGAAGCTCCTCGCCCGGCGCTTGTTCTCGTCGTTTGTCATCTGCTGATCTCGCGTGCCCCACGCTGTTCGTCACACGTCCAGGAAGCGCACGTTCTTCGCCTGCCGCTGGATGAACTCGCGGCGCGGCTCGACCTGGTCCCCCATCAGATCGACGAAGGCCTCCTCGGCTGCGAGCGCGTCATCGAGCGTCACCTGCAACAGGGTCCGGCTCTCGGGATCCATCGTCGTGTCCCACAGCTGCTCCGGGTTCATCTCACCCAGACCCTTGTAGCGCTGGATGTTGTACTTGGTGTTCTCCGGCAGGCGAGCCAGCGCCTGCTGCAGCTCCTTGTCGCTGTACGCGTACTCATGCTTCTTCCCGACCGAGACCTTGTAGAGCGGCGGCTGGGCGATGTAGACATAGCCCGCCTCGATCATCTCGCGCATGTAGCGGTAGAAGAATGTCAGGATCAGGCACCGTATGTGCGCGCCGTCGACGTCTGCGTCGGTCATGATGATCGCCTTGTGATACCGGGCCTGCTCCAGGTCGAACTCCTCGGCGATGCCCGTGCCGAACGCGGTGATCATCGCCTGGATCTCCTGCGACGAGAGCGCCTTGTTGATGTTGGCCTTCTCGACGTTGAGGATCTTGCCGCGCAGCGGGAGGATCGCCTGGAAGGAGCGGTCGCGTGCCTGCTTGGCCGAGCCGCCGGCCGAGTCGCCCTCCACCAGGAATATCTCGGTCAGCGCCGCCTCGCGGATGGAGCAGTCGGCCAGCTTGCCGGGTAGCGTGGAGCTCTCCAGCAGCCCCTTGCGGCGGGTCAGCTCGCGGGCCTTGCGAGCCGCCATGCGGGCCTTCGAGGCCTGCTGGGCCTTGGTGACGATCGAGCGGGCGGGCTTCGGGTGCTCTTCGAGGTAGTCACCGAGTTGCTGCGTGACGACTGACTGGACGAACGACCTCATCTCGGTGTTGCCGAGCTTGGTCTTCGTCTGACCCTCGAACTGCGGATCACGCAGCTTGACCGAGATGACCGCCGTGAGGCCCTCACGGATGTCCTCGCCGGAGAGGTTGTCGTCCTTCTCCTTGAGTATCCCGTGCTTGCGCGCGTAATCGTTCAGCGTGCGCGTGAGAGCGGTCCGAAATCCTTCGAGGTGCGTTCCGCCCTCGTGCGTGTTGATGTTGTTGGCGAAGGCCATGACGGTTTCGTTGTAGCCGCTGTTCCATTGGAGTGCGACCTCCACCGTGCCCTCCTCGGCCTCCGCTTCGAACGAGATGATCTTGGCGTGGAGCGCCTCCCTCTTCTCGTTGAGGTACTTCACGAAGTCGACGATGCCTCCGGAGTAGCGGAACTCGGCGCGGCGCGGCTCGAGCTCCCGTTCGTCGGTCAGGACGATCTTGAGGTTCTTGTTGAGAAACGCCGTCTCGCGCATACGTGAAGCCAGCGTGTCCCAGGAGAACTCGACCTCTTCGAAGATGTCCGGGTCCGGCCAGAATGTGACTTTCGTGCCGGACGCCTTGCTCTTGCCGGTGGCAGTCAGTGCGCCGAGGGGCTTCCCGCGCTCGTAGGCCTGGGTCCAGATCTTGCCGTCGCGCTTGACCTCCACCTCGAGGCGTTTGGAGAGCGCGTTGACCACCGATACGCCGACGCCGTGCAGGCCGCCCGAGACCTTGTACCCATCTCCTCCGAACTTGCCGCCCGCGTGGAGGACCGTCAGCACGACCTCGACACCGGGCTTACGGTACTTCGGGACGTTGTCGACCGGGATGCCACGGCCGTTGTCGACGACCGAGACCGCGTTGTCCTGGTGTATGACGATGTCGATGGTCGTGCATGCGCCGGCAAGCGCTTCGTCTACCGAGTTGTCCACGACCTCGTACACCAGGTGGTGGAGACCCTTCGGTCCGGTCGAGCCGATGTACATGCCCGGCCGCTTGCGGACCGCCTCGAGGCCTTCCAGTACCTGAATATCCTTGCCGGAATAGGTGCTCTTGGGCACGGAATCTCCTTTGTGCTGTTACCGTTCACTGGGTGTGCCTGGGGTTCGGCGAGTGACACGAGATGTTGTTGTTCGCCTGCCCTGATTCTACCATAACTGGTGGTGTCAGCCGTCCGTTTTTGGCCGCTCCGGCGCCTCTGGCGCCTCCTCCGCCGTTTTGGCGACCCGCTGACCCTTTTTCCATTCCAGGTCCTTGACCATCACCCTGAGCGCCGTCTCCCTGAGCTCCTCGTCGGTAACGACCGACGCGACGTACTCTGCCTGCGCCCGCTCGCTCTCATCGAGAGATACCGGCGGTGTCGCGTCTGCCTCATAGAACTCGTCGCTGTCCTTCTCGGCCTGCACCCGCACGGCGTCATCCCCCACCCTCCGGGACACAGTGAATCGGATGGACCTCACCAGTTCCTGTCCGATCCGCTCGTTGATGCCGTCCTTCAGTCGCTCGCTCATGAGCGCGAGTTCGCTCGCCCACGTCGATGAGTCCACGTAGACGACCAGCTCTCCCGACTCGCGCAGCGCCGACCCGAGCGTGTGTTGAGCGATGTCCGCACCCGCTATCTCGGCCCACACCTCGACCGCGCGCGCTGCGTATCTCCTCTTGCGTGGGTCGATACGCTCGAGCATCCGGTCGCCGAGGTCCCCGAACGCCTTCGTCTTCCGTAGCCGGGCCACGGTTCACTCCCCCTGGTGTTCGATGCTGACGACCTTCGCGTCGCCGAGCAGGGCCTGGTCGAAGTACCCGGTGTTCGTCGTGGTGATGAAGGTCTGGACATCCTCCTGGACGAGGCCGGTCAGCGCTGCGCGCCGCCGGGCGTCGAGTTCGGACATGACGTCGTCGAGCAAGAGCACCGGCTTGCGGTGCGCCACCTCCTCTACGACGCGCACCTCCGCCCACTTCCATGCGAGCGCGATCGTCCGCTGCTGCCCCTGTGAAGCGAACGCCCGCGCGTCCTTCCCGTCGACGAGGAACACGACATCGTCGCGGTGTGGCCCTGCGAGCGTGACCTTCCGGCTCCGCTCGTCTCCGCTCCGGCGCATGATCTCGCCGAGCAGACACGCGGTCGCCTCGGCTGCCGATATCTCTTCTCGGTGGGAAGCTCCTCCAAATCCGCACCGGTCGGCGTATGTGAAGGCGAGATCCTCTCCTCTTGAAAGCCGTGCGTAGATCGCCGTGGCGTGGTCCTCGACCCGCGCGAGAAGTCGCCTGCGGTGCACCGCCAGCCGGGCACCCAAGTGCGCGATCTGCTCGGCGAGCGCGTCTATCGTGGCTTGCCCCTCTCCGTCACGAAGGGCGCGGTTCCGCTGCCGGAGAGCCTTCATGTAGTCCCTACGTATCGAGCCGAACGTCTTAGAGAGCTGCTCGCCGAGATCATCGATAGCAGCTCTCCGGTTCTCAGATGGACCCTTGCTCAGAGCCAGATCATCGGGAGTGAACGTCACGCAAGGAAGGACGCGTGTCACATCCGTCACGCGCCGGACCGTCTTACCGTTCATCGAGTACGTGCGTCTTCCGTCGGCGGTCACATCCATCTCGACCCGCGCTGTGCTTCCCTCTCTCGCGATCTCCATCGCCGCGCTGCCACTCTGCTTTCCCCACTGGACGAGATCCGACCAGCGGGCGCTACGGAACGAGCGGCCTGTGGTGAGGAGTTGGATGGCCTCGATGACGTTCGTCTTGCCGGCCGCGTTGGGCCCGACGAGGATCGTCAAAGCCGGGTCAGGATGGAGGGACCACGCCCCGTAGTTGCGGTACCGCGTGAGCTCGATCCGGGTGATGGGCACACCGCGCCGGCCTTAACCGAGGCGGACGGGCATCAGTAGGTAGACGAACGCTTCACTCCCCGCGACCTTGAGCAGCCCGGGCTTCAGAGGGCTCACGATCTCGATCGCGATCTTCTCGCCCTCCGCTACCGACACACCGTCAAGCAGATACGCGTGGTTGAACGCTATCTCCACATCTTGTCCGGTGATCGCCACCTGAAGGTCCTCATGGGCCTCTCCGACGTCCTGCGTCTGCGCCCCAAGGCTTAACGTGTGTTCGTCTCCGGCGACGGAGAGGCGGATCGGCGCGTTGTGCTGCGCCATAAGGGAAACACGCTTGATGGCGTCGAGAAGCTCGCCGCGGTCGACCTCGACCTTCGTCTCGACCTCTTTCGGGATGAGTTGGCGGTAGTTTGGGAACGACCCCTCGATCCGCCTCGAGACGAACGTCGTCGCGCCGAAAGAGAAGATGACCTGATTCTCAGAGACACCTACGGACAGAGCTTCTGCGTTGGTCGCCAGCCGTGCCACATCTTCCAGAGCGCGTCCGGGGACGACGACTTCCATCTGGCCGGAGAGACCGCCGACAGCGATCTCGCTCAGACAGAGGCGGTATGAGTCGGTCGCTACCATCCTCAGGTCGGACCCGTCCATCACCACAAGGACGCCTGTAAGGATCGGCCGGGTCTCGTCCCTGCTGACCGCCTTGGAAACCCGATGGACGATTCCAGCGAACGCGTCGCTCGGGACGCTCAATGTCGTCTCGGCGCTCACTTCAGGGAACTTGGGAAAGTCATCTGCTGAGAGGGTCCTCATGGAGAAAGAAGACGTCCCGCAAACCACCTTGGCCTCTCCAGTCTCGCCCACATCGATAGAGACAGCTGCTTCAGGAAGGCTACGAACGATATCGTTCAGGAGGCGGCCGGGAAGGACGCTCTGCCCCGGCTTCTCCACCTTCGCGCGGGTCGATGTCTTGATGGATATCTCAAGATCGGTGGACTGGAGGATGAGGTCCTCTCCATGTGCGGAGACGTGGATGCCTGAAAGGATCGGCAGGGTGGTGCGGGAAGAGAGTCCTTTCGCGACGACGGAAAGGGCATCCAGAAGTTCTCCTCGTGCCACCGATACCTTCATGTTCCTATTCCTTTCATAGATTCAATCGGCCACGTCCCGTCAAGTGGTGTATGAAGCCCTCTGCTCCGACCTCGAGCTCCTT
>JASEEU010000008.1 GCA_030019445.1 Anaerosomatales bacterium | reverse complement strand
AAGGAGCTCGAGGTCGGAGCAGAGGGCTTCATACACCACTTGACGGGACGTGGCCCGTTGCCGGCCGCTTCGTCGATGTGGTTCGCGCCGGTCGGACAGGCGTCGACGCACGCCGGGTACGGACACTGACGGCATTGGGAGATCGCGATGTCGTTGGGGTATGCCTCGAACGGATCCTGAACGATCTGGATCCGAGCGTTCGACAGGCTGACCGAGCCGTGATGCGTGACGGAGCACGCGAGCATGCAGGAGTTGCACCCTGCGCACTTCGCCGTGTCCACCAGCAGGTAGCCCTCGGCCGCCGGGAGCGCCACCACTTCATCGGGAAGCAGGAACCCCTTGACGAGCACGCCGCCGAGGACGAGCCCGACCCCCGCGCCGCCGACGCCGGTGACGAACTCGCGTCGGCTTATACCGCGGCCTGAGGCCCCAGTGTTATTCGTATCATTATCTGACATCGTGTGTCCTTTCAGGTTCGCGTTCGCACATCAGACCGCAGACGTGTCCGCGGTCTCGGTGATGTCCCGTCCTTCGAGCTCGGCCACCCAGCCCCCATGCTCGGCCCTGGCATGTTCGAGCGAGACGTAGCCGGTGACCATCGAGCGGAGCATCGGCCACCCCATCGGCAGAATGGCGGCGAACAGAACGTGGGCGAGGAAGAACGCCGCCATGGCGATGGCGGCGATATCGTGCACCGGAGTAGCCACGGTCATGATCCCCGCCGGCACGTCGATCGCGTGAGCCGCGACTTTGAGGAACCCGGTGATGATCACGAGCAGCGTGGACGCCACAGCGAGCACGAACGCCATCTTCTCGCTCTCGAAGTACTTCCGCTCCGGCGGCATGGAGAGCTTCTTCATCCCCAGAAGCCGCCCGTAGTGCCGCCTCGTGTAGTCGAGCGCCTTGCTCGTAGGCAGATGCTCCTTGAAGCGGTGCCAGGCGAGCAGGGTGTTCGCTCCGTAATAGAACGTGCCAAAGAGGAACACGACCACTGCCGCGTGATGCACGTTCATCCAGGCCCACGTCGGCTCGCCGCTCCCGGCAAGCCCCGGCATGAACCAAACCCCCAAGGCGATGCCGGAGGCAAGCAGCACCGCCGTCGCAATCCCGTGCGTCCAGTGTTCGAGTCGGGCGGCGCCGTCATGGCGCAACACCCGGTCTCCCTCGATCACGGGATCCCTGCGTCTCGTCAGCCCCGCGGCCAGCACGCCCGCAAATGGCGCGAGCCACACCAGCCAGGTGGCCGAGTCGAACCACAGCGATTCAGCCATAGCCACACCCCTTTCCTTCCAGTCGCATGACCGTTCGCTCATCCGCGTATGCGGATCGGGCACATGAGACGTGTCGCCGATGCCGGCGGCGTACACATCACCCCCGCGACTGTCTCCATCTAGGGAGATGGATAATTCATCTATTGAAGAGGTGGTTGACGTTGTCAATCTGGCCAAAATGGATACATTAGGCACAGAGACACCGCTGCACGGCATTCGACCTGCGTAGGAAGTCCGCTCGTGGGGCTATGCCTTCAGTGAGCACCCGTACGCCATTCCGCGAACGGCACATTCCGATCGACGAACGGCCTCCGCGCCAAGACACAAGGAAGGAGCGGCCCATGTCGCCCAAGCATGATGAGCGCACGCCCGAGTCTGTCGATGCGGCGCGGCTCGTCGCACTGCTCGATCGCTATGACGTCCGCCAGGTCCTCAGGTCGGCGACGGCCGTCACCGTGAGCCGCGCCGAGCGCGATGAGCTGCCCGTCCCTTCGGGGCTCAGCCGCGAGGAGACGGAGGCGCTCATCACGGCAGTGAAGCGCACGCAGGCGATCTACTCGCCCATCCCTGATCGGGAGGGTCGGCTGCACTGGTACCTCTGCACGGGCGGCATGCGGCGCGCGCTCACCGAAGTCGACCGCTACTGTACCGCCGACTCGCACCTCTACGACGCCACAACCAGCCGTGCCGGAACGCGCTTCCTGGTCCAGTCCAACGTCGAGGAGACGGTGGCCACCGCCCAGCTCGAACGCATCGACCTAGACGCTGACGCCGCGAAGGAGCTCCTGTTGATGCGCCGGCAGCCGCGATCGCCCCATGAGCGGCTGCTCGTCAACCAATTCCTGCTGACCGATGAGCTCGCGCAGATGGTCGACCGGCCCTTCTCGCCCGAGACGCTTCTGTACCTGCACGGCCGGCTCACCCGCGGGCTGCCATCGCGCATGGCGCACACCGGTAACGTCACCGAGGAACAGAAGGCGGTTCTGCGCGGCTTGTGCACGTACGCCGAGCATCCCACACGTGCGGCATGCGAGCACGCCGCGATCACGGCTGTCGTGCTCCGGGCGGTCGTTACGTACTTCGAGCTCTTCCCCAACTGGAACGGGATGATGTCCCGGATCATCTTGCGGTTCTATGCGCTCAAGCAGGGCTACCCGGTCCTCGGCTACCTCCCGGTCTCCCAATCTGAGCTGCGGATGAACCACGAGCGCGCCACGGCAGGGCTCGAGCCGCTCGAGGGATCCGCATACCACGATCGTTACCACGAGGCCGAGTCGACCCGGTGGTTCGAGGCGCAGCTTGCGCTCATCGTGCACTCGCTCGAGCAGCTCCGTGCGCGCATGGCGCGTGCCGAGGCGATCGACGCCGCGGTCCAGCGCGAGCTGCATGCCGACTCCTCGCTCAACCATCGCCAGCGATCGATCATCGGTCGAGCGCTCAGGCTCCCGAGCGCGACGTTCCGTATCGGCTACCATCGCTCCGCGCACGGCATCGGCTACGCCACCGCGCACCGCGACTTCGCATCGCTCGTCGAGCAAGGCTACCTCGTCGAGTTCATGCAGGGACGTATGAAGGTCTTCGCGGCGGGACCCCGACTCGAGCAGCGCATCGGTGCGCTCGCCGACGTCGGGCGCCTCGAGGACTACGAGATACCACTGCCCGAGGAGCTGCTGCGGGACTGACCCCCTACAACCCCCTCGCGCGCATCTCCTTCACGATGAAGCTTGCGACGTCGATGCCTTTCGTCTTCCGGCCAAAACCGGCGTCCATGCCCCAGCCGCACGCGAGCTCGTCGGTAACCTGCGTGCCGCCCGCGATCAAGAGCAGCTTGTCGCGAACGCCCTTCTCGGCGGCCAGGTCGGCGAGCTTCTCCATCATGATGCGGTGGATCTCGCCGTGCGTGATGATCGTGGAGATGAGCACCGCTGAGGCGCCGTGCTCGATGGCAGCGTCGATCACCTTCTCGATCGGCACGCTCGTGCCGAGGTAGGTGACCGAGAAGCCCCACTTCTCGAGGCCGCCGTGCTTGATGTCGATGATCTCGCGCATGCCCACCGAGTGCTCGTCGTTGCCGACCGTCGCGGCGACCACGCGCACGTTCCGCTCGGCGACGAAGTCGCGGATCTCCTCGTCGCTGAGGAAGTCGGGCGGTTCGGGCAAGGTGAGCGTGGCCGGGTCGATCGCCACGTCGAGACGGCCCTTGAGCTCGACGAGGGTGCCCTCGGCGGGGTGCATCACGCGCTTGTGGATGACCTCGCGGTCGCGCAGGTTCATCGCCTTGCCGAGCTCGAGCGCCGCCGCCTCGGCCACCTGCTCGCCTGCGGGGAGGAACATCGTCACGACGACCACCCCGTCGCCGGTCCACTCCACCTCGGGCTTGATGAGCCCCTTCTCGCGGAGTTCCGCGGTCTGCATGAGCCGCACGGAGGCGTTGTCGGTGGGGTCGAGCTCGTCGACGAAGGGCACCTTGGCGTCGTCGCAGAGCGTGCAACCGCCGATGAGGTCGCACGGCGCCGCCTCACCATGGTCGCGCCCCCGATAGCCCTCGGGGAGGTGGTTGTCGCCGAAGTGGTGGCACACGGGAGCCATGTAGTCCGCGGCGCGCTCGACGATCGTGCCCTCGGCCACACCCCCGTCGCTCGAGCGCGCGATGCCGTCGTCGTGCGTCTCGGGGTACTCGCCGCTGTCGACGAAGTACGCCTCCTCCACACCCGCGAAGTAGCCGCCGTCGGCGAGCATGGCCTCGAGGAAGAGCACCGCGCGCTCCTTGAGCTCACGCACGCGTGAGGCGAGCTCGGGGTTCTCGCGGTCGATCCGCACCATCTCGCGCAGGCCGTCCATGCCGACGAGCGACTGCTTGGCCGTGTCCACCGCGGCGACGTTGTTGTAGTGCCACGGCACGTTGCGGCCTTCGTCCGGCGTGATGGTGGACTGGATGTCCGCCGAGGTCAGCCGGGAGATGATGAGGTTCATGACGTGGGAGACGGTGGCGTCTCGGCCATCGGACTCCATGTACCGCGTGTTCTGCTGGGCGCGCATCTTGTACTCGCCGAAGAGGTCGCGGAGGGCGATGGCGTACGGCAGGTCCATGCGCATGCACGGCGCGGGCGCGGCGTCGGGCGGCACCGTGGAGAGCGCGATGTTCTCCTTGGGCATCCCCACCGCCACCGAGTACGCGCAGTTGATGGCGTGCTGGACGAGCAGCTCGGGCATGACCTTCCACGCCTTGACGGCGGTGGCGTTGGCGTTGTGCGCGCCGTCGATCTGCAGGATGCCGGCCGCCGCCATGACCCGCTTGGCGACCGCCGCGTCCACGAAGCTGCGGTACATGTTGATGTTGCGGTAGAGCACGTTGTACTGGGGGTCCTGGTGCGCGCCGTTGACGCCCTCCTCGGCGAACATCACCGCGATCTCCGGCCCCGCCACGCCGCTCACGTAGCTGTGATAGTTGATGGGGCGACCGACCTCGTCCTCGATGAGGTCGAGCGCGCGGCGCGTCAGGCGGCACTGCTTGCGGGTGACGGCGATGCCGCCGACGCCCTCGGGCGTGCCCTCGAGCAGCCCGTCGATGTGCGACTGGCCGGCGGTGCGGATGACCATCATGTGGTCCGCCCCATGCCAGGCGGCCATGCGCATGCGCCGGATGTCGTCTTCCGGCCGCCCGGACGCGATCTCGGTGGTCACGACGCAGTCGGGCTGCGGGTCGATGTCCTCGAAGTAGTGCGCCGCGGGCAGCGGTATCGACCGCTCGAGCGGCTCGGAGGTCTCGTGGTACGTGAACTCGTACATGCGCTGGTCGGGCACCGGCGTTCGCCACGTCCACCCGTGACGACGCGGGCGATAGTGCTCGAGCCCGTCGAGGAGCGCCTCGACGTCGAGCTTCTCGTTGGGATCGAGCGGCGGCAGCGTGTCGCTCATCGCGCACCGCCCCACTTCGCCTCGACGACGTCCCAGCCGTCTCCCTCGGCCAGGCGCCGTGCCGCCTCGGGCGCGTCGCACTGCCACGCCTGCATGCATACGTACACGACGTGCCCCGCGCCATGGCCGAGAAGCCCACGCGTCTCGCACTCGGCAACCACCGCCATGCACGTGCGCGAATCGATTCCCATGCGCATGAGCACGCTGCGCTCGATCGACGGCGAGGTGTGCGTCCGGGCCATATCGACGAGCGGCTGGACGACCTTGTCGGCGAGCTCCCAGAAACGCGCCTCGAGGGCGGCGTCATCGAGGTCGGCAAGGTGCTTGCGGACCTCCTGGTAGGTATCGGGGCGGACCATGCGTACCTCCCGGATCGGGTATGCAGAATGCGTCGGTTCTCATGCAAGCATACCGTCGCGGGAGTGTCACGGGCACTATGCGCCGAGCGCCGGCGCTATCCAGTTGAAGAGATACCCGGTGATGGTGATCGTGACGAAGCTGATGCCCACGAAGATCGCGATGAGCCTGGGCTTCATGACCTTGCGCAGGATGATGAACTCGGGCACCGAGAGCCCGACGGTGGCCATGAGCAGCGCGATGACCGCGCCGATCGCCACGCCCTTGTCCACCAGGACGCCGGCGACCGGGATGACCGCGGCGACGCTGCTGTAGAGCGGGATGCCGAACGCGGTCGCGACCGGGACTGCCAGCGGGTTGCCCGGACCCGCCCAGCGCGAGAGCACCTCGGCGGGCACGTAGCCATGCATGAGCCCGCCGATGGCGATGCCGATGATCACGTAGAGCCACACCCGTCCGACGATGGTGCGCACCTCGGACCATGCCCCGCGTGCGCGATCGGCCCGCGTCATCTCGGGCGAGGCCGCCTCGGCCATACGGATCTTCCAGACGTACTCCTCGATCTCGCCCTCAAGGTTGAGACGGCCGAGGATGAAGCCGCCGATGATCGCCACCATCAGGCCCGAGACGAAGTACATCGCCGCGATCTTCCAGCCGAAGAGCGCCGTGATGAGCGAGAGCGCCACGAGGTCGACGAGCGGGCTCGCGATGAGGAAGGAGAACGTCACGCCGAGCGGGACGCCGGACTCCACGAAGCCGATGAAGAGCGGGACGGCCGAGCACGAGCAGAAGGGTGTGACGACGCCGACGGCGGCGCCGATGACGTTGCCGATCCACTCCCGGCCACGAGTCAGGTACTTCTTGGTCTTCTCGGGTGGAAGGTAGGAGCGCACGAAAGAGACGACGAAGACGGCGACCACGAGCAGCAGCAGGATCTTCGGCACATCGTAGAGGAAGAACGCGAGCGCCTCGCCGAGACGGCTGCCGCGCTCGAGGCCGAAGAGGTCGAAGGTGAGCCAGCCCGCAAGCCACTCGAGCGGGTAGAAGACGTCCACGTCGCCCGCCTAACCGCGCGCGAGGACGGTCTTGACCTCGGCCAGGCTCGGGACGCGCCCGGCGATCCTGACCTCCTCGCCGATGACAAGCGCCGGGGTCGACATGACGCCGTACGCCATGATGTCGGCGATGTCGGTCACCTTCTCGATCGTGGCGTCCAGGCCGAGCTCATCGGCGGCCCGCTTCGCCACGTCGGCGAGCTTGTCACAGTTGCAGCATCCCGAGCCGAGCACCTTGATGACCATCGCCCTGCGTCCTCTCTCCTATCGGCGCGCCGCGCTCAGCACGGCGTCCATATCGATATCTCCCGCACACGCGACCTTCCCGCCGACGATCACGAACGGCGGTTCCGCGCCTTCGCGCACCATCGCGTCGAGCACCGCGTGGCGCTCGTCGCCCTCAAGCGCGTAGATGTCGCACGTGCGCACCTCGGCCGAGAAGCCCTCGGCCGCCAGCCGCTGTCCGATGACGCGGACACGCCACGCCGTCGGCATCTCTCAAGTGGAGCCTTCCGGCGCCTCGAACCCGACCTCCGCACGGGGGTCGCACATGAGCGCGCCGCCTCAACCGCAGGCGTCGCTCGTCACGAGCGTGACGCGCAGCGAGGGCCCCGCGGCCGTGTGCGCACCGGCCGCCGTGGTGGGTGCGATGCCGGCGGCCCGCCGGATCGCCTGTGCGATGAGCTCCGCCGAGAGAGACTCGGCTACCTCGCCGTCGAACTCGTACGCGCGGCAGCACGTCGGCTCGCCGAGCAGGTCGCCGCAGGACGGGCAGTCGTTCTCGACCGCCGTCGCGCCGAGCCACGCCTCGGCGGACCGGCCGTTCACGAGCACGCGGTTGGAGTCGGCGACGCGGTCGGCGGGCAGGGGCCGGTCGTGCAGGTCGACCGCTATGCCGAGACCGGCGAGTTCGCCCGCCACCGCCGCCACGGCGGCCCGCGCAGCGTCCCACGTCGAGCCGCACCGCTCGCACGTCTCGCCGTCGATCATCACGCGCTCGACCTCCACGCTGATGCGCGTCTCGGGAGAACAGCAGCCGCTCATCGCGGGTCACCTTCCCCAGCCGGGCAGTCGGCGACCGGCACGGCCACCGGGCACGCCCGGCACTCCACCTGCGTGCGCGTCCGCTTCGCAATCCACACGAGCGACAGCATGATGGGCACCTCGACGAGCACGCCCACGACGGTGGCGAGCGTGGCGCCCGACGAGAGCCCGAAGAGCGCGATCGCCACGGCCACAGCGAGCTCGAAGAAGTTGGAGGCGCCGATGAAGCCCGCCGGCGCCGCGATGCGGTGCGGCAGCCGCCACGCCCACGACCATCCGTACGAGATGGCGAAGATCAGGTACGTCTGGATGGCGAGCGGCACCGCTATGAGCAGGATGTGCAGCGGGTTCGCCACGATGATCTCGCCCTGGAAGATGAAGATGATGACGAGCGTGGCGAGCAGCGCCACGATGGTGGCAGGCCCGAAAGCGGGCAGGAAGCGCTGCTCGAACCACTCTGGGCCGCGCCGCCTGATGAGCTGCGAGCGGGTCAGCCAGCCGGCGGCGAGCGGCACCACGACGAAGAGCACCACCGAGAGCGCCACCGTGTCGTAGGGAACGACCACGTCCGAGAGGCCGAGCAGGAACATGACGATGGGCGCGAAGGCGAAGAGCAGGATGAGGTCGTTGAGCGCCACCTGCACGAGCGTGTAGGGCGGGTCGCCATCGGCCAGGTACGACCAGACGAACACCATGGCGGTGCAGGGCGCCGCGCCGAGCAGGACCGCGCCGGCGAGGTACTCGCGCGCCAGGTCGACCGGGATCCACCGCGTGAATACCACGTTGAAGAAGAACCACGCGATGGCGTACATCGTGAAGGGCTTGATGACCCAGTTGGTCACGGTGGTCACGATGAGCCCCTGCTTCTTCTCGCCGACCCGCTTGAGGGAAGCGAAGTCGATCTGGAGCATCATCGGGAAGATCATGAGCCAGATGAGCACCGCCACGGGGATGGAGATCTGCGCGTAGGTGAAGCGCGAGAGCCACTCGGCCGTCTGGGGCCACACGGTGCCGATCGCCGTGCCGGCCGCGATGCAGAGCGCCACCCATACCGTGAGATAGCGCTCGAAGAACCCCATCCGCTTGCGCTCGGTCGCCGCCTTCTCGCTCACCGCTCCGCCTTTCGGTCCGTCGTGACCGCCGGGACGCAGGCCCCGCATCCCGGGTCTTGATCCGCGCGCGCCGCTTCCGCTTCGGCGGCGCGCGAGCCCGTCTCGGCCAGATCCGCCCCGAGCGACGTGAGCGCATCGGCCGCGAGGGTGCAGTGCAGCCAGCGACCCACACGGCGCGTGCGCACGAGCCCGGCGTCGGCCAGGCGCTTCACGTGGTGCGAGACGAGCGCGTCGGAGAGCTCGAGCGCCGAGGCGAGCTCGCAGACGCACCGCTCGCCATCGGCGAGCAGTCGCACGATGCCGAGACGGTTCTCGTCCGCGAGGGCTTTGAGGGCATCCACGTCCATGCGCGCACTATAATCAAACGCGCATTTGAATGTCAATGACGAGGACGCGCCCGGGCTTGCCTACCCCTCAGCCAGCTCCGCGATGATGCGCTCGACGGTCTCCGCGTCGCTGTTCGTGTCCGCGGCGAGGAACTCGATATCGGCGTCGGTGGGCGCGTAGCCCTCCGGCGCGTGGGCGAGCGCGTTGCGGACGTAGCTGCGCCGCATCTTGGCGAGCGGGAAGTCCTTGGCGCGGATCTGCTCGGGCCGCTCGGGGATGATGATGTTCTGCCCGGGCACGCTCTCGGCCGGGTCGCCCGCACGCACCTCGATGCCCTGCTCCCGGGCGAAGTTCAGTTGCGCCCAGTGGTGCTTGCCGGCGCCGGTGTACTCGGTCTCCTGCACGACGACGGTCGCGTCGGCCGGCAGCTCCCGGGCGAGCGAGAGCGCCGCGGCCATCGCGGTGTTGCCGCTCGGCCCGCGCTCCAGGCCTTCCAGTTTGGACATCGCCTCGGTCACGTAGAAGACCTCGCCCTGGCTGACGGTCAGGTAGCGGTCCATGTAGCGCAGCGCCCGTGCGGCGTTGCGGGGCACGTCAGCGCGGTCGGGCCACGTGGCGAACGGCACGCCGAAGCCGGTGTGTCCCGTGGTGAAGCTCTTGCGGTTGAAGTCCGTGTCGCTCGCCATGTGCAGGCCCGAGAGGTCCACGCTCGCGCTCACGATCTGCGTCGCGGTGGCGCCCGCGCGCTTGAGCCCGCGCGCCGTGCCGGTCGTGTTGCCGCCGCCGGCGTGCGTGACGACCACGTGCGTGGGCGGAGCGCCGGTGAGCGCCGTCATCTCCTCGGCAAGCTCGTAGCCGAGCGTCTCGATGCCCGACACGCCGAACGCCGAGTACAGCGAAGCGGCCAGATAGCCGGTCTCGTCCAGCAGCTCGAGCATGTGGCTGAAGAGCTCGGGCCCCACCGTCAGCTGGAGCACCTCGGCGCCGAACGCCTCGCAGATGCGCGACTTCTCGATGATCTCGGGCTGCCCCACGTGCCGGGAGTCGAACGCCTCCTGCACGATGATGCACGCCAGGCCCGCACGCGCGGCCTGGCTGGAGACCGCGGCGCCGTAGTTGCCGCTCGTGGCGGCGATGACGCCCGCATAACCCTTCTGCTTGGCGACGTGGATGCTGATCGATGCGCGCCGGTCCTTGAACGACCCGGCCATGTTGGCGGCCTCGTCCTTGACGAAGATGCGCGCGCCCATCCCGGGCTCGGCGTAGCTGCGCACCAGGTCGGTGAGGTTGCGCAGCTCCAGCAGCGGCGTCTGCCCGACGCCTGCCGAACGCTGGATCCGGATGATGTCTTGAAGCGAGTAGCCGTGAGCGGTCATGAGGCCCTCGTAGTCGAACGCGATGGGGCTCTCCTCGAACTCCGCGTAATCCATGCCGAGCGCGCGCTTCATGATCTCCCCGCGCCGCGCCATGATCGCGTCGGTCTTGCTCGGCATGTCACTCACCCGCCTTCGCGTCGGCGTCGGCGCGGTATGCGTCGATCCGCGCACGCAGGTCGCGACCGACGGCGGTGAGCTCCGGAGCGGGCCGTCCGAAGGTGTGCGTGTAGCCGGGATTCACGTCGGTGAGCACGCCGCGGACGACGCGACCCGTCATCGTCTCGATGTCGACCTCGTCGCCGATGCGTGCGTCGCCGCGCGCGAACCCTTTGAGCCACACGCGGAGCGGCTGGGCCGCCGTGTCCTCGGGCAGGTTGCTCGAACGCTCGGCGGGTTCGAGCAGCACGCGCTCGATCTCCACCCAGTCGCCCGTACGGCATCCATCGGAGCTCGCCATCTCGGCCTCCTCGTGATCGTCGTGCGGTCGCGTCCGCAGCGCCCGGCGTACGAGCGTGCGGCGCGCGGCCCCGCGCGGACGGCGGTCGCTACTCGGTCGGCGCCCAGAAGCGCGGGACCGGCATGTCCGTCACCGTGAGTATGCCCGGAGGGGCGTCAAGGACGAGCGGGATGTAGTTGCCGGTGCTCGCGTACGTGCCCTTGCCGCCGGGGATCTCGGGGCTGTTCGCCATCTGCACGGTCGGATCGCCGTGGATGGTGATGTAGTCGCCGGTGCTCACGCCCTCGAGCTCCGGATGGATCTGCTGCGGGTGCACAAGCTCGATCTTGAGCTCGTCGCCGGCGTAACCGCGTCCGATGTGCCGGCAGCCGGCGACGTCGCCCGGCTTCACGTGCACGTGCGGCGTGGAACGCTCGACCGCCGAGACGATCGGCTCGCGCGTTTCCTCGATGCGGTCGATGTCCCAGCCGAGCGCGTCGGCGATCAGGTTGATGGACTCCTGGAAGCCGATGTGCCCCACGATCGTGCCGTCGGCCACGCCGCGCTCGAACTCCTCGACGGTGGTGCCGACTCCCTGGCTCGCCATGACGGTCGGCCCGAACGGCGAGAGGTCGTTGACGCGCTGGGCCTCGATCTTGTCGATGCGCAGGCAGATGGAGCTCCACGCCACGATGAGCGCATCCAGGATGAACCCGGGGTTGATCCCGGTCCCGAGCACGGTCACACCGTGCTCCTCGGCCAGGCCGTTGATGCGCTCGGCCCAGTCCGGGTCGCTCGCCCACGGGTATGCGAGGGTCTCGGCGATGCAGAGCACGTTCGCGCCCGCGCGGATGCACGGCTCCACCTGCGCGGTGATCTCATGCAGGTTGCTCTGCGTGCAGATGCAGACGACGTCGGGCTGCCGGGCGAGCACGGCGGCGGCGTCGGTGGTCATCTTCACGTCGCAGTCGCGGCCGAGCAGCTCGCCGACCGGTTTGCCTTCCTTGGCGGGGTTCGTGACGATGGCGCCGACGAGCTCGACGTCCTTGGGTCGGTCGAGCAGGAAGCCGAGAAGCCCCTGACCCATCATCCCCGTGCCCCACACCGCGACCTTGATCATCGGATCACCCTCCACATCTCATGCAGAACCGGTCGAATCCTATGCACTCACGATAGCGTGACCGAACGTCGCGCGCGAGAGCGCACTTCTCGGCCGGCCCCTTGAAGCGTACGCTGACAACCATGCCCGTCCCAGGAGAGATGATGCCCGTACTGGTCGCCCGCGACATCGTCCAGCGCTTCGGCAAGCAGGAAGTGCTGCACGGCGTCTCGCTCGGTGTCGAGAAGGGCGAGGTGCTCGGACTGCTCGGCCCGTCGGGAGCGGGCAAGACGACGTTCGTGAACATCCTCGCCGGGGTGGCCGAGCCGGTCTCGGGCACCGTCGACGCCTTCGGCGAGCGCATGCCCTCGCTCGAGCTCATGCGCCGGATGGGCTACATGGCGCAGTCCGACGCGCTCTACTACGACCTCACCGCCGCCGAGAACCTGCAGTTCTTCGGCGCCATCTACGGGCTTACCGGGGCCGCGCTCAAGCGCGCCGGGGAACGCGCGCTCGACACGGCGCGCCTCACGGTCGACCCGCGCAAGTTCGTCCGCGACTACTCCGGCGGCATGCGGCGGCGCCTGTCGCTCGCCACCGCGATCCTGCACGAGCCCGAGCTGCTCATCCTCGACGAGCCCACCATCGGTCTCGACCCGCTGCACCGCGTCGACATCTGGGAGTCCTTCTCGCGCATGGCCGAGAACGGCACGACGATCGTCGTCACGACGCATGTGATGGACGAGGCCGAGCGCTGCGACCGCCTCGCGATGATCCGCGACGGCGTCTTCATCGCCATCGGCTCGCCGCGCGAGCTCCGGGAGCGCGCGGGCGCCGCCACGCTCGAGGACGCATTCCTCCACTTCGCGCGGGCCGAGACCGCGCAAGCGGACCGCGAGCAAGCGACGGAGCACGCCGCACCCGAGGCGGGTGGCCGGGATGCGTAACGCGCTGGCCGTGACGCTCCGCATCCTGCGTCAGTTCAGGCATGACCCGCGCACGCTGTTCATGATGATCGTCGCGCCGGTGCTCGCGCTCTTCCTGCTCAACGTCATCTTCGGGTCGCCCGACTACGAGCCGCTCGTGCTCACCGCCGACCTCCCGAGCGACTTCACCGAGGCGCTTCAGGACGCCGGCGCGCGCACCGAGGTGGCCGAGAAGACAGACGCCCTGCAACGCCTCGCGGACGTCGAGGCCGATGGCTTCGTCACGCGCGAGGGGGACGCGCTCCGCGTCTGGGTCGAGGGCTCCGATCCCTCCAAGACGGGCGCCGTGCTGCGAGCGGTGAACACCGCGCAGATTGAGGCGCTCGCCTCGGTGGAGCTCGATATCGAGCCGATCACGCTGCCCGGGGGCATCACGCTCGACATCACGGACTTCATCGACCTCCCCTCGTTCGAGGCGCCCCCACAGCCCGAGGTCACGTGGGTGCATGGCGAGGAGGGGATGGAGACGTTCGACTTCTACGGGCCGGTCTTCATCGGCGTCTTCGTCTTCTTCTTCGTGTTCATCACGAGCGGCATCAGCTTCGTGCGCGAGCGCACGGGCGGCACGCTCGAACGGCTGATGGCGACCCCCATCCGTCGCTGGGAGCTCGTGCTGGGATACGTGCAGGGCTTCGGCCTGTTCACGCTCGTCCAGAGCGCCATCGTGGTGGCGGCGAGCATCTACTGGGTGGGCTTCCCCAACTTCGGGAGCTTCGGGCTGGTATTGGTGATCGCGCTGTCCATGGCGCTGGTTTCGCTGACCCTCGGTATCCTCGTCAGCGAGTTCGCCAACACGGAGCTGCAGGTCATCCAGCTGCTGCAGATCATCGTGGTGCCGCAGATCCTGCTCTCGGGGATGTTCGACCTGTCACAGACGCCGCAGTGGATGCAGCTGCTCAGCCGGGCGTTCCCCATCACCTACGGCGCCGAGGCGATGCGTGCCGTCATGCTCCGGGGGGCGGACTTCGCCTCAGTCGCGGTAGACCTCGCGGTGCTCTGGGGCTTTCTCGCGGTGTTCTTCATCGGCAACATCCTCGCGCTGAGGAAGTACCGCCGCATCTAGCCGCCCCTACGCCGCTTCGGCGGCTGTCGGCGCTTCCGCGGCCGGGCCGAAGACGCGGTCCGTCGCCTTCACGTACCACGCCGCCGACTGGACCTGCACGATGTACGCGGCGGCCAGGACGAGGGCCGCCTCGGCGCCGAACGACGCGATCGCGATGCCGAGGGCGATCGAGAGATTGCGCATCACGGTGCCGTAGACCACGGCGATGGCGTCGCCCCGGTCGAGCAGCCAGCGCCCCAGAAGCGTCGCGAGCAGGAAGTTGAGCGCGTAGAACGCCGTGAGCGGCACGAGGATCCTCAGCAGCAACGCCGGCTCGCCGACGATCATGGGGGCCTTCAAGCCGATCGCGATGAAGACGATGGCCAGCACGCCCACGGTCGAGAGCCCGGGGAAGACGGGCGCGACCCGCTGTCGGTAGCGCTGCTGCCCGAGCCGGCGCACGAGGCCTACGCGGGTGAGCGTGCCGGCGATCATGGGGATGCCGACCACGAAGAGCACGGTGCGCAGCACCTCGGCTATGTCGACCGGCACGACCGCGCCCGCGAGCAGGAGCAGGTAGGCGGGGGCGAGCAGCGAGGCGGCGATGAGCCCGATCACGGTCATCTTCACCGCGGCCCCCACATTGCCCTTGGCGAAGCCGGTCCACGAGATCGTCATGCCGCTCGTCGGGAAGAGCCCCGCCAGCACCATGCCGACATACAGGCCCGGCTCATCACGGAAGAATGCGACGGCGAGCAGCCAGGCGATCGCGGGAAGCGCGATGAAGTCGAGCGCCATGGCCAGGCCGACCGCCTTGCTGTCGGCAAGGTCGAGCGCTTCTCTGGGACGGAAGTTCACGAGCATCGGGTAGACCATGAGCATCGTCATGGGTAGGACGAGCGCTTTGAGTGCCGAGAGGTCGATAAGCAGCCCGGTCACGAGCCCGAGCGCCATGGCTGCCGGGATGAGCACGACGAGCCGCTTCGAGAGCCCGGCGAGCGCACGCACGACGGGATGCACGGGCGCGTCAGGCGCGGCGGATGCTCGCGCGGCGGGCGTCGGTGCGACGGACGCGTTCTCTGTTCCTGGCGTCGGTGCGGACATGTCTGCCTCTCGGTCATGGTGGGGGAACCTATACCCCCTGGGGTATCAGAGTACCAAGCCGCTGCCGCTCCCGCAAGCCCCGGGGAGCGCCGGGGAGCCGTTCGGGTGTGTGCCGCTCGTCAGGAAAGGGATGGCCAGCCGGACGCTACGAGGTAGGCTCGGTGTATGAGCGACCACATCTCGCAACTGATGCGCCTGCGAAGCGGCGACCGGTGCGTGCTCGCGAGCCCGGTGCCGCCCGAGCTCCACCGGGTCCTCGTGGCAGTGGGTGTCGACATCGTCACCGACGGCCCGGCCGAGGTCGGCTTCCTCTATGCCGAGAACACCCGCGCCCTCGAGCGACTGCACGACCTCCGCGATCAGGTGACCTCGACGGGCTCGATCTGGGTGCTCTGGCCCGAGCAGCTCGTCTCGCTCGGCCATCGACAGGTCGTCGAGGCGGGCCTTGCCGCCGGCCTCGAGGACGTGAAGGCCGTGGGGCTCAGCTCCGATCTCGCCGCCCTGCAGTTCGTCCGACGCTACCGGCGCTAGACCGGGACCCGGCGTCAGCCCTCGGTCGAGCGCACCACGGCGCGCGCCGCGACGAGGCCGCTGGCGCTCGACTGGATGAGACCGCGGGTGACGCCCGCGCCGTCGCCGATGGCATACAGCCCCGCGATCTGCGTCTGCAGGTCGGCGTCCAGCTCGAGACGCGACGAGTAGAACTTCACTTCGACACCGTAGAGCAGCGTCCCATCGCCTGCCACGCCCGGAGCGAGCCGGTCCATCGCGCCAAGGAACTCGAGGATGTCGACGACGTGCCGGTAGGGCAGCACGAACGAGAGGTCGCCGGGGGTCGCGGAGAGCAGCGTCGGAACGACGACCGACTGCGCGATGCGCTTCTCGGTGGAACGGCGACCCTCGCGCAGATCGCCGAGCCGCTGCACCAGGATGCCCTCGCCGAGCAGATTGGCGAGCCGGGCGATCGACGAGCCGTACGTGATCGGCTCGCGGAACGGGTGGGTGAACGACTGGCTCACCAGCACGGCGAAGTTGGTGTTGTCGGTGCGCCGTGCGGCGTACGAATGGCCGTTCACCGTCACGATCTCACCGTAGCTCTCGGTGGTCACCTCACCGTACGGGTTCATGCAGAACGTGCGGACCTGATCCCCGAACCGCTTGGAGTAGTAGATGAGCTTAGCCTCGTAGAGGTGGTCGGTCAGGCGCTCCATGACCGGCGCGGGGACCTCGACGCGCAGCCCGATGTCCACCGCGTTGCTCACGAGCCCGACGCCCAGCGTGGCCGCCTGCTCGGCCAGCCAGTCCGCTCCGTCGCGACCCGGCGCGGCGATGACCGCGTCAGCATGGATGACCGAGCCGTCCTCCAGCTCGATGCCCGTCACGTGCCCGTGCTCGGCCAGGACACGACGCGCCCGTGTGGACGTGCGTATCGTCGCGCCGTTGGCGAGCAGGTGGTCGTGCATGGCCTGGAGCACGTCGGGCGAGCGGTCTGTGCCGATGTGCCGGATGCGCATCGGCACGAGCTTCATCTCGGCGAGCGTCGCTTCCCGCCGCAGCCGCGTCGCGGTCTCGGCATCCGGCCCGTGCACCTGTGGCGTCGCACCGAATTCGAGCCAGAGCTCATCCGCATCGTCGATCAATCGGTGCAGGCGTTCGACGCCGACGTACTCGGCGAGCCAGCCCCCCACCTCGGTGGTGAGGGTGAGCTTGCCGTCCGAGAAGGCCCCGGCTCCGCCCCATCCCGTCATGATCGAGCAGGTCTCGCAGTCGGCGCAGTGTGTCTCACGCGCAGGGCAGCGTCGCTTGGCGATGGGCTTGCCGCGCTCGGCGATCAGCACCCGCATCGCCGGACGCGTCCGCAGCAGCTCGATCGCGGCGAAGATGCCGGCGGGGCCGGCTCCGACGACCACGACGTCGTATCGTTCGGCAGTCATGCGTCCTCCTCGGCGGAGCGTGCGTGAGCGCGACGCGCGCAGCCGCGGGGCGGCACGCCGGGGCGCCCGGTGTCCAGGTGTTTTGTACCCGTGACGGCAGGGCAGGTAATGGGTGTCGCCACGACCGAGGAGGGCACGATGTGCGCTGCGGAGATGCCCAAGAGCGTCACGATCTTCACGACGCCGACATGACCCTACTGCGAGTACGCGAAGAGGTACTTCGCTGAGCACCAGATCGACTTCACCGACATCGACGTGTCGAAGGACCGCGCAGGGCTGCGCCGCATGGTGACGATGACGGGGCAGTACGGCGTCCCGGTCATCCTCGTCGGAGAGCGCGCGATGGTCGGCTGGCATCCGACCGAGTTCGAGAAGCTGCGCGACGCGTGATGGGCGAGGTGCACGCCGAGGGCTCCTTGCGGGCGCTGCCGACCGCCGATCACGACGCCGAGCCGCTCGCCCATCGCCCGCGCGTGGCGATCATCGGCGCGTCGGCCGACCGCGCCAAGTACGGCAACAAGGCCGTCAGGGCGTACGCCGAAGAGGGGTGGGAGGTCTGGCCCGTCAACCCGCGCGGGGGCCGGATCGAGAGTCTGCCGGTCTACGAGGACATCGCCGACCTTCCTGACCTTCCCCAGCGTGCGAGCCTCTACCTGCCGGAGGAGCCGGCGCTGCAGGCGCTCGATGCGCTTGCGGCGCTCGAGGAGCGGTACGGTCGCAGCATCCAGGACGTGTACCTGAACCCCGGCGTCGGGAAGCGGGCCGTTCGGGAGCGCGCGGACGAACTGGGGTTGAATCGCGTGTCCCGGTGTTCGATACGCGCCATCGGCCGCGTGCCCAAGGAGTTCCCCGCCGAGTAGCGCGCGGCAGCGGGATCGGGCCGGAGGGACTCCGATCGAAGCGCTACACGTTCTTCGCGATCGACACGAACTTCGTGTAGTTGGACAGGTACGCCACGTGGCAGCTGTCGGTGGGGCCGTTACGGTGCTTGGCGACGATCACCTCGGCCTCTCCTTTTGGAGGCATGCCTGAGCGATCGCCGTCATCGGAGGTCGACTCGTAGACGTCCCGGTGGATGAACATGACGACATCGGCGTCCTGCTCGATCGCGCCCGACTCGCGCAGGTCCGAGAGGACCGGCCGTTTGGATGTGCGCTGCTCGACGGCACGCGAGAGCTGCGAGAGCGCGATGATGGGGACGTTGAGCTCCTTGGCGAGGATCTTCAGTCCCCGGCTGATCTCGGCGATCTCCACCTGGCGGTTCTCGGACCGGCGGTTCTGTGGCTGCATCAGCTGGAGGTAGTCCACGATGATGAGACCGTCCTCCTTGTCCCGGAGGAGGCGTCTTGCCTTCGCGCGCACCTCGAGGATCGAGATCGACGGCGTGTCGTCCACCCACAGCGGGATGTTGTGGAGCCGCCCCATGGCCTGCATGATCTGCGGCCAGTCGCTGTCCTTCAGATAGCCCGTCCTCAACCGCTGGCTGTCGATCCGCGCCTCCGAGCAGAGGATGCGCTGCACGAGCTGCTCGCTTGACATCTCGAGACTGAAGACGGCGGTGGGATGCCCCTTCTTGGCGGCGTTGACGGCCATGTTGAGCGCGAAGGCCGTCTTCCCCACGGACGGTCGTGCCGCGAGGATGATGAGGTCGCCACGATGCAGTCCGGCGAGGATCTTGTCGAGGTCCTCGAAGCCGGTGGGCACCCCGGTGATGTGCTCCTTGCGGTCGTAGAGCTTCTCGATCTGGTCGAAGCCCGTCTTCATGAGATCTTCCAGGTTGCGGAAGTTGCTCGAGACCCGCTTGTTGGTCACGTTGAATATCGCGCGCTCGCTGTCCTCGACGACCGCGTCGATGTCGTCGGGGTTGCGGTAGCACTCGGCGCTGATGAACGTCGCCGCCCCGATGAGCTGTCGCAGCATCGAGGTCCGCTTCACGATCTCGGCATAGTGCGCGGCGTTGGCCGCGGTAGGGACGACGCTGGCGAGATCGAGCAGGTACGGCTTGCCACCGGCCACGTCGAGCTTCTCCATCGCCTCGAGCCGGTCAGCGACCGTGATCTGGTCGACCGGCTCGCCGCGACCGTTCAGGTCGTTGATGGCGTCGAAGACGTACCCGTGCGCGGGGCGATAGAAATCGTCCCGGGAGAGCATGCGCAGGCAGGTCTCGGTGGCGTCAGCGGACAGCAGCATGGAGCCGAGCACGGACTGTTCCGCCTCCAGGTTGTGCGGAGGCACCCGTTCCTCGGGGTTCCGCGTGCCGCTTCCCGCCATCCGCTGCGCTCCCTCACAAGACCGCCGAGGCGCCGCCGCACGGCGGCGCCTCGCACGTTCGGCTGTCCGCTACTCCTGCTCGGCGTCCTCGGCGGCTTCCTGCTCCTCCTCGGCCGCGGCCTCAGCCGCCGCCTCGAGAGCCTCGGCCTGTGCCACGATCTCCTCTATGACCTCGGCCTGGGTCTTCTCGGTCTCCACGGGCGCCAGGAGCTCGCCGCCCTCGGGGACCACCTTGACGACCAGATCGGCCTTCACGTCGTAGTAGACCTGCACGGCGACCTCGTGCTCGCCGAGGGTCTTGATGTGACCCTGGATGTCCAGCTTGCGCCGGTCGACCTCGACACCGAGCTGCGCGGCGATCGCCTCACCGATCATGGCCGAGGTGACCGAGCCGTAGAGACGGCCCTCCTCGCCTGCCTTGGCCTCGATCGTGATCGTCTTGCCCTCGATCGCGGCGGCGAGCGACTCGGCGTCGCCCCGCTTGGCCTCTTCGCGCTGCTTGATGTTGTGCATGCGCGCCTCGAGCTGCTTCAGATTGCCCGGGGTGGCCTCGACGGCGATCTTGCGCGGCAGCAGGTAGTTCACGGCGAAGCCGCGAGCGACCTCGATGACGTCGCCCTCCTTGCCGCGACCTTTCACGTCCTGCGTCAGAATGACCTTCATCGTCTCTCCTCGTCGTTCCCTCCGTTGAGCACCCGGAGGGTGCTTCCCACTCTAATCGCTATCAGGGGGGTCCTCAAGCGACCCCGACGCCTGTTCGGCGCTCGACTCATCGTGCCCGACGGCGGCCGAGATCGGCCCGTTGCCGCCGCCATCCTCCGCGCTGCCGTCACGAGGCAGCTTGCGGACGTTCACCCACAGATCGGCGAGTCCCGTAAGGCTCACCAGCGGAAGCAGCGCCTCGGTCACACCGAGCACGACGAACCCGATCGCCCTGCTGGCGCGGGAGAATCCCGCTCGCTCGTAGAGCCCCGCGAACACCGCCACTCCCTGGACGAAGAACACCCAACGCATGATGAGGAGGATGTTCTCGCCGAGCGTACCGACCAGCTCGAACCCTTCGCCTCCGAACCGCGCGGCTGCCATGAGCACGAGCGCGGCGATCACGCCCCACGCCGTATGCGGGCTGAGGTCGAACCGCTGCAGGCTGAGCGGCGCTCTTACCCGCTGACCCGACCGCAACGCGACGACCGCCACCACCGCCACCGAAAGGAGCGCCGTGATCCCTGAGACCACGAGCACCATCGAAGGCCAGTACGAGAGGAAGAGCTCCTCGACGGCCTCGATCTGCTCGCGCACCTCGGTCTCCGGCTGGCCAGCCTCGATCGCGGTCTCGGTCGCCGGCCCCGTGGCCGACTCGACGATCTCGGCGACGTACGCCTGCAGACCGAGGTCGTTCGCCGCCGCCGCGTACCAGATGCCGCCGAGCATGACACCGGCGAGCACCACGGTCACGGTGAGCACGACGCTCGTCATCCGCCATCGGCGCAACAGAAGCACGCTCAGCGGCCCTGCGACGATCAGCCACGGACTGACGTACAGCACCGCAGCAGGATCGACGGGCCAGAGCGCGAGCCCTGCCGCTATCGCGACGACCACCGCGACGATCATGCGGCGGCGATACGCGAGCCACGCCAATGCTCCCGCAGCGAGCGGCACCCCGACCATCGGCAGCAGGAGCGCAAGCGCTCCTCCCAGCAGGGCCAGGAACGCCGCGCCGAAGACCGCCGAAGGGGTCGGCGCCTGCGGCACGAGGCCGTTATCGGCGACCCTTGCCATCGACCCTTCCGCTCACGACCGGCACAGCGTAGGGAACGAGTGCCATCTCGCGAGCGCGCTTGATCGCGGTCGACAGCTGGTGCTGATGCTGCGCGCAGTTTCCGGTGACACGGCGCGGCTTGATCTTGCCGCGGTCGGTCATGTACTTGCGAAGCGTGTTCACGTCCTTGTAATCGATGTAGTCCACATGGTCCTTGCAGAAGTTGCAGTACTTCCGCCGAGGACGGCGGGCGTAATCGCTCATGTGCGACGACCTCCTTTCAGACCCCATCGGGGCCGATTTCATGTGCCGACCCGGGCGGGAGGGTTCCGCTCCCGGGTCGTGCCGTCTCGTCGTGGGCTAGAAGGGGATCTCCTCGCCGATGTCGTCCGAGCCGCCGCCGGAACTCGGAGCCGAAGCGCCCGAGCCTCCGTCCCGCGGCGTCATGAACTCGATCTCGTCGGCGATCACTTCGAGCTTGCTGCGCTTGTCGCCTTCGGGTGTCTCCCACTGGCTCCACCGCAGCTTGCCTTCGATCGCGACCTTGGTCCCCTTGCTGAGGAACCGGGCGAGGGCGTCGGCGCGGGCGCCGAAGATCGTCACGTCGACGAAGTTCGGCACGTCTTCCCACTCGCCGGTGCTCTGGTTCTTGCGGCGGTCGTTGACCGCCACGCCGAGCTTGAGCACGCTCATGCCGGAGTTCGTCGAGCGAAGCTCCGGGTCTCGCGTCAGGTTCCCTGAGATGACCACCCTGTTGATGCTCACTGCTACCCACCTCGTTCCTGCGGCGCGTGGCCGCGGTAGTGCGTGCCATGCCGTGCCGGTCGCGCTACTCCTTGATGTCGTCGCGCCGGACGATCATGAAACGCATGACCTGGTCCGTGATACGCAACACGCGATCGAGCTCGGCAACGGAGTCGGTGGTGCCGTGGAAGAGGATGACGTGGTAGTCGCCCTCCATGAGCCCGTCGATCTCGTAGGCCATGGAGCGCTTGCCCCACACGTCGTCGGAATCGATGACACCCCCGTCAGCGGTGATGACCGAGCGGGTCTTCTCCAGCACGGCCTCCCGCGCCTCCTCGTCGAGGCTGGGGTTGATGATGAGCATGAGTTCGTACGCCTTCATTGTTCACCTCCCTTGGACTGATACGGCCCCGGGTCGCGAAGGCTCCCGCCCGGAGCAGGAAATGAGCCTCCGAAGTGTAACAGAGTCCCGTCACGTCCACAATTCCTGCTTACCCCAGCGCTCTGACACCTCGGATACCCAGGGAGCCGCTACCGTTGCGCGCTCACGGCCTGCGCGTGTCTCGTCACCGCGCTTGCCAGCAGACCCGACGCGGCGGCACCCGCCAGCAGAGCGAGCCGCGAGCCGGAGGATGTGATGGGAGCGAGCGCCCAGCCCGTGCGGACGTCGACCGATGACGGTCCGCGCACCGGCCCTCTCACCACGACGCCTGTCCCCACGGCACTCGGCACGCCCGCTTCCAGCGGCTCGAGAGCCTGCGTCGGCCGCGGCGCGCCGCGCCAGGTCGAGACGCTCCCCACAGGCGCCTGAGCGGGCGTCGCGAGCACCGGCGCCATGCCGTCGACCTCGCCCGTCCCCGCTGGGACCTCGCTGTGGCTGCCGACGACCGTCACGCTCGGCGTGACGGCCACCGGAGCTGCGGCCGTCGGAAGCGGTGCGGGACGCTCCGCCGGCTCGGACGGAGCCGGAGTCGCAAGAAGGAACCGTGGATCCACGTACGTGCCGTCACGACGACAGCTCACGTGCACGTGCGCAGACGCCGACGACCGGTCACCAGCTTCGGCGAGGGTGCCGAGCGCGTCGCCGCGAGCAACGACGTCGCCAGCCTCTACGCGCGCATCCGAGAGCGGATGCACGGTGACGAGGTCTCCCTCGGCCAGCTCGACCGTCACGGCGATCACCGACCCCCCGCCATCGGCGGGGACAGGTCCGGCGAACCGCACCGTCCCGTCCACGAGCGCCCGGACCGGCGCACCCGCGGCAGCCGCCACGTCCATACCCCGGTGCACGACCGTGCGGCCGTCGAGGTCGTACGCGGATCCGAAGCCGAGCAGTACTTCCTCGGCCGCGTACGCCGTTCCCGGCAGGGACAGCGCCGCAAGAGCGCATAGCGCCATCAGAACACGAAACCGCCCCATCATGGCCTCCTCGCCATCATGCGCCGAGGAGAGAGGGGCGGCGCTATCGAACCTGTGTTCGCTAGCGTACCACGCGGTGGCCGGCACGCAAGACCCCTGCCGACGAGCGGCGCGTGGGGCCGACAGACGAGATGCGAAGGGGCCGCCGAAGCGGCCCCTCTGATCATCATGGAGCGGGCGACGGGTCTCGAACCCGCGGCCTAGAGCTTGGGAAGCTCTCGCTCTACCAACTGAGCTACGCCCGCCCGCGGCGCGTATTGTAACACCCCCCGGGCCGGACGGGGTAGCGGCCGGCTCTTGCGGCCGGACCGGTGGTCACTCTCCCGTCAGGGCCTTCTTGAGCGCCTTCTCGTGCTCGGTGTTGGTGAAGGCGATGACGATATCTCCGGGCTGCATCTCGGTGTCTCCATGGACCGGGATGACGTCGTCGCCTCGGATGAGGGCGATGAGGATGCAGTCGACGGGGAGGTTGAGGTCTGCGACACGCTTGCCGCACACGACGCACCGGTCGACCGGCAGCCGCACCTCGACGATGGCCATGTTGCCCTTGCGGAGCTGGCTCAGCGTGTGGATATCGCCGACGGTCGCCTCTTCCTCGATCATCCGGGAGATGATCGTGGTGGACGAGATCGCCTCGATGCCGAGCGTGTTGAAGATGTGCTCGTTCTTGGGGTTATTGACGCGCGCCACCGCACGCGGCACACCGAACGCGACCTTCGACAGCTGGCACGAGACCAGGTTGTCGTCATCGTCGCCCGTCGCGGCGACGAACACGTCAGCGCGCATCACGCCTGCGTCCTCGAGGAACGCCGCGTCGCAGCCGTCACCGTGCACGATCAGCGGGTGTCCCGGCAGCTCTCCGGCGAGCTTGTGCGCGATCTCCTCGCGCTTCTCGATGAGCGCCACGTCATGACCGCGCTCAAGGAGCTGGCGGGCCAGGTACGAGGCGACCTTGCCGCCGCCGTTGATGACAACGTACACGACCTACCCCTCTTCCATGAAGCGCTCGACCTTGGGATACGCGTCGTCCTTGACCGACGCGTAGATGATGTCACCCTTGTGCAGCTCGGAGCCCGGCTCGGGGATGAACGAGATCCCGCCGCGGGCGATGGCGTAGATGCGGAAGCGGTTGTCGAGCTCGACATCGGCCACCTTCAGCCCCTCGATGCCCTCGGCGGCCTTGAACTCGATGACCTCGATGTCCCCGATCGTATCGAGGTGATGGCCGTGGCCGGACCGGATCTTGTCCATCAGCTGCTCGGCCACGAGCGTCGTGCCGCAGACGTAGTCGAGATTCAGCTGCTGGTACGTCCGCTCGCGGACCGGGTTGTAGAGGCGCGCCACGACGTGCGGGACGCCGAATATCTTCCGCGCTACCTCGGCTGCCATGAGGTTCGTGTTGTCGAGGTCGGTGACCGCGGCGAAGGCGTCGGCCTCACGGATGCCCGCCTCTTCAAGGATCTCCTCGTCGAAGCCGAGGCCCTTGATGGTGACGCCATTGAAGATGGAGCCGAGGCGACGGAAGGCGCGCTCGTCGCGGTCGATGACGACCACGTTGTGGCCCTCCACCGAGAGCATCGTCGCCAGCTGCGAGCCGACGCGTCCGCACCCGACGACGATGATGTTCATGGCGTCCCTCGGCCTCCGTTCTCTCGCGAGGCCGGACGCCCCGCGAACATCACCACAACCTAGACCTGCCGTTTGGCCCCGTCAATAGCGGCAGACGCCGGAAAGACGCGATGGGCGCCGCAGGTGCGGCGCCCATCGTCGTTCTGGTCGCGAAAGGGTGAGCTACTTGCCGATCTTGAAGATCTTGGTCCCACAGACCGGGCAGGTGCCCTGCGTGGCCGGACGACCGTTCTTCATGGTGATCTCCTGGGCGTCCTTGATCTCACGCTTTTCCTTGCACTTGACGCAGTAACCTTCCTTGGCTGCCATCGTGCAACTCACCTCCCTCACGGAATGGTATCTGGAGCTTCCGGCCCCCTCGCCGAAAGCGGCTCCTGGCGCGAAGCCGTGCGGCTTCGTCGCCATAGTACACGAACTCTCGCCTTTGTGAACATTAAGAGAACACGTCCACGAGGCGCCCCGCCACGATGATGCCGAGCGCCCCGATCGCCACGAACAGACCGAGGATGAGACCGGCGATGGTCCAGAACGTCTCTGGGAACAGCTGGATGAGCAAGGCATTGCTGGCGAAGACCCATGTGCCGGGCTCGAAGAACAGGTCGTGGAAGCGCGCGAAGAACGCCCCGAAGTCGGCCGTCCCGAAGAACGCGGCGAACGCGACACCGGCCAGGGCGACCCACCCACCCGCGCGCAGACCGCTCGACGCGACCCGCTCCCAGCCCGTCAGGAGGCACTGCCCGATCAGCGCGATGAGCAGCACCGCGAGCAGCATCGTGACCTGTCGGGCATCCAGCATGAGCTCACGGACGTCGACGAGGTGGGCGACCGCGCTTTCGTCGAACGCCGCACGCCCTCCGATCGTGGCGGGCAGCGGCTCTGCCGCGCGGCTCGTCACGAACTCCCGCACGGCCTGCGCCTGGTCGAGTATGACTTGGGGCTCGAGGCCGGTCGCCTCGGGCGACGTCACACGGGGGACCACCGCGCTCGTGAACCAGGGGAGCTCCAGGATCCAGACGGAGATGCCGACGATCACGACGGCGGCCAGCATCGCGATGAGCGCGGTCTCGAGGACCCGTACGAAGCGCATCATGACCGCGGGCCCTGAAGAGCGGCGTCGAGCTGCCATGACGCCACGACGACGTTACCGCCCTGATCGGCGGCGCGCGAGAGCGCGGTGTCAGCGGCCTCCAGCAGCGCCTCGGCGGTATCGCCGTCGGCCGGCATGATCGACACGCCCACGCTCACCACCACGCCGAGGCCACGGACGCGCGTGCTCTCCACCTCGGCACGTAGTCGCTCTGCCAGGGCGAGCGCGCGTTCGCGGTGATCGATCGGCTCGGGCTCGTACCCCCGCACCTCGGGGATGATGAGCGCGATCTCCTCACCGCCGAGCCGGCAGGCGACGTTCACGTCGCACCCCGCTGCCGCAGTCTCACCGTGAGCCACCTCCCGTATCCTGGCGGCCACAGCGGCGAGCATCTCATCGCCGACATCCATGCCGAAGGTCCGGTTGAACTCGCCGAACTGATAGATGTCCACGAGCATGAGGGCGAGCGCGCGGTTGCCCCGGCGGGCGCGCTCCAGCTCGCTCGCGAACGTCCGGTAGAAGTACGGACGGTTGAACAGCCCGGTCGTCTCATCGACGAACGAGCACTCGGCCAGCTCCTGCTCACGCTCGTGGATGCGCTTCATCATAAGCATCCCGACCGTCCCGGCGCCGCCGTAGAGCGTCAGCTTCCAGAGGTAGCGCACGAGCACGTACGTCTGGTTGAGATAGAGCCCGTTCTCCACGAACGGCATGTCGACGTGCGGGATCCAGCCCCAGTACTCGGCGCCGAGAACGAAACCGTACATCGCCGCCGAGGCGAGCACGAGCAGCCATACGTGGGACCGTCTCGGCAGGATGAAGGCGCCCTCGAGGATGAACAGCAGGTACATGTTCGCGAACCACGAGTACACGCCGCCGCTGTAGTACACGAGGACCGTGGTGACGAGGATGTCGAAGAGCAGCTGCGCCTGGTTCAGGAACGCGATATTGCCGACCTTGCGATACGTGATCTGGTAGAAGCCGTTGTACATCAGCACGAACAGCAGGGCGATGGCGGGGATGGTCATGTTCCGCGCAAGCTCGCCGAACGGCACCTCGAGCGCGTAGACCGAAGCGGCGACCACCGAGAAGATCGCCAGGGCCGCGACGATCGCCCAGCGGACGCGGATGACGAGCCCCACGCGCTCGATGTTGGCGCGCAGCGCCTCGATATCGTACTGGGTAGGCTGCTCGCGCCACGAGACCACCGCGGTGCGCGCGAGCGTCTTGGCGATCCTGCCCTGGGGCAACGCAACGCCTCCTGAATCCAGCGGGCGCGCCGTAGCGCGCCCCGTCCCCGCCGAGTGTATCACGCGCACCGCCGCCCGCGCCGCTATACTGCACTCACGCCGACCTGCGGAGCCGCATGCCTGACCTTCTCACGATAGCCGCTGACGTCGACGCCGCAGCGGCGTCGTTGCGCGGGGTGGGCGCGATCCTCTCGGCGGGTCTCGTCCTGAGCGCGCTGGCGCTCGTGTTCGCTGCCCTCTACCCGCCCGCCCGTGCGCGCCTGCGCACGGCGCTCGTCGCGCATACCTCGCTGCTCGCGGTCGGCGAGGCGCTCCTGCTCTGGTTCCACTGGCGGCTGTGGAACGCCGCGGTCGTCATCGACCCGCTCACCGGAGGCGTCACCGGCCGGATCGCCGTCTCGCCGTGGGTCGAGTCGGAGAAGCTCTACGTATGGGCGCTCGCGCTCGCGGTGATGGCGATCGTCGCGCGGCGTCACCGCGATGAGCTCGCGCCCGGACTCGCGCTGGCCGTCGCCGTGCTCACGCTCGGCGCGATCATCTGGGGTCGACCGTTCACCGACCCGCTCCCCGACTTTCTCGGCCAGTACCGGGGGTACCTGCAGGCGCTCGGCAGCGGTTCGACCGAGCTCGCCATGGCGGCGTGGCAGGGGATCGAGGGCGCGCGGCGCTTCTACTACAACACGTGGTACATGTGGGTGCATCCACCGCTGCTCTTCGTCTCGTACGCCTCGTTCGTGGCGTCGTTCGTCGCGACCGTCCTCACCATCCGCCATCGCCGCTCGTCGTTCGAGCGCACCGCGTACGGCTGGGCGCGGCTCGGCTACCTGCCGCTCACCCTCGGCATGCTGCTCGGCTTCCCGTGGGCGATCATGGCGTGGCAGGGCGAGGCCTGGTGGTGGTCGGGCAAGGTGAACATGTCGATCATGATGTGGCTGCTCTACACGGCCTACCTGCATGGCCGTCTCTACCTGCGGCGACGCGGGATGTGGAAGGTGGCGGTGGGCCTGGCGGCGCTCTCGTTCCTGACGCTCGTGCTCACCTACCTCGCGACGTATATCGTCCCCGGCGCGCATTCGGTGGCGTGAGGTGATGCCGATGGCCGAGACAGGACCCGCGGTCCGAGCTCCCCGTAGAGGGGCCTGGGACTTCACGCTCATGGCGCTCACGGTCGCCCTGCTCGCCGCCCTCGGCGTGCAGTCGTTCGTCGGCACGCTCTACGCGTGGTGGGCGTACCGGGCGCAGCCGGGGTGGGAGCAGCTCGGCTACCCCGCGTTCGTCGACACGATGAACGCGATCGCCGGCCCGCTCGTGATCGCGCTCGTCGTGGTGATGGGCCTCTGCGTGCCGAAACGGCTGTTCAGACGGCGCGCGCTCGTGGCCGCGTCGGCGCTCATGCTCGCAGCCGGCGTCGGTGCCGGCGTCGTGGCCCGGTCGGTCGACACGGGCCTGGGCGTCTACCTGGGGCTCGCAGCGCTCATCCAGGTCGCGGTCGTGGCGCTCACGCTCGCGAACGCGGGCGGGCTCACGTACGTGACCGAGGGCGTGCTGGCGAAGACGGGATCGGGCCTGCTGCACCTCGGCTTCGTGCTCTTCTGCCTCGTGGTCGTGAGCCTGCAGGGGTCGCGGTGGATGCTCCCCGTGTTCTGGAGCGCGACGCTGCTGCTCGTCGGGGGCTCGGCGCTCTCTTTCTGGGCGCGCCCACGTCCGACCGACCCCTCGGGCGGCTAGACCTCCCGGATCAAGCCCGTCACGAGGTCGGCCGCGACCTCGAGCGTCCGCTCCTGCACGTTCTCGACGGTGTCCGTGCGCCAGTGCCAGTTCGGCAGCCGGCCGTTGATGTCGAACGCCATGACGCTCATGGCGCGCAGTCCTCGCGCGAGCGCGGGCGTCGCATCGGTCGATAGCCCGCGATAGGGCCTGCCCTTCACCGGCAGCTCCGCCTCGCGCGCCACCCGGCGCGCCGCAGACGCCAGCCGGCGGTCGCAGTGCAGACGTCGGATCATGCCTTCCTCGGTGATCCAGTAGACCGACCCGGCTCCGACGTTGTCGATGTTGATGATGAGGGACTCGGCAAGCTCATCGGCGTACTCGGCGATGAACGCGCGCATCCCCCACGTGCCGGCCTCCTCGGCACCCGTCGCGACGAACCAGATCTCCTTCTCGGCCAGCTCGCGATCGATGCCCTGCGTGACGCGTCGCCGGATGCGCGCAGCCTCCTCCGACGCGAAGTCCGGGTCCTCGAAGTCCACCGGGCCGGCGGCGCCGCCCTTGCGACCCCACTCGTCCTCTTCCGGCTCCTCGTCGCCGAGGTTGTTCCACGAGCCGAGCTTGCGACCCTCCTGCCGGACATCGAACCCGTCATCGACGCCGAGCCACTCGTCGGCGCCCCCGGCCGGCTCTTCGCGCTGCTTGCGGCGGAACAGACCGCCGAGGCCGCGCCGGCGCGGCCGTTCTGTCTCGGTGAAACCGAAGTCATCGGATGCGAGCGGCTCCTCGTGGTAGGGCTCGGGCTCCGCGGCTGGCGAGACCGGGCTCGCGGGTGCGCCGAAGTCGATACGCTCCTGCTCCGGCCCGACGGACGCCGCCGCGCCGGTCTCCCAACCGAGGTCGTCGAAGGTGTCCATGCGCGCCGGAGCCGGGGCCACGGGCTCGGCCGGCTCGAGCGGACCCGCGGGCACGCCCGGTGCCTCGAGCGGCGTGTAGCTGAGCAGCGCGTCTTCCAAGACGACGTCGGCCTCCTCGGCAGCCTCGGCCGAACGCCTGATGGGCTCCGTGGGACGCCCGGTGTCCTCCGGCTCGGGCACGATGCGCGTCATGACCTCGAGCATCACGGCGACGCCCGACGCGTTGTCGTTGGCGCCGTCGGTGGACGCCATGAAGAGTTCGCGATGGACGTTGATGAGCAGCGGCACGACGAGATACGCCGAGACGGCGAGCGTCGCGTACCAGGTCCACGGCCGGAGCTCCTGCGTCCACGGCAGCGCGGTGACCAGGATCGCGACGGGAACGAGCACCGTCAGCCACTTCATGAGGCCGAAGGTGACCGAGAAGTTCTTGACCAGGCCCGGGCTGAACGCGAGCGACGCGCGAGCCGAGTCGTAGTGCGCGACGATGACCACGCGCTTGAGCCGCTCGCCCCTGCGAAGCTTGGGCGTGTGCCGGGCGATGACGTTCTGGCTCGGCCCCTTGGGCGGGAGCCAACCCGAGAGCCCCCACCGGGTCGACAGGTCGAAGAACATGACGACCGCGACGATGACGGCGATCACGAACGCGGGCCAGGCGAACCAGCCCGCCAGGACCGCCGAACCGATGGTCAGCGCATGATAGAGCACGTACGCCCAGCCGTAGGTGCGGGGGCAGTCGAACTCCTGCCGCTCGGTCTCAAGCCCGCGCGCCTCGAACTGGTGCTGGATGTAGTCGGCAGCCTGCGCTTCGGCGTCGGTGGTGGCCGGCCGGGGGCCGATGCCCTCAGCGAGTTCCTGCACGTGCGTGAGAAGCTGCGTCATCGATCCTCCCGTGGTGCGGCGGGCGGCCGGCGCGCCGAAGGAGCGCCCTGGAGGAATCATACCGCAGCGCGCCGCTGCATCACGCGCGCAGACGCGCCATCCGCAGAAGCCCGACCACTAGTGGCAGCTCGCGCAGTCCCGCATGCGGTACTCGGCGTGATGGACGATGGCGACAGGGTCGTCGCTGTGGCACCGGCAGCCGGGGATCGGCAGCACGAACTGCTCGGCGGGTGGAGGGGGCGTGGCGCCCGCCGCCGCGAGCTCGGCGTACGCGGCGCGGACCTCCCTGGACGGGCCGGACGGCCCGCCCAGGAAGTAGAGCGCCACACCAACCACGGCGAGCACCACGAGCGTCGCACCGAAGCCGATAGCGATGCTCTTGAGGACTCGCACGCTACGCCGCCGGGCCGAGGATGGCCTCGAGGTCAGCGGCTGCGCTCTCGCCGATCGGCTTGATGTCGAAGGTGTCGACGAGCACCTGCAGCACGGCCGGCGTGATGAACGCCGGGAGCGTGGGACCAAGACGGATGTCGGTGATCCCCAGGTGCAGCAGCGTGAGCAGGATGGCCACGGCCTTCTGCTCGTACCACGAGAGCACCATCGAGAGCGGCAGGTCGTTCACGCCGACCTCGAACGCATCGGCGAGCGCCACCGCGATCTTGATGGCCGAGTATGCGTCGTTGCACTGACCGACATCGAGCAGGCGCGGGATGCCGCCGATATCGCCGAGCTCGCGATCGAAGAAGCGGAACTTGCCGCATGCGAGCGTGAGCACGATCGTGTCCGACGGCGCCTGTTCGACGAAGTCGGTGTAGTAGCTGCGGCCCGGCTTGGCGCCGTCGCAGCCGCCAACGAGGAAGAAGTGGCGGATGTCGCCGTTCTTCACGGCCTCGATCACCGTTGGCGCCACTGAGAGCACCGCGTTCCGCCCGAAGCCGACCATCACGCTGCCGGCGTCGACCTCATCGGTGAAGCCGGGGAGCTCCAGGGCGCGGTCGATGACCGCCTTGAAGTCGCCGTTCTTCACGTGGACAGCGCTCGGGTGTGCCACGCGCCCGGTCGTGAAGATGTTCTCGGCATAGCTCTCACGCGGGTTCTGGATGCAGTTGGTGGTCATGAGCACCGCGCCCGGGAACGCGTCGAACTCCTTGCGCTGGTTCTGCCACGCCGTTCCGTAGTGGCCGTAGAAGTGGCTGTGCTTCTTGAGCTCCGGGTAGCCGTGCGCCGGAAGCATCTCGCCGTGCGTGTAGACGTCGATGCCGAGGCCCTCCGTCTGCTCGAGCAGCTCCTTGAGGTCTGCGAGGTCGTGGCCTGAGACCACGATCGCCTTGTTGGGGCGGTGTCCGAGCGGGACCTCCGTGGGCACCGGATGACCGTACGCGCCCGTGTTCGCCGCGTCGAGCAGCTCCATGACGCGCAGGTTCACCTCGCCGGTCCTGAGCGCGAGACCGACCCAGTCCTCGAGCGTGAGGTCACGGTCGGAGAGCGCCGCGAGCAGCTCGTGCTCGAACGCGTAGATCGCCGGGTCCGTGTGGCCGAGGACGCGGGCGTGGTCCGCGTACGCCGCGATGCCCTTGAGGCCGTAGACGGCGGTCTGCTGGAGCGCCTGCACGTTCTCGTCGCGGTCGTGGTCCGAGAAGATGCCCACCGCTTCACCCTGAGCGACGAGCCCGGCCACGTCGGCGGCCGGCTCGAAGTCGACCGCGGGATCGCCCGCGGGAACGGCGCCGCCCGCAGCTTCGACCTTCTCGCGAAGCGCGCGCTTGACCTCGTCGCCGCGGCGGATGATGCCGGCGATGTGCTCGGCGTCGAAGTCCACGTTCGTGACGGTCGTGAACAGCGCGCCGTTCACGAACTCATCGGCCGTGTCATCGGTGGCGCCCACGGCCGCACCCGCGACCGCGATGGCCGAGATGCCCTTGAGCTGGTGCAGCAGCAGGTCTTGCAGCGCGGCCACCTCGGGCGTCTTGCCGCAGACGCCGGTCGTGGTGCACGCGATCCCCTTGCTGGCCTGTTCGCACTGATTGCAGAACAAGTCGTTCTCCTCTCCGTCGTGTCCTATCCGTGGATGAGCGTGGGGAGGCAGCGAGTACATACCCACTCGCTCCTGCCCTGCTGACGCACCGGCAGCAACGGCGCGTGGTCCTCGTCGGTGCCGCAGCGGAAGCAGACCTGCGGGATGTAGGTCCGCTGCTTCTCGGCGATGATGGGCTCGGCGGCCGCGTGGTCGAACGGCACCGCCTCGCGAACCTCGATGGTGAGCGCGCCGGTCGGGCAGACGCCCAGGCAGAAGCCCGCGCCGTCGCAGAGCTCGTCGCGGACGACCCTGGCCTTGCCGTCGATGAGCTCGATCGCTCCCTCGGCACACGGGCTCACGCACAGCCCGCAACCGTTGCAGAGCTCCTCGTCGATCCTCACGATCTGTCGGGTGATGGTGCTTGACATGGTGTCCCTCTCTCCGTCTCAGACGGCGCCGTCGGTATCCTGGGCCCGACGCGCCGCGCGCTTGTGCTTCCGTCCCTCGATCAGGTGCTTGATGCCGTCGACCGCGTGCCCGTGCAGCATCGAGCGCGGGCCCGCGTAGCGCATCACTTCACGCATCTGCTCCCGCATGTCGGGCTTGTAGCAGTGGGTGTCGCAGTAGCTGCAGAACGGCTTGGGGTCCTTGGGGCAGAACGCGCGGCGCTTCTCGGCATAGCGGAGCAGCTCCGCGCACTCGGCGCAGACCACCGGCAGCGCGTCCCCGTACACGCCGAGCTCGGCGCCGTCGCTCACGAGCGGCATCCGCACCGCGTCGGTGTGCACGCCGCGGCAGTAGATGACCGAGAAGTCACCGAGCAGCCGCGTGTCCTTGATGACCTCCGGGTCGTGCATCTTCTCGGCGAACCGCTCGCTCATGCATCCTCCGTTCCGGTCGACGCCCTGCAGCGTACCGTCGGCTGTGCGACGCGCTCCTTGACTTCTGTCAAAATCGGATGGTCGTAGCCGATGAGAGGACCCGCGTGGCGACCAAGCCCGTCAGACCGGACGTCTACGCCGCGTTCCGCGGCTCACGCCTCTGGCGCACCGCGAGCGACGGAGCCGTCCGGCGGCTCGCGGAGCTCGCGAGCGTGAGCGACGTGCCGCGCGGCACGCCCCTGGCCGCTGAAGGCGAGCCTGCCGAGCGCTTCGGCGTCCTCGTCGCGGGCAAAGCGCGCGTCTTCCACCTGCAGGCTGATGGTCGCACGATAACGCTCGAGGCCCTTGAAGCCGGCGACCCGCTCGCGGCCGTCGCCGCCCTGGCGGGCGGCCGCTACCCGGCGAACGTCGACGCCACGACGCCGGCGACGGTCGCCTGGCTCCCTCGTGAGGCGCTCTTCGACCTCATCGAGGCCGAGCCCGCAGTGGCACGCAGCCTCATCGCCGACCTCGCCACCCGGGTCGTCAACCTGACGAGCGTCGTGCAGACGCTCGCGCTCGATGTCCCCGGGCGCCTCGCGCGCTACCTGTTCCAGCGCTCCCTTGCGGCGGGGACGCCGACGGCCGAGGGACTCGTCGTATCCCTCGGCATGACCAAGACCGAGCTCGCCGCCGCGCTCGGCACCGTGCCCGAGACGCTCTCGCGGGCGTTCGCCCGTCTGCGGGACGACGAGGTGGTCATCGTGCGGGGGACCGACGTCGTCGTGCTCGACGTCGGAGCGCTCGCTCGTCTCGGCAGCGGGTACGAGGAGGCGTAGCGCGCTACGCCGGTCCCGTGCGGTCCGCGTCCGACGTCTCGCCGGCTCCCGCGTCCGCCCCCTGTGACGCGAAACGCGCCCTGACCGTACGGGCGCCCTTCTCGAGCGTGCCCGCCATGAGGAACCCAGCGAGCAGGACCGCGCTCGCGACCATCTCGGCCGGGTAGAGGCCGACTGTCTGGCCGGCACGGGCCATCGAGCCCGCCCCGGCGATGATGAGCGTGCCGATGAAGATGAGCACGTTCGCCCACGAGCGGTAGCGGTACTCCTTCTTCGGCCAGAACTTGACGACCGAGTATGCCGATCCGCCGAGCAGCAGCAGCGTGCCGGGGATGTTGAACGCGAAACTCATCACGCGCGGGAACGACATGCTCGCGCCGAGCGCCTGCCCGCCCACCGTGATACCGGGGACGAGCTTGTCGGCGATGAGCTCGGTCGTGAACGTCCCGTAGAAGAAGACCGCCAGCGCGACGAGGTTGAACACAAGGTACGCGTGGCCGAGTGTGTTCTTCCTGGTGACGAGGTAGAGCGTGCCGAGGCCGAGGAAGCCCACGAGCGACGCGGCAAGGACGATGTAGATGCGGTAGACGGTCGGGTCCCAGTTCCCCGAGAACTCCGAGACGGCTTCCATGACCGCCGCGACCGCGTAGAACAGGAAACCCACTGCCCAGGCGAGCTGGTGCGGCTTGCGCCGCCGGTACCACTGCGCGACGAGCAGGCCCACGTACACGAAGCCGATGAGCCCGGTGGCCAGCGGCCACCCCCAGCCGGACCAGAACTCGCTCGTCATGCCGGATCCTCTCAGTCGGTCTGCTCGGACAAGGCCGTCAGCGTGCGGATGCGTTCATCCGCCGCTTCGGCGGCGTCCCTCGCGGCGTAGTAGTTCTCGGTAGCCTCGCCCGCTGCGGTCTCGTACGCCGCAGCGACCACGGCTGTGGGGGACTCGGGCAGCTGCTTCGCCTGTTCGATGAGTGCCGCTTCCTGCTTGTTGTAGGCGTCCAGCATGGCGTTCGCCTCCTCCACCTTGCCGGCGAGCCAGGTGGAGTCGATCTTCTTGGACGTCTGCAGCAGCGCGATACGGTCATCCAGGTACGTCACGAACGCCGCCATGTCGGCTTGCGGGAACGTCGCCGTCGCCGTCTCAAGGAGCGACCGCGCCGCGGTGAGCCTGGCGATCGCCTGGTCGGTGAGCGCGGTCGACTGCTTCACGCCGGCCTCGGTGTGCTTGTTATACTCCTTGACCGCGTCCTGGGAGAGCTGCTCGGCCTCCCCGACGGCGGTCCAGGCGTCTCGGGCCGGGCCGACCGCTCCGGAGGCTTTGACGTTGGCCTCGAGGATGACCTCGGCCTCGGTCAGCATCTGCTCGCGCGCCTCCGCCCCGTCAAGCAGCGCTTCAGCGAGCGGGACATCCTCATCGGGCAGGTCGGGCAGCGCCTCGGTGAGCAGCGCGTTCGCCTCCTTCACCGCCTCGAGCGTATCGGGTCTGGTCTCGAGCGCGCTCGCGGCACGCGTCTCGAGCGCCGATGTGATCTCCGAACGGACCACGGCATCGATCTCCACGAGCGCATCCTCCGCCTCGGCCATGAGCTCCACGGCGTCGTCAAGCTTCGCCTGCGCCTGGCGCACGCGGCTGCTGTAGCGAACACCCAGCGCCACTCCGCCCGCCAGCAGCGCGAGGAGCACGATGACGAGCACGGTCAGCGGCCAGCGCCGACGAGGATGCTCGGCAGGTCCTTCTGCGGGCGGCGGCGGGTCGGGTGTCTCGGCCATGGTCGTCGTGTCAGCCATCGGTCGTCCTTCCTTCGGCGGCAGGCAGCACGATCCTGATCTCGTTGGTCGCTCCGTCTCCGCCCATCTCGAACGTGCCTCCGTGACGCTCGGCGAACAAGCGCGTGACGTGCACACCGAACTCGTCCGACCACGGCGGCGTGCCGGCCCACGGCTCGCACGGCACACTGATCGACGCGACCGACGCGTCGCCCCGGACGGCAGCGCGTACCGAGAAGCGGACGTCGCGCGGGTGGTTCGCGTCCAGCAGGCGCATGAGGCTGTCGAGGGTCCGCTCGGCCACCCAGGGGTCGGCCATCGCAAGACGCGCCTCGCCGGTAGCGAGGTGGATCTCACGCCGGGTGCTCACGCGTGCGCTCGACTCGACGATGGCCCGCGACAGGTCCAGCGGGGCAAGGCTGAGCCGGCTGCCCGTGTCGAGCAAGCGCTGTGCCGCGCGGACCTCTTCGATCGCCGTCTCGACCTCGGCGCAGCGCGCGCTGAGACTCTGCACCACTTCCTTACGCCCGACCGGGTCCCGGAGCACGTAGTCGCGACTCAGCAGCTGCGCGAAGCCGGTGAGCGCCGTGAGCGGAGCCGCAAGGCGCCGCAGAGCCGAGTCGGCAAGCGCGGACCGCACGTCCAGCTGCCGCGCTCGCTCCGACTCGCGGGCGACGATGACCACGGTCCCCGCCGTACCGTCCGGGTCTGCGACGGGCAGGATCGACACGTCCACAGCCAGCGGGTGCCCGCTCGCCGTGACATGCATGATCTGTCGACGGTCGAAACACGCGTTCGCGGCCGCCTGACGCAGATGCCTGAGCGCGGCAGTCCGCGCGGAGGACTCGACCATCGGGAGCACTCTGCCCACAGCGTCTCTGACCGACCACCCGTAGAGCGCCTCGCACGCGTCGTTCCAGCGCACCACCCGGCCATCGAGATCGAGCACCAGCACGGCGTCGCCGCTCGCGGCAAAGGCGGCTTCGAGCACCTCGGCCAGTCCATTGGCGACCGAAGCCTCGCCACGCAGGCGCTCGTTCTCCCGGGCGATATCGAGCACGTCGGCGGCGTAGCGCGCAAGGCAGGACGCCGAGCGGACCTCGGAGGGCGCGGGCCTGGCGTCGCACAGCGCCACCAGCACCCCGGCCGGCTCGAGCATGCCCGTGCGTTCGAGGGGCGCGGCGAGGAGCCACTGCTCCGCCGGCGCTCCCGTCGCCGCCCAGGGTCGGCTGACGCCGGCGCGGTCCCATCCCTCCGGGGGATCGAAGGGCGGCAGCGGAGCTCGCCCCGTTGGAGCGGCCGCCACGCACGTCAGGCGGCCCTCCTCGGTCATGAGCAGCGCGTACGCGACGGATGCGCCGACGCACTCACGTACGTCGTCGGCGGCCGTCGAGAGCAGCCGAGATATCCGACGCTCGTCGGCATCACGCATGCTCTTGATCACAGTGCGCGCGCGCATGGATGGTCCTCCCTCCGACCCACACCCTTTTGTATCCCGAGCGTGCCTGCGCCGCAAGCGGGCCGTTGAGCCGGAAGCGCTCCCGGGCGCACTCCCGGGATTCTTGGCATCGCGCTTGCTTATATGCGCGTAGGGGCACGTGCGACCCGCCCTCTCCTCCCCCCTCAGGGGCGGGGAAACGCCGGCCCTGTGCTAACGAGGCGCGCCTCCCCCCGCGCGCCTCGTTTCTTTTTGTCCCGCGTCGTGCGGGCCGCCCTGAGCGGTGGCCCGCACGCGCGAGGCAGCTCCGTTAGAATCGTGCTGTCGTGCGAACCGGCCAGCCGAGAGGAGACCCGTGACCGACGCCACCGAGCGCCTCGTGAACCTCGCGCTCTACCTCGCGACCACGCGCGTCCCCGTGTCAGCTGAAGCGATCCGGGCGGACGTCGCCGGATATCCCGCGGGACAGGACGAGGATGCGTTCCTCCGCATGTTCGAGCGCGACAAGAAGCTTCTGCGGGCGTGCGGTCTGGCACTCGATGTCACCGATGCGGACGGAGTCCCCGCGTACCGCCTCGACCCCGCCGGGACGTACGCGGCCGAGATCTCGCTCACCGAGACCGAGCGCGCCGCGCTGCACGCTGTCGCCGCCGCCCTCGCCACCGATCCGGGCTTTCCTTTTGGCGACGACCTCGCGATCGCCATCGCGAAGCTCGGCGGCGCGGGAAGCGAGACCGTCGTGGCCGGAGGCCTCACCGACGAGCACCCCGATATGCAGGGCGCGCTCGCGGCGACGCTCGCCGAGGCCGTCGCGTCCCGCAAGCGTGTCACCTTCGGCTACACCAACGCCGCCGGCGATGCTCGCACGCACGAGGCCGAGCCGCTCGGCGTCTTCTTCCGCGATGGCCGCTGGTACCTGGTAGCGCGCGACATCGAGCGCGACGACGTCCGGGTCTATGCGCTGCGGCGCATGACGGACGTCCGGGTGGACCAGCGGCGCCCGGGCGCACCGGATTTCGAGCCCCCTGACGGCTTCACCGTCGCCGACTACATCCTGCTCCCCTTCCAGTACGGTCCCGAGGCCGTCGACTGCGTGCTGCGCTTCTCGGCCGAGGAGTCCTGGCGGGCGCCCCGGCTGGTCGCGGGGCAGGGCCGCCTCGACCCCGCCGACGACGGCTCGCTGCTCTGGCACGTCGAAGCGCGCGACCTCGGTCGACTCGCGGCGTGGATGGTCGAGCACGGCCCCGGGATCGCGCCGGTCGCGCCTGACGCGCTGCGCGAGACGCTCGCTGCGGGACTGCGGAAGGTGGTGGCCCGCCATGGCGGCTAGGCCCACCGCGGCGGCCCGCGCGCGACGCCTGCTCGCCATCCTGCCCCGGCTCGAGCCGAACGCCGAGGTGCCCCTCGCGTCTCTCGCCGCCTCGGTCGGCGCCGCTCCCGAAGAGCTCGCCGCGGACATCACCACGCTCTCGCTCTGCGGCGTGCCGCCGTTCGACCCCCTGAGCCTCGTGGACGTCTACATCGACGGCGAGACCGTCGTCGTCGGCATGGGGGCACCGGCGCTCGACCGCCCGGTCCGGCTCTCCCCGGCCGAGGGGCGCGCGCTTATCGCGGCGCTCGAGACCGCGGGGTTCGTCCCCACCGACCCGCTGCTCGCGAAGGTCGCCGCGGCGCTCTCCGCCGAGGTCGACCCCACCGACATCGCCGCGCACGTGCGCACCGCATCGGCCGAGGGCGGCCTGGGCGACGTGCACGCCACGGTCATGAGCGCCGCCGAACGTGGCGAGAGCATCGACGCCACGTACTTCTCGGCAGGTAGCGGACGAACGCGCATGCGCCGGATCCGCCCGCTCCGCGTGTTCGTGGAGCGCGGCGTCTGGTACGTGGTCGGCTACGATGAGGGGCTGGCCGAGGAGCGCACCTTCCGCCTCGACCGCATGCGTGACGCGGTACCCACGGGCGAGCGCTTCGAGCGGCCGGCCGGCATCCCGGACATCGAAGCCTCCTTCCGTCCGTCGAGCGCACCGCACGCGGCTGATGTCCTCCTCGACGACGCGAGCGGCGCCGAGGAGCGCGACTGGCCGGGTGCCACGATCGAACCGGCGACCAGCGGCACCGGCGCGCGGCTGCGCGTCCCGTACGCGACCCCGGGCTGGCTGGCGCGCCGCGTGGTCGCATCGCTCGGCGCGGCCGAGGTGGTCGGTCCCGCCGAAGCGCGCGCGGCCGTACGGGAGCTGGCGACGAAGCTCCTGGCTGAGCTGGAGGGCGGAGACCGGACTGAGGGCTAGCGCCCGAAGCGGCGCTGCATCTCGGCCAGCACGTCGCCGGCGGGCAACCGCTCGACGTCGCGCACCGGCAGGGCGTCGAGGAAGCGAGCGCCATACCCGCGCCCGGAGACGAGCCGGGTGTCGGCGAGCACGAGGCAGCCGGTGTCGGTGGACGACCGGATGAGCCGGCCGGCGGCCTGCTTGAGCTCGAGCACCGCCTCCGGTAGATAGTAGTGCTCCCACCACGCGCGGTCGCGCTCGCGGCGCTCCTCGAGGACGGGATCGTTCATCGGCGCGAAGGGCAGGCGTGGCACCACCACGCAGCGCAGCGTGTCGCCCTTGGCATCGAAACCTTCCCAGAACGACTTCGTCGCAAAGAGCGAGACACGCTCGTCGGCGAGGAACTCGTCGCGGATGCGCTTGCGGGAAGCGCCACGACCCTGGATGAGCAGGCGGAGCCCCTCAGCCTCGAGCGGACCCACGAGCCGGCGGTGGAGCTCGTGCATCTCGGCACGGTTCGTGAAGAGCGTGAGCACCGAGCCGCCCATCGCCGTATGCACCCCGAGCAGCAGCCGCTCGAGCGCGTCGACGTACGGCGCGTTCGACCGTTGCCCCGCGCGCCCCGGCTCGGGCAGGTCGGTCGGGACGAAGACCGCCATCTGCCGCTCGAAGTCGTAGGAGGACGCGAGGCGCAGCGCCGCGTGCGCGTCGGGCTCGAGGCGGTCGAGGCCCACCGCGCGCGCGAAGTGGGAGAAGTCGTCACCGGCCGCGATGGTGGCCGAGGTGAACACCGCCGAGCGCAGCCGCGGGTAGAACGTCTCGGCCAGCACCGCGCCCACGTCGAGGCATGCCGCGCGCAGGCTCTCCGCGCGCTGCTCCCGCCGCCGGTCGGTCGTGGCGCTGTACACGTAGCCGTCGTCCTCGGCCTCGAGCACCATGACGAGGCCCTCCCACTCCCACGCGATGCCCGAGAGCTGCCCCGCAAGGTCGAAGCGCTGCTCGGTATAGTCCTCGCCGAGCTCCTCGAGCCCGGTCATCACCGTGCGACCCGCCCGAATGAGCCCGTCGAGCCGCTTTGCGAGCTTGCGACCCACCCCCGACGCCGTGCTCCACTTGAGCGTCTCCCGGATCTCGGGCGTGAGCCTCAGCTCGATGCGGTCGTACGTGCCGGTCTTCTCGGCGCCCAGGTCGCTCACGAAGTCGAAGAACGACGCGGCGAGCGTGGCCGAGACCTCCGCCGCGTCGCGCATCTCGTCGATGGCCTGCGTGACCGGGCCTTCGCCCGCATCGGTGGCGACCTTCGCGCGGATGGCCGAGAGCACTCCCCCGCGGCCCTTCGCGTGCAGCGCTGTGAGCAGCCCGACGAGCCCGGCATGCGAGGTGCCGTACGAGAGCTGTTCGCGCGCCTCGGCCTCGGCGCCGTGCGCCTCGTCGATCACCCAGTGGCGCACCGGCGGGAGGATGCCGCCGTCCGTGGTGAGGTCGCGGAAGAGCAGGGAATGGTTGGTTACCACGATGTGCGCCTGGCCGGCGCGGCGGCGCGCACCGTGCAGGTAGCAGAGGTGGGGGTAGAAGCGGCACCGCTTCTTGGTGCAGTCGGCCACGGACGCGGCGATGCGCGACTTCATCCCGAGCGGCCAGTGGAGGTTGATGGCGTCCACGTCGCCCCACGAGGACTGCGCGACCCACGCCACGAGCATCCCGAGCGCCGCGGCGCGCTCGTTCTCGCCTGCATCGTCCCCGAGCTCGCGCTGCAACTTGCGCAGGCACACGTAGTGCTCGTAGCCCTTGAGCGAGACGTAGCGCAGGCCGTCGCCGAGCGCCGAAGCCAGCGCGGGCAGCTCGCCGTAGACGAGCTGGTCCATGAGCGCGTTCGTCTTGGTGGCGACGCCCACCGCGACGTTGTTGGCGAGCGCGAAGCGCGCCGCCGGCACGAGATACGCGACCGACTTGCCCACACCGGTGCCGGCCTCCACCGCCAGGTGATGGGGATCGCAGAACGCGCCGAGGACCGCCTCGGCCATCTCGGCCTGCTCGCCCCGTTGCTCGTAGCCCGGGTACATGCGGCCCACGACGCCCTCGGGCGCGAACTCGGCAAGCACCATGGCGGCATCGGGGAAGACGAGCGGCTTATCGGCCGCGTCATCCATCGGGTCGTGCTTCTCGCGGCGCAGCCGCTCGGACCGCAGCGCGCGCAGGTCGAACGCTCCCGCGCCGCCCGCTCCCTCCGCGAGATGCCCGAGGAGCGCAGCGGGCGGCCACGATGCCCCGCCGAGCCGCGCGAGCTCGTGCAGCACCGGCGCCGGCATGGACGCGAGCGCGGTCACGATGACGCGCCAGACGCCGAAGAGCGCCTCGGTGTCGTCGCACGCGCGGTGCGAGCAGCCGGTCTCGACGCCGAACGCCTGGGCCAGGTCGACGAGGCGGTGCGATCGCAGCCGGGGAAGCGCGATGCGCGATACCTCGAGGCTGTCGAGCCACGCACCCGGGAGGAGCGCCGGCCCGGCGCCCGCTGCGGCGAGGAAGTCACGGTCGAAGCGGGCGTTGTGCGCGACCATCGTGCGGCCTCCGACCGCCTCGGCCAGCCGCTGGACGGCCGTCTCGACGGGCGGGGCGTCCGCCACCATCGCATCATCGATGCCCGTGAGCTGCGTGGTCTCGGCCGAGATAGACCGCATGGGCCGTACGAGCGTGCTGAAGCGCTCCAGCACCTCCGGGCCCCGCGCGACGAGCACGGCTACCTCGATGATCTCGTCCGAGAGGCAGTCGAAGCCGGTGGTCTCGACGTCGACGAACGCGAGCTCCTCCTCGAAGCCGTACGCCGCTCCGGAGGCGCGGTCCGCCAGCGCGGCGTAGGTCGCGGCGATGTCCGGATCGGTGCCGGGGACGAGGAAGCGTGAGAGCGCGTCAGCGGTCATGCGGCAAGGGTAGCACGCAGGTGTGACGGGCGGCGCTCCCGGTCGGCACGCGTGTGGAACGCGAACGCGGCGCCCCGGAGGGCGCCGCGTCTTGATGCTGCATCGGTCGTGCCGCAGAGCGCGTTCGCTAGCCGCCCATGCCGGGCAGGGTGCGCGACTTGACGAGCCAGCCGTCGCCCTCGGCCACGAACGTCCAGAGGTACTGGAACGAACCGTTGGGCGTGATGGCGGTCGCGGTCACGCGTGCCTCCTCGCCCTCCTCGGCCACGTCGTCGATCGTGTAGTCGCTGATGCCGTAACCCGACAGCTGCTCGGCGAAGGACGCCTCGTCTTGCGCGGCTTTCTTGTCGGCGGGCAGCAGCGCATACGCAGTGGCGAAGTCGCCGGCTACGATAGCGTCGAAGTACGTCTTCGTGTACTCCTCGGGCGTCTGACCGTCCGGGACCTTGGTCGCGGTCGCCGGGTCGAACGGCGTGTCCGAGGAGGTCGGCGGCATCGCCGAACCGCCGGTGTCGGGCGTGGCGGTCTGGTCGGCCGGAGTGCCGGTGTCGGCGGGGCCGCCCTGCAGCAGCAGGATCGCGATGATCGCTCCGAGCAGGACGACGACCACACCCGCGAGGATGAGGACCGTGCGGTTGGTACCGGTAGCCTGGGACATGCGCTTTCCCTTCTTGTTGCTTGCCTGAACGGCGCCGAAGCGCCTGACGAGCATACTCCGCGTGCAGGGCGCGTTCAACGACCGCAGTGTACACTCAGCACATGACACGCCAACGCAGCCTCTTCGAGATCATCGGCCCCGTGATGGTGGGCCCCTCATCGAGCCACACCGCGGGCGCCTGCCGTCTCGGCGGACTGGCCCGCGCCATCCTCGGCGGCACACCGTGCGCTGCACGGCTCACGCTGCACGGATCGTTCGCCAAGACCGGGCGGGGGCACGGGACCGACCGCGCCCTCGTGGCGGGACTGCTCGGCTACGCGCCCGACGACGTCCGACTCAAGGACGCGCTCGAGCTGGCCGAGGGAGAGGGGCTTGCGGCGCTCGCGATCGACGAGGCCGACCTCGGTGACGTGCACCCCAACACCGCGCGGCTCGAACTCACCGACGCCCAAGGGCGCGAGTGGGTCGTGCAGGGGTCGTCGCTGGGCGGCGGGGACGTCGAGGTGACGCTCGTCGACGACTTCCCGGTGCAGCTCACTGGCGAGTTGCCGGCGCTCGTGGTCGTCCATCACGACCAGCCCGGCGTGGTCGCAGCCGTCACCGCCCGGCTCGCCGCCGACGTCATCAACATCGCCGGCATGCAGGTCTCACGCGAGCAGCGCGGGGCACGGGCGCTCATGGTGATCGAGACCGATGAGCCCGTGCCCGACGAGGTCGCGGCGTCGCTCGCCGCGCTCGAGGGCGTGGCCGAGGTGCGACGCATCCCCGCGGTCTAGACGGACCGCTCGCCTTCGCTTCCCGCCGACGAGCACGACGCCTTGCATGTGAGGCATGCTCCCGCGCACGACGTGATCGTCAGCGCGTTGCAGCGCGGACAGCGCACCTCGCGCGTCACGAGACCGCACGCCGGGCAGGGGACGGGGTGCGCGAGGCGCGGGGCCTCGAGCACCGGGTTCTTCTCGGCCATCTACACCACCCCCACGATGCGCGCGAGCAGGCCGCCGACGACGAACGCGATACCGAGCGACCCGGCGAGCAGGCCGCCGAGGTAGCGCCAGCCGCGCTCCTTGAGGATGACCATGACGCTCGCGACGCAGGGGACGAAGAGCGTGATGGTGACCATGGCCACGAGCAACTGCGGCGAGGTGAGGTCCATCGTGAAGAACCCGGCCGCACCGAAGTCGCGGCGCACGAACCCCATGACGAACGCCGTGGCCGCCTCGGCGGGCAGGCCGAGCCAGCCCACCACGAGCGGCGCCGTCGTGCGCTGGATCCACTCGAGCGCGCCGGTGATCTGGAGCGTGCTGATGAGCGCTGCGCCCGCCACGAAGAAGAGCGTGACCTCCTTCATGAAGTGCCAGACCTTCATCCCCGTCTTGCGCACGACGTTGCCGATGCGCGGCAGCCGCAGCGGTGGCAGGTCGATGAGCAGGTCAGTGGAGGTGCCGGGCGTGATCTTGTTGAGCGCCGTGCCCAGGCCGACGAAGATGGCGAGCAGCGCGGCGAAGTAGCCGAGCGCGTACCAACCGCCGGCGCGCACCATGAGGGCGCTGATGACGGCGATCTGGGCCGAGCAGGGAACCGCGATCGCCATGAGGGCGGTCGCGATGAAGCGCTCGCGCTTGGAGCCGAGCACGCGCGTCGTAAGCGTGCCCATCGTCACGCAGCCGAGACCGAGGATGAGCGGGATCACCGCGCGTCCGTTCAGGCCGAGCGACGAGAGCGCCCGGTCCGCCAGAGCGGCGATCCGCGGCAGGTAGCCGCTGTCCTCGAGCACCGCCATGAGCAGGTAGAAGCCCACCACGAGGGGGAGGATGACGCCGAGGAGATACGTGACGGTCATCGTGAGCACGCCGAACTCGCCCGCGAGGAAGGTGTTGAGCGCGCTTCCCGCCGCCGAGAAGCTCCCGACGATGCCGCGCACGAACGGCTCCCAGTAACCCTGCATGAGGGTCTCCTCGGTGACGCCGACCACCGTGCCGGCGACGAACACGCCGAGCAGCTGGTAGATGAGGTAGAGCAGGCCGGCGAGCAGCGGCAGGCCCGTCAGCGGGTGCAGCATCAGGTAGCTGAGGTGGCCGGCGAGCCCCATGTCCTCGCGCGACGCGCGGACGACGTGGCCGGCGATGTCGTTGACGCGAGCACGGCGACGCTGATAGAGACGGTCGCGGTCGGCGCCGGGCTCGACGCCGTTGCGCACGGCGACCTCCTCGTCGCCCTCGAGCACGAGGACCGCCTCGGCGCGGGACCCGATCGAAGCGGCCACGGGGAGCAGCTCCGTCTCGAGCTCCGGGTCGGCGATGCCGGGGCGCGCCTCGGCCAGTCGCCCGGACACCTCGGCGATGCCGCGGCCCTTGACCGCGACGGTCTCGATCACGGGCACGCCGACGAGGTGCTCGAGCAGGTCGCGGTCGACCGCGACGCCCTGCTTGCGCGCCTCGTCGGCCATGTTGAGCGCGACGACCATCGGCAGGCCCATGTCGGCCAGCTGCAGCGTGAGGAACAGGTCGCGTTCCAGGTGCACCGCGTCCACGACGTTGACGATGACGTCGGCACCGAGGATGACATCGCGCGCCACGCGCTCCTCGTCGTTGAACGACGAGACACCGTATACACCGGGCGTATCGACGACGTCGAGGTCGCCGTGGCGGCCGCGCATGATCTCCACCGTGGTGCCGGGGAAGTTGCTCACATCCACGTACGTCCCGGTCAGCGCGCCGAAGAAGACGGACTTGCCCACATTCGGGTTGCCGACCAGCACGGCGGTGCGGGCGCCGGACGCGACCGGCGTGGCCGAGGGGGTGTGGCACGTCGCCATATCAGGCTTCCTTCCGCTCAGCGGGCTGCACGCGTACCCGCGACGCGAGCCCGCGACCGATCGCGATCTCCTGGCGCCCGGAGCGCACGATGATGGGACCCGCCGGGAGCGACGTGACGCACTCCACCTCGGCTCCCTCATCAAGGCCGAACCGGATGGCATGCGCCCGGGAGCGGTCGTCGTCGACCGCAAGCACCACGAGCCTGTCACCGCGACGCGCCGCTGCAAGCGTCCCGAGGGCCGCGACGCCGCGACCTCCGCGGTAGCCACGACCCCTGCCGCCAGCACCGTGCGGACCGTGTGCCCTTCTCCCTGGCATCCTGTCACCTACCGTTCCTACTCAGCACCCGCAGGCGCATGGGTTCATTGTGGGACTTAGCACATGCTAATTTCGTGCCAGGCGTCATGCTACGCCCCATCGCGCGGGCGCGTCAAGCCCCTCCCGCCGGGCAGGAACCTGTCAGGCGAGGCGAGCACCGCTACAATCAAGCGAGACCTACGCACAAGGAGCGCCGATGGCATACGCAAGCTTCCGCGAACTTCTCGCGGCCGCACACAAGCACGGGACGCTCGGGCGGGCGGCGCTGGCCCGGGAGGCCGAGGAGACCGGCACCTCCCCCGCCGCGGTGATGGAGCGCATGGGCGCCAGCCTCGCCGTGATGGAGGGGGCGATCGCCGAGGGTCTCGCTGACACGTCGCGGTCGCGTTCGGGCCTCGTCGGCGGGGACGCCGCACTGCTCGTCTCGGCCACGCCGCGCGTCGTCGACGCCGCCACGCGCGACGCGATCGCCGCGGCGATCGCGGTGGCCGAGGTCAACGCACGCATGGGACGCATCGTCGCGGCCCCGACCGGAGGCGCCTCCGGCGTCGTCCCGGGGGTGCTGACGGTCGTCGCGCGTCGCGTCGAGGCCGACCGGGACGAGACTGTGCTCGCCCTGCTCGCCGCCGCCGCCCTCGGCGGCGTGATCGCCGCTCGCGCGTTCCTGTCCGGAGCCGCCGGCGGATGCCAGGCGGAGATCGGCTCGGCGGCCGCGATGGCGGCGCTCGGTGCCACCGAGCTCGCGGGTGGCCCGCCGCGCGCGGCGGGCAACGCCGCGGCGTTCGCGCTCCAGGGACAGCTGGGCCTCGTCTGCGACCCGGTGGGCGGGCTCGTCGAGGTCCCCTGTGTCGCACGCAACGCCACCGGCACCGCGGTAGCGCTTGTCGCGGTCGAACTGGCCCTCGCGGGCGCGTGCTTCCCCATACCGCTCGACGAGGTCGTCGACGCCATGAGCCACGTCGGCAGAAGCCTCCCGCCGTCGCTGCGCGAGACCGCCGTCGGCGGCCTCGCGGGCACCCCGACCGCTCGCGCGCTTGCCGCTCAACCCGACCGCCCCGCTGACCGATGCACGGAGGCGTGAGACCGTGGCCCGCGGAGGACGTATGAGCGACACGACGCAGGACAAGGCACCGCGACTGCAGTGGATCCCGCCGACGCTGCAGGGACGCCTCTCGGTGACGGTGGCGCTCGCCGCCATCGGCCTGTTCTTCATGGTCTTCGGCGGGATGTCCTGGATCACCGCGCGCCAGGCGGGCGGCGTCGCAGCGGCGGACGCCCGGCACTATGCGATGGACCTGTCGACGCGCATCGGCTACTCGGTGCGGGAGCTCGAATCCTACGTGGTGGCGTACACCGAATGGGACGACTTCTACGACCGGACCGTGCAGCCCGACCCGGCGTTCGTCGTGGACGAGGTCGACCCGTGGCTGGCCGAGCAGTCAGGCGCGACCGCCGTGCTCTGGACGGACCTGGACGGCACTGCCATCTACTCGCTCGGCAGCGAGGCGGACGTCGCCGCGCTCTCGGACATCGCGTTCGGCGCGAGCGAGGGCCTCGCCGGCCCCACCGTGCTTCCTTCCGGGAGCGCCATCGTCGTTTCCGAGCCCGTCATCGGGGATGCCGGGATGTCTCCCGCCGGCTACCTCGCGATCGCTCGTCCCCTCGACGGCGACGAGCTCTCCCCGTACTCCAGCGCTGGCCCGGTGATCCGTGCGACGACACTGTCTGAGCTGCCCGACCTGGATACGGCGAACGGCTGGCGCCAGCTCACGGTGGAGGCTGGCTACATCGATGAGCTCTGGACGCGACACGAGGGCGACAGCGTGCACGTCGTAGCGAGACTCACCGGCGGGGTGGACGCGCCTGCGGGCGTGGTTGAGGCGCAGCTGCGCGACGCGTGGTCCGAGGCGACCGGCGGCCCGGCAGGCTACCTCACCCCGCTGCTGCTCGCCGCCGCGACGCTCGGCCTCGCGCTCGCGCTCGGTCTCGGCCTCGCGCACCTCATCCAGACGCCCATCAACGAGTACATCGCGTATCTCCGGGAGCAGGGTCACGCTGCCATCGAGGGCAAGCCCACCGAGGAGGCGCTCGCCGTCGACCCGCTGCTGCCGGTAGAGTTCCGCGATCTCGGCGGCGTGATCCAGGACCTGCTCGCCTCCCTCCAGCAACGGCAGGCGCTCCTCAAGCACGCCAGTGAGCAGGCGCTCGCCGCCGAGCAGGCGTTCCGCTCGGTCGTCGACGAGTCTTCCGAGGTGAAGATGCTGCTGCGCGACGGCGTCGTGGAGGTCGCGAACCCGGCCGCCGGACGCTGCCTGGGCCGCCCGCTCGGCAGCCTGCTCCGGGAACCCCTCGATGCGGTCTTGGCTCCGATGCGGATCTTCACTGAAAGCGGTGAGGCCATCGACGCCCACCTGCTCGTCGAGCAGGCGCTCGGCGGGACTGTGACCGTCCGATGCGCACAGCACGACGAGGACCGGTGGATGGAGGTGAGCGTCGCGCACAGCGCGCTCGCCCCCGACGTGCTCCTCTTCAGCGCGCGCGACGTGACCGAGCAGCGCCGGCTCGACGCGCTCAGGCGCGAGATCGTCTCCGTTGTCTCCCACGACCTGCGCGCGCCGCTTACCGTCATGTCCGGCTATCTCGACATCCTCGAGCGCGATATCCCTGAGGACCTGCGCGCGAACGCGATCGCGAAGGCTCGCTCAGCGGCGGATCGGATGTCAAGCCTCCTGGACGACCTCCTTGACGCCGCGCGTGCCGAGCAGGGACTGGCGCCGACGCACCTTGAGCCTGTCTCTCTCGGCGAGATGGCCGACGAGATCGCGGCATCGCTGCGTGTCACCGCCGATCACGACATCATCGTGATCAAGCGCCGGGACGCCACCGTCCTCGGCGATGGGCACCGCCTGCGGCAGGCGCTCACGAACCTCGTCGTGAACGCCATCAAGTACACGCCGAAGGGGACCGAGATCGAGATCGCGGTCGACACCGATGACGAACAAGGCGTCGTGAGCGTCGAGGACCAGGGCGACGGGATCGCGCCCGAGGACCGCGAGCGCGTGTTCGAGCGCTATGAGCGGCTCGGGGACGAGAAGCGCGGGTCAGGGATGGGGCTCGGCTTGTACATCGTCAAGGCCGTCGTCGAGGGCCACCACGGATCGGTCAGCGTGGAGGAAGGCCGCTCCGGCGGAGCGCGCTTCGTGGTCCGGCTGCCGCTCGCCTAAGACTGCTCGAGGGAGAGGCGCACGAGCCGCTCGCACAGCTCGGGGAAGGCGATCCCCGCGGCCGCCGCCGCATCCGGCAGCAGGCTCGTGGCGGTCATGCCGGGGATCGTGTTGACCTCGAGCACCCAGACGACGCCGTCCTCGCCCACGATGGTGTCGGTTCGGGACATGCCCCTGCAGCCGAGCGCGCGGTGCGCTGCCAGCGCTACCCGCTGACACTCTTCCGCGGCCGCTTCGCTCACGCGCGCCGGGATGATGTGCCGGCTCATGCCCGGGACGTACTTGGACTCATAGTCGTAGAACTCATGCTCGGGGACGATCTCGAGCGTCGGCAACGCGACGATGTCCCGATTGCCGAGCACGCCCACGGTCACCTCGACGCCGGCGACGAAGCGCTCGATGAGCACGACGTCGTCGTGCCTGAAGGCCTCGGCGATCGCGGCCTGCAGCTCGCCGGGCTCGTGCACGATCGACACGCCGATCGCCGACCCCTCGTTCGCCGGCTTCACGACCGACCGGGGTCCGACCGCACGGACGATACCCTCGACGTCGAGTGGTTCCCCGGCGTGCACCACCACGTATTCGGGTGTGGGGATCTCCGAGATCGAGAAGAAGTGCTTCGACATCACCTTGTCCATCGCCAGCGCGCTCGCGAGAACGCCGGAGCCGACGTATGCGACGCCGAGCAGCTCGAGCAGGCCCTGGATGGTGCCGTCTTCCCCGCCCCGCCCGTGCAGACAGATGAACGCCGAGTCGAACCCGCCGTCGGTGATACGGCCGATGAAGCCCTCCTCGGCGGTGTCGATCGCGGTCACCTCGTGACCGCCGGAGCGCAGCGCCTCGGCCACCTGCTCACCGGTGTGCAGCGAGACTTCTCGCTCGGCGGACGTGCCGCCCATGAGGACGGCGACGCGGTAGCGTGTGGTCTCGGCAGCGGACACCCGGGTTCCCTCCTAGAAGACGAGTCGGCCGTTGGAGAGCAGGTCGAGGACGACGAGAGCGCCGACCCAGAGCGCGACGCCGAGGGTGGTCACCACCGCGCCGCGAAGCAGCGCCGAGACGAGCAGGCCTGCCCGGGCCTCGACATCGGCGCGGATGCGCGCGATGAGCCACACGCCGAGCGACATGAGCGGGCCGAGGGCCGTCAGCACGACCCCGACGGTGACGATGAGATCGTACTCGCGCGTCCATCGCGCCTCGCCCGCCACTGCCGCCTCTCTGAGCAGCGCGACGGCGCCCCCCGCGAGCGCGAGCCACAGCAGGAGCAGGATGATGAACGGCCACCAGGGCACGAGCCGCACGCGCGGCTCGGCGGGCTCGGGCTCGGGCTCCGCAGGCTCCTCGGGGCCGGCCGCCGGCTCTGAAGGCTCCTCGGGGGTCGGCTCGTCGAGAGCCCCCGCGATCGCTTCCGGCTGCTCCTCGTCGGAAGGTTCGAGGGCTTCCTGCTCTTCGCTGATCGGTTCGTCTACCACGTGGACTCCTGGTTCGGCTACTCGGCAAGTCTAGTCGAGCCGCCAGGAGCGCTCAACTTGCAGCGACTGCTCGCGGACATGGATCGAACCTGTGGAAGTTTGATGGTGGATAGGTTCTGGTAAGGACCGAACGCATATGATGGGGAACGACCCCGCCGGACAGGAAGAGGCGCCTGATGGAACACGACACTCCCGAGACCGTCGGATTCGAGGAGCCCGGAGTCCCGGAGACTCCCGCGTCCGGGCTTCCCGCCGACGCCCCTCCGCAGACCGATCGCTCCGAGCAGACGCCCTCTTCGGCGCACCAGGCTTCACCCCCGCGCCGGTCAGGACCGATCATCGCCGGCGCGCTCGTGGTCGCACTGTTCGCGGGCGCGGGAGGCGGCGTGGCGGCCTATCTGCTCGCCCCCACCCTGTTACCCGACGCGGCACCTGCCGAGCAGCGCATCACGATCGAGGCGACAGGCGACGAGCCCGTCACCGCAGCGGCGGCCGTCGCGATGCCGAGCGTGGTCAACATCGACGTCTCGGGCGTCGAGGAGGCCGCCGAAAGCGACCTGCCCGAGGAGCACCCCGACGTCCCCTCAGCAGCCAGCGGCTCGGGCGTCGCGTATCGGGCCGCCGAAGGGGGCGGGACCTACATCGTGACGAACGACCACGTGATCGCCGACGCGGACGAGATCGTCGTGACGGACTACCGCGGCGATCGCTACGACGCGGAGATCGTCGGCTCGGACCCGGAGACCGACATCGGGGTCATACGCGTGGACGCCGATATCGCCCCCATCGAGCTCGGTGACAGCGAGGAGATCGAGGTCGGCCAGCTCGTGGTCGTCATCGGGTCGCCCTTCGGCCTCGAGCTCTCGGTCTCGTCCGGTGTCGTATCGGCCATGCACCGCTCGCTCCCCGACTCGCTCGGCGCCGAGAACAAGTACCCGCTCGTCGACGTCGTCCAGACTGACGCGTCCATCAATCCCGGCAACTCCGGCGGCGCGATGGTCGACCGCGAAGGCAAGCTCATCGGCATCCCGGCGGCCATCTTCTCCAACACCGGTGCCGCGGATGGCGTCGGCTTCGCGGTCCCAGTCAGGACCGCATCGCGGGTGGCCGACGAGATCATCGAGACCGGCTCGGCGCGCCATCCCTTCCTCGGTATCGTGGGCCAGACGGTCACCCCGCTGTTCGCCGAGGAGGAGGGACTACCGGTCGAGGAGGGTGCCTACGTGGTGGAGATAACCCCTGGTACCGAGGCCGAGAAGGCCGAGCTTCGCACGGGTGACATCATCGTCAGCCTCGATGGCGAGCGCATCCGCGGCATGGATGACCTCATCCTGGAAGTCCGGCGTCGGCGCGTGGGCGACACCGTCACGCTCGAGTTGTATCGCGACGGCGAGCTTATCGAAGTGGAGATGGGCGTCGGCGTGAAGCCCGCCGATCTGTGACGTGAGCGGCAGACGACACGCCCCGTGAGCCCCGAAGAGCGCGCGGGTAAGATACACCCATCCGTGTCGCGTTCACGCGTGCCCCCGGAGAGAGGAGCAACCATGGTCGAGATGTATCGCTGCAAGGGATGCGGCTACTTCCATATCGGTCCCGCCCCCGAGACGTGCCCGGTCTGCGGCGCCCCGAAGTCGTACTTCGTCGCCTACGAAGGCCCCGGCGATCTGAGCGGGACCAAGACCCTCGAGAACCTGCAGGCGGCTTTTGCCGGCGAGTCGCAGGCGAACCGGCGCTACACCCTCTTCGCCCGCATCGCCGAACTCGAGGGTGACGATGCCGCCAAGGCTGCGTTCGATGCGGCCGCTGCCGAAGAGACGGCTCACGCGCTCGGCCATCTCGCCTACATGGGCGCGTTCGGCTCGACCCGGGAGAACCTGCGCGCGGCCTGGGAGGGCGAGAATCACGAGACAGTCGACATGTATCCCGAATTCGCACGGATCGCCGAAGAGGAGGGCTACCCCGAGGTCGCATTCTTCTTCCGTGCGGTCGGCGGTTTTGAGAAACAGCATCGTGATCGCTACCAGAAGGTGCTCGACACCGAGGACTGACGCCGTTGCCTCCTGAGCGGAACGCCGACGCGTCCGGGGTCGAACCTGGGCGCGTCTCCATCAAGGGCCTTGGACCCGACGCGCTGGCCGATGCTATGCGTGAACTTGGTGAGCCCGCCTATCGTGCCGGGCAGCTCCGGCGCTGGTTGTACCGCGACGGTGCGGTGACCTTCGACGAGATGACCGACCTGCCGGCATCGTTACGCACCCGGCTCGCGCACCGCTTCGATCTCGCACTCCCGCGGCTCGTGGAGCGCCAGGTCTCCAGCACGGACGGAACCAGGAAGTACCTCTGGCGACTGGCCGACGGTGTCACGGTCGAAAGCGTCGGCATCCCAGCCGCCTCGCGGCTGACGGTGTGCTTCTCCACCCAGGCCGGGTGCGCGATGGGTTGCGCGTTCTGCGCCACCGGCCAGGGAGGATACGTGCGCGGCCTGGAGCCGGGTGAGATGGTCGACCAGGTCCGGATGGTCGGGGTGGACTTCGGCGAGCGCGTCACCAACGCGGTGGCGATGGGCCAGGGCGAACCGTTCGCCGACTACGACAGCACGCTCGCCGCGTTGCGCTTCATGAACGCGCCCGACGGCCTCGGGATCGGCGCACGCCATCTCACGATCTCAACCTGCGGGATACTGAGCGGGATCGAGCGTCTGGCGACCGAGCCCGAGCAGTTCACGCTCGCCGTCTCGCTGCACTCGGCCGTCCAGGCGACCCGCGATCGAATCATGCCGGGCGTACGCGCACAGCCGCTGACGGCGCTCCGCGAGACGCTCATCGCCTACACGCACGGCACGGGCAGACGTGTCACGTTCGAGTTCGCGCTGATCGCCGGGGTGAACGACACCCCCGCCGAGCTCTCGGCCCTCGTCGCCTTCTGCTCGGGCCTGCTCTGCCACGTCAACCTCATCCCGGTGAACCCGGTCGTCTCCACGGCGTCCGACCGACCCGCCGAGAAGACCGTGCGGGCGTTCCAGCGCGCGCTGGCGGACGCGGGCGTCGAGACGTCGGTCCGTGTCGAGCGCGGTGCGGACATAGACGCCGCGTGCGGGCAGCTTACCCAGCGTCGCTCTGAGACCGGGTGACGGGGCACCACCCGCCGAGCGCGGGGCAGGCCTCGCAGACTGCGGGGTCGTATGCGTCCCTCGTCGGGTAGCCGTCCTCGCCGATCCCCTCGACCAGCGCGACAAGCCGGGCCTCCAGGCCTGGAAGGTCGGCGTGGCGGTATCGGAAGATGGTCGTCCGGCACGCGCGCTCGAGTTCCACGAACGTCACGCGTGTCTCGGCGATCCCGGATGAGAGCGCCGCGTATGCGTAGCACTCCGCCTGAAGTGCGAAACGCATGCGCGCCTCGTCTGCGGACAGAGCGGCTGCCCCGGTCTTGTAGTCGACGATGAAGGCGGCGTCATCGCTGCATGCGTAGACATCGAAGCTGCCGCTCAGCACGGCTGGCCCGAGCGCCACCGTGAACGGCAGCTCGCGCTCCACACGGTCCGCCGCTTCGATCTCCGCGGCGATCGACGACCCGGCGAAGCTCCGCACCGCCTCAAACGCTCGCTCGAGAACCTCGGCGGATCCATGCAGCTCCAGTAGTCGCCGCACCGTCCCGCGCATCTCGTCCTCGGTCCCCCCAAGTTGCAGGGCCGCGTGCACGGCGATGCCGAGTTCGCGCGCGCCCGCCCCGGCAACGCCTTCGACATCGGGCAAGCGCATGCCGGCGACCCGTTCGACGTAGAAGCGATACGGGCATGCCGCATGGCGCTCGAGAGCGGTGTAGGACAGGAAGCGCGGCGGCGCCGAGCGGGGCTCTTCGGCCGGAGGCTCAGGCGGAGCGACCGGGTCGGTCGGTCGCGGCCCGGGCATGGGCCCGCCCGGCCGCGAAGCGGCGACCGGTTCCGGCTCCACGACGTCCACGAGCACCGACCCTTCGGCACCCAGCTCGATCGTCCGCGCTGCGGATACCGGATCGGCGATGTGCAACGCCGCTCTGACGCGATCAGACAGCGCCTCTCGCGCATGCTTCTCGGGATCGCTGCCGAGCACGATGGTGAGGGCTCGTTCCGCCCGTGTGCAGGCTACATACAGCAGCCGTGTCGCCTCGGCCTCCTCCTGTCGCGCCGCGATAGTCCGTACGACCTCCTGACCGAGCGTCGCACGCTTCGTCGATCCCTCGTCATCGCGAAGCTGCATCCCCAGGATCGGCCGGCCCTCGTCAACGATCACGGACACCGGCCCAGCCGAGCGGGAGCCCCCTCCATCGATCTCTGCGACGACCACGTAGGGGAACTCGAGCCCTTTGGCCGCGTGGATGCTCATGATTCGCACGGCATCGATGCCCTCCGCCGCAAGCGCGGCCTGCCCCTCGGCCCCGGCGTGCTGCTCCCTCAGGCCGAGGTACTCGATGAATGCGCCGATGTCGCCCGGGCCCTGCTCTTCGAACTCCCCGGCGATCCGCGCGAACTTGAGCACGTTCGCCCAGGCACGACGCCCGGGCGATCCATGCGAGAAGAGCACGAGGTCGTAGTCGACTTCCTCAGCAGCCGTCACGATGAGCTCGCCGAGCGTGCGCTGCCCACGCGTGGCCCTCATCCGCTCGACCGCGTGCGCGGTCCGGACGACGGCGGTAAGGTCGTCCGGACCGAGTCCGAGCTCGCCGGCGCGCCTCACGGCCGACCAGAGCGGACCGCGAGCCGCAGCCTCCCGGAGCCGGAACAAGCCGTCATCGCTCACGCCCGTCAGCCGTCCGGCCAGAAGCAACGCCACCGCCTCATCGTCAAGGACGTTGTCCGCAGCTCGCAGCAGCGCGGTCATCTCGGCGATCTCCGTCTGGCCGAAGAAGGTCCCGCCGCTCACAAGCAGGGTCGGTATCCCGCGCGCTTCGAACGCCGCTTCATAGTCGTCTGCCACGCTGCTCACCTTGCGCAGCAAGACGACCACGTCGGCAGCCGGGACTCCGGCCTCCAGGAGACGGCCGACCTCATCGGCGACCGCCTCGATGCGGGCCGTGCGCGCCGTGACGCCCTCGGGGGGACGCACGAGCACTGTTCGCATCCGCGGCTGCCCCGTCGGCCAGCCATCCGCCATCCATTCCCGATCGCCCGGCACGAGCTGTATCAGCCCGTCGCCGAGCAGCTGCGGTGAGCTGAACACGGCGTTCACTGAGGCCAGCAGGTCCGGATGGGTGCGGTAATTCACGTCGAGCGTGCGATGCTCGGTCACCCGGCCGGCCCGCTCGTGATACACGCGCACGTCCGCGCTCCTGAAGCCGTAGATCGTCTGGTTGACGTCGCCCACGGTGCACAGGTTGCCCGCCGAAAGCCGCTCAGCGATCTCGAGCTGCAGCGGGCTCGTGTCCTGGAACTCGTCCACCATCACCATGCGGAAGCGCGACCGATACCGCTCGGCGATGTCCGGATGCGCGCGCAGCATATCGGCCGTCATGATCTCCAGGTCGCTGAAGTCGAGCGCGGCGCGCTCGCGCTTCAGCCGCGAGTACTCCCCGTCGTAGACTCTCACGAGGCCGAGAAGCGCCTCTTCGAAGGGCTCGACCAGCAGCTGAGCACCAATGGTGCTCGCCTCGGCGATCGACTCCTTCACGCCCTCGATGAGCACTTTGACGTCTTCGGTCCCGGCCTTGCGGGGGCGATGGACGTCACACGCGCACGCGAGGTCGACGCAGGCCGACTCGTCGTCGACCTGCTCCAGCAATCGTGCGACTGCCGTCGCCGCCTCCACGGCCGACCGCGCCGAAGCGGTGGTCGCCCCGGCAGCCTCCAGGGCCGCGGCGGCGTCGAGGAGTCCGCCGCGCAGCGGTCCGATACGCCTCCTGGCGAGCTCTCCACAGCGTCCCACACGCTCAACGCCCCACCCGCCCGATCGCATGCGCTCATGCACACGGCGAACCGCCCGCTCGAGGTCGGTCATGCCGTACGCGTCGATCAACCGGGTGAACCCCGCGTCGCCGGAGGGCGACAACGACTCGTACGCGGCCTCGAGCGCGGCGATCGCCAGTGCGCCCGACTGCACGTCGTCCAGGATGGTGAAGCGCGGGTCGATCCCCGCCGCCAGCGCGTTCTCCCGGAGGATCCTGCCGCAGAGTCGGTGGATCGTCGATATCCACGATCGCTCGACGTCCCGGGCCGGTCCGGGGGCGTCCGCACCCAACAGCTCCCCTCGGATCCGTCGCGCCAACTCCCCTGCGGCCTTCTCCGTGAAGGTCACGGCTACGAGCTCCCGGGGATCGGACGCAGGGTATGGCGGCTGGCCGAGCACTGCCGCCACATAGCGGGCCACGAGCAGCCGCGTCTTGCCGCTTCCGGCTCCGGCGCTCACGAACAGGTCGACCGGGCCGGCGTCGACCGCAGCGCGCTGTCGTGCATCGAGCTCAGTCATCAACCGTCACCCCCTGCCCGCACAGCGTGCGCGCCGGGCAGCGCTTGCAGCGCTCCGGGCGCAGGGGCGCAGCTGCGATGTCGCCTGCCCGCATCCGTTCGACGGCGCGCTCGGCGCGCGAGACGGCATCCGCGACGAGCGCATCGATCTGCGCCGCGTCCTTCGCGTCTGCGCGGTAGAATCCCGGCCCGCACAGAGCCTCCACGACGAAGCCCCGGGGCCGCCCCTGCTTGGAGATGCTCCGGTACAGGCCGCCGGCGATCGACAGATCGAATGCATCCGAGACGACCTTCGCATAGAGCGGCAGCTGCACCAGGCCCTGATCGGCGAACACGTCGGCCCGCCGCTCAGGGCCGACGCCTCCCAGTTTGTAGTCCGTCACGATCACGCCGTCCGGGCCGACGTCGATCCGGTCGACGCGTCCTTTCAGCTTGAAGCTGCCGAAGTCATGGGGGTCCTCTCCGGCTGCCCCGAATCCCCACTCGACCGCGCGGGGGACGAACCCCGGCAGGAGGGTGGTATCGCGCTCGATCGTCTTCCATGTCGCCGAGACTACTCGAGCGACCGCTGCCTCCTCGGCCAGCCCCTGGCATCGCACGCCGGCTGCCGCGGCTTCGCTCACCGCCTGATGAACCTGCCGGGCCTGCTCGAACACCTCCGACGTCACCCGGTCGACCCCCAGCCGCCCGCCAAGCTCCGCATAGAACGCGCGCAGGATCTCGTGTCCAAGTCGGCCTTTCGCCGGTGCGTCCAGCTCGTGCTCGAGGGTCGCGGGTCGGAGGACCCGCTCGTAGTACCACCGGTAGGGGCACTGAAGGTACGCCTCGATATCGCTGACGCTGAAGACCTCTCGCTCCGCCAGAGTCCGGACGATGTCGTCTGAGAGCCGCGCGCCACGCGAGCGCCGCCTGCGACGAGCGTGGTCGAGACGTGCCTGCCCCGCTTCGTCGCTGGCGGCGGCACCGCAGGCCGCCGCCTCTCGCAGCTGCCGACGCGAGGTCCTCGGCGCGGCGTCGACATCCTCGAGCGCGTCGAGCGTGAGACGGACGGTGGGCGGCTCCCCCGCATACCATGCGCCCGTCGCATCATCCGCTGCGGGGTCGCGATAGAGATCGAGCAACTCCTCGAGCTGCGGACTCGGCCGAAGCGCCTTCCCGTCCTCGTCCGTCACCGGCCGAGAGAGGACGAGCACGCTACGGGCGCGCGTGACGACCTGGTAGAACAGCAGTCGCTGGCGGGCGGTTTCCGTCTCGTCGGTCGGGACGCTTTCAGGCCGGTACAGCGCCTCCGCTGCATCCGGATGACCGACCGACCCTTCGCTTCCCTGCCCGGCGAGCGGGCCGTCCGACAGACCGCTCACGATGACGCACTGGAAGCGGCGCCCCCGGATCCGCTCCGGGCCCATCACCTGCACGCGGTCACGGCGCTCCTCCGGTGTCAGCGCCACTCTCGTCTCGCGAAGCGCCTCGAGGACCGAGCCGCCGTCGGCCGGACGACCTGCTCGGATGAGCTCGGTCACCGCGCCCAGCAGGGCAGTGTGGGCGGCAGCGTCTGCCAGCGCGTCGACATCGAGCAGCGGTGCCCCGGGGCGCGCCGCTCGCTCGAGCTCGCCGAGCGCCCGTCGCCACTCGCTGACCGCCGCCCCGCCTCCCTGCCCTCGTGCTGCGTGCTCGACCGCCCTCAGCACCCGTGACCCGACGCCCCGCGCATGCGCTCGTGCCAACATGGCGGCCGGGTCCGGCCGAAGGCGCCGGAGGTCAGCGTCCAGCTCGTCCACCGCGTCGGAGTCTGCCCCCGCATACGGAGTCCGCAGGAAGCCGACAAGCTGCCCCCGGGTCCCGTCGCCGCACAAGAAGCCGAGGGCGAGCTCCAATGCCACCCCGATGCCGGTCGCCCGCGCGGGCAACGTGACGTCCCACTCCGCAGAGATGCCTGTCGCCGCTAACTCGGCGCGCAGCGCTCCCATCATCTGACCCGGTTGGCGTAGGACAATTGCTATATCCCCTGGTGGAATACCCGCTAGGGTATGCATGTCCTGGACCGTGCGCGCCACGGCGGCGGCTTCGGCTCGCTCCCCCGCCGCCTCGATGATGCGGACTGCGCCCTCGGCAGGAACATCCCGACGAGCACTGGCCGCGTCGAAGAGCGACCGCTCGATGCGAACGAGCTCGGCTGGTCCCGTGAAACCCTGCTCGCTTGCCCGGTGCAGCTCAGCCCCCTGCACGGTCAGTCTCTTCACGAGCGGCTCCACGGCTGCTGTCGCGGTGAAGCTCGACTCGTAGGTCAAGCCGATCCAGACATCGGCACGCTTCGCCGCTGCGATGAGGAAGCACTCCTGCACCGAGGTGAGATCCGTGAAGCGGTTCACGCCGATCGTCTGCGGAAGCGGCACGCGGCTCACATCCTCGCAGATCGACCGGTGCGCATCGGCACGCTCGATCAGACCGCGCTCGCGCAAGATCCGGGCGTACCGGCGGATGACTGCGGCGAGATCGCGCGACACGGGCGCTGTGGCGGCCGCGCTGCGGCCCTCCGCGCCGTCATGCGCTACCGCCCAGGCGAGCACACCGACGAAGCCGCGCGTCCGCGCGCCGCCGCCGAGCGCACCGGGGTCTACCGCCGTGAGCGCGGATGTGAGCAGCTCGCGCCGCTCGACCGGTCCCACGACCGTCCTTCCATCCCCCAGCAGAGACCACGTCCCGTCCAGGACCGCGTCGAGCGTGGAGACCTCGAGGCCGAGCGGGGCGGCATCAGAGAACTCGTCACGCGCCCTCAGGACGTCCGGTCTTGTGGGCAGCGCAAGCAGTGCCCGGGCGCCCGAGCGCAGCGTTGATCGAACAGCCTCGAGCACGAGGCCGGTCTTGCCGGTGTTGGCCCTGCCGATCGCTACATGCAGTCCCACGAATCCCTCCGTCCCGGGAGCGGGACCAGCATGCACTGACGTTCTGACATCAGGAGGACATCACGGTCCGGGAGTACCGCTGCACCCCTTCCCGGAGCTCGCGCACCTTGCGCCATGCGACCTGCTCGTCTCGGCCAAGGTAGTGATCCACTCGCTCCCCTACCACCTCGGCGGTCTGCTCGGCGCGCTCAGCGATCCCACGCGCGACATCCGCGACTCGGAGCGCTTCGTTTGCGATGCGCCGTCGGGTGCGCGCGCCGCTGTCAGGCGCGAACAGCAGACCGATCACCACTCCTCCGACCGCTCCGATGATCAGTCCTATGGCAAAATATTCCAGCTTGCGTCCCATCAGGCCCGGCCTCCTCCGGCTATCTCGCCCTCGGTCAGCGCGCGGAAGATGCGTTCGAGTTCCTGCTCCCCCTGGAAGTCGATCTCGATCTTCCCCTTCTTCGCCGTCTGCCGCACCCGGACATTCGTGTCAAGAAGCCGGCGCAGCTTGCGGGCGACGACCTTGTATGACTTCGGGGTCACCGGCCTCGGCGGTCGCTCGGTCTGGCCCGCCGCGTAGAGGCGTGCCAGGTTCTCGGCTTCACGCACCGACAGTCCCTGTTCGACGATCTTCTGCGCGAGCTTGATGCGCGTCTCCTCCCCTGTGACCGACAGGACCGCCCGCGCGTGCCCCGCGCTGAGCTTGCCGTCGTACATGAGGTCCTGCACCTCTTCGGGGAGATCCAGCAACCGCAAGGTGTTCGTCACCGCAGAGCGGGACTTGGAGACCTGGTCCGCGAGCTGTGCCTGGGTCATGTCAAACTCCGTGAGCAGCTTGCGGTAGCCGCGCGCCTCCTCGATGGGATTCAGGTCCTCGCGCTGCAGGTTCTCGATCAGCGCCAATGCCAGCGACTCCGTCTCCGATATGCTCATGATGCGCACCGGGACGCTAGCGAGACCGGCCGACCTCGCTGCTCTCCACCGCCGCTCCCCTGCGATGATCTGGTAGCCTTCGCCGTGCGGGCGGACGATGATCGGCTGCAGGACCCCGACCTTCTTTATCGAGTCCGCGAGCTCCTCGATGTGGGTCTCGTCCATGGCCGTCCGCGGCTGATCGGGGTTCGGCGAGAGCAGCTCGATGGGGAGATCATGCAACTCGCCCCCGGTGACCTCCTGTGTCGCCCCCGGGATGAGCGCCGACAGTCCCTTGCCCAGTCCTCGTTTAGACACGGCTGACCACTTCCTCGGCTAGTCTCCGATATGCCCCGGCACCGCGACCCGATGAGTCGTAGATGGTCACCGGCTGGCCGAAGCTCGGCGCCTCGGACAGCCTCACCGTCCGCGGTATCACTGTTGAGAAGACCTTCTCGTCGAAGAAGTCCTTGACCTCGGCAACCACCTGCGCCGAGAGGTTCGTGCGCGCATCGAACATGGTCATGAGCACGCCGAACACCTCGATATCGTGGTTGAGGTGCGTCTTCACCAGCCTGACGCTCTCAAGCAGCTTCGACAGCCCCTCGAGGGCGTAATACTCGCACTGAACAGGGATGATGATGCCGTCAGCAGCGGTGAGCGCGTTGATCGTCAGGAGGCCGAGGGACGGTGGGCAGTCGATGAGCACGAAGTCGAAGTCGTTGACCACCGGCTCAAGGATCCGCCGGAGACGAGACTCACGGCTCATCGTCGACACCAGTTCGATCTCCGCCCCGGCGAGTTGGATCGTCGCTGGGACGACGAACACATGTTCGACTTCTACCGGCTCGATCAAGCTCTCAAGCGGCGTATCCGACAGCAGCGCGTTGTAGATGCACATCTCGCGCTGGTTCTTGTCCAGCCCATACCCGGATGTGGCGTTTCCCTGTGGATCAAGGTCGACTAGAAGTGTCTTGCGCCCGAGCTCTCCGAGCCCCGCTGCGAGATTGACTGCGGTCGTGCTCTTGCCGACGCCGCCCTTCTGGTTCACGACCGCCAGCACCTTGGCGCGGCGACTGGCCGAGAGGCCACCCACGCTTTCGTCCACGAGTCCTCCTCCCAGGTTACTCCGCCCAGTATAGATGATGTCCGACCTGCCCGAGAAGAGTCACTCGGCCAGCGGTCTCCGCTGCGCGGATCCGCTGCGCCGAGGCAGGGGGATCGAGGGGCTGCCTACCTTCTCATACACGACCAGGCAACGCTCCCCGAGCGACTCCGGCGCCGGGAGGCGACTCAGCCCGAGCACTCGCATACCCACGATCGCTGCGACCTTGTCTCCCGCGGCCAACTCGGCGGCGCCAGGCTGACCCTTGTATGCGACCAGCCTTCCCCCGCGCAGCAGCAGCGGAGCCGCGAGTTCTGTCAGCGACGCAAGGGGCGCCACCGCCCTCGCGGTCACCACCGCGAAGCCGCATGGGTCCTCCAGTGCCACCTCCTCCGCCCGCTGTGCCCGGACGTCGATGTCCAGCGCGGCTCCTGTGACCCACTCGTGAAGGAATGCCGCCTTCTTCTTGACCGACTCGACCAGCGTAGTCGGCCGGCCGGTGAGGATCGCAAGCACTATGCCAGGGTACCCAGCTCCCGAGCCGAGATCGACCAGTCTGCCTGCGGGACACTGGTCGACTTCGCGCATACCCAGCGATGAATCCACGATATGCCCGACGAGCATCGACGCGTTGTCCGTGATCCGCGTCAAGTTCATCGTGGTGTTGGCTCGGACGACCGCGGCTGAGTGGTCGGCAAGGAGTCGCGCCTGAGCGATATCACACGACACATCGACTGCGCGGAGGGCGTCCCTGATCGCCTCGGGCAGAAGGGGAGGGCCTGGTGTCGGTGAGAGATGTTTCACGTGAAACATTCTGCTGTATCCGCCGCTTCGGCACAAGGAGGTCGCGTGCACGGCGCGCAGCGCCCTTGTCGCGTGACTTCGACCACAGTGCAATGTTCTCTGTCCGATCGCCAGTCGATCCCGCCGAACACTGCCGACCAGACTCGACCCCTTGCTTGGGGCACCCGAAGTCCGACTGCTCCGTCGGGTCAGCTGCGCTCACTCCGGTCGACGCCTACCGGGACCGACCGCTCCGCCTCCCCGCGAGCCAGCGTCACGGCACCGTCGGCGCGTGCGCCGTGCTGGCCACACGACCCGGTTTCCGCTGTGCGCGATGCGGCAGTGGCGTTTGGCGCCCGTGTCGCGGCAATCTGGTGGCGACTCCATGCCCACAGTGCCTCAGGCGGGCGCACAGCGCGTGCCCAGAGGGCGCCTCGTCTCTGTGGCTTCATGGTTTCACGTGAAACCTTCACGGCTACGCGCTGGCAGTCCAGTCGCGCTACGCGTCAAACGTGGACTCCTGCCAAGACTCCATGATTGGTCGAGTCTTGGCATCGTCCCCGGAGGCGTCGACCTCCGTACGCCGAACGGCAGAAGGGGCGGCGAATACGCCGCCCCTTCCGGGCCACTCTTCAGACATCCTCAGGACGCCCGTTCACTTCCCCGGATCAATCACGACGCAGCGGAAGGGCTCCTCCCCCTCGCTTGCGGTCGTTACACGTCGGTCGTTGCGGAGCGCCACATGGACGACCTTCCGCTCAAAGCTGCTCATGGGCCGCAGCGAGACCGGCCGTCCTTGTCGCTTCGCACGATCCGCAGCGCGCTTGGCGATCTCTTCGATCTTCAGGCGGCGACGGTACTTGTACCCGGAGACGTCAACGACGACAGGGAAGCGCCGCTCGATCCGGCGGTTCGTAATCGATGACACGACGGTCTGAAGCGCCTCGAGCGTCCGCCCGTGCCTGCCGATGAGAATCCCGAGGTCATCGCCGACGATGTCAAGGATGATCTCGCCCTCGTCTCCTTCATACTCCTCGATCTCAGGAGCGAGCTGGAAGCATGCGAGAATCTCGTTGAGGACTGCGACAGCCTCGTCGGCGATCTGGTCGATCTCGTCCTCTGAGAGCTCGCTCGGCTCTGTCGCTTCGAAGCCGCGCCGCTCTCCGCCGTCCTCGCCCGTCGTCGGCTCGAACGACTCGTCACCTTCGTCCTCATCGTTCTCGCCGGCCGACTCGAGTTCGGCTACGTACTCCTCAGTCAACCACACGCGGACCTTGGCGTCCCTGCCTTTGCGTCCGAAGACCCCGCGGCCGGGCTCCTCGAGGACCTCGTAAGCGACCGCGTCCTGCTGGACTCCCATCTCTTCAAGAGCCGCGTCCAGGGCCTCAGCGACCGACGGCCCCTCTTTGATGGTCTCTCTGATCATCGTGACTCTCCTTCGCGTTGGTGCATCGCAGCCCTCTGCGGACCACGGAGATCAGCTACTCGGTCGTCTGGTGCTTGTAGTAGCGAATTGTCAACTGCTGCTGGGCCACCTGCAGCAGCGACTGCGTCACCCAGTACACGAGTACGCCGGCGGGAGTGATCCAGCCGAACCACAGCATGAGGACTCCCATGTAGATGCCGATCGTCTTCTGCTGCTTCTCGCCTGGCTGCAGCAGCTGCGGCACGACGATGCTCAAGCCGAACAGGGCGACGAAGATGATGTAGGGGAGTGCGCTGAGAAGACCGTCCGCCGAGAAGACCTGGCTCGGAGACTGGGTCAGGTCTGGAAGGATTATCCAGAACCGTTTCGCCGCCTCGGCCGCCGCCGGGGGTAGGCCTTCCAGATATTGGATGAACGCCCCGGTGTCCCCTCCCGTGCTCCCCAGCATCCGGAAGAGGGCGAAGAAGATCGGCATCTGCAGGAGCAGCGGCAGACAGCCGCCGAAGGGGTTCACCTTGTTCTCCTGGTAGAACTTGAGCGTCTCCTCCTGGAGCTTCTGCTTGTCGTTCTTGTACTTGTTTTGAAGCTCCTTGATCTTGGGCTGGATCCGCTGCATCTCGTACATCGACTTTGTCTGCTTCTGTGTCAGCGGGAACAGCGCGATCCTGATGGCTATGGTCAGGATGACGATCGCGACGCCGTAGTCGCTCACCCAGCCATAGAAGAACTGCAGGGCTTCGAACAGTATGTTCTCGATGGGTGCGAGCACGCTGCTCACCGTCGCACTACCTCCTCAATCCGCGGGCGAGCCGGGGGTGCTCCGAGAGATCCACGCCGGGGTGATCCATCCCGGGGGTCGCCGACTCTGTATCCACAGTATGATATGCGCCTTTCTGCGCCAACGCTACGGCACGGGGTCGTAGCCGCCTGGGTTCCACGGGTGGCACCGCCCGATCCGCCGCAGGGCCATCCACCCTCCGCGGAGCAACCCGTGCTTCTCCAGCGCGGTCACGGCGTAGGAGGAGCACGTAGGGTAGAACCGGCACGTGGGCGGGAAGAGCGGCGAGATGAAGCGCCGGTACGCCCGTATGACGAGCACGAGCACGGTCACGGCGGGGTTCTTCACGTCGGGACCACCCCGACTCTCCGGAGGGCCGCCCCGAGCTCCGCGTCGAGATCGTGTGGAGGAAGGTCGCCGGCGCCCCGCCTCGCGATGAGTGCCACGTCCCAGCCGGGCCATGGGCCGCCCAGACGCGCCAACGCGGCCCTCAGGACCCGCTTGCTCCGATTGCGCACGACTGCACCACCGAGCTTCTTGCCGGCAACGAAAACCACGCGCCCGTCCGGGTCGCGTGGTTCTTCGGTGCGGATCGCTATGACCACCGCGTGGGCCTGCGAGGCGCGTGCGCCCTCCTTGAAGAGCCGGTCGATGTCCCCTGGGGAGGTGATCGTGCTCATCGGTTCGGCCCCATGGGCCGCGTGCGCTAGGCCGCGCTCGGACAGAGGGTCTTGCGACCCTTGCGGCGCCGCGCCGCGATGATCGCGCGTCCTCCGCGCGTGGACATGCGCTTGCGGAAGCCGTGCGTCTTGGCTCGCTTCCTGTTATTGGGCTGATACGTGCGCTTCACGTCGTCCTCCGTTCATGGGCGTCCTCGCCTGCCTGGCCGATCGGACGCCAAGCCCGGTGATTATACCGGCGGCCTGAAGCGAGTGTCAACGCGCCAGGCGCCAAGATCGAGCCGGTGACGCGCTCGTCCTTTCCTGGTCCATGACCGAAAAAAGTCCCAAATCTGTGGACATTGTGGAAAACCCAGGATTCAATCGTACCCAGCCTGTGGATAACCCTTTCTGCCGCGTTGTGACCGGCTGGGTCCTTTGCTAGAATCGGCGCCATCCAGTCAGCTTCCGAGCTGGCACGTGAACTCTGAAAAATGCCTGGTTAATGGCTATGCGGAGACGTGCTGACGCCGATCATGCGTGGTGGCTGCCACGTTTTCCACAGGCTTCCGCGGTGGTCTCGCTAGGATATGCACAGTGTCCACAGCGACGCCGGCCCCCGATCACGGTCGGGACGGTCTGGGAAAGCCCTTCGCCTGCCTTGAACATGCGTTACCTGCATGTTCATGCGCCCGTCGAACGCGTGGTCGGTCGGCATTTCCACAATTGTGGAAATGGCTGTGGATAACTCGGGAAACGCCAGCGTGCAGCCTTTCACACCTCCTCCCTCAAGCGCTGGGAGAGGGTCGGCCGCTCCACCTTTGACCAGGTGTTTTTCGTATCGCCTCAGCCTTGGGGGCTGTGGATGAAACTGTGTGGCTGAAGCTTCTCGAGCGTCGAGGGGGACGATGAAGACTTTCTTCGGGAACACTGCGGGGCGGCCGGCCACCACCGGCGCGCTCACGCACGGCCCCGCCGGGCCGGCTGCGGAGCTTCCGCCTCTGCGGCAGGCTGCCGCACGCATCGCCGTCTATGATTCCCTCACGTCTTCGCCCCGTGTCGAAGACGTCCGCGGAGACTCGCCGCGCGCGCTCATCGAGGCGCTTGCTTCTCGGACCTACCAGCTTTCCCATGAGGCGGGGGGAGCCGTCCCATACACCGTGATCCGGGAAGTGGTCGAGAACTTCATACATGCATACTTCTCGGAGGTGGTGGTGTCGGTGCTCGACGACGGGGCCACCATCCGCTTCGCCGACCAGGGCCCCGGGATCACCGACAAGGACCGGGCGTTCCAGCCGGGCTTCACCACCGCGACCGACGAGATGAAGCACGTCATCAAAGGCGTCGGTTCGGGGCTTCCCGTCGCGAAGGAGTGCCTTGGATTCTCCGGCGGCTCGATCGTCGTGGAGGACAACCTGGAGCGCGGTACGGTCGTCACCCTGCGCATGGCCGGACCGGCAGCACAGCAGCCACCGGAGTCGCCCGTTGCCGAGGGCCGCCAGCCGGTGTTCGAGTTGCCATCGCTCACGACCCGGCAGAAGCAGGTCTTGTCGCTCACCATGGAGTTGGGGTCTGTCGGCCCTTCAGCGGTCTCTCGTGAACTCGGCGTCGGCCTCTCCACGGCGTACCGGGATCTCGCCGCTCTGGAGGACTCAGGTCTCATGACCTCCGATGAATCAGGCAAGCGCGCGCTCACGTCGTACGGGGTGCAGTGTCTCGACTCGATCTTCAAGGGATAGGAAGTGCATCTCATGGAAGTACAGCAGGTCTGGGACGACACCCTCGACGTCATCCGCCAGGAACTGAACACTCCGACCTTCAAGACATGGTTCGAGCACACGGCCCCTCTCGGCATCATCGACGACACCTTCATCGTGTCGGTGCAGAACGATTTCGCCCGCGACTGGCTGGAGTCTCGCTATGCGGGCCTGCTCGTATCGGCCCTTACGCAGGTCACCGGTCATCCCCTCTCGGTATCGTTCCGCGTGTCCGGGGACGCCCCGGCTGTGCCCCAGCCTCCTGAGACCGTTGCCATCCCCGATCTCGAGCAGGCTGAACAGCGCCGCGTCCAGGAAGCCTCCGCCGGCGACTTCAACCCGAAGTACACGTTCGACTCGTTCGTGATGGGGTCATCGAACCGGTTCGCCTACGCCGCGGCTCTTGCCGTCGCAGAGACTCCGGGCGGCGCATACAACCCGCTCTTCATCTACGGTGGTGTCGGGCTCGGTAAGACGCACCTCCTGCAGGCTATCGGTCACTACGTCCACACGAGCTTCCCGCACCTGCGTGTTAAGTATGTATCTACCGAGCAGTTCACCAATGACTTCATCAACTCGATCGGTGATCGAAGCAAGAGCCGAATCGAGGGGTTCCGCCGTTCATATCGGCAGAACGACGTCTTGCTCGTGGATGACATCCAGTTCCTCGCGGGCAAAGAGGGGACCCAGGAGGAGTTCTTCCACACGTTCAACACCTTGCAGCAGGCGGGTAAGCAGATCGTTCTCTCTTCGGACAGACCACCGAAGGATATCGGCAGCATTGAAGACCGTCTCCGGAGTCGGTTCGAGATGGGGTTGATCACCGATATCCAGCCGCCGGACCTCGAGACCCGGATCGCCATCCTCCGGCGGAAGGTCGAAGCTGAATCGCTGTCTATCCCTGATGAGGTGCTCAGCTTCGTGGCGGGTCGGATAGCGTCGAACATCCGAGAACTCGAAGGGGCTCTGATCCGCATCGTCGCTTTCAGCTCGCTGACGCGGCACCCGATCGACCTCGAGATCGCGCAGAGCGTCCTGAAGGATATCTTCCCGGAGCGCTCCCTGAAGCCGATCTCCGTCGCGGTGATCCAACAAGAGGTCTGTAAACACTACGGGATCACGAAAGGTGAACTCACGGGCAACAAGCGAAGCCAGGCGATCGTATTCCCTCGGCAGATAGCGATGTACCTCGCCCGGGAACTGACTGATCTCTCTCTACCCCGCATCGGTGCAGAATTCGGTGGTCGCGACCACACGACGGTCATGCACGCGACAGCGAAGATACAGAAGCTCATGAATGAGCAGCGCGAGGTGTACAACCAGGTACAAGCATTGACGAACCTCATCAAGCAGAGGAACTAGACGGAACCAGGTCGTTCTGGACAATGGTGTGGAGAAAGGTGGTATCGCTTGGGGATAACGGGCCCGTCCTGTGGATGGATCCGAGGTGCTGTTGATATGTGGAGAAACGGCCCGTTCTTTCAACAGGCTCGTCCACAGTAGATACGCGGGACCCCACCTGGACTAATGGGCGGTATTCACAATCTCCACAGCCTTACTACGGTTACTACGGTTGATTGAATGTTAACGTCCCCGGTAGTGGTGTACGAAGGCCCGGCCGCCTGACATGAGGCGGC
>JASEEU010000007.1 GCA_030019445.1 Anaerosomatales bacterium | reverse complement strand
AGCGCCGTCTGCCGGAAAGTCGGCGATGAACGGTGTCTCGAGGGGTCGAGCGGGGTCTTCAGGCGCTTCTCGCCCCGTGCACCGCCTCGGCCAGCTGTGCGACGAACGCGCCGAGTCTCGCGGCGTCGTCCTGACGTCTGACGAGCGCACTCCCGACGATGACGCCATCGGCGATGCGGGCGACCTCGGCCGCCTGCTCGGCCGAGCCCACGCCGAAGCCGACCGCCACCGGCAGCCCAGTCCGCTCGCGGATCCGCCCGACGAGCTCCCCCACGCCCGCCGCCACCTCGGCGCGCTCGCCGGTCACGCCGAGGCTGCTCACGCAGTACACGAAGCCCGCTGAGGCGCTCGTCACCACCGCGAGGCGCTCGGGCGTGGATGTCGGCGCCGCCAGGAAGACGGTGTCGACCCCGTCGGCGACCGCGAGCCACGGCGCGGCGGCCTCCGGCGGCATGTCCGGGACGATGACGCCCGCGACCCCCGCTTCGCGCATCCGCTCGGCGGCTCGCGCAAGGCCGAACCGCATGAGCGGGTTCAGGTACGTCATGACCACGACCGGCGGCGGCTCCTCCACTCCCGGGTCGCGACCGAACGCCTCGGCCACCTGGAGCGCATGCGCCAGGCCGAATCCCGTCTCGGCCTCGCGCGCCACGCGTGCGGCCTCGGCGATCACCGGACCGTCGGCGAGCGGGTCGCCGTACGGCACGCCCAGCTCGATGACGTCCGCGCCCGCCGCCGCCGTCGCCCGCAGCGCGGCGAGCGAGCCCGCGCGGTCCGGGTAGCCCGCCATGAGGTACGCGACGAGCGCCGGCCGGCCCCGCCGGAACGCCGCGGTCAGGCGCGATGTGGCCCGCTCAGGCACCGAGACCGGCTTCGCGCACGATGTCCATGTCCTTATCGCCGCGGCCGGAGACGTTCACGACGACCGTGGCGTCGGGCCCGAGCTCTGCGGCCAGGCGCGGCAGCAGCGCGAGGGCGTGACTGCTCTCGATAGCCGGGATGATGCCTTCGGTATGGGTGAGCAGCGCGAACGCCTCAAGCGCCTCGGCATCGCTCACGGCGTCGTAGCGCACGAGCCCCGCGTCTTTGAGGTGGCTGTGCTCCGGGCCGACGCCCGGATAGTCGAGCCCCGCCGAGATCGAGTACGCCTCCAGGGGGTTCCCCGCCTCGTCTTGCAGCAGGTAGCTGTAGAAGCCGTGCATGACGCCGGGCGAGCCCTTGGTGAGCGCCGCACCGTGCCGGGGCGTCTCGATGCCGAGGCCGGCCGCCTCGGCCCCTACGAGCAGCGGCCGCTCGCCCTCGGGCACGTCGCGCAGGAAGGGGTAGAACATGCCGATGGCGTTGGACCCACCGCCCACGCACGCCACGACCGCGTCCACGTGCCCGACGTCCTTCTCGGCCAGCTGCGCGAGCGTCTCCGTGCCGATGACGCTCTGGAAGTCGCGCACCATGACCGGGTAGGGATGCGGCCCCACCGCCGAGCCGATGACGTAGAAGGTGTCGTCCACGCGCTCCACCCAGTGGCGCAGCGCCGCGGTGACGGCGTCGGCGAGCGTGGCGCTGCCTTCGTCGACGCCCACGACCTCGGCGCCGAGCAGCCGCATCTTGTAGACGTTGAGCGCCTGGCGACGGATGTCCTCGGTGCCCATGAAGACCGCGCACTCGAGCCCCATGAGCGCCGCCGTGGTGGCGGTGGCCACGCCGTGCTGGCCGGCGCCCGTCTCGGCGATCACGCGGCGCTTGCCCATGCGCCGGGCGAGCAGGCACTGGCCGATGGTGTTGTTGATCTTGTGCGCACCCGTGTGGTTGAGGTCCTCGCGCTTCAGGTAGACGCGCCCGAGGCCGACCGCCCCGGCGAGCCGGTCGGCGCGGTAGAGCGGCGACGGACGGCCGACGTAGTCGCCGAGAAGGTAGGCGAGCTCCTCGCGGAAGGCGGGATCGGCCGAGGCCTCGTCGTAGGCTGCCGAAAGCTCGGCGAGCGCCGGCATGACGGTCTCGGGCACGAACGTCCCCCCGTAGGGGCCGAAGAAGCCGCTCGCGTCGGGGCTCGCGTACGCCATCTCGGCGGAGGGCAGGAGCACGTCAGACATCAGGTTCCTCCTCATCGGCGGATCGGACAGCTGCGACGAACGCGCGGATGGCGTGCGCGTCCTTGTGGCCCGGACGCTCCTCGACCCCCGAGGAGACGTCCACGGCGTACGGCCGCGCCGTGCGGATGGCATCGGCCACGTTGACGGGCGTGAGGCCGCCCGCCAGGACGGTCCTGGCCCATGCGGGCGCCTCCCCGGCGCGTTTCCAGTCGAAGGCGACGCCGGTGCCGCCCGGAGCGCCGGGGACGTACGTGTCGAGCAGGAAGGCCGCTGCCGCGTCGCGATAGGGCTCGAGCGCGGAGGCGACATCGGTCGTCTCGGCCACCCGCACCGCTTTGACGACCGGCACGGGGGCTGCCGCACACGCTTCCGGCGACTCGTCGCCGTGGAACTGCGCGAGGTGCAGCCCGAGCACCTCGGCCGCCTCGGCCACGAACGCCGGCCGCGCGTCCACGAAGACGCCCACGCGCGTCACGAACGGCGGGATGCGTGCGAACACGCACGAGGCCTGCTCGATCGAGACCTCGCGCGGGCTCGCGGCGAGCACCACCCCGAGGGCGTCGGCGCCTGCCGAGACCGCCGACAGCGCGTCCTCGGGAGTGGTGAGCCCGCAGATCTTGATGCGCGTTCGAGTCACCCTACTCCTCGCAGAGCGTGGTGCCGGCGGCGAAGTCGTAGTCCTGCAGCGCACCGGCGTTGTACGCCTCGTACGCGGCAAGATCGAAGTGGCCGTGACCGGACAGGTTGAACAGGACGACGCGGTCCTCGCCCGCTTCCCGCGCGGCGAGCGCCTCGTCGATGGCGGCGCGGATCGCGTGGCTCGACTCGGGCGCCGGCAGGATCCCCTCGGCGCGCGCGAACTGCACCGCCGCCTCGAAGCACGCGGTCTGGTGCACCGCGACCGCCTCGGCCTCGCCCTCGTGCACGAGCTGGCTCACGAGCGGCGAATCGCCGTGGTAGCGCAGACCGCCCGCGTGGATGCCGGCGGGCACGAAGTCATGGCCGAGCGTGTACATGAGCATCTGCGGCGTCATGCCCGCCTCATCGCCCAAATCGTAGCGGTACTCACCTGCGGTGAGCGTCGGGCACGCCTTGGGCTCGACCGCAAGCAACCGCGCGTTGCTCTTGCCCTCGAGCTTGCGGTGGTAGTACGGGAACGCGAGTCCGGCGAAGTTGGAGCCGCCGCCCACGCAGCCGATGACCACGTCGGGCTCCTCGTCGGCGAGCGCCATCTGCTCGATGGCCTCGAGCCCGATGACCGTCTGATGCAGGCAGACGTGGTTGAGCACGGAGCCGAGCGAGTAGTGGGTGTCGGGGTTCTTGGCGGCCACCTCGACCGCCTCCGAGATCGCGATGCCGAGCGAGCCGGTGGAGTCCGGGTCCATGGCCAGCACGTGGCGCCCCGCGTCGGTCAGGTTCGTGGGTGACGCATGAACGGTGGCGCCGTACGTCTCCATGAGGATGCGGCGGTACGGCTTCTGCTCGTAGCTGACCTTGACCATGTAGACCTCGACGTCGATGCCGTAGAGCGCGCCGGCGATAGAGAGCGCGCTGCCCCACTGGCCCGCGCCGGTCTCGGTGGAGATCTTGGTGATGCCTTCCTGCTTGTTGTAGTACGCCTGCGGGATGGCGGTGTTGGGCTTGTGCGACCCCGCCGGGCTCACGCCCTCGTACTTGTAGAAGATCTTGATGCCCTCGGGCAGGCCGAGCACGCGCTCGAGCTGTCGCGCGCGCAGAAGCGGCGAGGGACGGTACGTCTTGTAGACGTCGATGACCGCGCCGGGGATGTCGATCCAACGCTCCGGCGAGGACTCCTGCTTGAGGCACTCCATCGGGAATAGCGAGGCCATGACCTCGCCGATCTGGTCCGGTCCGAGCTCCGTGCCGTCGGGCGTGACCACCTTGGGCGGGGCCGGCGGAGTCTTCAGGTCGGGTATCACGTTGTACCAGGCCTCGGGGATCCTGGTCTCATCGAGCCCGAACCTCGTCTTGTCGCTACCCATGATCGTGCTCCCTTCCCGGGGCGTCGCCCCGAAACCTCGGCGGCTGGCCGAACGGCCGCCGCGTGCTCACTCGTCCACCTCGGGCGCGATCCGCTCGACGCCCGTCAGCTCCCCCACCATCTCCTCCGGGAACGGCGCGCGCATGAGCGTCTCGCCGACGAGCACGGCGTGAGCTCCCATCTCGGCGGCCGCCTCGACATCCGCACGTGTGCGCACCCCGCTGGCGGCGATGCGCGTCACATCGAAACGCTCCGTGGCCTCCATCACCGCGCGCGCCCGATCGCGGTCGACCTCGAGCGTGCGCAGGTCGCGGCTGTTCACCGCGATGACTCCCGCACGCACGCCCAGCGCGATGTCGAGCTCGTCTTCGTGCACGACCTCCACGACCGGCGTCAGGCCGAGCGTCTCGGCCACGTCCGCGTACTCGCGCGTGAGGCGGCCGAGCACGCTCACGATGAGCAGGACCGCGTCCGCGCCGTGCCCGCGCGCCACGAACAGCTGCACGGGGTCGACCACGAAATCCTTGCAGAGCACGGGGACGTCCACGGCATCGGCCACGTCCGAGAGGTCGGCGAAGCTTCCGCCGAACACCGACGGCTCGGTCAGGACCGAGACCGCGGCCGCCCCACCGTACTGGTATGCGAGCGCCTGCTTGGACGCCTCGCATTCAGGCGCGATGGCCCCGGCGCTCGGCGAGCACTTCTTCACCTCGGCGATCACGGCGACGTCGACCCGGTCGCGCAGTGCGGCGGCGAAGTCGCGCACCGGCCGCGCGCAGCACGCCAGCCGCTCGCGGTCGGCCGGCGACAGCCTGCCGTACTCGGCCAACACGCGCTCGCGCCGCCGCCCCACGATCGTCTCCAGGAAGCTCACGCGCTCACCTCCCCGCCCGTCTCGCGCTGTGCCGCGAGGCGGTTGCTGACGGTGACGAGCGCCTCGAGCCTGCCAAGCGCGGCGCCCGTGTCGATCGACGCGCGCGCGAGCACGACGCCCGCGGCGAAGTCATCGGCAGCGCCCGCCGCCACGAGGGCAGCCGCGGCGTTCATCAGGACGACGTCGCGCGCTCCCGCGTGCTCGCCGCCGAGGACCGCGCGCATCACCGCCGCGTTCTCCTCGGCCGTCCCGCCGAGAAGATCGGCGAGCGAGCCGCGCGCGATGCCCACCGCTTCGGGCGTCACGGCGTAGAGCCGCACGCCGTCCGCCGTCGCCTCTGCGACCTCGGTGGGGCCGGACGCCGAGACCTCGTCCATACCGGGATGACCGTGCACGACGAGGACCTTCTCGGCGCCGAGACGCGACGCCACCTCGGCCATCACCGGCACGAGCGCGGGGTCGTACACGCCGAGCACCTGACGCGACGCCCCGGCGGGGTTGGTGAGCGGGCCGAGGATGTTGAAGACCGTGCGGATGGCGATCTCACGACGCGGACCGCCGGCGTGGCGCATACTCGCGTGGAGCGCCTGCGCGAACAAGAAGCCGAGGCCCGCCTCATCCACGCAGCGCGCCATCTCCTGCGGCGTGAGGTCGATCCGCACGCCGAGCGCCTCCAGGACGTCCGCGCTGCCCGCTCGCGACGAGACCGCGCGGTTGCCGTGCTTGGCGACCGGCACGCCCGCGCCCGCCACCACGAAGGCCGCGGCGGTCGAGACGTTGAAGGTGGCGAGCCCGTCGCCGCCGGTCCCGCAGGTGTCGATGTAGCCTCCCACCGTGGGGCGCACGGGCGTCGCGCGTTCCCGCATGGCGCGCGCGAAGCCGACGATCTCATCGGCGGTCTCACCCTTCATGCGGATGGCCGTCACGAGCGAGGCTATCTGCGCGCTCGTGGCCTCGCCGTCCATGATGAGCCCCATGACCGCGTGCGCCTCGTCCTCGGTGAGGTCGTGCCCGGCGACCGCGCGGTCGATGGCGGCCGGCAGCGTCGAGACAGCGGCGCGGGCCGCGGCGTCGGGGATGGGGTCCGCCGGCGCCGCCCCCTCGGCATCAGACAGTTCCCCCGCGAGCGCGAGGAAGTTCTCCAGCACCGTGACGCCCTCGGGCGTGAGCACGCTCTCCGGGTGGAACTGCACGCCGTAGACCGGCAGGCTGCGGTGGCGCATCGCCATCACGAGGCCGTCCTCGGTGCGCGCGGTCACCTCCAGCTCGAGCGGGAGGCTCGGCAGGTCGACCACGAGCGAGTGGTAGCGCGTGGCGGTGAACGGGTTCGGCATCCCGGCGAGCAGGCCCTCGCCGCTGTGGAAGACATCGGCGGTCTTGCCGTGCACCGGACGCGGCGCGCGGACGACGCGCCCGCCGAACGCCTCGGCGATCGCCTGGTGGCCGAGACAGACGCCGAGCACGGGGATCCCCGCCCCGGCAGCCGCCCGTACGACCTCCACCGACGCGCCCGCGTCGGCGGGCAGGCCGGGGCCCGGCGAGACGATGACGCCCGCCGGGGACATCGCGACCACCTGCGCGGCGGTCACCGCGTCGTTGCGCTCGACGCGCACGTCTGCCCCAAGCGCGGCCACGAGCTGCACGAGGTTGTAGGTGAACGAGTCGTAGTTGTCGATGACGAGGATCATGCGCCCATCCCGCTTTCGGGAGATGTGTGCATGCCTTCGGCGAGTTCCAGCGCATGGTGGAGCGCCCGGGCCTTGTGCAGCGTCTCCTCGTACTCCCGTTCGGGATCGGAGTCCGCCACGATGCCGGCGCCGGACTGCAGGTACGCCGTGCCGTCGGCGAGCATCACCGTGCGGATGGTGATGCACATGTCCATCGCCCCATCGAGCCCCACGTAGCCCACGGTGCCCGCGTACGGCCCGCGAGCGGCCGGCTCGAGCTCCCGGATGATCTCCATCGCGCGGATCTTGGGCGCGCCCGAGACGGTGCCCGCGGGGAACGTCGCGCGCAGGGCGTCGAACGCCGTCTTCCCCTCGGCCAATGTGCCGGTCACGTTGCTCACGATGTGCATGACGTGCGAGTAGTACTCGACCTCCATGAGCTCGTCGACGCGCACGCTGCCCGGCACGCATACGCGTCCGAGGTCGTTGCGACCGAGGTCGACGAGCATGACGTGCTCGGCGCGCTCCTTCTCGTCGGCGAGCAGGTCCGCGCGCAGCCGCCCGTCCTCGGCCAGGTCGACGCCGCGCGGCCGCGTGCCGGCGAGCGGCCGCGTGAGTGCCGTATCGCCTTCCACGCGCACGAGCGGCTCGGGGCTCGAGCCCACGAGCGTCACGGCGGGCGTGCGGATGTAGAACATGTACGGCGACGGGTTGACTGCGCGCAGCACGCGATACAGGTCGACGCCATCGCCGGAGAAGGGCGCCGAGAAGCGCTGCGAGAGGACCACCTGGAAGATGTCTCCCGCGGCGATGTGCTCCTTGGCCGAGACGACCTGCGAGACGAACTCGTCGCGCGTCGTGCGCTCGACGAGCGGGACCGGCGCGCTCGTCCCCACCGCGCCGAGCGACGCGCCGGCGGGTCCCGCGGCCAGCCGCTCCAGCAGCGCGTCGATGCGCGCCACCGCGGCACCGTACGCGGCCTCCGGCTCATCGCCGGGGCGCGTGGGCGCGATCACCTGCATGACGCGCCGCGCGTGATCGAAGCCGACGACGACGTCGGTGAGCATGAAAGCCAGATCGGGGGCGCCGATCTCATCCACGTCGTGCCGCGGCACCCGCTCGAACCCCGCGGCGACCTCGTAGCCGACGAAGCCGACGGCGCCGCCGACGAAGCGCGGGAGGCCGGGCACGTGCGCGACGGTGCCCGCGCGCAGCTCGGCGGCCACGACCGCAAGCGGGTCGGCCGCCGGCAGGTCCTTGCTGTGACCGTCGCGCATCACCGTGGCGACGCCGTCGCGCGCCGTCACCACGGCGCTGCCACCGATACCGAGGAACGAGTAGCGCGCCAGCTGCTCCCCGCCCACGACGCTCTCGAGGAGGAAGGCGTTCTCGGCGTCCTCGGCCAGAGACAGGAACGCCGAGATGGGCGTGGTGAGATCCGCGTAGAGCTCGCGCGCCACCGGGACCACGTCGTGGTCGGCGGCCAGTCGCACGAACTCGTCCTTGCCTGGTAGCAGCATCGCTTCCACCCTTCTCGGCAGCCCGGAGAACACAAAAACCTCCCGTCCCTCAAGGGACGAGAGGTCATCTCGCGGTGCCACCCTTGTTGACCCGCCATGACCGGCGGGCCCACTCGAATCCTGCGGTACGGGAACCTTCCGGCTCCGATACCCGGCCCCTTCTATCGGCGGGGATCCCGTCGGGACTAGTAGGCGTGTCGCCGTTGTCCCGAAGCCTCAGGGGCCCATTCTCACCGATCGGTCACGTCGGGTTTCCACCGTCCCCGACTCTCTCAAGCGACTCGACCGGGATACTCTTCCCCGTCACAGGCCACGTGTGTGGTTGCCGGACACCATAGCACCGCGCGGCCGAGAAGCGCAAGCGCGCGACCCGCTACGGCACCTCAGGCGGCGTCGGCCTCGTGTAGTCGGGATCGCCGATGCAGTAAAACCAGCCGTCGCGCGCGCCGATGTAGATGCGTCCCTGCCAGACGAGCGGCGTCGACTCGTAGGTCCCGCCGCCGGTGAACGTCGCCACCTCTTCGATGTCGACGCGGTACGGCGTGCCCGCCGCGTTGTGCACGAGCACGCCCTCGGCCATCTGGTCGGTCGAGTACGTGATCCGATACACGTGCACGCGCGCGTCGTACCCGGCGGCGACGAGATGGTCACGGAAGATGATCGGCGTGGAGATGGCCCCGCCGATGCCGTCCTTGAAGACGAGCAGCGGGCTCGGCAGGCTCCCCGTGCCGTCCGGGCCGGCGACGCTCTTCTCGGCACGGTCGTGGCGCGAGACCACGTACACGTTGCCGTCGATGGCCGAGAAGGCCACCAGGCTCGGCAGCCGCCCGCCCGGGTTGTACGCGTCGTTCACGGTGGCCGAGCCGATCACGCCGCCCTGCCAGTCGGCGAACGCGCGCGAACCCGTCGGGAAGTACCAGACGACAGCGTCTTCAGGGTCCTTTGCGGGGTCGAGCTCGAACACGCCGCCCTTCCCCCGGATGTACTGCTGCTCCACCGGGATGAGCAGGTGGTTCTCGGCGGTCACCGCGGGCGAGCCGTCCATGTCCGAACCGATGAAGAAGTCCCACACGACCTCGAGGTCGGGCATCCGCAGGCCGTAGACGTGGCCCGCGCCTGAGTTCACGTAGAGAGTGTCGCCGATGATGGACGGCGAGGACTCGAGCACGAGGTTCCCGCCGTGGCTGGAGGCGCGCTCGTCGCCCAGCAGGAGCCGCTCGGCCAGGATCTTAGGCACGCGATGCCCGTTCCATGCCTCCGTCGTGGTCGGGTCGACCGCGTAGACGTAGCCCGACTCGACCGGGACGTACAGCACGTCGCCTACGAGCAGCGGGCTCCCATCGGCGTCACGGCTGTAGGAGCGCGTGCGCGGCACCGGAAGGCGCCAGAGCTCCTCGCCCGTCTCGAAGTCCACGCAGCGCACCGGCGCGATGCTCGGGTCCCCCATGCCGCGGGGGAAGCCCCGCCGCGAGCCGCACACGACCGCCAGCTTCCCGGTGCCGGGCATCGTGAAGACCGTCGGGCTCCCCTTGATGACGTCGTCCATCTCATACGTCCAGATGGTGTCGCCCGTCTCGGCATCGATGCGACGCAGGTTGTGGTCGAATCCGCCGATCACGACCTGCAGCCTGCCGTCCACCCGCACGAGCGCGGGCTGGCCGGTCCACCCGGTGCCGTACCAGGTGACCATCCCCCCGTTGGACGAGGCGGTGCCGCCGGTGGTCCCGCCGCCGATCCGAGCGCGCCAGATGAGCTCGAGGCGCTCGGGCACGGGTGGCTCGCCATAGTAGGCGCGCGTGTGGTCGCCGAGGAAGGTCGCGACCTTGATGCCGTCGGCGTATGGATCGGGGCCGAGGGGTGCGGGCAGGGTCACCGTGACGGTCTCAAGGACCGAACGGTCGATGTCGGGACGCACGACGCGAGCCGCGCCCGGTGCCGAGACGTCCATGACGCGCAGGCCGAGATAGCCTCCGGCAGCCACGACGGCGCCCAGAGCGAGCACCGCCCACAGCACACGCGAACGTCGCACCCCGAAACCTCCCCCTCAGACTGCTTCATTGTACCGATGCCGTGCCGCCCGCGCACTACGCTCCGGGGGCGTCCCCATCCCCCGCATCGCCGAGCACGGGCGGTTGCGTGAGCGCCAGCAGCGTAACGGTCGCACCGCCGAGGCGCACGCTCTCTCCCTCGGCTATCACGACCGTCTGCACGCAGCGGTCCCCGCAGTAGAGCCCCTCGCCGTCGGTGAGGTCGCGCACCTCCACGCCCGCCCCCAGCGGCGTGAACCGCGCGTGATAGGGCGCGACGCCCTCGCCGGCGAGCCGGATGTCGGCGTTGGGCGCCAGGCCCGCCACCGCCGGCAAGCGGACGTCTGTCTCGGCAGCGCCGGTAGGCGTCGTCACGCGAAAACGGCCGCGCGGCCTCGCCGACGCCGTGCGCCCCTCGCGACGCGAGCGGCGCACCTCCTTGAGGCGGAGGAACGCGATGGCGCCCAGGACGGCCACGAGCAGCCCCACCATCGTCGGCAGCGCCCACCGGGGGATGCCCGACGAGACGCCCGGATCGATCACAAGCGCGAGGTCGGGCGCTTCGCGCTGCAGGAAGCGGAGCGCATCGGCCGCGGGCACGCTGAAGCCCACGCTGTCCACCTGCACGTCGGCCACCTTGGCCACGTTGATCCCGACCAGCCGCCCCTCGGTATCCACGAGCGGACCACCACTGTTGCCCGGGTTGATGGCGGCGTCGGTCTGCACGAACGTGTCGCCCTCGAAGAACTGCATCGGCGAGCTCACCACTCCCTTGGTGAGCGTCACGGACTCCAGGCCGATTGGGAAGCCGAGCGCCACGACCTCCTCGCCCTGCGCGAGCAGCGCGCTGTTCCCCCAGACGATGGGCTCGACGTCGTCGGGGATGGTCGCGGCGAGGAGCGCCAGGTCGCGCGCGCGGTCGATCGCGAGCACGTCGTAGGGCACGAGGGCGTCGCGCACGAGGATCCGCGCCGGCAGGGCGCCTGCCGCCGCGTCGGCGACATGGGCGGCGGTGAGCACGCGATCGTCCGCGATCACGATGCCCGTCCCCACGCGATCGGCGCCGAGCGTGATCGCCACGACCGCGTCCGTGGCCCGCTCGAGCGTGCTCTCGACAGCGGCGGCGGGCGTGACGGACGCCAGCGCGAGCACAGCGGCGAGCACGGCTGTGACCGCCACGCGCCGCAAGCGTCCCGGGCGTGTGCGCGTCGGCCCGCTCACGGCTTGAGCGCCTTCCCACACACGGTGCACTGCCGGTTGAGCGGCGCATTGCCCGCCCCGCACCAACGGCAGCGCACGAAGACACGCGCGGCCGCCGTGGCGCTCCCGGATGCCTCCGCTGCGCCGGCGACAGGCGAGGCGACACCGGTCGCGGCGACCTCGGGTGATACGACCGCGGCGAGACCGGCGCGCCACTCCCGGCGTGCGGCACCGGCGCCGAGCGAGACCCCGAGCGCGGCTGCCGCGGCCCACGCGAGGACCGCGAGGATGCCGTAGCCGAGCGTGAGCACACAGAACACCCCGAACGCGGCGAGCAGCCACATGACCGCCTCGGCCGGGCCGGAACGCTGCGCGGCGAGCAGGTAGCCCGCCCACGCGACGCCGGGCAGCAGCGCAAGCAGCAGGACGGTCGCCGCCGGCGTGAGGAGCCATGCCGAGGATGTGAGCTCGCGCCATCCGATGACGAGGACCGCATCGAGCGCAAGCGCGGCGAGCGCCGTCACGGCGAGCAGCACGATCCTGCCGTCCGGGCCGCGCGAGACCTCGGTCGCGACCGGTCGCGGGGCAGGCAGCTCCGGCGTCCTCGCCGCAGCGGCGGCCTCGGCCACGGGCGCTGCAGGCGGACCGGGCCACGCGGGCACGTTCGGCCGCGGGCGGTGCACCATGCCCTCGGTGCCGAGCACCTCTTTCAGGCGCCAGATCCGCCGGTACTCGGGGTCGTCCTCCGGCGCGAAACCGAATCCCGACCAGCAGAAGAACAGCTGCGAGTAGGCGTCGCCCGCAGTGGGCACGTGGTTGTTGCGGTCGAGCACGTGCTGGAGCGCGTCGAGCATCGCCCGCGGGTCTTTGAGCAGCAGCATCCCCTCGGCATCGGCCTTCTCGGCGGCGCCCCACGCCGACTCCTGGTGCCACCACGCGAGCAGCTCGGTGACGACCACGACCGCGCCGTACAGGAATACCCAGCCGAGCAGCGGCGGCGCGCCGAGGCGTGCGCGGCCGGTGGCGAGGAGCACCTCGTCGCGGGTGACCTCTCTGCCGTTGACGTGCAGCACCGGGCGCTCCTGCGCGCGGAACTCGTACTCCTTGAGCGCCCAGATGGGTCCCGCGAGCGCGGAGACCGCCGTCGCCCAGAGGGTGTCGAGCGAGACGATCCGCGCCATGAGGTTGGCGAAGACCGCTCGCTGGTCGTCAGCTGAGAGCTTGTCGATGAAGCCCCGCGTCACACCGATCACCGCGCGGTCGGGGCTACGACCGAGGGCGAACGCGTTCACGTTGGCGGTGTCGATCACGTGGAGCTGCGGCGCATGCTCGAAGCCGGCGGCGATCGCCATGTCCTTCAGCGCACCCTTGGTGGCGAGGTCCTCCCCCTGCGGGGAGCGACGGGCGTCGAGCCGCGCGAGAAGGGAGCGCTCCGAGCGCGCCATCTGCACCGCTACCCAGATCGCGCAAGCCCCGGCGGCCACGACGAAGACGACGCGCGCCACGATCCTGGCGTACGCAAGACCGGTGAGCGCGGCATACGGGTTGCCGGAGAGGAACGGGAGCGCCAGCGCGATGAGGACCGCGATGACGGTGAAGAACCCTGCGACGCTCACGATGTAGGCGAGCGTGAGCGCCACGAACTTGACGCGGTTGCGGTCGACGCGCCTCCAGAGCGGCTCGATCTTCTCGGCCCGCACCCCCGGCGGTATCTCGGTCCCGCCGATATGCTGCGCGCGCGCCGCCGTCACCGCCGCCTACTTACGCCGACGGTCCGCCATCTCGGCGGCAAGATCGTCGAGCGTCAGCCCCTCGCGCACCATCACGACGAGCAGGTGGTAGAGCAGGTCGCCGATCTCGTAGCGCAGCTGCCCGGCATCGCGGTCGCGCGCGGCGATGATGACCTCGCCCGACTCCTCGGCGATCTTCTTGAGCAGCTTGTCCTGCGGACCGAGCAGCAGCTTGGCGGTGTAGCTGTCTTCGGGCATCTCGCGCTTGCGCTGCTCGAGCACGGCGAAGACCTCTTCGAGGACCTCGCCGATGGACGGCGCTGCGGGGACGGTCGGTTCGCCGAGAGGACCGGCGGTGTGATCCATGCGCGCATCAACTCCTCGTCAGATGTCGGTCATGAGAGCGGGAGGTCGTCCTCATCGCCGGGCGGCGAGACGGGCTCCCGCGGCGCCGCGGTCGGGTAGAGCGTCCGGTAGAAGCACGAGCGCTCCCCTGTGTGGCACGCCGGCCCGAGCTGGTCCACGAGCACGAGCAGCGTGTCGCCGTCACAGTCGTAGCGCACCTCGACGACCTCCTGCACGTGACCCGAGGTCTCGCCCTTCATCCAGTACGCCTGTCGGGACCGGCTCCAGTACCACGCGCGACCGGTATCGAGCGTGCGCTCGAGCGCCTCGGCATCCATCCACGCGAGCATGAGGACCTCGCCGGTATCGTGCTGCTGCACGATGGCCGGGATGAGCCCCCGCTCGTCGAATGCGAGGTCGGCGATGCGCAGGTCGTGCCGTTCGCGCTCCATCGCGATCGTCCTTTCCGAGACGCCACGACGAGAGTAGCAGGAACCTCGCGCGCGCGCCGCCCTCGGACGGGCCCGCAACGTCCGCGTCAGCCGGCTGCCCCTCGCGCGCGGTGCTCGGCGGCGCGGCGTTCGCGCTCCACGCGCTTGCCCTCGATCTCGGCGTCACGCTTGAGCATCCGCCAGCCGAGCGCCAGCCCGGCGCCGGCCGGCACCAGGACGCCGACCGCGCCCGCGTAAAGCAGGTCGCCGAGACCGACCGCGGTGACGTCGGACGCGGTCGCGCCGAACGCCCCTGAGAGCGCCATCGGCACGGCCGCGATGGCACCGGTGGCGCAACCGAGCCACACGCTCTTGCCGAGACGCACGGTAAGCGCGACACCGAGGATGACGGCGAACCACCACGAGAACATGATGATGATCGCGGCGGCCGCCCGCTCACCGCTGCTGTCGCTCACGACCTCCGCGCGCAGCAGCCACGTGAGCGCGCCGGCGAGCAGCGGGAGCGCAGAACCTACCGCCACCGCAAGCACCGCCCGTCCCAGTGTCCTCGCCATTCGTCCTCCGATCAGCCGAGCGGGCGTCCGCACGCGATACATGACGTACGGAACGGCGCGTTGGAGGCGCCGCACTTCGCACAGCGCATGGCACGCCGCTCCTCGGCGGCGACGGTAGCCGGCGCTGCGTGGGGCGCTGCGTCCTCGACCGGCTCGTCCTCGGCGCCGGCTCCTCGTGCCATCTGCAGTTGCGCCACGCTCGGTCGACCTTCCGTCACGGGGACCGGCGCCCAGTCCGAGCGCTCCTCTCTGTTGGAGCGCGCACGGGCGGCGATCGTCCCGAGCACCACGCCGATCGCCGTGGGGACGATCATGAGCCCGAGTGCGCCGAGCCATGTGGCGACGACGCCCACCCGCGCGACGACGTCGGCCGGCACGGCCAGCCGCTCCAGTCTCACTGTGTAGAGCGTCCCGGCCAGTGCGTAGAGGACGCCCGCACCCACTCCGGTCACGATGCCGGGTATCACTTCGCGGCCCACATAGACGGCGATGACGACGCCAAGCATCGCGAGCAACAGGAAGAACGCCGCCCCGACCATCGTCCCGAAGATGCCCTGCGTGTAATCGCTGATGAGCGGGTTGTCACCGCTCGCCCACGCCCGGTACTCGTTGATGGCGCCGTTGAGCGTCGCCCACCGGACGAGCGCCCCTGCCGCAGGCGCGATCAGCCCGAGTCCCACGGCCTTCGCCCGGGGCGCCCTGCCCCCGGACCCACCCCCTCCGGTCGCCACGGCGACCCCCTTCCTTCCGCCCTACAAGCGCACCGGCACGCCGTGCGATGCCATGCGCTCCTTGACCTGGCGGACCGAGAACTCGCCGAAGTGGAACACGCTCGCCGCCAGCACCGCGTCCGCATCGGCCTCGATGACCACCTCGGCGAAGTGGTCGAGCTCACCCGCCCCGCCGCTGGCGATGACCGGGATGCCGACCGCTTTGGTGACCGCGCGCGTCAGGTCGATGTCGAACCCGTCCTTGGTGCCGTCGCGGTCCATGCTCGTGAGCAGCAACTCGCCTGCGCCCCGGCGCTCGGCCTCCTCGGCCCACGCCACCGCGTCGAGACCGGTGTTCGTCCGCCCCCCGGCGACGAAGACCTCCCAACGGGCGGGCGAGCTGCCGGGCACGCGGCGCGCGTCGATGGCGACGACGATGCACTGCGACCCGTAGATACGCGCGGTCTCGGTAATGAGGTCGGGCCGGGCGACCGCCGCCGAATTCATCGAGATCTTGTCGCACCCCGCCGCCAGCATCGCGCGGATGTCGGAGGCCGAGCGCATCCCGCCGCCAACGGTGTACGGGATGAAGACCTCCTCGGCGGCACGACGCGCGACCTCGAGCATCAGCGGCCGCTCCTCGTGCGTCGCGGTGATATCGAGGAAGACGAGCTCGTCGGCGCCCTCGCGGTCGTAGACGGCGGCAAGCTCCACCGGGTCGCCGGCGTCACGCAGGTCCACGAAGTTGACACCCTTGACGACGCGCCCCTCGTGGACGTCGAGGCACGGGATGACGCGCTTGGTGAGCACCCTACTCCTCTCCGTGACCCGCCGCGATGGCGTCCTCGAGGGTGAACGCGCCGGTGTAGAGCGCGGTGCCGATGATGACGCCCTCGAGTTGCGAGCCGAGCGTGGCGAGGTCGCGGACGTCGCCGAGCGAGTTCACTCCGCCGGAGGCGACGATGGGGATGTCGATCTGCGACGCGAGCGCGCGGTATGCGCCGTAGTTCACGCCTTGCTGCATGCCGTCCTTGGAGATGTCGGTGTAGGCAAGCCGCTTGATGCCGAGGAGCTCGAGCTCGCGAACGAGCTCCAGCACGCCATACTCCGTACCCTCGCGCCATCCGGAGATCGCGACCTTGCCGTCACGCGCGTCGATGCCCGCCACGATGCCCTTGTGCTTCTCGCAGGCTTCGGCGACGAGCGTCGGCTCGGTCACGAGCGACGTGCCGAGGACGACGCGCTGCACGCCCGCGTCGAACATGCGGTCGATCGTCTCCATGGAGCGGACGCCGCCGCCGGTCTGGACCGGAACGCCGACATCCACGATCCGCTCGACGATGTGGTGGTTCTGCGGGTGGCCGGTCACGGCCCCGTCGAGATCGACGACGTGGATCCACTCGGCCCCTGCCTCGGCCCACCGTTTCGCCTGGTCGACAGGGTCATCGTTGTAGACGGTCACGGCGTCGAGCATGCCCTGCCGAAGACGGACGACCTTGCCGTCGAGGATGTCGATAGCGGGGAAGATGATCATCGGCCTGCCTCCGTCACGATCGCACCGAAGTTCGCGAGAAGCCTGAGCCCGAGCGCCGACGACTTCTCCGGGTGGAACTGCACCGCGTACGCCGCCGGACCCGCCTGCACGGCCGCCGCGAAACGCACGCCGTACTCGGTCAGACCGATGATACAGGATGGATCGGCAGGTTCGAGGTGGTAGGAGTGCACGAAGTAGAACGCCGAGCCCTCCGGGATACCGGAGAAGACCCGGCTCGCCGTCGGATACGTCACGGTGTTCCAACCGATGTGCGGGACCTTCACGCCGCCGGCAAGGCGCTCGCACGTGCCGGGCACCGCGCCGAGCCCCTGCCACTCGCCGTCCTCCAGACCGACGTCGGCCAGCAGCTGCATGCCAAGGCAGATGCCGAGGAACGGATCGCCCGCCGCGATGCGTTCGCGCACGAGGTCCCACATACCCGACGCGCGCAGGTTCGCCGAGGCGTCACGGAAGGCTCCCACCCCGGGCAGCACGACGCCGTCGGCGGCCTCGACGACCGCGGGGTCGTCGGTCACGACGACGTCGGTCACGCCCGCGTGCTCGAAGCCCTTCTGCACGCTGCGCAGGTTGCCCATCTGGTAGTCGATGATCGCGATCACAGCGCACCCTTGGTTGAGGGGATGCCGGTCACACGCTCGTCCAGATCGCACGCCTCGCGCAACGCGCGCGCGAGCGCCTTGAACGCAGCCTCGATGATGTGGTGCGCGTTCTCGCCGGCGAGCGAGTGCAGGTGCACGGTCACCCCCGCGTTCATCGCGAACGCGGTGACGAACTCCTTGGCGAGCGTCGTGTCGAAGGTCCCGATGATCTCGATCGGGACCGTCACCGCGTAGGTCACGTGGCCTCGTCCGGAGATGTCGACGGCGGCGAGCACGAGCGCCTCGTCCATCGGCACGGCCGCCGAGCCGAAGCGCCGGATGCCGCGCTTGTCGCCGAGCGCCTCGGCGAACGCCTGACCCAGGCAGATGCCGACGTCTTCCACCGTGTGGTGCGCGTCGACCTCAAGGTCTCCCTCGGCCCGCACCTCGAGCGCGAACAGTCCGTGACGTCCGAGCGCCTCGAGCATGTGGTCGAAGAACGGCACGCCGGTGGCGACGTCAGCCGACCCGTCGCCATCCAGGCCGAGACGGACGGTGATGTCGGTCTCGGACGTGGCGCGGGTGACCGTGGCGGCGCGATCAGGCATCGCCCGCTCCCTTCTTCTCGTGTCGTGCGGCAGTGGCGCTCACGCCCATGATGTCGGACGCGCGCTTGGACGCGAGGATCTCGTCGAGCGCGGCCAGGAAGCGCCGCACCTCCTCTTCGGTGCCGACCGTCACGCGCAGGCAGTCCTCCAGTCCGGGCGTCCGCGAGAAGTCGCGCACCAGGATCGAGTGGTCGTGCAGCAGGTCGCGCCAGACGGCCGAGGCCTGCGGGACGCGGAAGAGCACGAAGTTCGCCTCCGAGTGGTAGCAGGTCACCCCCGGCATGGCCGAGAGCCCGGTGACGAGCACGTCGCGGTTGCGCAGCAGCTCATGGATGGTGGCCTCGAAGACGACGCGCTCCCGGAAGACCAGCGACGCGGCGAGCTGCGTGAAGCGGTTGACCGAGTACGGCTGGCGCACCTTGGTGAGCTCGGCGACGACATCGGCATGCGCGAGCAGGTAGCCGGCACGCATCGACGCGAGCGAGAACGCCTTGGAGAACGTGCGCAAGATGACGAGATTGGGGTGCCGGTCCATGTGCGGGCGCATCGTGTGGCGCGAGAACTCGAAGTACGCCTCGTCCACGACGACGAGCGCATCGGTCGTATTCAGGATGTCGATGAGCAGCGTCTCGGGCGAGATGTCGCCGGTGGGGTTGTTGGGGTTGGAGATGAAGACGATGTCGATGTCGCCCTCGGCCAGCCGCGCGAGCACCGCCTCGCCGTCCACGCGGAACTCCTCGTCGCGCGGGATGCGGACGACCTCGGTGCCGGTCATGTGGGCGTCGATGCCGTACATGACGAACGTGGGCGGCAGGTCGAGCACGGTGCGCCCGGGTCCACCCCACGCGAGGATGCAGTCCAGGATGAGCTCGTCACCCCCGTTGCCCACGAGCACGTTGCTTGCGTCGAGCCCGTTGGCCTCGGCGATGAGCGAGCGCAGGTGCGAGGACATCGGGTCGGGATAGCGATTGAACTCGATGTCACGCACGCGGTCGGCAAGCTTGTCGAGGAGCTCGCCGGGGAGGTTGCGCGGATTCTCGTTGGAGGCCAGCATCACCTCGGCGCGCATCTCCTTGGAGGTGTAGGGCGCGAGGTCGGCGAGGTCCGGCCGAGACGGACGGACGCGGTCCATCACTCATCACCCCCGACGCCGTCCTCGATGCCGTACGCGAGGGCGAGGCGCAGGCCCACGGCGCGCGCGTGCGCGTCGAGCCCCTCGGCCTCGGCTATGGTCATGACCGACGGGCCGTCCATCTCCAGTCCCGCGAGCGAGTAGCTGATGACCGAGGACTTCTTGACGAAGTCGTCGACCGACAGCGGGCTCGAGAAGCGCGCCGTCCCGCCGGTGGGAAGCACATGGTTGGGACCCGCGACGTAGTCGCCGACGCTCTCGGGCGTCCACGGGCCGAGGAAGATCGCGCCCGCATTGCGGATGGCGCCGAGCAGCTCGAACGGCTCGGCCATCATCACCTCGAGGTGCTCCGGCGCGATGAGGTCGGCGGCGTCGAGCGCCGAGTCGATGTCCGGGCAGATGACGATGAGCCCGTTGTCGACGAGGGAACGCTCGATGACCTCCGCGCGCGGCGCGTCCGCGAGCAGCTCGGCGAGCGCCGCCTCGACGTCGTCGGGCAGCGTGGGATCGGTCGTCACGAGATACGTCGCCGCACGGGGGTCGTGCTCGGCCTGCGCCATAAGGTCGGCCGCGCAGAAGACCGGCTCGGCGGTCTCATCGGCGAGGATCAAGACCTCGGACGGTCCGGCCAGCATGTCGATGCCGACATCGCCCATGACGAGCTTCTTCGCCGCGGTCACGTACGCGTTGCCGGGGCCGGTGATCTTGTCCACGCGCGCGATGGTCTCGGTGCCGTACGCGAGCGCCGCGATCGCCTGCGCGCCGCCCACCTTGTAGATCTCGGAGACGCCGCACTCGGCGGCGGCGGCGAGCACGTGCGGATCGACGCTCCCATCGGGTGCCGGCGGCACCACCATGGCGATCTCGGACACGCCGGCCACGATGGCCGGGATGGCGTTCATGAGCACCGAGGAGGGATACCGCGCCCGTCCGCCCGGCACGTAGATGCCCACGCGCGAGAGCGGCGTGACCTTCTGGCCGAGCACGATGCCGCTCTCATCGGTGGAGAACCACGACTGCGTCACCTGACGGCGGTGGAAATCCTCGATAGCTGCGGCGGCCGTGGCGATGGCGCTGCGGAAATCGTCGTCCACCGCCTCAAGGGCGGCCTCGATCTCGTCCTGCGTGACCGCAAGCTCGGTGAGCGTGACCTTGTCGAGCTGCGCGGTGTGCTCGACGAGCGCCTCATCGCCGCGCGCCTTGACGTCGTCGATGATCCGCTGGGCGACACCGAGCACCTCGACGTCCATGCCGCCGGTGCGCACGATGTCGGCCGGCGTCAGTCGCCGTCCACGCTCGAGCTCGATGCGTCGCATCATGAGTCCCGCTCCCCTTCCGCCCGCACCGCGGCGGCCTCGGCCAGCCGCGCCGCAAGCCCGTTCACGCGCTCGGACATGGTCTTCACGCTCACCGGGTTGGCGACGAACCGCGCGGTCGAAGCAAGCACCTCGTCGGTGATGCGCAACCGGTTCTCGGCCAGTGTACGCCCGGAGGCGGTGATGTCCACGATCTGGTCGGCGAGCCCGATGAGCGGGGCGAGCTCGATGTTGCCGTGCAGCTTGACGACCTCCACCTGGATGCCCCGTTCGGCGAAGTGCCGCTCGGCGATACGCGGGTACTTGGTGGCGACACGGATCACGCCGAGGTGCCGGTAGAGCTCCTCGGTGCTGCGCGCCGCGCCCTCGGGCTCGGCGACCACGAACCGGCACTCGCCGAAGCCGAGGTCCGCGAGCTCGGTCACCTCGAGACCCGCCTCGAGCAGCACGTCCTTGCCGGCGATCGCCACATCGACGCCGCCGTATGCGACGTAGACGGGAATGTCTGTCGGCCGCGCGATGATGAACTCCATGTCCCCCGTGCCGATCACGAGCTGTCGGCCCGGGTCGGCCAGCTCGCCGATGTCGACGCCCGCACGAACGAGAAGGTCCACGGTGCCCTCGAAGAGCGCGCCTTTGGGGACCGCCATGCGCAGCCGGCCGGACTCACGTCGTGCCGCCGATGCCATCATCGCCGCTCCCCCCGCTCGCGATCGCCCCACGTCGCGGCCGGCGGCGCCGGCGTGGGGGTCTCCAGCGGCAGTGCCGGCTCGCCGGCGCGGTCGAGCCGCACGACCCGGCCGGCTTCGGCGACGAGCGCTTCCTCGGCCTGCACGCGCTCGGCTTCACGGACGAGGTCGAGACCGTCGCGCCCGACCGCCAGCCGGACGCGCCAGCCGGCCTCGCGCAGCCGACGAGCCGCCGAGAAGACCGCGGGCGCGTCGCCGCCGCCGAGCACAGCGTCGAGCGGCCGTATGCACGGCGTGGCGCCCTGCTCGGCCAGCGCGATCATCAGTCGCTCGATACCGACGGCGAAGCCCGCGGCGGGTGCCGGAGCATCGAACTCGGCGAGGACGCGATCGTAGCGACCGCCGCCGCCGAGCGAGAGCCCCAGACCGGGCGCGTACGCCTCGAGCACGAGCCCCGTGTAGTAGTCGAACGAGCGCATGACCCCGAAGTCCACGGTGACGCGGGCGGCGTGCCCCGCGGCATCCAGCAGCGCGTAGAGCTCGCGGAACTCCGTCAGCACGTCGCCGCAACCGCAGAGCGCCGCGATCTCCCCGGCGGCGTCGATCACGTCCACCCCGCCGCGCAGCCGCGGCACGCGGCGCAGCGCTTCACCCACCGCATCCGGGACGCCGTCTTCCGCCGAGAGGCGGTCGAGCTCGACCAGGTTGCGCTCGTGCGCCGCGTCGGTGACGCCCCGGCCCCACGCCTCGGGCATGCGTGCGGCATCGATGAGACCGCGCAGCAGGCGCACCGTGCCGATGCCCACGGTGAAGTCGCCGAGACCGGCCGCCTCGAGCGCTTCGACGAGCAGCGCGACGACCTCGGCATCGGCAGCGGCTCCCGCCGCGCCGATAAGCTCGACGCCCGCCTGGGTGAACTGGCGCGCCTGGCCGCGCAGCGACGCCTGTTCGCGGAAGACCTCGGTGACGTAGCGCATCCGGTGCGGACCCGGCTCGCCCGCGAGTCGGGACGCCGCCAGCCGCGCGAGCGGGACGGTCATCTCGGGGCGCAGCGCGAGCAGGCTGCCGTCCATGTCGAACAGGCGGAACGCGGTGGTCTCGAGCGCCTTGCCGACAGCCGCCTCGAGCGTCGCATAGCCCTCGACGACCGGCGTCTCGACCGGGCGGTAGCCCCATGCGTCGAAGACCGCGGTGATCGCCGCACTCGCGGCCTCGCGCTCGGCCGCCTCCTGGAAGAGCACGTCACGGAAGCCCCGTGGTGTCACTGGACGCATCGCCTGCTACCTCCACCCGGTCCTCGCATCGAACGCACCGCTCACGCCCGTGCGGTCATCCGTCCCGGAGTCTGCTGTCCCAACGCTCATGCGTGCTTTACTACGCTAGAGTGATGCAGTAATGGAGTATACCAGTGCGCGCGGCCCGGTCAAGCACCGCGCCGCGTCAGCCCTCCCAGACCGACCCTTCACCGAGCAGCTCCTTGAGCTCGGCGTGCAGCGCCGACGACGCGGCGTCCACCCGGTACTCGCCGGGCATCCTCCCCTTCTTGGGGCGGCCGTCACCGTTGGCAAGCTCCAGACACACGTAGTCGTTCCCCGGATGGCGCTCGAGTATCGCCTTGAACCGGGCGCCCAGGCCGTTGGCGAGCAGTCTCATGTCGGCCCGCACCCAGAGGGTCCGCGGCGGGGCGGCGAACCGGCCCTCGGCGTCGAGCTGCTCGGCCTCCTGCACGATGAGCTTGCGGCCGCGGTCCGAGTCCTCCACCTTGGCCTTCACGCGGATCACGGCGTCTTCGACGATCACATCTCGGAGCCGGTCGTACGCCTGCGGGAAGAGGACGCCGTCAATCGAGCCTTCGAGGTCCTCGATCACGAACGTCCCCATGAGCTTGCCCTGGCGTGTGGCGATCCGTTCGGTCTTGGTCACGATGCCCGCGAACCACCCGACGGTGCCGTCTTTGAGCGCCTCGGTGTCGCCGAGCGAGGCGCTGCGCGCGGCCTTGATCGTCTCGGCTATGTCGGCAAGCGGGTGGTCGCTCACGTAGATGCCGAGCATCTCCTTCTCGAACGCGAGCTTGACGCCCTTCTCCCACTCGACGCCATCCGGCGGCGGGACGTGGTCGGCAAGCCCGTGCTCTTCGGGAGCGAAGAGGTCGAACATCGACGTCTGGCCGCACTCGGCGTCCTTCTGGCGCTTGAGAGCGGCGTCCACCGCGCTGTCCATGAGCTCGAACAGCTGGCGGCGCGTGTAGCCGGTGGAGTCGAACGCGCCGGCCTTTATGAGCGCCTCGACCGTCTTCTTGTTGAGCTGCCGCAGATCGACGCGCGCCAGGAAGTCGTGCAGGGACGCGAACGGCCCGCCCGCCTTGCGCTCGGCGACGATCGTCTCCACGACGCCCTCGCCGACGTTGCGGATGCCCGCCAACCCGAAGCGGATCGCGTCACCGACGGCGGTGAAGTCCCTGCCCGAGGAGTTCACGTCCGGCGGCAGGACCTTGATGCCCGCGTTGTTGCAGGCCGCGATGTAGCGGACGATCGTCTCGGACTTGCCGGTGTAGCTCGTGAGCACCGCCGCCATGTACTCCAGCGGGTAGTGCGCCTTGAGGTACGCGGTCTGGTACGACACGAGGCCGTACGCCGCGGCGTGGCTCTTGTTGAAGGCGTACTCGCCGAACTTCTCGATGTCGCTCCAGACCTTCTCGGCCAGGCGCCGGTCGTAGCCGCGTTCGACCGCGCCCTCGATGAACTCGGGCTTGAGCGCGTCGACGATGGCCATGATCTTCTTGCCCATGCCCTTGCGGAGCTTGTCCGCTTTGGCCGCCGAGAAGCCGCCCATCTCCATCGTGATGCGCATCGCCTGCTCCTGGTAGACGATGGCGCCGTACGTCTCCTCCAGGATGTGCTTGATGCGGTCGTCGTAGTACGTGATCTGCTTGCGCCCGTGTTTGCGCGCGCAGAAGTCCGGGATGGAGTCCATGGGGCCCGGCCGGTAGAGCGCGACGACGGCGACGATGTCCGCGAACACGGTGGGCTTCAGGTCGCGCAGCACGCGCTTCATGCCGGGCGACTCCACCTGGAAGACGCCGTCGGTGTCCGCGCGCTGCAGGAGCTTGAACGTCTCGGCATCGTCCATCGGGATGTTCTCGATGTCGATCTCGACGCCGTGGTGCTCCTTGATGGCCTGCACGGCCTTGGCGATCACGGTGAGCGTCCTGAGGCCGAGGAAGTCCATCTTGAGCAGGCCGAGCTCGGCGATGACCGTGCCCTCGTACTGGGTGATGACCGAGCCGCCCTTGGTGTCGAGCTTGACGGGCGTGTGGTAGTTGAGCGGATCGCGGCAGATGACGACGGCCGCGGCGTGCACGCCCTCGCCGCGGACGCGGCCCTCGAGCGCCTTGGCGGCATCGACGATACGCTGTGTGTCGCCGCCCGCCTCGTACTCCGCACGCAGTTCGGGGTTGGCGGCGAGCGATCCGGCGATGGTCGCCTTGGGGTCGTCCTGGATCTGCTTGGCGACCTTGTCGGGCACGCCGAACGGATAGCCGAGCACCCGCCCGGCGTCGCGGATGGCGGCGCGCGCCTTCATCGTCGAGTACGTGACGACCTGCGCGACCTTGTCCTCGCCGTACTTGCGGCGCACGTACTCGATGACCTCGCCGCGACGCTCGTCATCGAAGTCGATATCGATATCGGGCATCTCGGTCCGCTCGGGATTCAGGAAGCGCTCGAACAGCAGCCCGTGCTCGATGGGGTCGAGGTTGGTGATGCCGAGCGCGTAGGAGATGATCGACCCGGCGGCGCTGCCGCGGCCCGGTCCGACGCCGATGCCGTTGTGCTTGGCCCACTGCACGAAGTCGGCGACGATCAGGAAGTACGCCGAGAGGCCCTTGCTCGTGATCACCTCGAGCTCGGTCTCGAGCCGCTCGAGCGCTTCGCCGGGCACCGGCTCGCCGTAGCGCCGCGCAAGGCCGGCGAGACACTCGTCGCGCAGGTGCTCATCCTCGGTCTTGCCGAGCGGGACGTCGAAGACCGGCAGGATGATCCGGTCGAACTCGAGGTCGAGCTCGCAGCGCTCCGCGATCTCGAGCGTGCTCGCGATCGCCTCCTCGTAGCCGGCGAGCGCGGTGCCCATCTCGCCCGCGGACTTCAGGAAGAACTGGTCCGAGGAGAACTTGAGCCGGCTCTCGTCGTCGACGGTGCGGCCGGTCTGGATGCAGACGAGCATGTCCTGGGCCTGCGCGTCATCGGCGCGCACATAGTGGATATCGTTGGTGCCGACGAGCGGCAGCCCGAGCTCGCGGCCGAGCTCGGCCAGCGCGCGGTTGAGGTCGGACTGGGTGACGCCGTTGTCGGCGGTGATCCCCTGGTTCTGGACCTCGAGGTAGAAGTCGCCCGGGAAGATGCGCGCGTACGTCTCGGCCCACCGCCGTGCCTCGTCCGCCTGTCCGAACTCGAACGACTTCGAGATGATCCCGCTCATACAGGCCGAGGTGGCGATGAGCCCTTCCGAGAAGGACTCGAGCAGCTCGAGGTCGACCTGCGGCTTGTAGTAGAAGCCGCTCGTCCACGCCTCGGAGACCATCGCCATGAGATTCCGGTAGCCGGTCTCGTTCTTGGCGAGCAGCAGGAGGTGGTAGAGGTTGGGCTTGCCGTCGCGCTTGGTGCGCGAGTCGGGTGTGAAGTAGATCTCGCACCCGATGATGGGCTTGATCGGCGGTCGGCCGGTCTTGGGGTTGCCGCGCGTCGCCGCCTTGTAGAACTCGACGGCGCCGAACATGACGCCATGGTCGGTGAGCGCGATGGCCGGCATGTCGAGCTCCCACGCACGGTCGAGCAGCGCCTCGATCTTGGCGTGCCCGTCGAGCATCGAGTATTCGGAGTGCGTGTGCAGGTGCACGAACGAGCTCATGCTACTCGGCCGCCCCCTCGCCGCCGAGCGTGCCGATCGCTCCGATGACGCGCGCGTAGCCGTCCGCGCCGTAGTTCAGGCTCCGGCTCACGCGCGAGATGGTCGTCGAGCTCGCCCCCGTCGCTTCCTGGATGGCCGAGTAGTGCGCGCCGGCCGCGAGCATCCGCGCGACCGCGAGCCGCTGGGCCATGTCCTGGATCTCCCTGATCGTGCACACATCCTGCAGGAAAGCGTAGACATCCTCGGCATCGGTGAGCGTCGCGAAGGCGTCACAGAGGGCCTCGACCTCGGGCGTGCGCAGGCGTTCAGCGGACATGGCGACGGTGCTCCTCGGTCCCTCGGCGAACACAAGATGATGTGTTCATCCTAGCACCGCCGGACCACATGATGGGCCGGGTCGGGCCGAGCGGGTCGGGCTTTCCGATGGGCGGTCGGCGCCGGCGGCAGCGCCTCTAGACGACGCCCACGCGCCGCAGGACGGTGCCGACGAGCGCGTACGCCGGGATGTACCAGATCACCGCACCCACCAGGTAGGAAGCCTGGTCCTTGCGCAGCGTCTCGGTGATGGGCACGCTGCCGCCGCGCATCGTGAGGTACGCGGTGCCGGCGATCACCGCGATCGCCGCGACGCACGCGAGGGCGGTTGCGACGCGCGCTCGTCCGCCGGGTCGCACCTGGCGAGCGGCGGTGACGAGCAGCGGCAGCGCGAGCAGACCGAAGACGATCACGATGCCGAGCTGGATGCCGCCCCATTCGCGCGATTCCAGCGCCGGGCCGAGGAACGCGATGAGCCAGGCGAGGCTCAGGAAGACGGCGCCGCCGAGGACCATCGACGAGGCGCCGAGCAGCAGGCTCCGGCCGATCTGTCGCGTCCCGGTCCAGCCCTCGTGCGCGACGACCGACGCGAAGAACGCGACGAGCGGCGGTATGGTCATGGTCGCCAGGTACGGGGCGTCGAAGGCGTAGGTGTCCTGAAGACCCACGAGCCAGATGGCGGGGATGAACAGCACGAGCGTGAACGCGTAGAGCTGCGCATAGGAGTACGAGAAACGCGTCTCGGCAGCCTGGGCCTCGGCTGTGGGCGTCTCGGCTCTGGTGGTCTCGGTCACGGCAACCTCCGCTGTCGGTATCGCACTGCATGCTACCGACGAGCGGGCACCGTCGCCTTGACTCAGGTCAAGCGGATCCGGGACGCAGACAGGGACGGAGGGGGTCGACGGCGCAGGGAGCAGGTCTCAGACAACGCGGTTGACGAGGCTGCCGATGCCCTCGATGCGGACCTCGACGACGTCGCCACGCTTCATCGGGCCCACGCCCTGCGGGGTGCCGGTGAGCACGATGTCACCGGGCAGGAGCGTCATGATGCCGCTGATGAAGCTCACGAGCTCGTAGACGTTGAAGATCATGTCCGAGGTGCGTGCGGACTGCTTCACCTCGCCGTTAAGGAGCGACTCGATCGTGAGGTCCATCGGGTCGACATCGGTCTCCACCCACGGGCCGACCGGGCAGAACGTGTCGAATCCTTTCGCGCGCGTCCACTGCCCGTCACGCTTCTGGAGCTCACGGGACGTCACGTCGTTGGCGCACAGGAAGCCGAGCACGTGGGAGACGGCCTCGTCGGGGCGCACCATGTGCGTCCGCCGGCCGATGACCGCGGCGAGCTCGGCCTCGTAGTCGACGACCTCGATGCCTTCGGGAAGACGGATCTCGCCCTGCGGGCCGTTGATCGCCGTGGGCGGTTTCATGAAGATGACCGGCTCGTGCGGGAGCTCGTGGCCCATCTCGGCGGCATGGCCGCGGTAGTTCACGCCCACGCACACGATCTTGGTGGGGATGACGGGGGCAAGGAGCTGCGCCTTGGACAGCGGGACGATGCCTTCGGCCTCCCAGGCGGCGAACGGCTCATCGGAGATGAGCGTCACTGTGGACTCATCGGCAAGGCCGTAGCGGACGTCCTCGTCCTGCCATATGCGCACCACCCTCATGCAGGCCCTCCCTGTGCAAGCGTTAACGAAGTCCTCACGGAGGTGATTCTGCTACGAGGGGTCCGATTCCTGCCTGGGATGCGAAAGCCCCCAGTCGATGGAGTCGACGAGCGCCTCCCACGATGCCTCGATGATGTTCTCGGACACGCCGACGGTGCCCCAGCTCTTCTCACCGTCTGCGGATTCGATGAGCACGCGCGTGACCGCGCCGGTGCCCTTCTTCTCGTCCAGCACGCGGACCTTGAAGTCCGTGAGCTCGATATCGTCGAGGTGCGGGTAGTAGCGGCCGATCGCGATCCGGAGCGCCTTGTCGAGCGCGTTCACGGGGCCGTTCCCCTCGGCGGTGGCGATGAAGCGGTGACCCTCGACGTGCAGCTTGATGGTGGCCTCGGTCATCACGCGGCCGTCCTCGCGCTTCTCCATGATGCAGCGGAAGCTCTCGAGCCTGAAGTACGGCGTGTACCCGCCGAGGCGCTTGCGCAGCAGGATCTCGAGCGAGGCGTCCGCGGCCTCGAAGGAGTACCCGCGATGCTCGAGCTCCTTGATGCTGTCGAGCACCGCCGAGACGGTCTCGGCGTCGCCGGCGAGGTCGATGCCCATCTCGGCGGCCTTCATCGTGAGGCTCGCGCGACCGGCGAGCTCGCTGATGACGACGCGCGCCAGGTTGCCGACCGCCGCGGGATCGATGTGCTCATAGGCTGCGGCGAGACGCGCGGCCGCGCTCGCGTGTACCCCGCCCTTGTGCGCGAAGGCGCTCATGCCCACGTACGGCTGGTGTGGGAAGGGCGAGAGGTTCGCGGTCTCGGCGACGAAGTGCGAGACCTCGGTCAGCAGCCTGAGCTGGTCATGCGAGACGCAGTCGTCGTCCATCTTGAGCACGAGCGCGGGGATGATGCTCGTGAGGTCCGCGTTGCCGGCACGCTCGCCGTAGCCGTTCATGGTGCCCTGGACGTGCGTGCACCCCGACGCGACCGCGATGAGCGAGTTGCCCACCGCACAGCCGCCGTCGTTGTGCGCGTGGATGCCGAGCGGCACGCTCACGCGCTCGGCCATCTCGGCCACCACCCGCGCGACCACGTGCGGGAGCGTCCCGCCGTTGGTATCGCAGAGCACGACCGCATCCGCTCCCGCCTCCGCGGCGGCCACGCAGACCGCGGTCGCGTAGGCCGGATCGTCAGCGTAGCCGTCGAAGAAGTGCTCGGCGTCGAAGAACACCGTGCGACCGGCGGCCTTGAGGTACGCGACGCTCTCGCGCACCATCGCGAGGTTCTCGTCGAGGGTGGTGCGCAGCGTCTCGGTGACATGCACCGGCCACGCCTTGCCGAAGATGCAGAGCGCCTCGCAGCCCGTGTCGAGCAGCGCCCGCAGGCCCTCGTCCTCCTCGGCGGACACGTCCTTGCGGCGCGTGGCGCCGAAGGCGGTGATCGTCGCGTTGGCAAGCCGCAGGGTGCGCGCACGCTCGAAGAACTCGATGTCCTTGGGGTTGGAGCCGGGGAAACCGCCCTCGATGTAGTGCACGCCGAGGTCGTCGAGGCGCATCGCCACGCGCAGCTTGTCCTCCACCGAGAGCGAGAGCCCCTCGCGCTGGGTGCCGTCCCTGAGCGTGGTGTCGTAGAGGGTGACCATGCGCGCCTACACGTGCTCCAGCCAGCTCGAGTACGCCGGGTTCTTCCCGCTGACGGCGTCGAAGAACGCCTTCTGGACCGCGACCGTGACCGACCCCGGGTCCCCGATGACGCGGCCATCGACCGCGCGCACCGGCACGACCTCGGCGGCCGACCCGGTCATGAACATCTCGTCGGCGGTGTAGAGGTCGGTGCGCACGAGCGAGCGCTCCTGCACCTCGATTCCCTGGTCGCGGGCGATGGTCATCACCGAGTCGCGCGTGATGCCCTCGAGCACGCCGTCCGAGATGGGCGGCGTCATCAGCACGCCCTTCTTCACCACGAAGATGTTCTCGCCGGTGCCCTCGCAGACCTTGCCGTCCTCGTTGAGCATGATCGCCTCGTTGTAGCCGTGGCGGTTGGCCTCCACGCGGGCGAGCGCGGAGTTCAGGTAGTTGGCCGAGGCCTTGATCGCGGGCGGGTGTGCGTTGACGGTGCGCTGGCGCCAGCTTGAGACGCCGACCTCGACCCCATGCTTGAGCGCGTCCTCGCCGAGGTACGTGCCCCACGGCCAGACCGCGATGGAGACGTTCACCGGCGCTGGGATGGGATCAAGACCCATCACGCCGTAGCCACGGAAGGCGATCGGCCGGATGTAGCAGCTCATGAGCTTGTTCGCGCGGATGGTCTCCTTGACCGCTTCGACGGTCTGCTCGACCGTGTAGCCCAGGTCCATGAGCAGCATCGCCGCCGAGCGCTCGAACCGCTCCATGTGCTCGGTCAGGCGGAAGACGGCCGGGCCGTCGCCGGTCTCGTAGCAGCGGATGCCCTCGAACACGGCGGTGCCGTAGTGGAGCGCGTGGGTGAGTACGTGGACCTGCGCGGCGTCCCAGTCGACGAGCGCGCCGTCCATCCAGATCTTGTCCACCTTCGGCAGTGCCGCCATGATGCCTCCCCTTCCAGCCTGACACCGCGCACGCGGTGCGTATCCGTGATTCTACCTCGGCGCGCGCAAACGCTCGACGACGAGATCGCCCATGGCGCTCGTCCCCACCGTCCGCTGCGGCAGCGTCCACGCATCCGCGATGTCGCGCGTGCGCCAGCCCTCGGCCAGCGTGACCTCGATCGCGGCGGCCAGCCGATCCGCCGCCGCGTCCATCCCGAAGCTGTAGCGCAGCATGAGCTCCACCGAGAGGAGCATCGCAAGCGGGTTGGCGATGCCCTGCCCGGCGATGTCCGGTGCGCTGCCGTGACTCGGCTCGTAGAGCGCGGTGCCATCGCCGAGAGAAGCGCTCGCCAGCATGCCGAGCGAGCCGGTGAGCATCGACGCCTCGTCCGAGAGGATGTCACCGAACATGTTCTCGGTCACGATCACGTCGAACTGCGCGGGCATCCGCACGAGCTGCATCGCGGTGTTGTCGACGAGCTGGTCGAGAAGCTCGACGTCTCCGTACTCGGCCGCGTGCAGCCGGTGGACGACCTCGCGCCACAGCCGGCTGCTCTCGAGCACGTTCGCCTTGTCGACCGAGTGCACCTTACCGCGCCGCTTGCGCGCGGCCTCGAACGCGACGCGCGCGATGCGCTCGATCTCGGCCTCGGTGTAGACCATGGTGTCGTACGCGAGCATGCCGGGCGAGCCGTCTGCCGACGCGCCGTCGACATCGGCCTCGCGCGCGCTCTCGCCGAAGTACAGGCCGCCCGTCAGTTCGCGCACGATGAGCATGTCCACGCCCTCGAGGGCCTCCCGCTTGAGGCTGGAGGCGTCGGTGAGCGCGTCGAAGAGCTTGACCGGCCGCAGGTTCGCATAGAGGCCGAGCGCCTTCCGGATGCCGAGAAGCCCCTGCTCCGGCCGCGGTCGCGCAGGATCGGTGGTATCCCACCGGGGACCGCCGATGGCAGCCAGCAGCACGGCGTCGGCATCGCGCGCCTCCGCGAGCGTCTCGTCGGGCAGCGGGGAGCCGGTCTCGTCGATCGCGACGCCGCCGAGCAGCGCCTCGGTGAGCTCGAACGTCACGCCCTCCAGCTCGCCGATGGCCTCCAGGAGCTTGACCGCCTCGGCGGCGATCTCAGGTCCGATGCCGTCGCCGGGGAGCAGGCAGATACGCTTGACGTCAGCCACGGCGCGCGCCCTTCGCCTTGACGGACTCAACGAGGCCACCCCGCTCGATGATGTCCTTCACGAAGGGCGGGAACGGCTGCGCCTGGTACGTCTCCCCGCTCGTGACGTTGACGATGACGCCGGTGTCGGCGTCCACTTCGACCTCATCGCCGTCGCTGATGCCATCGACGGCCTCCGGTGACTCCATGATCGGAAGCCCGGTGTTGATCGCATTGCGATAGAAGATGCGCGCGAAGGACTTCGCGATGACCACGCTCACGCCCGCCGCCTTGATGGCGATGGGGGCATGCTCGCGGCTGGAGCCACAGCCGAAGTTCTCCTCGGCCACCAGCACGTCGCCGAACTCGACCTTCTCGATGAAGCGCGGGTCGAGGTCCTCCATGCAGTGCTTCGCGAGCTCCTCGGGCACGCTCGTGTTCAGGTAGCGCGCGGGGATGATCACATCGGTGTCGACGTCACGACCGTACTTGTGCGCGGTGCCGTGAAACTTCATGGTGCCCTCCTCGGCGCCCTGCCGTCTGAAGTGTGACAAGCAGGGTACCACGAGGAGCGGATGGACGCACCGCCGTCAGCGGTCGTGACACCGATAGCAGATCGGATAGTCCCGGTCGCTGCGGAACTGATGGCACGTGCACCCCGCGTCCCAGGCCGAGGCGCGGTGCTCGTACTTCCAGTTGAGGCCATGCGCATCGAAGTTGCGATGGCACGAGTTGCACTCCCAGACCTCGTGACAGCGGTAGCAGAGCTCCTTGCGCTCGAACGCCGCCGCGCTCGCGTGGTCACCCTCGATGAACTCCTCGCTGTGCGGCATCCGGAGCCCGTGACACGTGTCGCACTCGCTCTCCTCGTCGTGACAGCCGCTGCATTCCCGTCGGTCGATGGGAACCGTCGGGTACACCACGCGCCCGCTCCCGAGCGTCTTGGTCGACTCCTCGCTGGCGATCCCTTGCGTCAACGGATCGAGCACGTGGCACGTCTCGCAATCGGCCGATGCCTGCTCCGCGTCATGACATGGCAGGCACTGGGACATCGTGGCCTCGGAACGCCGCTCGGTGTGACCGACCGTGCGGTGACACTCGGTGCACGACATCCCCGCTGAGACGGGCTCGCGGTGCGACATCCGGATGCCGGCCGGGCTCTCGGTCACCTCGTCCAGAACGTCTCCATGGCAGCCAAGACACCCCGCCGGATGAAGCGTGGCACGCGGGTCTGAGGCATCGCCCTGCAGCTCGCGGACTACCATGCGCGTCCTGCTGCTCACGTTGCCGACGACTCCCCACAGTCCGGGCTGCTCATGGCACGAAACGCATGACGCGTGGTCGATCTCCGCAGCCGCGATCACTGCTTCCGACGTCGAGTGGCACAGCGTCGCGCAGTACGCATCCGTACCCGTGGCGACGTACCCCGCGAAGCCTGCCAGCACGATGAGCAGCGGCACGGTCGCAGACCCCAACGCCCACGCGGGAAGCCAACGCCGGGGTTCTCCAGCGACGTCCGCTTCGGGCTGCTGGGACAGCTCCGGCATCGCGAGCGGCTCGCGCTCGCTCTCGTCCTCCCACCCTTCGATGACGGTGAGCTCCTCAGTGGCGGCCGCCTCCGACTGAGGCGCAGGCCCGCCGGGCAGCGGACGTCGCCGGATCTTCACGACACGCTTGCGGCTCGGCGTGAGGACGAGCAGCAGACCCACGACAAGGAGCAGCAGGGCGACCGTGACGGCAGCTAGGAAGATGAAGGTCAGTGTGAGGTCGGCGGTCGGCTCGGCGATCACACGCCGAACCGCCTCGATCACGCCATCCAAGCCGACCTGTCCGATGCGATCGAGAAGCTCGCTCACCGGCCATCCACTCCGCCTTCGAGCCAGGGCACACCGGAGGCCCCACCTGGGTGGACGTGGCGGGAATGACAATCCTCGCACTCAGAGCGAACGTGACATCGAGCGCAGCGCTCGTCATCGATACCGGCAGCATCCGCGCTATGGTTCGCGAGGTAGCCGGCGGGATGCGGCATGTGCATCCCATGGCACGCCTCGCAGAACCGCGTGCTCTTGTGGCAGGTAGCGCATCCGGTCGGATCCTCTGTGGCTGAGGCGCCATGCGTGCGACCGAACTCGGCGGGGTGTGGTAGCGGCACGCCATGGCACTTGCCGCAGAACTCCTGCGGGTGACACGTGGCGCAGGAGTCGATGTTGCCCATGCCGTGCGTGCTGCGCCACTCTGGGCCGTGTGTGACCTGCCACGGCCCACGGGCAAGCCGATCCCGTTCGGTTCGCCCCGCGTGGCACGCATCGCACGCGATCGTCGCGCCATTCTCGAGGTGGCAGGCCGTGCAGTCCTCCATGACAGGACCTCGCGCAAGCCCTACCCCCGGATGCGCATCGCCCGTGTGGCAGGCATCGCATGTGTCGCCCGTTGCGCAGGTCGCGTGGTCCACACGCAGCCCGTACCGCTCCACGGGCGCATCAAGAATGGTCAAATGGCACTCGAGGCACGAGCCTCGGTCGGTCGGTTGCGGAACGATCACGTCGTCGCCGAGCAGCGCCGAGGGGTACATGCGGAACCACTCCGCGGACTTGGCACCCGGAAGGCTCCACGCTCCGTCTTCCAGATGGCATGAGTAGCACCCGGACTTCGCATGCGGGCTCTGGTGCAGGGCGTTCACCTGTGCGGCATGACACGGAGCGCAGACAGCCGTCGATGAGGTGATGGCGCCCAAGAGGGCCGTCGACAGCACGAGCACCGCTCCGGCGATGACCACAGTCGCGCGTCTATGCTCTCGGACATGCTCGATGATCCGCACAAGGACTCCTGCCGACCACTCGTTCGAGGGGAAAGCGTAGCAAGCGGAGGGCCAACGGCACAGCCCTCACGTGCAGGAAGAGGGGCGGCTCCCGTTATGGAGAGCCGCCCCGTTCCCGCAAAGCGGTGCTACCAGTCAGGTGACTAGTAGGTGATGTTGATGCCGGCGGTGCCCGCAGCGTTCACGTGGCACTTCAGGCAGTGTCCATCCACCTGGAACATATACGGAGGATCGGTAGCATCCAGCGGATCACCATGATCCTGCGCATCGCCCACAGACGCACCGGCCGTCATGAAGTTGAACGAGCCGCGCGTGTAGTGCGGGAAGCTGTTGTACGTGGTGACCGCACCCTCGTCCACGTTGCCAGCGTCGTGGCAATCGCGGCACGTCGCCGACGTGGCGAAGGCGACGGGGGTGTCAGACGTGATCGTGGCGCCCGCTGCGACGAAGCGATCGCCGACCGCACCCGTGGCCGCAGCCTTGAGGGGGTGGGTCTTGTAGCGATAGCTCGAACCCGTGGGGTACACGTACCCGGAATCGCCGTAGACATAGTCGCCATCGACGTTGACCGTCTGCTCGGAAGCGTAGCTGTAGTTGCTGTGGCACTGCGAGCAGAACGCGGTCAGCTGTGCGTTCCGGAGATCGCCAGCGGCGTCAGCGCGGACGTTGGTGCCCGCGTAGGCATCCGCTGCGCTCGGGAAGAGCGCGTCGTTCAGAGGATCGACTGCGGGAACACCCTCGAGGATGACCTCATCCTGGATGGTGCCCTGCTTGAGGATCTTGTTGGCGAGCGTGGTGGGACCGCCATAGGTGTTGGCGCCGTGGACGGCGTGGCAGCCGGTGCACGAGGCGCTCGGACCACCGTGGTTGAAGTCCTCCCACGGGTTGCCCGTGCGCGTGTAAAGGACCGGGTCGCCGCCGTACAGCTGCGTGCCACCGATGCTGGTCTCGATGTGGCAGTAGTTGCATGCGTTCGCCACCGTCGAGCGGAGCAGCATCTCGGTGTCGGTGTCGCCAGCCTCCCATTCGCCTGCATCGAGGAAATCGCCATCTTTGTTGGCATCCCAACCGGTTCCCGCGATCGGGGCGTTGTGAACCGCGTGGCACACGTTGCACTTCACGGTCGCCTCGGTGTAGCCCTTGTGGGGGGTCGGAACCGTCGCGTTCGCGCCACCGAAGCCGCCAGCCGCATCCCACTCGTGATAGTTGTTGGTGATCTTGGCCATGGCGACACCGCTGAACGCGAACACCATCAGCGTGGCGAGCGCCACGATGACGAGCGTCTTCTTCATAGTATGAGACTCCTTGCTAGTTGCAGTGAATCGTCCTGTCATAGTCATTCGCACCTCCTTTCCATGACGGAATCGTCGTCGGAGCTCAGCTCCGTTCAACCCTGTCTGCGGCGGCCATCCGGCACACCGTTCACATGTGTCATCATCATGCCATGCTGAGCACGGAATCGCAAACCACATTCAACGGATATCAATGATTCTTAATCGGCATTCCCGGGCCGGTTCTTGACCCCGGAGCCCGCGATGCGACGCGCTTCCAGACGCTGCCGCTTGCGCCGTGCGACCGCCACGGCCAGGGCCGCGAGCAACAGAAGGATCGGCAGCAGGAACAGCCAGATCGGGCGGTCGAATGCGGTCGCGATAGCGGCGACCACGGCGTTGCCTCCGCTGCCGGCGAGACGGATGATCTGGACACGATTGTTCGCCGTGTCGGCTACGACGAACCAGTCACGAGCGTCGTCATAGGAGACGCCCGTCGGATACGCGAAGAGACCGTCGGCAGACCCGAAGTCGCCGTAGCGATCGGTGATGTCGCCGGTCTCCGGGTCAAGCGCGAAGATGGCGAACTCGAACGGATCCACCACGAGGAGGCGACCGGCCGCATCAAAGGTCATGCCTGCGGGAAGCTGGTATGCGCTGCCCGTAGCCTCCGCTGACGCCTCGCTCGCCGGAACGCCTGAAGTCCGGCTGACCCACAACAGGCGGCCATCCTGCGTGTACGCCTTGACACGCTCGTTGTGCGTGTCGGACACGAACACCTCGCCGTTCTCACCAAACGCGATACCGTGCGGAAGGTCGAAGTTCTCGAGTCCGGCGCCGCGTGACCCCCATGTCGAGATCGGCTCACCCTCGGTGGTGAAGACGCCGACGCCGAACGCCGCGGCGAGGGCCACGCGGTCGCCCTGCACCGCGATCTCATTGGGAAGCTGAACGCTCCACTCGTTCGTGAGTTCGCCCTCCGGGGAGAGCACGATCACTTTGTTGTTGCCGTAGTCACACACATACACGGACCCGTCATCGGCGACGTCGAGCCCCTCGAGAGCGCTGACCTGACCCTCGCCTTCACCGAAGGGGAGCTCGACGAGGCGCTCAAGGCTCCCGTCAGGCTCGAAGGCGACGATCGTCGTCTTGCCGCTCACCACCCAGATGGTTCCATCAGGTGCTACCGCAGCGTCCACCGGACTTGCCAACGCCTGCTCCGGAGCGGTGCCCCAGCCGTAGATGGAGCGCACCCACTCGATATCCTCCGGCAGGTCCCCTTCGGTGGGCGCCCCGACCGGCGAGCTCAGCATGGTGACGCCGACGATGAGGCCGATCAGCAACAGGAAGAGGGCGACGAGGGCGATGATGAGAAGACCGCGCTGGCGCCGGTTCGTCACATACTCGACGACACGCTCCTCCACATACTGAACATCGCCTTCGACGGCGCTCGCACTCCGTGTCTCGAACTCGCTCTCGCGCATCTACCGCTGCACCTCTTCCAGTCCCCGAAGTGCGGGGGCGTAGTCAGGAACGTACTTCAATGCCGCCTCGAAGTCCTTGCGAGCCTGCTCGGTATCCCCGACCGCAAGGTATGCGTTTCCGCGAAGCGCAAGGAGGTCCGCGGAATTCGGCTGGTACTTGAGACCGAACGTCAGAGACTCGATCGCGCTCTCCCAGTCACCCACGCCGCCCTCGGCCGTCGCCTTGAGCATCCACAGCTCGACCGTACTGTCCGAGGGCAGGGTCTCCGCAGTCGCCCTGACGCCTTGCTGCGCGAGCTCGTTCGCCACTTCCGCGCGCCAGTCGATGTCTTGCTGAACGAATCGAGGAGCGAGCTCCACCGCCTCCTCGTTCTTTCCGGTGGCGATCAGATAGCGGAGCTCCGCGTTGTTGACCCATGCGAGCGAAGCGCCCGCCACGTTCTCGCGCGCATCGGCGATAGCTTCCTGCGCCTTGCCATACTCCTCGGCGACGACGAGCAGCCGGATGTAGTCTCCCCATGCCTGACCGTTGGCCGGAAGCTGTTCCGTCGCTGAGCGGGCGATCGCGATGCTCGATTCGAGAGCCGTTTGAGGAGCGCGGTCGCTGAAGACCCCTTGCACCAGAACATATATCGCAGAGACGAGGATAGTGATGATGACGAGCGCGATACCGAATCGCAGGTAGGTCACGACCGGATCGCGCTCTTCGACGACGACGTACGTGGCGTCGTCAGCGCTGCCATAGGCTCGCTCGGACATCAGCCGCTCTCCTTGGAAGGTGTGTCGATGTGTGAGTGAATGTGTGGGAGCAAGGGACATACCACCTCGTGCTCCGATTCACATCCGCGTAGACTAGATCGGGAACCCGCTGCACGATGATGAAAGGTACACCACATGTCTCGTACCGTCCAGGTCGCCTACAGAGGGCCGGCGGTGGTCCTCGTGGGACTGTCCGTGGTGGTTCCGTTGCTCGCACCTGCGTACGCGGCGAGCGGCCTGCTCCTGGCCCTGGCGCTCATCGTCGCCGCCGGTGCGAGCGCATGGGGCGTTCGCTCGGGAGACGCTACGGGAGCCGCCGGGTGTCGCGCGTGGCTCTACTTCGGTATCAGCCTCGCCGCGTGGCTCTGCGTGACCTCGGCGTTCGCTGACGACCCCTGGACATCGTTCCTTGGACTCGCGGGACAGCACAACGGAACCACGCTGTGGGTCGCAGCGCTCGCCGTCGCGACGGCATCAGCGCTCGCGGCATCCAAGCGCTCCCTGCGTGCCGTGATCGTCACCGCGGCCGGCGGATTCGGGATCCTTGCTCTCCTCGCGGTGCTGGAAGCGCTTGGGGCACCGATCTCAGCCGGACGTCTCTGGGGGTCGGCGGCGGGGGTCCTGGAGAACTCGCTCAGCGCCGCGCAGACGTTCATCGTCGGGGGATCCGCCTCGGTCGCCTGGGCGATGTTCGCGTCCGGTCGCAGCGAACGCCTCGTCGCCATCGCGTGCGCTGCGCTGTCGCTCGGCGGGATCGTCGTCACGGATTCGAGGGCAGGGGTGGTGGGTCTCGCGATCGGCCTCGCGGCGGGACTCATGCTCGCTGTGGATCGTGGGTCATCAAAGACCGAGCGCGGTGTAGCGGCGGTGCTCACGGCGATCGCCACTGGTGGCACGGGCCTCGGTCTCGCCGTCGCGGGGGGCGCCCTGGGTTCCTCTGCGTTCGACGCGCTGAACTCCGTGGGCACGGATCGCGCGCTCATCTGGCGCTCTGCGGTCGTTCGGCTCGGAGAGTCACCGTTCGTCGGGTGCGGCGTCGAGCAGTTCTCGGCATGGATCGACTGGTCCTTGCAGCCGGGCGGCGCGCTCTCCTACTACGGAGCGTACGATCCGCACAACGTGCTGCTCGCCCTCCTCCTTGGAGGTGGGATCGTGGCGTTGGCGCTCGGCATCCTCACGGCGGCGACCGTCTTCCGTGGCCTCGTCACGACGTGGAACGCAAGCGGCCGCCCGATGTTCATGTTGGTTCTCATCGCAGGCATCGTGGCGCTCGCGTTCTCGACGCTGTTCGCATGGGTGTCGGTACCCGCGGCCATCGGCGCTGCGGCCATCGTGGGAACGCTGCTCGGCCTGGACAGAGAGCGCAGCGTATCGATGCGACGCGCATCCGGCGAAGCGCACAGGGTCGCGGTCACGGCTCTTGCGGTCGCGTGCGCCGCCTTCGCCCTGGCCGCCGCTGTCGTCATGCCCGCGGAGTTCCGCGCACTACCCGGCGCTGACGTCGATGCCCTGCTCGAGGGCGCGCTCACCGGCCATGACCCGGACATCGCCACGCGAGCGCTCGCCGCCACCCTGGACTCCGTCGGTCCGGGAGACGAGGCGGCCGCCCTCGTCGACCGCTACGCCGCGGCGCGCCGCTGGCACGTCGATCTCGCGCTTCGCACGCTCGCGTACCAGCAAATGCGCTCCGCGGTTCATGGCGACGACACCTTCGCAGCGTTCGTGCAGACAGCGAACCAAGGGCTGGAAGCTGACCCGGCCAGCGGCATCTGGTACTTCCTCACCGCGCTGGAGGCCGAGCGGTTGGGCATGGTCCCCGAGGCGCGCCGCTACGCGGGCCTCGCTCTCGACTACCCCATCGGTGACGCCGAGCGTATCCAGCTGCAGCGCATCCTGGGCCTGTAGACCGACCCTACTCCAGGTCCTCGGGCACCGCGATGTGCCCCATGACGGCTGTCGCCGCGGCAACCGCCGGGCTCGACAGGTAGACCTCGCTCGTGGGATCGCCCATGCGACCGACGAAGTTGCGGTTGGTCGTCGCCACGGCGCGCTCACCCGCCGCGAGGATGCCCATGTGCCCGCCGAGGCACGGACCACACGTGGGGGTGGAGACCGCCGCGCCCGCATCGAGGAAGATGTCCGTGAGCCCCTCGTGCATCATGTCGCGGTAGACCTTCTGGGTGGCTGGTATCACGATGAGCCGCACATCCCGGTGGACCGTACGGCCCTTCAGCACGCTCGCCGCGACGCGCATGTCCTCGAGGCGGCCGTTGGTGCACGAACCGATGACGACCTGGTCCACGCGCACGTCCCGGCTGTCCTCGGCGGCTCTCGTGTTGCTCGGCAGGTGCGGGAAGGAGACGGTTGGCCTGATGGCCGAGGCGTCGATCTCGTACACTGCGGCGTAGGAGGCGTCCTCATCCGAGGCGTGCTCGGTCCAGGGGCGCTCGGCGCGTCCCTCCACGTAGGCGCGAGTCACGTCGTCGGGAGCGATGATGCCGCTCTTGCCGCCCGCTTCGATGGCCATGTTGCAGATGGTCATGCGGCCGTCCATATCGAGCGCCGAGATGGTGCTCCCGGTGAACTCCATCGCCTGGTAGAGCGCACCGTCCACACCGATCATCCCGATGATGTGCAGGATGACGTCTTTTGCGCTCACCCACGACCCGAGCTCGCCGTCGACGACGAACTTGAGCGAGGCGGGCACCTTGAACCACGCCTGGCCGGTGGCCATGCCGACGGCGGCGTCGGTCGACCCCACGCCCGTGGCGAACGCGCCGAGCGCACCGTAGGTGCAGGTGTGGCTGTCGGCGCCGATGATGACATCGCCCGGACCGACGACGCCCTGCTCGGGCAGCAACGCGTGCTCGACGCCCATGCACCCGATCTCGTAGTAGTGCGTCACGCCCTGCTCTCGAGCGAAGTCACGCACCATCTTGGCCTGCTCGGCCGACTTGATGTCCTTGTTTGGCGTGTAGTGGTCGGGCACGAGCGCGATGCGCTCAGGATCCCAGACCCTCGGCTGGCCGATCCGCCGGAACTCGCGGATGGCGATAGGCGCCGTCACGTCGTTGGCGAGCACGATGTCGAGATCGCACTCGATCAGCTGTCCGGGCTCGACCTCGGCCAACCCCGCATGGGCCGCGAGGATCTTCTCGGTGATGGTCATCGATCGCGGCATGTCACAACTCCTCGATGTCGGCTTTCTTCTGGCTCACGAGCAGGCGGTTGAGCGCGTTCGTGTACGCCTTCGCGGACGCCACGATGATGTCGGGGTGCGCGCCTCGGCCGGTGAACACGCGGCCGTCCTCGGAACGCACCCGTATGGTGACCTCGCCCATGGCGTCGATGCCGCGCGTGACCGACTGCACCGAGAACTCGGTGAGGTCGTTGGGCACGGCGACGATGCGGTTGATGGCGTTGTACACCGCATCCACCGGTCCGTTGCCGTGACTGGAGTCGATGAGGTGCTCGCCTTCACGCGACACCAGTTCGACCGTCGCCGTGGGGATGCCGGGATCACCGCAGCTCACGTGCACCTGCGCGAGGTGGTAGACCTCATCGACGGTGCGCTCGCTCTCGCCGACGATCGCTTCGAGGTCCTCGTCGTAGACCTCCTTCTTCTTGTCGGCGACGTCGAGGAAGGCGTCGTAGACGCGCTCGAACTCATCGTCCGGCAGTTCGTAGCCGAGGTCTTCGAGCCGATGGCGCAGGGCATGACGTCCCGAGCGCGCGGTCAGCACGATGCTCGACCCGCCCGCGCCCACCTCGGCGGGGTCGATGATCTCGTACGTGCTGCGCTCCTTGAGCACGCCGTCCTGATGGATGCCCGAGGAGTGCGCGAATGCGTTGGCGCCCACGATCGACTTGTTGGGCTGCACGAGGATGCCGGTGATGCTCGAGACCAGACGCGACGCGCGGACGATCTCGCGGGTATTGATGCGGGTGTCCACGCCGAACACGTCGGGACGCTGCCGAAGCGCCATGACGACTTCTTCAAGGGCGGTGTTGCCAGCCCGCTCCCCGATGCCGTTGATGGTGCACTCGACCTGTCGAGCCCCCGCCTTCACCGCGGCGAGCGAGTTGGCGGTCGCCATGCCGAGGTCGTTGTGACAGTGCACGGAGATCGTCACGTCTTCGATGCCGGCGACGTTCTCGCACACGCCGGCGACGAGCGCGCCGAAGACCTCTGGGTAGGCGTAGCCCGTCGTGTCCGGGATGTTCACGACCGTCGCTCCCGCGGCGATCGCCACTTCGAGCATGCGGTACAGGAACGCGGGATCCGCGCGACCGGCGTCCTCGGCGTAGAACTCGACGTCGTCGGTGTGGGCGCGCGCCAGCCGGACGGCCTTCTCGGCGCGCTCGAGCGCCTCTTCCCGCGAGATCTTGAACTTGTGCCGGAGGTGGTTGTCCGAGACGCCGATGCCCGTGTGGATCCGCGGGCGGGCGATGCCCTCGAGCGCCTCCGCCGCGACCTCGATGTCCTTGGGCACGGCGCGGGTCAGCGCGCAGACGATCGCCGCGTCGCCGACCTCCTCGCCGACCCGCCTCACGCTCTCGAAATCGCCGGGGCTCGAGATCGGGAAGCCCGCCTCGATCACGTCCACGCCGAGCCGCACGAGCTGGCGGGCGATGTCCAGCTTCTCGGCGGTGTTCATGCTCGCGCCCGGCGACTGCTCGCCGTCGCGCAGCGTCGTATCGAAGATCCGTACCGTGTCAGTCATGACGACCGCTCCTTACTCGACCGGGGGGCGACGCCCGTGCGCCGCCCCGTTCCCGGCGCCGCTAGAGCTCGACGCTCCAGGCGTTGGTGGCGCCGACCTGCGTGGCGATGCGGTCGAGTAGCTCAGAGCTGATGGGCGAGTCCACGTTGATGCCCATCAGCGCGGTTCCTCCTTCTTCGGTGCGGCCCACATGCATCGAGCCGATGTTGATCTTGGCCTCGCCGAGAGCGGTGCCCACCTTGCCGATGACGCCGGGCACGTCCTCGTACTGCAGGAACGCCATGCACGTGCTCGGCGCCATGTCGAGCTCGAAGTCGTTGAACAGGATGATGCGCGGCTCGTTCTTCTTGCCGACAAGCGTCGCGCCGAGCTTGATGGGCCCGGCCTCGGTGGACGCTTCGATGACCATCACGCTCACGTAGTCGAAGCTCTCAGGTCGTTTGTGCTCCTCGAGCTGGATGCCGCGTTGCTCGGCATAGAGGTTCGCGTTCACGAAGTTGATGGAGTCCTGGGTGACCGCCGTCAGCAGCCCTTTCAGGAGCGCCGTCTTGAGGATGCGCGTGTCCTGACCGGAAAGCTGGCCGATGAAGTGCACGTGCAGGTCGCTCACGTGCCCGCGCACGATCTGGCCGAGCGCGGAGCCCATGGCCTCGGCAAGCGGGATGAACGGCCCGACCTGCTCCATGACCTCGGGAGCGACCGGCGCGATGTTCACGGCGGTGCTCACCATCTCGCCGTTGAGCCCCGCGGCGACGTACTCGGCGATCTGCTCACCGGCGCGGTCCTGCGCCTCGGAGGTCGACGCGCCGAGGTGCGGCGTGACGATGACCTGGTCGTAAGCGAACAGCGGCGAGTCCGTGCACGGCTCGACCTCGTAGACGTCGACGCCCGCCGAAGCGACCTTGCCGCTCTCGAGGGCGTCGATGAGCGCCTGCTCCTGGTAGATGCCGCCACGTGCCGTGTTCATCAGCCGCACGCCGTCTTTCATGAGCGCGAACTGCTCGGCGCCGAACATGCCGATCGTCTCTTTGGTCTTGGGCAGGTGGACCGTCAGGAAGTCGGCGCGGGGCAGCAGGTCCTCGAGCGACGTCGCGAGCTCGATGCCCATCTGCGCGGCCCGCTCCTCGCTCACGTACGGATCGTAGGCGAGCACCTTCATGCCGAGCCCGCGCGCGCGTTCGGCCACGAGCGCGCCGATCCGACCGAGGCCCACGACGCCGAGCGTCTTGTCGAGCACCTCCGTGCCGGTGAACTTGCTGCGCTCCCACTTGCACTGCTTCATGCTCGCGTTCGCCTGCGGGATGTTGCGCGCCTGCGCCAGCATGAGCGCGATGGTGTGCTCGGCCGCCGAGACGATGTTGCTCGTCGGGGCGTTGCACACGATGACACCGCGCTCGGTCGCGGCCTGGACGTCCACGTTGTCCACGCCCACACCCGCCCGACCGATGATCTTGAGGTTCGTCCCCGCCTCGATGACCTCGCGCGTCGCCCTCGTGGCCGAGCGCACGATCAACCCGTCGTACGCGGGTATCTCGGCGACGAGCTGCTCGGGCGTCAGCTCGAGCTTCACGTCCACCTCGAACTCCCGCTTCAGCCGCTCGATACCTGCGGCCGCGATCTTCTCTGCTACCAGTACCTTCATCTCGCTACTCCCCCATGAAGACGGCTTCGGCGGCCTTGATGCCGGCACCGCGCTCGAACTCGTACCCCAGCTCGGCAAGCGTCATCTCCAGCGCCGCGAGCGTCGTGATGATGTCGAAGTCCCCGAAGTAGCCGAGGTGGCCGATGCGGAAGATGCGGCCCTTGTAGTCGTCCTGGCCGCCCGCGATGGTCACGCCGTACTTCTCCTTCATGATCTTGGGGATCCTGGCGCCGTCTACACCCTCGGGCACCCACACAGGCGTCACCGCGCTGCCGCGACCCTCGGGGGGCGCGAAGAGCGCGAGGCCGAGCGCCTCGCACCCTCGGCGAGTGGCCTCGGCCAGACGGGAGTGCCGCGCGATCACGTTCTCGATGCCCTCCTCGCGCATCATCCTGAGCGCCTCGCCGAGCCCGATGATGAGCGAGACCGGCGGCGTGAAGGGCGTGGTGTCTTTGTCGAGCGACTTCTTGTACCGACCCCAGTCGAAGTAGAACTTCGGCAGGTCGGAGCGCTCGTAGGCCTTCCACGCCTTGGCCGAGACAGACACGGCCGCAAGTCCCGGCGGCAGCATGAGACCCTTCTGCGAGCCGGTCATCACGACGTCGAGCCCCCACTCGTCCGTCCTGCACGGCACCGCCCCGATGCCCGTGATGCTGTCGACGATGAAGACGCACTCGTCGTAGCGCTTCACGATCGCGCCGATAGCCTCGACGTCGTTGAGCACGCCCGAGGACGTCTCCGACTGCACCACCACGACGCCGCGCGCATCGGGATGCGCGGCGAGCGCCTCCTCGATGTCGGCGGGCTTGACCGTCTCGTTCCAGGCGTAGGTCAGGTCCACCACGGCCAGGCCGTAGGTCTGGCCGAGCTGCACCATGCGGTCGCCGAACTTGCCGTTGCGCGCCACGATGACGGTGTCACCCGCACAGAAGCAGTTTGCGAACGCCGACTCCATGGCGCCGGTGCCCGACGCGGCCATGATGAGAACGTCGTTGCCCGTCTGGAACACTTCCTGAAGCCCCTCCACGGCATCCATGAGGATGGCCGAGAAGTCCGGTGTCCGGTGGTGGATCATCGGCCGCGCCTGCGCGAGCAACACCTCGGCAGGCACGGGCGTCGGACCCGGCGTCATCAGGTACTTCTTCTGCATCGCTTCCCCCTAGTTCTCGTCGATCCAGCTGAACATCGCACGCAGCTCCCCACCCACGTCCTCGACGAGGTGCTCGCCCTGGATGCGGCGCATCGCCTTGAAGTGCGGCGAGCCCGCCTTGTTCTCCAGGATCCAGTCGCGCGCGAACTTCCCGGACTGGATGTCCCAGAGGATCTCGGCCATCGCCTCGCGCGTCTCGTCGGTCACCACGCGCGGGCCCGAGACGTACGTGCCGTACTCGGCCGTGTTGCTGATGGAGTCGAGCATCTTGGCCATGCCGCCCTCGTACATGAGATCGACGATGAGCTTGAGCTCGTGCAGGCACTCGAAGTACGCGATCTCCGGCTGGTAACCGGCTTCGACAAGCGTCTCAAAGCCCGCCATCACCAGGTGCGTCGCGCCGCCGCAGAGCACCGCCTGCTCGCCGAAGAGGTCGGTCTCGGTCTCCTCGGCGAACGTCGTCTCGATGACCGCGGCGCGCGCGCCGCCGATGCCGAGCGCCCAGGAGAGCGCGATGTCCCTGGCGTTGCCGCTCGCGTCCTGGTGCACGGCGATGAGGCACGGCACGCCCGAGCCCTCGGTGAAGACACGGCGCACCATGTGGCCCGGGCCCTTGGGCGCGATCATCACGACGTCCACGGTCTCGGGCGCCTCGATCTGGCCGAAGTGGATGTTGAAGCCGTGAGCGAACGCGAGCACCTTGCCGGCGGTCATCGACTCGTGGATCTCCGCGTAGTAGATGTGCGCGGTGAGCTCGTCGGGCGTGAGCATCATGATGATGTCGGCCTCCTGCGCGGCCTCGCGCGGGGTCATCACCTTGAGGCCCGCCTCCTTGACCTTGTCCCAGCTCTTGGAGCCCGGTCGCAGACCCACGCGGACGTCGCAGCCCGAGTCGTGCAGGTTCAGCGCGTGCGCGTGCCCCTGGCTGCCGAATCCGATGACCGCGATCTTGCGGTCACGTACCCAGGACAGGTCGCAGTCCTTCTCGTAGTACACGGTGGCCATGGTGGTCTCCTTACGCATCCCGCCCCCGCGGGGGCCGTCATCGGTTCTATCCGGTCGGTCGGTGCCGGTCATGACTCCTTCGAGCCACGGGCCAGGGCGATCTTCCCTGTCCGCGCGAGCTCCTTGATGCCGTACGCACGCAGCAGGTCCTCCATCGCCGCGAGCTTGTCGCCGCTCCCCGTCGCCTCGATCGTGAGGCTGTTCTTGCCCACGTCCACGACCTTGGCCCGGAAGACGTTCGCGATCTCGATGACCTCATGGCGGCGCTCAGGAGCGGCGTTCACCTTGAAGAGCACCAGTTCCCGGTCGATCATGTCGCCGGGGTGCAGGTCCTGGATCTTGATCACGTTGATGAGCTTGTGGAGCTGCTTCGCGACCTGCTCGATGGGCGTCTCGGCGGCGTTGACGACGATCGTCATGCGCGAGAGCGTCGGGTCCTCCGTGACGCCGACCGCGAGCGAGTCGATGTTGAAGCCGCGTCGTGCGAAGAGCGACGCCACGCGCGTGAGCACGCCGGGCTTGTTCTCCACGAGCACGGAAAGCGTGTGCTTCATCTACTCCCACACCTCCTCGAGCAGGTCGTCATCGAGCATCTCGGACACCGGTCCTCCGGGGATGCCGCCAAGCATCTCGTCGATGGAGCCGCCGGGTGCGACCATCGGGAACACGTTCTCCTCGGGATGCACGCGGCAGTCGACCACGGCCGGGCCGTCGTGCTCGAACGCTCGCTTGAGCGCGTCGTCGAGCTCCGCCGGCCGCGTCACGCGTATGCCGAGACAGTCGTACGCCTCGGCCAGCTTCACGAAGTCCGGCACGTCCTGGCCGAGAACGGACTCGCTGTAGCGGCGCTCGTAGAAGAGCTCCTGCCACTGGCGGACCATGCCGAGGAAGCCGTTGTTCAAGATGACGACCTTGACCGGCAGGTCGTGGATCCGCGCGGTGGCGAGTTCCTGGGAGACCATCTGGAGCGACCCGTCGCCCGCGATGTCGATCACGAGCGCGTCGGGGCGCCCGGCCTGCGCGCCGATGGCCGAGGGAAGACCGAACCCCATCGTCCCAAGGCCGCCTGAGGAGACCCAGGACCGCGGCTTGCGGACGTGGTGGAACTGGCACGCCCACATCTGGTTCTGGCCCACCTCCGTGGCGACGATGACGTCGTTGAACTCGCGCGACATCGCATCCACCCGCTCGACAACGAACTGCGGCATGAGGACCTCGGGGTCGTCGCCGTGGTAGTGCAGCGGGAAACGTCCGCGCCAGTCATCGATGACGCGCATCCACGCGTCCGTGCGCGGCTCGGCGCCCATCTTGCGGAGCTCGGCGGTGACCGAGGCGAGCACGTGTTTGGCGTCGCCGACGATCGGCACGTCCGCGACGCGGTTCTTGCCGATCTCGGCGGGATCGATGTCCACGTGGATGATCTTCGCCTTGCTCGCGAACGTAGCGAGCTTGCCGGTGACGCGGTCATCGAACCGGACGCCCACCGCGATGAGCAGGTCGGTCTCGGTGATCGAGTAGTTGGTGTACTTGGCGCCGTGCATGCCCGGCATGCCGATCCAGAGGTGATGGTCCTCCGGAAACGCGCCCTTGCCCATCATCGTCGTGGTCACCGGCAGCTGCATGAGCTCGGCAAGCTCCTTGAGCTCGGCCCAGGCGCCGGACGCGAGCACGCCGCCGCCAGCGTAGAGCAGCGGCTTGCGCGCCTTGCTCACGAGCATGGCCGCCTGCTTGATCTGCTTGGCGTGGCCCTTGTACGTGGGCTTGTAACCGGGCAGGCTCACCTGCGGGGGCTTGGTGTACTCCAACTCGGCCTTGGACACGTCCACGGGCACGTCGATGAGCACGGGGCCCGGCCGGCCGGTCGTGGCGATGTGGAACGCCTCATGGATGGCCGCCGGCAACTCGGACGCGTCTTTGACCAGGTAGTTGTGTTTGGTCACCGGGATCGTGATGCCGGTGATGTCGGTCTCCTGGAACGCGTCGGTGCCGAGGACATGCGTGGCGACCTGCGCCGTGATGACCACCATCGGTATCGAGTCCATGTACGCGTTCGCGATCCCCGTGACCGTGTTCGTCGCTCCGGGGCCGCTCGTCACGAGCACGACACCGGGCTTGCCCGTCGCGCGCGCGTAGCCGTCAGCAGCGTGCGTCGCTCCCTGCTCGTGGCGCACGAGGATCTTGCGGATGCTCTCGGCGTCGTAGAGCTCATCAAAGATCGGCAGCGCGACGCCGCCCGGGTAGCCGAACACCACGTCCACGCCCTCGGCCTCGAGCGAGCGCACCAACGCCCTGGCTCCTGTCATCCGCATGCCGTCACCTCCTTCGTCACTCGAACACCGCGCCCGTGTCCGCGCTCTGCACGAAGCGCGCGTAGCGGGCGAGGTAGCCTGACTTCACCTTGGGTTCGGGGGCGGTCCATTCCCGACGACGCACCGCGAGTCGCTCATCGGTGACCGCCAGCGTGAGCGTTCCCGCGTCGATGTCGATCTCGATCGTGTCGCCATCTTGTACGAGCGCCATCGGGCCGCCCTCGGCGGCCTCCGGACTCACGTGACCGATGCTCGCGCCGGACGTGGCGCCGCTGAAGCGGCCATCCGTGATGAGGGCGACGCTGCTCGCGAGGCCCATGCCCTTCACGGCCGAGGTGGGAGCGAGCATCTCGCGCATCCCGGGGCCGCCCCGAGGCCCTTCGTAGCGGATCACGACGACGTCGCCGGCGACGATCTTCCCGCCGAGGATCGCATCGGAAGCGGCCTCTTCGGAGTCGAAGACGCGGGCCGGTCCGGCATGCTGCCGCATCTCCGGAGCGACGGCCGACTGCTTGACCACCGCTCCGCGCGGCGCGAGGTTGCCGGTGAGCACGCGCAGGCCCCCCTCGGGGTAGTACGGGTCGTCGATGGAGCGGATGACCGTGCCGTCCGCGCCGGCACTGCTCTTGAGGGTGCGGCGCAGCTTCTCACCGGTCACGGTCATGGCCGAGTCGTCCACCAGGTCGCGCTTGGCAAGCTCGGCCATGATGGCGGAGATGCCACCCGCGAAGTAGAGGTCCTCCATGTGGTACTCGCCTGCCGGCGATATGCGCACGAGGTTCGGCGTGCGCGCCGAGACCTCGGACCAGTCCGCAAGCGTGATGTCGGCTCCGGCTTCGTGGGCGATGGCGGTGAGATGGAGAACCGTGTTGCTCGAGCCTCCGAAGGCCATGTCCACGGTCATGCCGTTGCGGATCGCGGCGGGCGTCATGATGTCGCGTGCCGTGATCCCTCTCTTGAGGAGCTCCATCACCTGCATACCCGCGTGCTTCGCGAGCCGGATACGCTCGCTGTAGACCGCGGGGATCGTGCCGTTGCCGGGCAGGCCCATGCCGATCGCCTCGGTCAGGCAGTTCATGGAGTTGGCGGTGAAGAGCCCTGAGCACGAGCCGCACGTCGGGCACGCGGCGTTCTCCAGCGCGCACATGTCCTCCTCGGACACCGCACCTGCGTTCACCGCGCCGACGGTGGAGAAGACGGTGTCGAGATCGACGTCGCGCCCCTGCCACTTGCCGGCGAGCATCGGGCCGCCTGAGACGACCACCGTGGGCAGATCGAGCCGGGCGGCAGCCATGAGCATGCCGGGGATGATCTTGTCGCAGTTGGGGATGAGCACGAGCGCATCGAAGGCGTGCGCCTGCACGGCGAGCTCGACCGAGTCCGCGATGACCTCGCGGCTGGCAAGCGAGTACCGCATGCCGGCATGCCCCATGGCGATACCATCGCAGATACCGATGGTCGAGACCTCCAGCGGCGTGCCCCCCGCGATGCGGACGCCCGCCTTCACGGCATCGGCGATGGCGTCGAGTTGCAGATGGCCGGGGATGATCTCGTTGGCCGAGTTGACGACGGCCACCAACGGGCGAGAGATCTCCTCGTCGGTGAGGCCATCGGCCTTGAGGAGGCTCCGATGCGGAGCCCTCGTGAGCCCCTTCTTCATGCGGTCGCTGCGCAGCTCCATACGTCCACCCTTCCCGGGGGAAGGTGACATCCGCTCGCCGCATGAACGACGGGTGCAACGGGGTGACCGGGTGCGGATACGAAAAGACCGCGAGACGCGCATGGCTTCGCCCCGGCCAGGGACGAGAGCGTGCTCCCGCGGTACCACCCCGATTGGCGCATACGCATGGCATGCGCCCACTCATGCGGCAGGTAACGGATGCCACCGACCCGTCTTACTTGCGCGCTCGCCCGCGGAGGTCGTCCGCTCGAGGGTCGCGTGCGTTCTTCCGGGCGGCTCAGGGGTGAGACTTCGGGACGTCCCGTGCCGGGTTTCCACCCTCTCCGGCTCTCTGTGGCCGAGATTGGCCCCTACTGGTCCCCGTCGTCGCCGTTCGTGCTGTGCTGTTGTAAGCAGCGAGTATACCTGCTCGGTACGAGAGCGGCAACACGGGAGCGGCGCGTCTGTCGCACCGCTCCCGTGCCGTTCCAATGCGGTGTCACCAGCGGCGCCCGCCGCCTCCGGACCAGGTGCCCGTCGCACCGTGCTTGACCGGGTGGCACGCATCGCAGGTCTTGTCCCACGCGGTCGCGAACGTGTCGACAGAGCTCTCATGGCACTGCACGCACCCCACTCCGAACTTGAGATGCTCGGTGTAGAGGTCCCTCGAGTGACACCGGCAGCCGGCTGATGCTGATGCAAGGTGGGCGTCCGATGGGTAGTGGTTGGGATCGATCGGTGAAAGCCCACCATGACAGGCCGCACACTCGACGCTCGCCGGCAGCGTTCCGCCGGTGTGGCAGCGATCGCACGACGCCGCCGGACTTGAGGCGTGCAGCTCCCGAACATCGGCCGTCTCGTGGCAGTCGACGCACTCTTGGCTCGAAGAGCTCACGTGCAGGGAATCGACATCCTCATGCCCAGGGTGGCACGCTCCGCAATCGGGGACGAAGGCGTCCGAACTCGCGGCACCAAGACTGTGGCAGGCCGAGTTCACGCACGTCACCGCGGTGCTGACGACGCCCGCTCCGATCGATTGGGTGTAGGTGACGGCAGGATAGACGCCACCGGTATGCTCGCCGTGCCCGACCCCTTCATCTGGACCGTGACACGCCGAGCATGCCGCCTTGCCGTGACACCGAGCAGCACAGAAGGCGTAATACTCGGGCTCGGCCACCCAGTCCCCGTTGACGTGAATCGAGTGGAGCTCGGAGGCGTCCGTGTACGGTGAGCTCGCGGTGGTGAACCAGCCGTATGGAGTCGAGATCTCCGAGAAGTATCGGCCTGCCTCGCTCGGGAAGTTGTAGTGGCACGAGCGGCATCCCAACGGATAGAGTTCCACTGGATACCCCCAGAGCGGCTTGAAGTGGTTCGACTGATAGTGGCACGCCCAGCAGCGATCCAGATCCACGCTGCTGGTGAAGTCCACCGAGAATGCAGCGGCCACATCGGCAGCCACGTCGTGACAGGCGAGGCAGTCCTCGTTTGTGTCGTACGGAGCCTCCGGGATCACGCCGTAGGCTACGCCTGCGACGGCGAGCGTGAGCACGAGGCTCACGGCCGCGAGGAAGAGTATCTTGCGCATGGCCGGCACCACCCCCAACTACGTTCCCAGCGGCCCCTCGGACCGCCGGCGGCTTCCGCGACCACGCGGAAGCCTGCTCGACAGTAGTCAGCCGGTTGCACCACTGGCTCCGCGACGCCCAGGTGCCCAGGTACGGACGTCGGTTCCCTGCCTCAGACTGCGCACGCCCCACCGATCGGTGGCCCCTCGGACGCAGCTTCAAGAACCCATTATGTGACGCGCATCACACTCGGTCAAATCATACCCGGACGGAACGAGGGCCCAACCGCTGCGCGGCGGGCCCCCGAGAACACGGGCGACGGTCGTCGCGGCTACTCGAACACCCTGAACTCCGCGATGCCGTACCCGTTGTCACGTCCGGTTCCGGTCCTGCGACACTCGACGCGTACGTAGCGCGCGTCACGTGCCGAGAAGGTCACGACCGACGTGCCCTGCTCGCCGCGGTCTGTCCGGTAGACCTCACTCCAGTTCCTGCCATCCCGGGAGACTTGGATCCGGAAGTCACGCGCCCACAGCGAGCCGCACCACGCGATCTCGACCTTCGACACTCGATAGGTCGTTTCCAGATCCACCCACAACCGCTCGGTGTCATCGTCATCGCCGTGGTCATCGGACCACCAGTAGGTGGCGAGATCGCCGTCACCGGCGCGGTCAGGCGAGTACGACCAGCTCTCTGTGTCGCTCGCACTGAAGCGCTTGCCGAGGGCCAGGTTCCCGCCCGGCTGAGGCGTGGTGACCGGCGTCAGCGCGACATCCCTCGTAGTGGTCGAGCCAGCGGTGACGCTCACCGAACCCGTCCACGTGGTGTAGCCGCTTGCCGAGACGCTCATCGTGTACGAGCCCTGCGGCAGATCCACGATGCTGTACGTTCCGTCGGCACTCGTGGTGGCCGTCGTTCCTCCGACGGTGACCGTGGCTCCCGTCACGCCGGCACCTGTCGAGGCGTCGGTCACCCGCCCGGTGACGACACCCGTCGTCGGTGAGGGCGGCGGGGTCGTACCCCCGTCCACGAACGGCCACGAGCTGCCGCTCAGAGGATGACGCCCGCTTGAGCAGCCCGCACCGCAGTCTGACTTCTGCCAGTTCGACGGCGAGTAGCTCTTGAGCGAGATCCGCGTGACGCCGCCTCCGTCCCTGCCTGTCCCGGCCCAGGTCGCATACGCAGTGGGGTCGCTCGTGTAGCCGATGAGGCGCGGACGGCCCCAGCCGTGCGGTATGCCCACGTGGCACTGGTTGCAGTAGCCGCCTTCGATCCCCCGGTCGTCATGCTCCTTGTGCACGACATTGCTCCACGAGCTTCCGCGGAGGTCGTGGCACTTCTCGCAGATGATGCCCGCAGGGCTGCTGCCCTTCTCGGTCATGCTCATCCCCGTGGGCGAATTGGGCGACAGCTGCGCCGTGAACGACTGCGAACCGGTCGTCACCTTGAACGGATTGGGGTAGGCGGGGTCGATGTTCACCTTCATCGTCGCCCCGTGCGGCCCCTCGGCTCCGGTGTACGTGTGACAGCTGTCGCAGCCCATCATGCTGTCGGTGCTCCAGCCGCTCTTGAGGAACGTGCTCGCGGAGGGCAGCGTCCATGAATAGGTGGTGCCGTTCACCACGAAGCTCGAGCGCATGCCGGGCAGCTCGGCGCTCGTCCTGTGCACCGACTGTCGATTGGGGTTGAACTCCCACTTCTGGCGCTGGTTATGCGGCGAGTCGGGATGGCAGGAGAGGCAGGCCAGGTCGCCGGAGGCTATCGCGCCCTGGACCGCCGTGTCTGTGGACGCATGACAGACATCGCACGTGTAGCCCAGCTTGATGTGCTCGTCGTCGAGGTACATGAAGTGACATCCCGAGCAGCCGTTGGGATTGGCTCCTGCGGCGTTGTGCTCCTCGTGATGGCCGGGCGTGGCCGATTCATGGCACACGGCGCACTCGGTCGTCGTCGCCGGCTGGTCTGGGCCGATGTGGCACGCCGAGCAGCCGCTCCCCGACAGGGCGCTGTGGATCGACTCGGCATCGGCGATGTCATGGCATCCACTGCCGCCGCATCCGGTCGATGAGGACACGTGCTTGGCGGACTTCTCCCCGTGCTTCGTCGGGTGGCACGCCGTGCAGGTCCGGTCCCATGGGGCCGAGAAGGCATCCACCGCGATCTCGTGGCACGTCACGCAGGTGACCGCCACCGTCGGCTTGAAGTGCTCCGCCTTCATGTCCTTGTAGTGGCACTGCTCGCAGCCGGACTCGTTCACCGCGTCATGCGCGGCGGTCGGGTAGTGGCCCGGGTCGACCGGGGTGTGGTCCTGGTGGCAGTTCACGCAATCCGCCGATGCTGGCAGCACCTTGCCCGCCACGTGGCAGTAACCGCAGGAGGCCTCGGGGCTCGTCCCGTGCAGCTGTCGCACGTCGCCGGTCTCGTGGCAGTCGACGCACTCCTGGCTCGCAGGCGCTGTGTGGATCGTCGCGATGTCGCCGTGAACCTCGTGACAGGTCGCGCAGTCCGCAGTCGCGGTCGTCCAATCGATGCGCGCGGCGTCCTCGTTGCGATGACAGAGCGCGCAGGTATCCGCGTACTGGGGGTAGCGCGCGAGGTATGGCGCATGCGCCTCTGGCAGCGTGTCGGCCGCGTGGCATCCTGCTCCCACGCAGCTGGCATCCATCGCCGAGAAGGTATGCGCCGTGGTCATCGTACGGTGGTAGTCGCTGCCTTCTGCGGCGTGGCACGACGCGCACTCCGCGGTCTTGGTCGCCAGGTCGCTCACCCGGGGCTCGTTCTCGTGACATACGGTGCACGGACCGGGATCCAGCACATCGGCATGGAGGCTGGTCACGTCCAGAGATGTGGCAGCGGTGTCGCCGTGACACCCGGCGCAGCCGAGGCTCGCCGTGTTCGTCGCAGTGTGCGATGCGCCGGCGTCATCATGGTATGTGCCGTGACATGCGACGCAGCTCGTATCGTTCGTCACATCGATCGCGGTCTGCACCGCCGCCCCGAACGCTCCCTCGGTGTACGAGTGGCACACCGCGCATCCGTTGAGCGTGGTCCCGCTCGGCATCACCGCGGTGACGCCCTCGTGCTCGACATCCAGTCGGCTCGAGTGACACGCCGTGCACTGCGCGGGATCGCCTGCGAAGTCGCTGCCATGGGCGGCCCCTATCGGCCCGTGCACGGGATGGCAGGTCTCACACGCGCTGATCCCGGAGGCGATGGCGCCTACGACCGCGAGATCGGTCGACCCGTGGCACGTTGCGCAGTCGAGCGGCTGGCCTGTGGAATCGTAGCGCGGTAGGCGCGTCACGTAGGAGTTGGACACGCCCATGTGCTCGTCGACGAGGTTGCTCGCGTGGCACATCGCGCAGTCCGTCGTCTTCACAGCAGCGACGCTGCCGTCATAGTAGCCGTAGCCGGCCAGTCCCGCACCGTCCACAAGCGGTGGTTGCGCCCAATGGGCCGTGCGATGGCTGTCGCCCTCGCTGACGTCATGACATGCACCGCAGGCGGTGTCCCCCGCCTCGATGGCCGCGGCGTACCGCGGATCAGACGCGTTGTCGTGACATGTCGCGCACGCGAAGTCCGGACGCCACGCGGTGTGCTCTTCCATGAGGTCGCGCGTCGTGTGGCAGCCACCCGCGACGCACCCGTCCAGCGTCCAGGAACTCTGGTGGCGCTCATCGCCGTAGTGCTCCTCGAACGTGAAGTGGCAGACCGTGCAGTCGTTGCTCGCCGGTGCCCCTGCGGCCGTGTGACAGACAAGGCACGACGTGGCGCCGGTGTCAGTAGCCGCTCCAACGTGGACGGATCCCAGATCGGTGCCGTCGTGGCAGCCGAGGCATACCTCGCCGGTCGAGACGACCGCGTGCGCCGTGTCGGTGGCGGCGTGCATCGGCGCCGATGACGTTGCAGTGTGGCATCCGCCGGTGGCGCACGACTGGTCCCACGCGTCCATGCTGTCCCGCGGAGTCGGGTGACACGTGACACATCCGGTCCCGGCCGAGGAGGACGTCGGCTTGTCGTGCTCCATCGCGAGATCGAGAGCGTGACACGACGAGCATGCGATCCCTTCCGTCACGCCGTCATCGGCGACGTGGTCCACCGTGTCATAGCCGTGCGCGTCGGTCTTCTCGGCGTGACAGGACGAACATGTCGGGACGAAGGTGCTACTGCTCGCAGCGGCGAGGCTGTGGCACGCGGCGTTCACGCACGTTGTGGCGCTCGCCGCGTATGAGCTGCCGGTCGATTGCGCGTACGTGACGGCAGGATACGCACCCGCCGTGTGGTCGCCATGCGAGACCGCCGAATCGGGACCGTGGCACGCAGAGCAGGAGGCCCTGCCGTGACACGCACCCGCACAACTGGGGAAGTAGTTGACCACCCAGTCGCCATTGACATGGATCCGGTGCAGCGTGGCGGCGTCCGTGTAGGGTGACGAGCCGGATGAGAACCAGCCGTACGGCGTGTTGGTGTCCGAGTAGTACTGGCCCGCAGTCCTCGGGAAGTTGGGGTGGCACGACATGCAATCGAGGGAAGACGGTTTGAGATGATTAGCCTTGTAGTGGCACGCCCAACACCGTGACAGGTCCACCGTATTGGAGAAGTCGACCTTTGAGATGGCCGCTCCGTCAAGCGCCACATCGTGGCACTCCAGACACTCGGCGTTCGTGTCGTACGGCGCCTCAGGCACCGCCGCATACGCGATGCCTGTCGCCGCGACGGCGAGCACGCCGATGACAACGATCAGCAGCAGCGTCTTCCGCATGACCAGCACCCACTCCCCAGCGTCGTGAATGTCGCTACCCCGTCGGGTCGTCACTGCGGCTTGCTTGTGCCGATCAGGCACGCGCGAAAGCCGGCCGAACACGCATCAGCCGGTTGCACCACTGGCTCCCCGGCATCCAGGTGCCCAGATAACGGATGCCGGTTCCTCGCCTCAGACTGCGAACGCCCCACCGTCAAGGTGGCCCCTCGGACGCAGTTGATTAATGATTATGTGACAGCCGTCACACCGGGTCAATACCTGCGCTCAGTTCGCATCAGCTTGGGTAATGGGGTACGTGCATCCGCATGAGAGACGGCGCTCGCCTCGTGGTACATCATTGCCGAGAGGGGTGATCCGATGCGGACGGCGCTGGTCTTCTCGGCGGAGATGGCCGCCTACGACTTTGGAGCGGGACACCCGCTGAGACCCGAGCGCGTGACCCGCTCGGTGGCGCTCATGCGCGCGTGCGGTCTCACCGACGGCATGCTCGAGCCGGTGCGCCCCGACGTGGCGAGCGATGACGAGCTCGAGCGCGTGCACGCGCCGGGCTACATCGCTGCGGTGAAGGCCGCGTCGCGCGGGGGCGAACCGGCACCGGGGTATGGGATCGGTCCGGGCGACAATCCCGCGTTCCCCGGCATGCACGAGGCCGCCGCGCTCGTAGCGGGAGCGGGTGTGCTGGCGATGGACCTCGTGCAGCGCACCGAGTACCGGCGGGCCTTCAGCGTCGCCGGCGGGCTCCACCACGCGCTGGCCGACCGCGCCGCAGGCTTCTGCGTGTACAACGATGTCGCCGTCGCCATCGCCACGGCCATCGCACGCGACCCGGCGCTTCGCGTGGCGTACGTGGACATCGACGCGCACCATGGCGACGGCGTGCAGTGGGCGTTCTACGACGAGCCGCGCGTGCTGACCGTCTCGGTGCACCAGTCGGGCGAGCGCCTCTTCCCGGGCACCGGTTTCACCAACGAGCGGGGGTACGCCGACGGTACCGGAAGCGCCGTGAACGTGCCGCTGCCGGCCGGCGCGACGGACGCCTGCATGCGGCTCGCCTTCGATGACGTCGTGGCGCCCGCGGTGCGCCGCTTCGGACCCGACGTCCTCGTGAGCCAGAACGGCGCCGACAGCCACTGGTCCGACCCGCTCACCATGCTCCGTGGCACGCTCGGCGGGTACCGCTCGCTCGTCGACGCCATCGCGCGTCTGGCCGAGGAGGTCTGCGACGGCCGGCTCGTCGCGTTCGGTGGCGGCGGATACGCCTGGGAGCACGTCGTGCCGCGCGCCTGGACGATGCTGGCCGCCTCGCTGACGCGCACAGCGCTGCCGGGACGGCTGCCCGAGCGGTGGCTGGAGACGCATCCGGTGCCCGGTATCGTGCTTCCGGAGACGCTGACCGAGGACGTGACGCCGTCCGCCCCCGACGAGGACCGCCTGCTCACCGAGACGCGCCGAACTATCGACGTGGTGCGAAGCGGGCCGCCCTTCGCGTGAAGGACGGCCCGCGGGCGCTCGCAGTGTGGCGTTACAGCCGCTCGATCACCGCATCAGCGTACGCCTGGGTGCCGACGGCGCCCTCGGTCGTCCCGAATCGCGTGCGACGGATGTCGTAGGTGACGCGCTCGCCATCGGCCAGCACGCCCTTCACGGCCGCAAGCACGCGGTCTCCCGCCTCGCGCTCGCCCAGGTGGTTGAGCATGAGCACCGCCGAGAGGATGAGCGCGGTGGGGTTCGCCATGTCCTTGCCCGCGTACTTGGGCGCCGAGCCGTGCACGGGCTCGAAGACCGCGTGCTCAGCGCCGATGTTGGCGCCCGGCGCCATGCCGAGCCCGCCGATCAGGCCCGCGGCCAGGTCGGACACGATGTCGCCGTAGAGGTTCGGCAGCACGAGCACGTCCCACCACTCGGGGTGCAGCACGAGCTGCATGCAGGTGGCGTCCACGATGTAGTCCTCGAACTCGATGCCGGAGTCCTTGTACTCCTCGGCAACCTCGTACGCGACCTTCCGGAAGAGCCCGTCGGAGTGCTTGAGGATGTTGGCCTTGTGCACCGCGGTGACCTTCTTGCGGCCGTTGGCGATCGCGTAGTCGAAGGCGAACTTCACGATGCGGCGGGTACCGGTGACCGAGATGGGCTTCAAGGAGATGCCCGAGTCGGGCCGGATGACGCCGGCGCCTTTCTCGGCCACCCAGTCGATGAGCTCGGCGGCCTCGGCGGAGCCCTGCTCGAACTCGATGCCCGCGTAGAGGTCCTCGGTGTTCTCGCGCACGATCACGATGTCGATGTCGTCGTAGCGCGCGCCCGTCCCCTCGATGGAGAACGCGGGGCGCAGGTTGGTGTAGAGGTCGAGCTCCTTGCGGAGCGCCACGTTCACGCTGCGGAAGCCGGTGCCCACGGGGGTGGTGATGGGGCCTTTGATGGCGACCTTGTTGGTGCGTATCGAGTCGATGACGTGCCCGGGGAGCGGCGTGCCGAACTCCTCCATCACGTGCTCGCCGGCGTCCGCGATCTCCCACGCGATGTCGACGCCGGTCGCGTCGACCACGCGGCGCATGGCCGAGGCGATCTCCGGTCCGATGCCGTCGCCCGGGATGAGCGTCACGGTGTGTCGTGCCACGGAAGTCCTCCTGTCGTCTGGGGCGGCTCACAGCGGCTCGCCCTCCGGCAGAAACGCCCTGCGATTGTACGGCAGCGCGTGCGGGCGCGCGAGAGCGAGGCCCGGTTACCGGCCGTCGCGCGGCGCGAGTGCGCACACGAAGCGCTGCTCGGTCACCTCGGTGCCCCACGTCGTGCCGCGCGCTTCCTCGGCAAGGCGGAAGCCCGCGTCCTCGTAGAGGTGGCGCGCGGGATCGAGTCCGGCGAACGTCCAGAGGTACACGCGCGTGTAGCCGCAGGCGCGACAGAAGTCCATCGCGCTGCCGAGAAGCGCCCGGCCGGCGCCCTGGCCGCGCCAGTCGTCGGAGACGATGAACCACCGCAGGTGGGCGCCATCGGTGCCGGCGTGGAGGCCGTCGATCGCGATCGCGCCGTGCACGACGCCGCCGGCGGTGAGCGTCCAGAAGCCATCGCGCTCCGGATCGTAGCGAGCGAAGAACTCGCCGAGCTCACGAGCGACCTTGGTCTCGAAGTACGGGCCGAACCCCCAGTGCTCCCGGTAGTAGACGCCATGCAGCGCGACGACGCGGTCGATGGCGTCGGGAGCGTATCCCCGGGTGATGGTGGGACCGTTCACGAGCCCGTCCGCTCGCCGAAGATGGGGCGGAGCGCTTCCACGGCCTCGCGCAGGTCGTGCAGCGCGCCCTCGTCACCGGCCGCCGACCGGTCGGCGGCATCCCACAGCTCGCGGATCTCGTCACGCGCATTGAAGAGCAACAGGCTCAGATCGACACGCGGTCCGCCGCGCTTCAGGAGGCGCGGATCGTGGCTGAGCTTCTCGGACAGCTCCTCGTACAGGCTGCGCATGAGGCCCTCCCCTCGCGGGTGCGGGCCGACCGCACCCGGCGCGTTTCCTCTCGATTCTACCGCGCGCCCGGATCAGCGCGCGGTGACGTCGGAGACCGCGCCGGATGCGACTAGCTTGCGCGCGCTTTCGACATGCCGGCGAACAGCGAGTCGAACAGGCCGCCGGCCATCCGCTTGGCGAAGCCGAGCTTCGTCGGGTAGTAGTACGCCGAGTCGAACCAACCCCGATCACGGTAGTAGCGGTAGTCGCGGTTGGAGTCGTCGAGCTCGATGCTCATGCTCGTGCGCGCGTAGCGGAAGATCATGAGCTCGAAGAGCCCGGGTACGCGACCCGCCGGACACGCGAGCTGCCGCAGGTACTTCTCGGCCTGCTTGGAGAGCGTCGCGTCACGCTTCCGCTCCTCCTTGGCGGTCATCGGATCGAACGCCGTCGAGAAGGTGCCCTTCACCACGGTGAATCCGAGCCCCATGCCCACGAAGTCGAGGTACTTCACGATCTTGCCGCCGCCGTGCACGCCCTGTACGACGATGCTCGTGAACGTCTTGCCGTGGAAGCACGGCCGATGGAACACGTAGCCGAGCCGGTCGAGGAAGCACTTCATGAGTCCCGATACCTGGAACGAGTAGTTGGGCGACGCGAACACGACGCCGTCTGAGGCGAGCATCAGGGCGATGAGCGCGTCACGATCATCGGCGAGCGGACACCGGTCCTCGCCGCGGGTGAAGCACGCCTTGCAGCCCCGGCACGTCTCTATGCGGTAGTCGCTCAACGACACGATCTCCGTCCGCACGTCGCCCGCGGCCTCCAGCCGGTCGCAGAACGAACGCACCGCCTGGTACGTGTGACCCTTGCGGGCTGAGCCGACGAACGCGGTGACCTTCTTCACAGCCATGTCACGAGCACCCTCTCCCGGTAGTCGTCCCACGCGGCGCCGAACGCATGCGCCAGCGCGGCTTCCTCGGCAGGGGCGTAACGCCGGGCGGCGATGTAGAGCACCGCGCCGAGGGCGATCCCCAGCCACGAGTCGAGCAGCAGGCCCGCGGCCGGCAGCACCAGAAGGCCCACGCTGGTGTAGAGCGGGTGCTTCACGAGCGCGTACGGACCGCCCGTGATGAGCTCGCCGCACGGGACCCTTGAGAGGATCAACGCCACCGACCACGCCCAGATGACGACACCGGGCACGAGCACCGCGAAGGCGACGCCCCTGACAACCGCCGGAGGGCCACCGACGCTGAAGAGCTCCGGACGCATGAGGTTGAGAGCGAGGCCCGCCGCCAGGAACGGCAGCACGAAGCGGCCGATACGATCGCCCGCGCCCACGAGCGTCCTGAGAACCTCGCTCCCCGGACGGCGAACGGGCTTCTCGGCGGGATGTGTGAAAATCGTGCTCATCGTTCTACTCCTTCGGTCAACGGGCGCGCCGCCTGCGCGACGGCACGCCCTGCTCGCCCTACGCGAAGTGCCATGAGAAGCCCGCGTAGTGGCCCCACATCAGGAAACCGGCCATGCCGAGCCCGGCAAGCGTCAGCAGCGACGCGAGGATGCCGAGCGTCCAGCCGCCCCAACCGCCCCAGCGGATCGCGAGGACGGCGCCCACGAGGGCGAGCGTCCCGCCGATCGCACACGCCGGCAGGACCGCCGACGGGAGCGTCATGACCTCGAACTCGCCCTGCTGGATGGAACCCGAGGCGTCACGCGCCTCGATCAGCAGGTCTTCTCAATAGGCGGTCGAGTCGAGGACCTGGACCTCGAGGTCCGCCTCGACGCCGCCCGGCACCTGCCGCGTGCCCGTCACCTGGACGCGCAGCCCGTCGGGGCCGCCCGCCGGCGCGAGCACCTCGGTGGCGCCTTCGGCCTTCACCACATACTGCAGGGTCTCGCCCTTCCAGCCGACCCTGCACACCGGTGTCGTCGTGATCTCCATCGTTCCTTCTCCTCCCTTTGCGGGGGCTTGCCCCGCACCGGCTTTACAGCGTATACTTTACGCCGTAAGGCATCCTACGCCTTTACACCGTAAAGTCAAGCCCCTTTCTCGAAGAAAGGCTGAGAAGCCATGACCCCGAAGCCGAATACGAGCCGTCGCAAGCCCCTGAACAGGGAGAAGATCGTCGAGAAGGCACTCGAACTGCTCGACTCGGAGGGTGTTGAAGGTCTGAGCATGCGCCGTCTCGGCGACGCGCTCGGCGTGGAGGCGATGGCGCTCTACCACCACTTCCCCAACAAAGACGCGATCCTGGACGCGGTCGCCGCACGGATCATCGAGGAGACGGGGCCCGCGATGCCGGTGTCCGAGGCCGAGTCGGACTGGAAGGAGGTCATGCTCTCCGGCCCGGCGTCGGCGGGTCGCGCGCTTGAGGCCCATCCCAACGCCGGCTGGCTCTTCCTCGGCCGTCAGTACAGCACCACGGAGTCGTTGCAGATGCTGGAGGCGCCGCTGCAGATCCTGCGGTCCGCGGGATTCGAGGGTCAGGACCTCGTCGACGCCGCGCACGCCATCTTCGCGTTCACGGCCGGCTGGTACATGCTCTCATCGGGCCAGGGCGGTTCGTGGAGCGGTCCGAGCGACGACGCGATCAAGGCTGCCGGCGCAGGAGCGCCGCTCGCCGCCTCACTGGCGCCGCAGCTCCGCGACTGGGGTCGCGGGATGGACGAGGGTCTCCTCGCGCTTCTCGTGGGACTCGAGGCGCGCAGGGAGTCCGACGACGCATAGGGCGGCGCCCCCAAGATTCTTGAGGAAACTTCTTGACATCTCAGTTTCCATCGTGGAAACTGCACTTGCATTGAGTTTCCGCACGATCCCGGAAGAGAGGTGGCACGATGAGCGAGACCAGGCGCGCGATAGCGGAGGCGTTCGCTCGTCGCCTCGCCAGCGCGGGTTACGACGGCACGACGCTCGATGACATCGCGCGCGAGCTGCACATCTCGAAGAAGACGATCTACGTTCACTTCGACGGGAAGAACGGCATCTACGCCCACCTCGTGACCGAACAGGCATCGCGCGACAAGCTGCGGCTCGCCGCCGCTGTCGCCCCCCTTCCGACCTACACCGCGAAAGTCGAGGCAGTCGTGTCGTTCATCCTGAGTAGCGCTCGCGAGCACATCACCAAGACCGGACGCGACGAATGGCTGCGCGAGTACGAGATCGCGGCCGACGCGTTCCGCCAGGCTAATGGCGAGCTGCTTCGCGAACTCATCGAGGCGGGCATGGCCGCAGGAGAGTTCGCGGCGGGCGACGCACAGTTCGCCGAGCGGATGATCGCCGCCATGGTGCTGGACTACGTCGTGATGGTCAACGATGACCCCACGGTGGATCACGACGACGAGCTGCGCGAGCGCATAGTGAAGTTCTTGACGTAGGTTCCACGGGCCGTCTTCGAGGCGACGAGCCGCCGAGACGGCCCTTTGTCAGGCCCAAAGGAAACTGGAAGCCGTCTTGGTTTCCACCGAAACGAAGGAGTATGGCGATGAAGGTACTGGAGATCCCCGGACAGACCACTGGCGAGGCGCTCTTCTCGATCTCGGTGTTCGCGATGTCGCTCGCGGCGACGGCGCTCTTCGGCTACTACCTGGTGACCGAGCCCACGCGGCTGACCGAGGTCTGGGAGTGGACGCGCTCGCTCAACATCCTCGTGCAGGGCGTCATCTGGCTGCTCTTCCTTCCCTGGATGCTCGCACTGTGGTTCTGGACGATGCCGCTGTCGCTCCCCATCCGCCTGGTGCTCGTGATCGGGACGCTCGGCTTCACCACGTGGCTCGTCTTTCCCTGGAAGGCGTAGCTCGACGAGGCGCTTCCCCCGGTCATGCACGACCGTGGGTGTTACGATACCTGCAGGGCCCCGGCATGATGGTGCCGGGGCCGCTGTTGCATCGGCGATCAGGTCCGGGGGGTGCGCCATGAAGGCAGCCTGGATCTGGCGATCGGGCATGGCCGAGGGGATCCGCGTCGCGCTCGTCTCGGGTCTCGCGCTCTTGACGACCGGCCTCTCGACGGCACAGTTCAGGCGCACGAAGCGGTAGGCCCCCCACGAGGGGCTAGAGCATCGGTGCCTGCCGCTCGTTGTAGTAGTAGTACTCGTGGATGACGCGGTCGTCCCGCAGCTTGTAGACGGTCACCCCCGGCAGAGTGAAGGGCTCGCCGCCCGCGTCGCTCCCCGTGGCCGTCCAGGTGAGCGCGAGGATGCCATCGCCAGCGATGACTTCCTCGATCACCATGTCCAGATCGGGAGTGTCCAGGAAGACCTCGTTCGCCCACTCCCGCTCGAACTCGCCTTCGAAGTGGTCCCCGTTGGCCAGGTCGTCGATGACGGCGTCCTCGGCGTAGAGCGCCGTCAGCTCCTCGAGCTTGTCGACGCCGTCCGGACCCTCATAGATCTCGCGCACGGTCGCGCCGACCTTCTCGGCGGCGGACACGCCGGGCGCATCAGCCGAGACCCCCACGAAGTAGCCGGCAGCCGCCCCGACCGCCAGAGCGCCGATGATGCCGATCGCGATCCATCCGCTGCGCATGACCCTCGCCCCTCCACGCCTGTCGCTGCCATGACCGAGCGGGCGATGGAGCTTGCGGTGGCCCGGCTCCTCCGCGCTAGAGCCGCTCGCCCCTGAAAGGGACGGTGGACCACTCGCCCGTGAGTTCCATCGCACCAGGCACGCCGGTCCAGCCCTCGCGCGTCCACGTGCCCGAGAAGCCCGACCCGTCAGGAGCCATCACGCCGTCGAAGACGTTGGGCTCGAAGATCTCGCGGCGCTCGGGCGGGACCATGCGCTCCATCTCGATATGGATGTTCCCGTCGACGATCTGAAAGCTCCCCCGCCCCGTGTCGTCCTCCCAGACCCTGATCGACCCGCTCTCGCCCTCGCCGACGAGCTCGAACGTGTAGGCACGGTACTCGCCACCGGAGCCTGACCCGATGATGGCGAAGTGACGGCCTTCCAGGTACGGCGGCCCCGGTTCCTGGTCCGCGACGTCGGCGGCGGCGCCCGACGGGCTACCGCCCTCGGCGGCCCGCTCCTCGGGCGTGCGGGTGAAGTCGTAGTCGATGACACCCGCCAGGTAGAGACCCGCCATGATCACCACCGCTGCAAGCACGAGCATCGCGGCCGCGACGAGGCATCCGTAGGCGTCATCGAACGGGTCGGGGTGCCGTATGAAGCGGCCGAGCGCGCCTGTGAGCGAGCGCAGACGTCCCCGCATGGCACCGGTGATCCTCGGCATCGCGGCCCCCTCGTTCCACGTCCGCCCGATAGCACCACTGTGCGCGTCGCGAGCGCCGCGGGCAAGGGGTGCGACCCTAGACGTACCCGAACAGCGGCGGGAACGCGACCACGACGATGGCCGCCCATCCCGCGTACACGTAGAGGTAGTCGGTCTGCCACCGCTCGAGCGCGGCGAACGTCCCCCGCCCGCGCATGAAGCGCGCGTAGAGCACCGCCGACCAGCCGAGATTCGCGAGCAGGATGATGTTCTCGCCGAGCGCCGCGACCCGGTTCGGCGTGAAGCCGAACTCGGTGATGCGCGACGCGATGGCCCAGAGCGCGACGGCGTCGGCCGCGAGCGCGCTGATGACCAGGACGAACTGCAGCACATCGAAGAAGCCGGGAGGCGCCTCGGGGTCGCGCGCCGAGACCGAGTACAGCAGCAGCCCGAGGACGACGACGAGCAGCAGGTCGAACGCGATGAGCACGTCCCGGTCGACATCCACCCCACGCCCCGTCACGAGCGCCGTGCCGAGGAACGCGATCAGCGCGACCGCGAACAGCGGGGTGAACAAGCGCGTCAGCACCGGCGCCATGTTCTCGATGACGCTCTGTTTGGCCTCCACGAGCCACGACGCGACGATCACGCCGGCGGCGGCGCCGCAGGGCAGCAGCCAGGACTCGAAGATCGGTTCGACGTCGATGCCGATGGCCGAGAAGATCATCGCCATGAAGCCCATGAGCAGCGCTCCACCGAGCCCGATGAGCACGTAGTAGATGAAGAGCTCGCCCGAGAAGCGGACGAAGTCCATGCGTCCCGCCACCTGCCGCCAGCGACCGCCGGCATAGGCGACGCCGACCGCCAGCCAGAGCGCGATCGGCAGGTGCAGCGCTGTGAGCGTCTCCGTGTGACCGGCCTCGGCGAACGGGAATGCGTTAGCAAACACCGCAGCCGCCACGAACCCCGCGGCCAGCCAGCGCACCGTGGTGGTGTCGACCCGCCGCTTCCAGACGAAGTAGCCGGTCAGCAGCGGCAGGGCGAAGAAGCTCGCGTTCCGGGCGTAGAACCCGGCCTGCCCGTCAAAGTCGACGCCGAAGAGCGCCGGCGTCTTCACCAGCAGCGCCGCCAAGACGGCCAGCCCGAACGCGACGAAGGCGTCCCTACGCGCGCCGGCCTTGCGCTCGTCGGACTCCGGCGATGCGATGACGAGCTGCTTCCAGAGCCGCTCCGAGTACTCGCGCGCGAACTCACGCGAGAGCGCGTCAAGCGCGCCGAGCCGCTTCACCGCGACGAGGAAGGCCTCGTCGTCGTCCAGGCCGGCCTCGACGAGCGTCGCCACCTGCTCGCGCAGGTGGTCCTCCAGCTCGGCGACGTCGACCGGGCTGATCGCCTGACGACGGCTCAGGTAGCTCCGCCACAGTTCGATCCGCTCCTCGAGGGGTGCGTCGTGCTCTGCATCAGACATGATCATGCTCCTTGCGGCTGTACGATGGCGGACGTGCGGAAGGCAGCCGAGAAGGGCCGGGAGCGCATGTGCCAGATGCCTCGCAGCGTGGCGTCGACCGCTTGCCACTGCTCGCGCTCCTCGGCCAGCTGGGTAAGACCCCGCTCGGTGATCCGGTAGTACTTGCGGCGGCGGCCGCTCTCGGCCACCTCCCAGCGCGACTCCACATAGCCGAGACGCCCGAGCCGGTGCAGTACCGGATAGAGCATCCCGTCGGTCCACTCCAGCCGACCGCCGGAGAGCTCGCGCACCCGTTGCAGGATGGCGTAGCCGTAGCTGTCCTCCTCGGCCAGTATGGCGAGGACGATCGGCGTCGAAGATGCTGCTACCAGGTCTTTGTTGATCTCCATCGCTCCACCCGTCGCGCGGTGTCCCGAACGTGGATCCGTGAATACCTTGCAGCACTATACATCACACTTCTAGGTATGTCCACGCTCGCCCGGCCCGCGTCGGTCGGCGCTCTGCTATCGTCGGATGGGACCGGCCGAGGGAAGGAGCGGTATGGAGCTCGCGCAGGCGCCGTCCACCGTCGCCGCGGTCGCCGTCCTCGTGCTCGGCGTGATCGTGGCGCTCAAGCCCACGGCTCTCGAGATCGTGGGGGTGACCGCCGCGACCCCGCTCGGTCGCACCGAGATCCGCGCGGTCTTCGGCGGTATGTTCATGGCGATGGGCGCCGTCTGCCTCATCACCCAGCATCCGTACGCATACCTCACCTCGGGCGCGCTCTGGCTCGGCGACGCGCTCGTCCGCGCGCTCGCGCTCCTCTTCGACCGCCCGAGGCTTGCCGAAGGGCTCGCGGTGCTCGGCACCGGCCTCGTCATCGGTGGCCTGCTGATGAGCGGCTTCTGGACACGCTGAGCGTCGCGGCGTGGGTGGGCTTCGCCGGGGGTAGAAAGAAGACGACACCGACCCAGGGAGCACCCCATGCCTCAGTACGGAGTCCTCGTCTACGCCCCCGCGCCCGCGGATCCCGCAGCGTACACGGCCGAGCACGTCGAAGCGATCGGCCGCTACCCCGACGCTGCCAAGGAGGCCGGCGCGAAAGTCCTCGGCGCGTCGTACTTCGCGGGCCAGCGCGGATTCGCGTTCGAGGCGAGCACGACCGCCCGGTCGATCCAGGGCGACGACGTCGCCGAGGGCACGTTCATCGGATCGGACCTCGTCCCCGCCGCGTTCTTCGTGCTGTCGGCGCCGGACCTCGACACCGCCGTGGAGGCCGCTCGCCTTCACCCCGCCGCCCCCACGGGCGGCCTCGAGGTGCGACCGCTGATCCCTCCGCCGACACCGTGATCGAGACGGTACCGGCCGCCGTCATGGCCGAGACGAACCGCTCTCGCTGCGACTCGGGCCCACGCCTACTGGGGGCGAGGCGCTCCGGCGGGCGCCGGTAGCCCCATCGCCGCCGGGAGCGTCTCCGTCCACGCGCGTATCGTATCCCAGTCACGGTCATCGCTTGCCGGCCGGCCGTGCAGCGGGCTCGCCGGCGGCAACGCCACGAGCTTGTCGAGCACACGCAGTCGCGCGGGATCGTACGCGCCGACGAACATCTCGGCGGCGACCGGCTCGAGCCAGTCCAGCTTCGCGAGCGTCCCGTCCATCTGCAGGCGGGCCTCGGCCATGTCGTCGTCGGCCCGTGTCGGACCGAGCGTCGCGAGCGCGAGCGGTATGCCGCGCAGGGCCGCGCGATGGCGCTCGAGGAACGCTATCGCGTCCTTGAGCAGCGTCCCGATGTAGTACGGCGCGGCCAGCACGATGCCAGCGTAGGCGTCGACAGCAGGAACGTCTCCCGCAGGCCGCACGTCCACATCGAAGCCGTGTCCGCGCAGGGTCTCGGCGACCGCCTCGGCCACCTCACGTGTCGAGCCGTACCGCGTCGCGTAGGCGACCAGGATCCTGTCTGACATCTCCCTCATCTCACTTCCTTATCCCGGCACGGCGCCGGTGACGGGCGCCGTCCCTCCGGCGTCGCGCGCAAGCCCCGCGACGATGGTCACCGCTAGCAGGCTGAAGGCGCTCGCCACGAGCACCGTCACGAGTGCGGGGTCGTCAATCCCGAACGTGTAGCTGAACGAGTCGCGCTACGCATCTTCTTTCATCTCCTTCGCGGCCGTTCCGCCGACAAGGCGGCGGATCGCGTCGAGGGCCGCCTCCTCGGCATGCCCGGCGGGGTCGTCACCGAGCATACGCACGGCTTCCGTCCCGATGGCGACCGCGAACGCCGTCGTCATGTCCACATCCGGGATGGAGAACTCGCCCGACTCGACACCCTGCGCCAGCAGGTCACGGATCATCGGCCCGAACACGCGCGCGTTGACCTCGTCGACGATCTCGGGTGGTTCCGTCGCGTCCTGGAACGGGTTCGCCTCAAAGCCGCGGCGTGCCTCGGCGAACGCGATCGCGGTCGCCTGCTCGATCCTCCCCAGCGCCGTCGTCTCCGTCAGCATCGACTCGACGGCTCGTCGCTGCTCGGTCGCCCATAGCTCGATGGCGTATCGGTAGAGGTCCTCCTTGCTGCGAAAGAAGTCGTAGATGGTCTTCTTGGAGATGCGGAGCGAGCGCGCGACGTCCTCGACAGCAGCACGGCGGTAGCCGTACCGCAGCACTTGAGCGCGGAACTCGGTCGCGATCTCGTCCTTGGTGGCCGGCATGCTCTCCTCCGTCGACTGCGTGTGGGCATGCTGTACGCGTGTACGCTTTGCGTTTCTGCGTACACTCTATCCACGCGCGTGGCCGAAGTCAAGAAAGAAGAACGGCGAGAGCCTACGAACCGTCCCATCCGGGCAACGTGCTCGCCTGCCTGACCCAGGACTCGAACTGGGCTTCATCGAAGCCGCCATCCTCGTAGATGTCGAGATAGCGGACGTCTTCGTGCTTTGACTCGCCGGGTGGGAGCGGATCGAGCGATCCGCCGTTGTAGAAGGCGACCTTCACGTACTTCGTGAAGCAGCGGTAGCTGAGGATCCAGCCACGGCCCTCAATCCCGTAGAAGGCGGAGTTCCAGCGCACTCCCTTCCTCACCTCAGGGACGGTGCGTTGGATGATCGCGTCCAGACGACGTCCGACGTCGCTCTTCCAGCCCGGCATGGCGGCGATGTATGCCTGCACCGGCGCGTCTCCGTCGCCCTTGGGTATCTGGGGATTGCCTCCCGAGAGGAGGACGGGTCCTGCGGCTGCTTCAGGCTTGCCCGCTGACGTACCCATGGGATTCACTCCCGCCTCGTGGATGCACGACGATGGGAGTATTCCCCGCCCGGGCCCCGAAGCGTGCGCCGCCGCGTCACCGCGGCATCAGCGCGAACACACCCCAGCCCAGGTAGTCACGCGTATACGCGGTGTAGCGCTCGGGCTCGGACGTCAGGTGCGCTCGAACCTCCTCCGCGAACTCATCGTCAGGATTGGCTTCAAGCCACCGGCGCATGGTGAGCCACTTGGCTGCCTCGTATCTGTCCCAGCTGTCCTGGTCAGCCAGTACCATTTCCACGACGTCATGGCCGAGGCGGCCGAACGACGCTATGAGCTCCAGGAGCGTCAGGAAGTCGGCGATCGATTCAGCCCCACACCCCCTGGCGACATCCTCGGACGGCGGCAGCTGCCGCCAGTAGGGCTCGCCGATGAGGATGAGTCCTCCGTCGCGCAGGCTCCGGCACAGCAGCTCGATCGTGCCGGCGACTCCCCCGGCGATCCAGGTGGCACCCACGCAGGCCGCCACGTCGACCTTCTCGTCAGAGACATAGCCCGCGGCGTCGCCATGGATGAACTCGACCCTATCGGCGACGCCGAGCTCCTCGGCACGGAGTCTCGCCTGCTGCGTGAACAGCTGGCTCATGTCGACGCCCGTGCCGGTGACGCCGTAGTCGCGCGCCCAGGTGCACAGCATCTCGCCCGAACCGCTGCCGAGGTCGAGCATGCGCATCCCCGGCTCCAGTCGCAACGCGGCGCCGAGCGTCGCGAGCTTCTCGGCCGTGATCGGATCGTGGATGCGATGAGCGCTCTCGGAAATGGTGAAGATCCGCGGGATGTCCACGGTGGTCGCTCTCCTTCCGGATGCGGGGAGTCCCCCGATCGATGCTAGTGCGGTACCAGCATCTCGCCGAGCATGAACAGGACGACGAAGGCCGAAGGGAGCAGCATCAGCCGGTGACGTTGACATCACACACCGCCCCCGTCGGACGCATGCTGCACGCATGCCCACCCGCCGACTATCATCCCGCCCACGGCCTAAGCTGCAACAGGATTTCGGCAAGCGGCGAGACGCGTCATGCGGCTGCCGGTCTGGCACCAGACTGCACTCGCCGGTATTGGCTATCATGGCACTGATCGGGCACGGGATCGCGCCAGCGTGCCACGAACGGCACACGAGCGCATCGCCCGGCGCCACTGCCGAGACGAGGGGGACACGAGACGTGGGAACAGGACGAGGCAGGCGATGGGGACTAGCTTTGTCGATGCTAGCCAGCACGATCCTCTTGATGGGCTGCGGGTTGCTTGAGACAGCGGACAGCGTGGGCGCCGACAAGATGCGCGAGGAAGAGCGCGTGCGGCAGGAAGAGCAGGCGGAACTGGACAGGTACAGTCAGGCTGACGCGGATCAGGTGCTCGCGTCGGGCCACGTCCTCTCGGTCAGGGTGCACTGGGGGACGGATACCGAGGCCACAAGCTGCCTTGTCCGTATCGAGAACCCCCGCAACGGCTGGTATGACGAGATCGAGGACTCGACGACAGGCGAGAGCCTCGGCAGTAGCGGCCCGGGGTTTGCCGACTTTCCGTTCGGTGCGGAGAACTTCAACCGACAGACGAACCAGGAGTACTACCCCGAGCCGGAAGATATCGCAGGAGCGTACGATCTCTCGATACAGCTGAGTACCGGGGAGAGCAAGCATATGAAGGTCTACTGGGACGATGAGGGCAAGCGGTTCGAGCCCGGCCTCCTGAACGTCCCGTTCTAGAGGCGCACGCCGCAGTCGCACTGTCTTTCGGGCACGGAATGCTGCTGTGCCTGACGGGTTGCGCATCAGCGGCGCGCCACAGCGTCTTCATCAGACGATACCGCCTGGCGCGTCAGCTGGACGCCTGTTGGGCGCGCCCGACCTCGGATCGACGGCGGTCGGCGCCACGATAGCCTTCCGTTCGATGATGCTCAGTTCTGCGCCGTCCAAGAGTAGGAGGCGAAGGTGACGCCCATCATGGAGCACTTCATGTTCCCGTCAATCACGATGGCGCCGCCACTTCTGCTTGCCGTGCCTTCGAACGTGCACACGACCTTCTGGCCATCTTCCTGCATGGTCACGGAGAAGCTGACATCGCTGCCAGCGTACTGTGCCGCGCCACTGTAGCCGTTCACGTTCGCGGTACCCGCGCCGGCCGCGTTGAGTTGCATCGTCACCGGTAGGCTGTCGGCAGACTCCACGCCCTTCGCCACATCCTGCAGCACTGCGCTCCCGCTGTACGTGCCAGCCATCTCCTGGCTCGAGATCGGACCTGTGGCAGGAGCCTCTTGCGCTCCGGTCAGTGCGCCTTCCTCTTGGCTGGAAGGAGCAGTCTCCTCGGGCTGAGAGCCTTGGTCTGCACGCTGTTGAGCGTTCTCGGCCGCAGCCTCTGCCGCGCCCATGTCATCGTTCATGGCGTCCTCGTAGGCGAGCCACTGACCGAGACAGCCCATGAGGGGGATCGACACCAACACCATCACCACGGCAACGAGCAGACGACTCCTACGTTTGCCCACCATGCTGTCCTCCTCGCAGATCCGATTCGTTCCCGCTTGATAGCCACTTCTCGAGTGCGGTCCGCCCAACGTCTCGGCGCCTCACCAACGGCGCGCCGGCGAGCGCTTTCCACCCGAGTCTACCCCACGAGGCGCGCCGTCTGTGTGGAAGCGCTTGTCAGGCGTTTCCTCCGAGGGCAGGATCCATCAGCCGCTCACTGCGCCACACACGGACGATTGTCACGACCGACTCGTCACGCCGGTAGACGATCCGGAATGGTGGATGCTCGAGCTCGCGCAGCCACGTGGTGTCGAACTCAGGGACGACCCTGCCGCTGTCCGGGAACGCCTCAAGCTGGCGGACGCGGTCGATGATCTCCGCCGCCAGTCGCCGCCCGACCTCGGGGACGTCTTGCGACGCATACCACGCCATCATGTCGCGCAGATCGTCTTGCGCGGACTGGGCGAACTCGACACTGATGCCCGCGGTCATCATTCAAGCCCGAGCGAGCGCACGACCTCATCGAGCGACGCGACCCGGCCCGCTTCGATGTCCGCGAGGCCAGCGACCACCGCACGCATGAAGTCCCGCTCCTCCTGGGCGGCCTCGAACTCGTCGAGTCCCTGAACGACAGCGACACCGCGTCCGTGGCTCGTGAGCAGGACGGGTCGGCCGGTCTCGTCCACGCGGCGAACGACTTTGCCGGGATTGATCTTCATGTCCCCGAGCGGGACGACGTCCTCCGAGAACTTCACAGCCGGGCTGCGCATGATGGACCTCCAAACCGCATCGATATTCTGGTGCCGATTATAGCACCTGCAGGAGACCCAAGAGAACACGCCCAACGTCGAGTACTTCAGCCGCGAACGAGCGGCCTCAGTCCAACCTAGCGCATGCGTAAGTCGGCTGGAAGTACTTGTTAGCGGGCTCCGAAGTAGCATTTCTGTGCTACACTGGTCACGTTGCCTCAAGACGGAGGACGAGATGGCACAGGGAGTGAAGCTGCGCAAAGCGGGAGGCTCGATCGCCGCCACGCTACCCAAAGACATGGCCGACCGCCTCAAGCTCACGGCCGGCGACACGGTCATCGCGATCGAGACAGAGCGCGGGATCCTGCTGACCCCATACGACCCGGACACCGAAGAGGCGCTATCGATCGCCGCCGAAGTGGGCCGCACGTACCGCAGCGCCCTGCGCGAGCTGGCCAGGTAGCGCGTGGGGCGCACGGAGCCGCGCTGGGTCGCGCGCGTCGTTGTCGACGCGATCCAGACCGACATGCTGCTGACGCACGGCGGTATGCCGGGGCCACGCGACGAGAACCTTCTCGAGTCCACGCTCGCGCGCCCCAGGCAGCGCCACGCCTACGAGCCGACCGCCGATCTGCCCGCGCTCGCCGCCGCCTACGGCTACGGCCTCGCCCGCAACCACCCTTACAACGACGGCAACAAGCGTGTGGCATTCGTCGCGATGGCGGTGTTCCTGGGACTCAATGGACTGGAGTTCACAGCGAGCGAGAGCGACGTCGTGACGACTATCGTGGCGCTCGCCGCAGGTGAGATCGACGAGGAGACGCTCGCGGACTGGATCAGGCTGCACACTGCGAAGCGGCAGCAATAGCCCCGCTAACGTCTCGGCGCTTCAGCGGCGGCCGTGCGCTTCGGGACCAGTGTAGCTCTCGCCGTCCGCTGGATGCGCCTGTTAGCTACGCCTCCGGAGACTCAGGCAGCTGCCGTTCGTGCCAGACCGCGATGATCCAGACGGCGTCATCTCCGACGCGATAGAAGAAGCGGTACGGATCCACGATGACCTCACGATACGGCGCATCGGGGAACTCCGGGACGACGCGACCTGATTCCGGGAAGTCGCGCAGCCTCGCGAGCCCTTCAAGCGACCGGACGAGCACACCGTCCGCCGCAGCCGGACTGTCCCGGCGGATGAAGTCGACCGCCTCGAGGAGCTCCCGTCGCGCCGAGGGGGTGAAGCGGACCCTCACGCCGAGTCCCGCGCCAGAAGCGCACGCGCCTCCGCCATGACGTCGTCGAGGTCGTAACCGACGCCGGCGGCGATCTCCGCCTCGCCCCGGGCTAGCACGCGCAGGATTTCGAGCTCGCGCTGCGTGCGCTCGTAGGCGGTCGAGCTTACGAGGACGGCGGACGCGCGGCCGCGCTGGGTGATGAACACGGGTTCGTCTGATGTTGCGGCCCGCTTGATGACGCCGGCCGTGTCCTGACGCAGGTCCGAGATCGGGATGATGTTGGGCATCGCACTCATTAGAAGCACCTCCTAAGGTACAACCAACGATACCACTGCGACTGTCCGGAAGCGAGTTCTAGGCTGTAGCTAACGTATGAGCGCATCAGCAGCGCGCCCATCTTCTTCCATCAGTCTAGCGTTTGCCGCGTCTGCTGTTGCTCCTATGTCAATCCTACACCGCGACAGCGACAGCACCGGGCGCGAAATCGACGTGCACGACGCCGTCCGCCCTCACCCTCTCGGCCCGCACCATCGTCTTGTAGAGCGTCCGGGTGATGTGGCGCTTGAGACACCGCAGCGCCTCGCGCGTGCTCATCCCCTCGGCCCGCTTCCTCTCCACGAACGCGATCGCCGGCGGATGCATGCGGACCTGTGTCACGGCGATGACGTGGATGACCGAGTTGAGATGCCGATTGCCGGTGCGGTTCAGCCGGTGCCGCTCGCACTTGCCCGAGGAGACCGGAAGCGGGGCCGTGCCCACGTGCATCGCGAAGGCGGCCTCGCTTCTGAAGCGACTCGCCCCGGCCACCTGACCGATGAGCTGCGCGGCCGATAGAGCCGAGCACCCGGGTACCTCCATGAGCTCCGGTGCGAGCACGCGCATGTACGCGCGGATCTCACGCTCCAGGCTCCGGATCTCTTGCGTCAGCAAGACACACCTCGCCGTCTGATCGAGTGCGATGCGCCGGCGCGTGCTCTCGGGCAGGGACCGCAGCGCGTCAGCCAGGCGGACGAGCCAGACCGTACGGGTGAGCACGCGGGGCGGCAGGTCGAGTGCGACCTCGAGGTCGTGGCAGTTCCACCGCAGGCGCTTGATGATGCGTCTGCGCTCTTCTACCAGGTCATCGCGGTGGTCGACGAGCAGACGCACGTCGTGCTCGGGACCGGCGAGTGCGGCGTGTGGCAGGTCGGGCTCACGGAGCGCGGCCCTGGCCACGCACGCCGCGTCGATCGGGTCGGACTTGCCGTAGCTGCGCGCCGAGGCCCGGACGCCGGCCATCATCTTGGGCGGCACGCGCAGAACACGCTCGCCCCGGCCGAGCAAGTACCGCTCGAGTCTTCCCGAGACGTGCCGGCAGTCCTCGATCGCGAAGCAGCACTCCTGACCAAGGCCCCGGGCCCACGAAAGGAGCTCCTCATGCCCCGCGCCGTCGCAGGTCACGGTGCGCTCACCTAAGACGACCCCCGTGGCGCCGTCGAGCGCGACCGCCGTGTGGGTCTTCATATGCGGGTCGATCCCGACTACGATCATCACTGTCCCCTTCCGCCGGATGCTAGATGGATCGATGGGGAACGCCGACGGACACGCCTTAACCGGGGCCTCTAGGCCAGGCTCCTATCAGGTCACGAAGGCGACCCCTCGAATGCCGGCGGCGGGGGACATAACAGCTGACGGTCAACCGATATGCGGTGACAGAAGCGCGGTGGGTCACTCCGCCGCCGGATCCGAGGCTACCCGACTCGCGTCAGGCATCCCACAGGGACAGAGTGACGTTAAGGAAGCGCTTGTTAGCTCGATCGCCCGAGACTCGCTTCTGCCGCTGCGTCATCACGGCGGCGCGCACGGCGGCTCGCCTGCTTCGCGACGGCCTTGCGGCCCCAGTGGCCCTTGCCGCGCTTGGCGCCCGCGTGCTCCGACTTGATGCGCCCCCAAGCCACGGTCGCTCCTACGGAGAGACGTGCAGCTTGAGGCCGAGCGAGCGGACGACCTTCTGCACGGTGCCGAACTCCGGGTTGCCCTCAGGGGAGAGAGCCTTGTAGAGGCTCTCGCGCCCGAGTCCTGTCTCGCGCGCGATCTGCGTCATGCCCTTGGCGCGCGCGATGTCGCCGAGGGCGGCCGCGAGCAGTGCCGGATCGCCCTCTTCGAGCGCCGCGTCCAGATACGCCGCCATGGCCTCTTCTGAGTCGAGGTAGCGGGTGACATCCCAAGGATGCGTCTTTGTCTTGGCCATCGCGATCCTCCTCACAGTCCTCGCGCGAGCTCCTTCGCGCGCTCGATGTCCCGCTTCTGGGTCGACTTGTCGCCGCCCGCAAGCAAGACGATCAGCCTCTCGCCATGTCGAGCGAGGTAGACGCGATAGCCCGGTCCGTACATCACCCGAAGCTCGAGCACGCCTTCACCGACCGACTTGACGTCGCCGAGATTGCCGAGGGAGACCCTCCGGATTCGAGCGGCGATCCGCATCTGCGCGTTCAGGTCGCGCAGGGACTCGAACCACCGCTGGTAGGTGTCTGTCTCTCGAATCTCGAACATGCGCTCAGTGTATCCCACATGATACAGCCGCGCAAACATCACCGATTCGAGCTAACGTCTCGGCGCATCACCCGCAAACCGCGGCGCGTGCGCACTCGTTCACACCATCGCTCCCTGCCGCGGTTTGTCGCGGTGGATGCGCGGGTTAGACATGCTCAGCTGCGTTTGAAACCGTGCGATGCGAGCCACGCCTCATCCTCTTGAAGACGAGAGCGCCGCACACTCTGCTCTTCCATCCGTTCGCTGGAGAGATAGGCATGCTGCCGAGCCTGCTCATCGTAGTCCTGCAGCCAGTGACGATCGTCGTGCAACCTGGCGCGGCGAACCACCGCTTCCGAGATGTCCCTGCGTCGCGGCTTGACCCTGCGCGGCCTCTTGCCTGACGGGAGCACCAGCCCAGCATCCGCTGAGACCGTGAGAAGCGCACGCGGATCAGGCGGCTGAGATAGGCGGGGCCTGTTCAGCAGACCAGCGGCCTCAAGGAAGGTCACAGCGCGCAGCAAGTCCTCACCTTCAAGCCGACCGGCGAGCACGTTCTGCACATGCGCATAGTCCATCTGCCGCCCATGAATCGAAGCAAGAATCGCGATGTGGTCGTCATCGAGGGTGAGCATCAACTGCCTACGGCGGACGAAACGCCTAAGGGCCGCTAGCCACTTTGGAACGCGTTTGCGGATGATGCCACCAAGCGTGTTCGCGATGGGCAACACGACCCTGCCAAGAAGTCCGACCAGCAACGTTTCGAGCCATCCTGGCATGAACCCGCCCCCTGGGCTGAGCAATGTCTAGTCACTATGAGATGGCCGGTCCGAATCCGCATATAACGTGGATCACTGCGGGAACGACCCCGCGGCGCCGACATACGGAGGGACCGGCCATGAACGAGTGTACTCACATCGGGCTCGACGTCCACAAGGACACCATCGCGGTCGCCGTCTTGCGACCGCACACCACCGAGGTCGACGAGCGGGTGATCCCCAACACCCCGGAAGCGATCGGGCGCCTGCTTGCCCGCCACGACGCGAACACCGCGCATCTTTGCTACGAGGCGGGACCGACCGGTTACGACACCCACCGCCTCATAAGCGCTCTGGGCTTTGCCTGCGACGTCATCGCTCCGTCGATGATCCCGAGACGAAGCGGCGCGCGCGTGAAGACCGACCGCATCGACGCGCGCAACCTCGCACGGCTCCATCGCGCCGACGAGCTCACCAGCGTCCGTGTGCCCGGTGCCGCGGAGGAGGCCGTCCGGGACCTCATCCGCGTGCGCGAGGAGGTCAAGTGCGACCGCAGGGTCGCGCGTCAGCGGATCCGCAGCTTCCTTCTGCGCTACGGCAAGCGCTATCCGGCGGGCCCGGACAGGTGGTCTGTGCGCTTCGAGGTGTGGGCGCGCTCCGTGACCTTCGACGAGCCCCACGCGACCGAAGCGTTCTCGCACCTGCTTTCCGCCTACTTCATGCGTGACGCCCAGCTTGCCGATATGGGCAGGCGGATCGAGCAGATCGCGGGGAGCGAGCCCTTCGCCGGCGACGTCGCGCGCTTGAGCGCTCTGCGTGGCATCTCCACGCTCTCGGCGATGACGATACTTGCCGAGACGTGCGACTTCTCCCGCTTCGGGGATGCGTCGAGCTACATGGGGTTCACGGGGCTCACACCCTCCGAGCACTCGAGCGGGGCGTCTCGTCACCAAGGCTCGATCACCAAGACGGGCAACCGCCACATCCGGCGCGTGTTAGTGGAGTCCGCCTGGGCCTACCGGCACGCGCCTGCGGTGCGCGGCAAGCTGCGCGAGCGGCTCGAAGGACAAGATCCCGAGGTCGTCGCGTACTCGTGGGCCGCACAGGTGCGCCTCAACCGCACATTCCGCACGATCTCGGCCCGCAAGGGTGCGCATACCGCGGTGGTGGCCACCGCGCGAGAGCTCTCCGGCTTCGTCTGGGGGCTCATGACGGGCAACCTCGGCCCTGCGCGATAGTCAGTCATGCACGCGGGCGGGCGCCAGACTCCGGGGAGATCCTCGATCACGTTATGCGACTTGAGCAAGCGCGCGCCTAGTTTGAGGCAGGCCCCGGTCCGACCGAGATGTGGGGTTGAAATCCCCGGATATCAGCATGGTCGAGCGCCGTTCCCATGTGCCCGCCCGCTTGCAGCGACGAGAAGCCAGAGAGGACCGTGAGCGATCGCGGGTTGACCGGCAATCTCATATCAACGTCTTTGCGCTTGACCTGCAAGACGAGGCTCATCCTCGTCTTGATCGAGCGTAGCTCGCATGCCGAGTCTTGTCAGGTCGAAGCGCTGGTTCGACGAATCGGTCCACGCACTACTGCCTCTCCCCTTCTTCGGTGTCCAGAGCGTCGTCAGCGCTTGCGGGTTGGCCATGGACGGCGAACCCGGAAATGACTATGCCATCACCAGGGCCAACAGCTGCTTTCAGCCTTCCTGTGCGCAGCGCGTGAGCGTGATGCTTGCTGCGAAACGCGTAGGGCGCGTGTGTGGCCAACGAAACGAGCACCTCATGGCCAATGTGTCGAATACACGCGGGGACTGGCGATCCCAAGGACTTCCATTGATTGCCGAAGCCCCCGAGCCTTCCCAGGCTGTTGTCGACGGTGAGATCGTAGTACTCCTCTGGAAGGCTAGCGTCGATATGCGCCCCACCATCTTTGTCAGCTGAAACGAGAACAATGTCAGAGCGAGAGAATGTGCGGCCCTGAGAGTCCCAAATGACTGCAGAGTTCCACCAGGTTTCGAAGTCCATCATGGGTCGTTCACTGAGACCAGACATGACTGAGTCCATGTTTGGAACGTGTCGACTAGCGGAGAAGCCGGCCAAGCCACAGTGCGCGACGGGGAAATCGGACTTCAGCGGATGGATGGCCCCGTCGAAGAAGGTCATGGACTCCTTGAGCCCCAGGTGCGTGAGCACCGCCGTGTTCCCCCGCTTGCCATCCCTCAGCAGCTTGCGTAGGGAAATGCTCGCGATATTGGTGCATACCGTGGGAGAAAGAGTCTGGTCGTCGAACCCATGGCAGGCAGTCTCGAGTTGCTGGACTTCGTCTCGAATCCGCTGGACGTCAATGGAGTTCGGCCGTCCCCCCACGTGACACCCCCGTAGATTTCGTCGAACATCCCGGCGCTTCAGCTGCGGAGCAAGCGCCTCTCTTCGTAGCGTAACGCTTCCGCCGTCAGCTGGAAGCGCTTGTTAGACCTCAGAGCGAGGACTTCAAGCTGGCCAGAGTCGCGTTCACGCCAGTCAACGAGAAGCGCTCCGGGAAGACAAGCGAGAAGACGTCGAGCCCATGCACTCCACATCTGGCCAGTGTCGCCATTGCGTGCGGAAGTGCTAGGCCATCCCCACATAGGTGAGCCACCTTGAAGCTCTTCTGCCCCGGTTGCTCCTCAATCTCGAGAACCCCGGTCAGAGCCTGTTCGTTGGGATGAGCTCCGCGGTCAATCGTCAGCTCGTACAGTCGAGAAACCTTGTCCGCCTTGTCAGCGTCCAGATCCGTCAACTCCTGCAGAAGCCCTCTGTAGCTGAATTCGTTTCTCACCGTCCTACGCGCAGCTTCACCATCATGGCGACTCAGCCAGGTCACGGCAGTCTCCGGATTCCGTGAGAGGTGCACCCCCGATAGGGAGTACTCCAGTACAAGCCTGGCGCAGGCATAAGACTCAGGCGCGAACCCGGACAATGCCAAGTGGGCGCCGCCTCTGAAGGCCCGGTGGGAACTGAGCAGCAGCAGGCCAGGGAACCAGTTGGGACTATGAGGAAGGCTGCCCGAAGCGGCATCGAAGACGGCATCGACTTTGGCTAGCAGATTGAAGAGCCGTGACTGTCCTTGAAAGGCGGCGAGTTCGTGTCCGCGAGCCACTTCCAAGAGCGACGAGAGGGAGTCTTGCCCCCACCGATCAGGGTGCTCCTCTCCAGTCACAAGTCCCCCTCTGTAGGTCTAACGCATTAGCGCGTCAGCTGCGCGTCCATCCTTCACCGTCAATCTAGCGCTTGTCGCGTCTGCTGGACGTGCTTGTTGTGCGGCGCAGAGAACCAGCGAGGCACTACCAGTCCTTCGATACGAACAGCACCTTGTGGTCGTCGAAGTCAATGAGTGACGCGTCCCACTTCCAGGCCTCAAGAATGGCGAACAGCTCGCGCAGGTACTCACGATCCTCATCGGATGGGACTGTCATCGTCCCTTCGAATCCTCCGGTCTTGCGATTCGGGCTTGCTTTGTCTCGCTCGTACTGGGCCTCGAGATCGAGCATGAGCTTCTCGGCCCGCACCTGCGCGCTGGACTTACGGATCAACCCCATCGCCGACCTCCCCGCCAAACGGTCACCATGCCGGTGCCGAAATCTCGGCCCGCACAACGTTGTTGCGCATGAGCAGCGGCCCAGCCGCCGCTCAGGTCGATTCTACTGCGTGGCCGTCTGCTCGATGCGCTGGTTAGCGGCACCCCGAATGGCCTCTCCTACGGAAAGTACTGCTGCATGATCCCGTAGACTGCCTCGCCATCCGTTATCAACCAGTACGCGGCATCGTCACGATACTGGTCCGGATACTCCTGCAGTCGCGAGCAGAACTCGTCAAAGGTCACCGTCGTCAAGCCGACGTAGTTCTCCCGGATGGCCAGCGCCTCATCACCCTCCACGGAGCCGCCACACACCTGGAGAATCACCCGGGGCTCTCCGCGGACGGGAAGCTGCTGGATGTGCTTGTAGCGGTTCCGTCCGTACACGGCGTTGGGCGGCGGATCCTCCCCGTCAAGCGCCGCCTCCCGGTCGGCCGCTTCCCACTTGTAGATCTGGGCGACATCGAAGCTGACTGTCGCCGGTTCAGCGGTGGCGGAAGCGATGTAGACGTAGACAGGTGAATCAGAGTCGACGAGATCGCCTTCCGGCTCTGCGGAGAACTCGTCACTGAACATCCAGTCCTGAGCGAAGGCGCCCAGAGCGACCGCCGTGGCACGGTTGACGGTCGCGGAGGCCTCCAGCGCCGCACTGGTGTCATGCCGAGGAGTGTCTTCAGCGCTCGAGGCAGAACAGCCGGTGAGAACGCAGAGCAGAGCCGCACCGACAACGACCCGGACGCCTCTCGACCTGACTGGCAGCGACACCCGAACTCCCCCCACAGCTGTTGCCGCTAACGCATTTGCGCATCAGCCGCGGCCGTGCGCCTCTCGTCGTAGAGTACCGCTTGCGCCGTCGGCTGAATGCGCTGGTTAGGCATGCCCCACCGTTCGATCAGTGGCCCTCAGGCCACCGACGAACGTACCGATGAACCACAGAGCCGCATACATGATGACGCTCCAGAGAACCCAGGCCACGATGGCCAGCGCGTAGGTGTTTGCCTCCCCGCCGGTCACATAACCGATCAGCATCGCGGGAAACTGTAGGAAGACAAACGCGAGCAGTCGCGTCAGCCCGGTGTCGACAGCACTCATCAGGAGAATCGAAGCCAGAACGAGCGCCCCACTGATGACACCAGCAATCGCAATTCGCCTCACCGTAACCCCCCCCTGCTATGCCTAGTCACTATGAGATGGCCGGCCCGAATCCGCATATAACGTGGATCACGGCGGGAACGACCCCGCGGCGCCGACATACGGAGGGACCGGCCATGAACGAGTGTACTCACATCGGGCTCGACGTCCACAAGGACACCATCGCGGTCGCCGTCTTGCGACCGCACACCACCGAGGTCGACGAGCGGGTGATCCCCAACACCCCGGAAGCCATCCGCCGGCTGCTCGCCCGCCACGACCCGGGCCTCACGACGCTCTGCTACGAGGCGGGTCCGACCGGCTACGACACGCACCGGCTCATCACATCGCTCG
>JASEEU010000006.1 GCA_030019445.1 Anaerosomatales bacterium | reverse complement strand
ACTCGTCCACCGCCGACGTACCCTCCATCACGATGCCGTCGACCGGGATCTTCTCCCCCGGCCGGACGAGGACGAGGTCTCCCGCCACGACCTGCTCGACGGGGATGTCCATCTCCTCGCCGCCGCGCACGACGCGCGCGGTCTTGGCCGCGAGTCCCATGAGCTTCTTGATCGCATCCGACGTACGGCCCTTGGCGCGCGCCTCGAGCAGCTTGCCGAGCAGGACGAACGTGATCAGCAGCGCGCTCGTCTCGTAGAAGACGGGCTCTTCGGAGAACGCGGGCACGAACGTCGCGGCGAGGCTGTAGAAGTACGCCGCCGAGGTGCCGACTGCGATCAGCGTGTCCATGTTGCCCGCCCGGCGCTTGATCGCGTGCCAGGCGCCGCGGTAGAACTGCCAGCCGATGACGAACTGCACCGGCGTGGCCAGCAGGAAGCCGAGGTACTTCCCGACGTCCATGGGATGCCACGCGCCGCCGAACGTGCGCGCGAGCCACATCGCGATCACCGTCGGCACGCCGTCCATGAGCGGCTGGAACATCATCATGAGCAGCGGGAACGAGAGCATGGCCGAGACAAGCAGCCGCCGCTTCTGCAGCTCGATGTGCGCCTGCTGCGCCTCGGCCTGCGCGTCCACCGCGCTCTCGGTCCCCGCCACGCTCTCGGGACGCACGAGGGCGTCGTAGCCGGCGGCACGGATCGCGCCGATGAGCTCGTCGACGCCGACCGCGGTCGGGTCGATCACCACGGTGGCGGTCTCGTTCGCGAGGTTGACGGCCGCCGAGCGCACGCCGTCGACGCGCGACAGCGTCTTCTCGACGACCGCCTGGCACGACGAGCACGTCATGCCGAGGATGGCGAGCGTCACGGTCGCGCCCTGCTCTTCGCGACCGCTTACCGACAGCACCACCGCCGAGTAGCCCGCGCCGCCGACAGCCGCCGCGATCGCGTCCTCGTCGGTGATGGAGGGGTCGAACGTCACGGTCAGCCGCTCGGTCGCCAGGTTGACGACCGCCGTCGCCACGCCCGGAAGCCGTGCGACGGTCTTCTCCACGACCGCGACGCACGACGCGCACGTCATGCCGCCGATGCCGAAGACCGCCTCGCGGGTGGCCGCCGAGACCGGCGTCGCCTCGATCTGCTCGCCCTCGATGTCGGCCGGGACCACCGGGCATGCGGTGGGTACGGGGCCCTCATCGAGCGGCCGCAGCGTGACGGCGCCACCCGCGGGCGTGAAGCCGGCCGCGGCGATCCCGGCGCCGAGAGCCCCGGTGTCGACATCGGGCATGGCGACGATGTCGACCGTGCCCGCCTCGGCATCCGCCGAGACGGAGAGCACGCCCGCGACCGCGCCGAGCTGCATCGACACGAGCTTCTCGCACGCCGCGCAGTGCATGCCCTCCACGAGTATCCGAAACGCCTGCGGAGCCGCTGTCGCCATCGTCGTCTTCCTCGTTGCGTGCCGGACAGGACCGGTTCAGGCGCCGGGCGCGCCGACGCGTTCGTCGACCTGCAGTCGCCCGTCCGCCATCTCCATGCTACGCGTTCCGTTGGATCTGAGCGCCGAGACGTGCGTGACCATCACGATCGTCACGCCGGTGGCGTGATGGATGCCGCGGAACAGCTCCATCATCTCCGCTTCCGTGCGCTCGTCGAGGTTGCTCGTGGGCTCATCGGCCAGGATGATGCGCGGGCTGTTGATGAGCGAGCGCGCGAGCACCACACGCTGCTGCTGACCTGCCGAGAGTTGACGCGGGTACGCCGATGCCTTGGCTTCGATGCCGACGGTACGCAGCAGCTCGGTGGCCCGCTCCGCGAACCCGGCGTCAGGCCGGCGCGAGCCGAACGCCACCGGCAGCATGACGTTCTCCAGGGCGGTGAGCGAGGGCATCAGGCTCGGGAACTGGAAGACGAATCCGACGCGCTCGTTGCGCAGCCTCGCCCGCCCGGCGTCGGTGAGCGACCAGAGGTCCTGCCCGTCGAGCGCGACCGCGCCCGACGTGGGGGCCGCCATGCCGGCCATAAGGTTCAGGAGCGTCGTCTTCCCCGAGCCGGAACGCCCGCTGATGACGACGAACTCCCCCGCGTCGATCCGGAGGCTCACGCCGTCGACAGCGACGACGCTCGTCTCGGCCACGCCCGTCCCGTACACCTTGCGGACCTCGTCGAGGATGATCGCCGGCGTCCGTGTCTTCTGTCGCGCGTCGGTCGTCATCTCGCCTCACTCCCTCATCGCCGAGGCCGGGTCTTGCCGGGTCACGCGGATGGCCGGCAGCAGCGCGCCCGCGGTCGCGACAAGGACGGCCGCCAGGAGGCCCACGAGCACGTAGAGCGCAAGGCGCGGCGTCGACGGGAACAGGAACGGCACGCCGATGCGCTCGACGATGTAGTCGTGGAAGAGGTACACGCCGAGCGCCGAGAAGAGCGCGCCGGCCGCGCCGCCCGCCGCGGCGAGGACGACCGCCTGCGCGACGAGCGAGCCGACGACGTGTCGCTGTGTCGCGCCGAGCGCCCGCCAGACGCCGATCTCGCGGCGACGCTCGTGCGTCGCCATCGAGAAGACGATGCCGATGAGCAGCAACGACAACAGGACGGTGAGGCCGACGACGAGCGCGATCCCGTCCCGGACGGTCGTGATCTGCTGCCGGAAAGACTCGAACATCTCGGGGCTCATCACCACGCCGACACCGGGCACGCCGGCCAGTATCGCGCCGGCGACGGTGTTGGCGTCCGCCCCCTCAGCGATCCGCACGAGCACCGACGAGACGGCCCCGTCCGGCACCTCGAGCGGAGCGACCGCTTCGGTGACCGAGACCCGCGCGACCTCGCGTGCGGTCTCGAACGTCAGGAACATGCTCTGGTCCAGGTTCCCGCCCGTCGGCTCCAGGTTCGCCGCAAGCGCGAGCGGGTACCCGTAGATCCTGAGTCCCTCTTCCGGCTCGGACACGAACGCGCCTCCCACCGCCTCTCCGAGCGCGAGCGGACCGCCGAGCTCCTCCTCAAGCCAGGGCTGGACGGTGAAGTCGGTCGCGGGGTCGAACGCGACGATGAACATGCTGCTCACCGAGCAGCACGACGCGCCGTCGAGCGAGGCGAGATACATCTGCGGGCTGGCGGCGGCGACGCCGGGCACGGCCCGGACCGCGTCGACGGTCGTCTCGGCCATCCACGCATCGGTCGGCGAGCCCATGAGGAGCGCTGTCTCGACGCGCTCCTCGCTGCCCTGCGGCACCACGAGGATGTCCGCGCCGAGCCTGCCGAGGGTGAGCCGCAGGCTGTCGCCGGTGCCCTGCATGAGAAGGGTGGTCGCGAGCACGAGGCCCGCGACCATGAACGCGGCCAACGAGACCGTCCAACTCCGGAACTCGTTGCGCGATATGTCTCTGAGCGCGAACTGTATGAGGGTCAATGCCTGGATCCTCCGGTGCGATGGACGCCTGCGCACGCTCGTATCAGGAGGCCGTGTCGTCGCTGATGATGCCGCTCCTTGCGAAGACGAGCGCGAGCGCGCTCAGCCCCATGGCCACGATGCCGAGCAGGATCAGCGAAGGCTTCATCACGTTGAGGCATAGCTTGTCCATCTTGCACACGCCGATGAGCACGGTGGGCAGCGCGACGAGCGCTCCGCCGAGCAGGACGCCGAGCACTCCCAGAACCCGTCTGCTCTCCACCCGACGGCTGAACGCCAGCATCAGCCCGACTGCCGCGAGCGGTATCCCGACGGCGATCGACGCGCGGGACGTCCAGAAGCACTTCATGTCGATCTGACGGCCGTCTGCCGTCTGGATGTAGAGATCCTCCGCGGTGCAGTTGGTGAACGCCGGCACCACCGCCGCGAGCAGCGCGACGATGACGAGCGCGATCCCGAGGACCCGTATGACCATTGCCTACCTCCCCTTTCGGCTTGCGCGTGGAGCCCGCCGAGGCCGGCCGGACGCCACGCATGGACTCGACCCTGCGTGCGAGCGGTGCTCGTGAGCCGGTGCGTTCTACGCACGTCGTGCTGACCGAGGAGCGCCCGCCGGCGTGGGCCGGCGGGCGCTCGCAACGCCTACGGTGTGACGCTCACGGCGTTCGACGGCAGCGATGCGGCCGTCTTGGTGGGGAACCCGATGCTCTGCGGGTTCGCCACCGTGTAGTCCGTCGTGTCGCCGACCGTGTTGATGGCGAAGACCCGGTAGTAGTAGGTGGTGGCGGCCACGACGGAGGTGTCCGAGTAGCCGGTCACCCCCTCACCGACCGTGAACTCGGTGAGCCCGACCGTGAAGCTGGCGTCTTCGGACCGCTCGATCCGGAACCCGGTCTCGTTGTGGGACTCATCGGTCCACGTGAGGTCGACCGCCGGTCCGGCCACTGCGGCCGCCCCGAGCCCGCTGGGGGCCCGCGGCTTCACCGCCATCGCGACGCCATGCATCATGTCCATCTCCTCATGGCTGAGGATGTGGCAGTGGATGACGTACTCCCATCCGAAGTTGACCATCGTGTTGAGCAGCGGGCCGACCGGCTCGCCGATGGGATCCTGGATCTCGCCGTCATCGAAGAGCACGGCGCCGATCGGCATCGCCGGGTTGATCGGTCGCACGCTGTTGGGCACGTCGAACGGCACGACCGGCAGCTTGGGCCGGAGCGCGACGATGGTGTCCTCCAGCGGGCTCACGCGCACGGTCTCCTTCCAGCCGAGCTCGGTGGGGTGCGGCAATCGGATGATGCCGTCCCACCCGACCCGGTTGATCAGCTGTACCTCGTAGAGGTGGAAGTGGATCGGGTGGGTGTCCACGCCGTTGTGGGTGATCTTCCAGATCTGCGTGTTGTCGCCGGCCTCACCGATGTAGGTGCCGCTCACCCCCTCCTCGATGATGTCGACCGGCGGTGACATGAACGGATAGAGCATGAAGTTCTGCAGCCCGGCGACCGTGTTCGGGCGCTCGAGGCCGAGCATGCCGCTCATCCGTCCGTAGATCGGATCGAACGCCTCACCCATCTCGTCCTGGATGGCCTTGGGTTCAAGCGGCACCGTCGCCTCGGTGCTGTCGAGCGTCTGGAAGTGCAGCTCGTTGTCCTGGATGCGCACGAGACCCCAGTTGGGCCATGTGGCCGAGAAGGTCGTCTCGTACGCCTCGTTGTACGCGGCCTGGCCGACGATGATGGGCTCTTGCGAGCGCGCGAAGGCGCCGGGCTGCCCGTTGGTCGTCTTGAACGCGGCCATCAGGGGAGCCGTGTCGTAGGCCGGCGCCGGCGCGACGTCCTTGACCTTGATCTGCATGATCGTGCGCGTGTTGGGACCGTAGCCGGGCTTGATGGGCCCGTAGCCGCCCGTATCGCGCAGGTCGGGCGCGCCCGTGTAGAAGTCGTAGCGCGGGTCGAGCGCCGGGAACGCCGCCGGAGCGTCGTTGTAGAGGATGAGCGTCTTGCCGGCGTACTGGGAGAAGTCGATGATGAGGTCCGCGCGCTCCGCGGGACCGAGCAGGATGGTGTGCAGATCCACGTTGCCGACGTTGAAGACCGTCGGATCCATGACCCAGGTGATCGGCTGTTGCGGCATGACCACCGGCGTCGGCAGGAAGCCGCCCTCGGTGCCGATCTGGATGAAGTCCGGTCCTGCCGTCCGCGGGTCGGGAACGCCGCCGGCGCGTCCGTCGGTAGGCCAATCGGCCGGGAAGTACGACTGTGTCGTAGATGCCGGCACCATCTTCACCTCGGTCGCCTTGGCCAGGATGTCGATGATCGCCTGCAACACGGACTGGCTGACCACCGACGTGCCGCCGAAGACGGTACCCCAGGCGACATCCCAGGAGTGCGCCGTCAGCAGAGAGCGCGTCGCGGTCGCCAGCGTCGTCGACGACGTCAGCAGCATGGGCCCGTTGAGAGCGCCCATCGCGACGCCGCCGGACAGCGCGTCGACGAGCGAGGATGCCACGCCGACCTCGTCCCAGGCGAGCCAGCCCTCGGCCACAGCGCGGTTAGCGAACGCGGTCGCCGTCGAGAAGCGGTTGGAACCCCAGATGCGGTCGCCCGACGGGACGCCGAGCGAGCTCGCCACCGACGCGCTCACCGCGGCGGTGCCGCCGACGATGTACTTGCGCGTGATCCCCAGCGAGCTCAACGCCCCCACGGTCTCGCCCGGCACGCCGGTGTTCGAGACGAGCAGGATCGGATAGTGCATCGTGTAGGAAGCGGGGCTCGCGACGAGGCTGTCGTAGAAGTTCTGCGGGGTGGAGCCGTTCACGATGAAGGCGGATGTGGGGAAGCTCGAACCGAGCACCGACTTCATGCGCGCGCCCACCGCCGCGGCCGTTCCGTACCGGTTCGCGCCCGAGACCCGGTCCACGCCCGTGACGCCGGCTATGCTGCCGAGCGAGCTCATGACCTGCGTGGACACGGCGGCCGGACCGCCGACGATGTGGATCTTGATGCCGTCGGGCATCGCCAGAAGCGCGCTTCGCGTGACCGCCGGGATCGAATCTCGCTCTGTGAGCAGGAGCGGCGCATCGTACACGCCGGCCAGCCCGGCGCCCGCGAGCGCGTCCACCTGCGACGCGTTCTCACCGGATGCGATGATGACGTGCTGCACGCCGGTCCACTTCGGGAACGCCTTGAGCGCTGACTGGACGGCGGTGGCGTAGCGGTTCGCGCCGCTCGTACGTCCGGCCTGCACCGTCGGGATCGCCTCGTACAGCTGGAGGTTCCAGAACCGGTCGTTGGCCGCGTTCAGGACGCGGAAGCGGTACGCCTTGGGGTCGACCTCCATCGTCGGGTACGCCGTCCCGTTCACCATGGGCGTGTCGAAGAACGACTCCATGCCCATCGAAGGATTGGGCGTGCCCGGGATCTCCGGGGCCTGCCACGGCGCGTTGACGGGGTCGTAGTACGGGTTAGGGATCGGTCCGACTTCCACATTCTCTGTGGGCGGCCAGAACCACGGCCCGTAGTGCCAACGGCCCCACGGGTTCACACCCTCCACGTCGTAGGGGTTCTGCGCCGGCACGTAGACGTGCGGCATCCAGAGGTCGCCGGTCTTGGGATCGGGATACCCGTCGCCATCATTGTCGGGCCCGGTGCCCCATGCCCACGTGGGATCGGTGTCGCGGATCGTCTCGGCATCCACGAACGTCTTGTCCTGGATGGTCAGGGCGATCTGCTCGCTCGGGATGATCCCGTCGGCGACCAGTTCCTCCTCGACCGGGTCGGTCAGCAGGTACGGCGCCGCGCCGCCCACGTACACGTTCAGGCGGGTGATGCCGAACGCGTGGTCGTGGTACCAGAGCAGGCGCGCGCTCTGCTGGTTCGAGTAGAAGAACGTCATGGAGCCGGGGCCCGGATCGGGCATGTCGGGGACGTTCTCGACGCTCACGCCCTCGGGATACGGGGTGACCTCATCGGCGGGCGTGATCCACTGATGCGGCGTGCCGTCACTGATCCACGGCGTGCGACCGCCGTGCAGGTGCAGCGACGCCCGGTTCTGCGTGTAGAGCTCGCCGGTGGGTCCCTCGCCCGCGCCCATGACGCTGGTGTCCACCGGGATGAACAGGTCGCCGCCTTCACCGGTGGGCAGGCTGTTGGTGAACTTGACGCGGACGGGACGGTCCTTCTCGGCGAATATCATGGGGCCGAGATAGTGCACGGGATCCGGCGGGATGGTGTTCGCACCACCGGCGTCGGTCCCGAAATTGGTCTGGCGGTAGCCCCTGAGCGTGGTGGGCGGCAGATCGGAGTGCATCTGCTCCGTGTACTCCACGAGCTCGATCTCGTAGTAGTCCGAGCCCGGATAGGTGATCGTGTCCGGGTGCGCCACGGACACGAACTGGCCCAGGTTGTTGGCGTTGGCCGGACCCACGCCGGGCAGGGTGTCCACAAACTTGCGCAACGGGGGCGTGTACGCCCAGTTGGGGTAGGTGTGGTAGTCCGGCACGCCGCCCGGCACCGGCGTCGTGAGCGCTGACGCCGAGATCTCGCCCGCCTCGATCTGCTCGGCGACCGCGGCCTGCTGCTCCGCGAGCCGGTCGGCGGCAGCCTCGCGCTGCTCCTGGGTTATCTTGCGCTCACGCTGCTCGAGCACCCGCTGCCGCAGCGCTTCGCTCACCGGCTGCTGCTCGTCATCGATCGACTGACCGACGGCGGTCACCGGCAGCATCGTGACAACGAGCGCCAGGGCGAGCGCCAGGGCGAGCGCCTTGGATGTCTGTCGTATCTTCACGTCGTCCCTCTCCCTCGTGCCGCATGCCTGAGTCTCTTGCGTGTGATAGCCCTCGCCTCATCCCCCTTCGGACCGGGACCCGCCGGTGATAGCGGATGACCGCCGGCGTTCCCGATCGGGAACGCGTGGAATGAGAAAGCCCCCCGGCGCGCATGGGTGCGCTCTGCCGAGGGGCGAGTGAGGCCGGGGTTCGTCAGGGATCGAGCGGTGGTGCACAGGCACCCGACAAGGCAACGCTCGGCCTGTGGAGGTCGAGCGCTCGAACTCGTGCCGGCGAGCCGTGCAGGTCATCTACCGTACCGCCCATCCGCGAGTGCTTCACGCGATGGCGGTACATTCCCACATATTCGTTAAGGCAAACCCGAACGTCACGCGATGCGCGCGAGCACCGTGGCGAGCGCGAGCGAGACGCCGACGGCGACGGAGCCCGCCGCGAGCCAGCCGGTGCCGTGCGTGACGCGCCTGCCGACCGCCCACCCGGCCGCGGCCGGCGCGAGGTAGCCGACGGCGAAGCCCGCGAACGCCCACACCGCGAGCGCCGCGGCCGCAAGCCAGACCGGCGACGACGCGAGCGGGCCGCTTCCCGCCAGGGTGTCGCGCAGCCTGCCGATGACGCGCAGCCCATCGCCGATGAGCCATCCCGCCGCGAGCACGGTCCATGCCCAGATGCGCTGCTCGCGACGTACGCGCGGGTGGCCGCCGAGCGTCGCGGCGAGCGTCGCGGCGGCGATGCCGAGTAGCGGGTTCGGGGAGAGCCCGAGCCTCAACGCCTGCCAGAGCACCTCGGCGCGTCCGACCGCCTCGGCCAGCTCAGCCCACATGCTCGAGACTGAGCTTGCCGCGCCGCATCGACTCGGGGATCTCAAGCGGGTACTCGCCGGTGAAGCACGCGACGCAGTGCCGGTCGGCGGACCTGCCGATGGCGTCCATCATGTCCTCGACGCTCAGGTAGGCAAGCGAGTCGGCGCCGATGAACGCGCGGACCTCTTCCACGGACTTGCTGGACGCGATGAGCTGCTCCTGAGTGTCGGTGTCGATGCCGAAGAAGCAAGGCCACTTCACCGGAGGCGAGGTGATCCGCATGTGCACCTCGGCGGCACCGGCCTCACGCAGCAGGTCCACGAGCTTGCGCGACGTGTTGCCGCGCACGATGGAGTCGTCCACCACGATCAGCCGTTTGCCGCCGATGATGTGGCGCAGCGGGTTGAGCTTGAGCCGGATGCCCTGCTGGCGCAGGTACTGCGAGGGCGAGATGAACGTGCGCCCGACGTAGCGGTTCTTCACGAGTCCCTCGCCGAAGGGGATGCCGCTCTCGCGCGCGAATCCGACGGCGGCCGGGACGCCCGAGTCCGGCACGCCGATGACGAGGTCGGCGTCAGCAGGCGCCGAGCGCGCGATGGCCGCGCCGAGGCGGGTGCGCGCTTCGTACACGCTGCAGTCGTCGAACACGCTGTCAGGCCGAGCGAAGTAGATGAACTCGAAGACGCACAGCGAGGGCTTCTCGGCAGGCACCGCCTGTTCGCTCTCGAGCCCCGCGGCGCTGACCTTCAGCATCTCGCCGGGCGCGACCTCGCGGACGAACTCGGCGCCGATGATGTCGAGCCCGCACGTCTCGGACGAGACGACCCAGCCGTTGGGCAGCGTGCCGAGCACGAGCGGGCGCACGCCGTACGGGTCGCGGAAGGCGTAGAGGGCTTCCTCGGACATCATGACCACCGAGTACGCACCCCGGATGAGCTTCATCGTCTCGCGGATGCCGCCGCGGATCGAGCCGTGGAGCTGCGTGAAGTGGTCGACGAGCGTCGTCATGACCTCGGAATCGGTGGTGGAGCGGAAGCGGATGCCGTTGTCCTTGAGATGATCGCGCAGGTCGAGCGTGTTGATGAGGTTGCCGTTGTGCGCGAGCGCGATGGCGTTGGGGCCGATGGTCGAGATCATCGGCTGCGCGTTGTCCCACCGCGACGACGAGCCGGTGGTCGAGTAACGCGTGTGGCCGATGGCGAGGTCGCCTTGCAGGCTCACGAGGTCGGCTTCCTTGAAGACCTGCGGCACGAGGCCGAGGTCTTTGGTGACGGTGAGGGTGTGCCCGTCAGCCACGGCGATGCCCGCCGACTCCTGCCCGCGATGCTGGAGCGCGTGCAGGCCGAAGTACGTCAGCCGCGCGACGTCCTCGCCGGGGGCGTATATGCCGAAGACCCCGCACGCCTCCTCCGGGCGCTCGGGCGGGTCGGAGAGGACCCAGTCCTGCGCGACCTCGGGGACGTCGCGCGCATCTCGTGGCATGTGCCGGAGACTCCTCAAAGACTCAAGGGTGGTTCGATGCCGCGTAGCATAGCACACGCACGGAGGCGGCGTGGCTCGCCGGAGCGTGACGCGGCGAGTACGCGGGGTGGCGCACCGCAGTGGCGCGCCCCGCGGGGGGACGCGCGGCTACTGCGTCCAGCCGGAGGGCGGCTGCGGCGCCGGCGGCGGGGCCTGCGTGACGGCCGCCGCCTGAGTCGCACGCACGAGCAGCGTCGCGTTCAACCCCACGGCGATGCCCGTGGCGAGGTAGAGCCCCGGCAGCGTGTAGCCCACCCAGCGGTACCACGCGATGCCGGCGAACACCTGTGGCACGGCGAATGCGACGACCCACACGCCGAGGTAGGCGACGCTGCGCTTGCCGAGGACCATGCCGTTCTCGGCACGCTGCTTCACGGTGAGGCTCCACGCCGAGCCGATGACGGCTCCCGCGACGAACGCCGCCACCGCGGCGATGAACGACACCGGGGCGGGCATGAGCGCCGAGTAGAGCACGAGCGCGACGAGCGGGGTGGCAAGCTGCACCAGCAGCGAGCGCGTGGTCATCGCCTGCGTGCGTCGCAGCGAGCGGATGAGGAAGAACGCACCCGCCGCGGCGAGCGGTATGCCGAGCAGGCTCGCAAGGCGCATGACCTGGTCGTAGAGCGCCCAGAGCTGGTAGTCCATCACGCACCGCCTCCCCGAGGCGTGCCGCAGCGCGTGCAGAAGCGGTCGTCGGCCGAGAACGGCGCGCCGCACGCGGTGCAGAAGCGCGGCCAGTGGCCTGACGCCGCCTCGGCGCGCGACGTCGCCTCGGCGAGCGCGGCGGCAGCGTCACCGGAGTCGGGATCCGCTTCGAGGGCCGCGGTGAGCGCCGCCCGGGCGCTCTCGGTCTCGCCCGCCTCGAGCAGCGCGAGGCCGAGGTAGTAACGCGCCTCGAACGAGTCGCCGTACTCCAGGGCAGCCATGAAGAGCTCTATGCCGCGGCCGAACCGCCCTTCCCGGCAGTGCGCCCGCGCCACATCGGTCAGGAAGACGTGCTCGTCATCGAGCGCGACGAGCTTCGCACGCCACGCTGCGACCTCAGGGTTCTCGGGCTCAGCCTCGGCAGCCTCCGCGACGTGCCCGAGCGCCGCCGGCCGATCGAGCGCGTAATACGCGGCGACCGCGAGATCGAGCGAGAGCTCGGGACCGTGCACGCCGAGTCCGGCAGCCCGTCGGAACGCGTCGTACGCGAGCTCGCCCTGCCCGCCGGCAAGGGCGACGGTGCCGAGCAGCCACAGCAGCCCGCCGTCCTCTGGGTCGCGCGCGAGCGCCTGCTCGAGGTAGCGCCATGCGGCCGGAAGCTCGCCGAGCCCGAGGAGCGCCGCTCCCGCGCGCACGAGCGCGGCGACGTCCTCGGGGTCCTCGGCCACCAGCGCGTCGAAGAGCTCGAACGCCCCGCTCGCATCGCCGGACGCCAGCAGCTCGTCGCCCGCCTCGATCCGCGTGTCGTGCTCCTCGGCCACCCGTCCTCCCCGTCAGAACCTGCGACGCCACGCGTCGAATCGCACAACGCGCTCGGTCCCCGTGCCGGTGTGCTTCCAGTCGAACTTCAACTTGCCCCGCTCGAATCCGAGCGCGGTCTCGCGGGACATGCGCTCGGAGCCGTTGCCCGTGCTCTCCAGGTACCGCTCGAACGAGGCCTTGAGCTTCACCCTCTGGTCGAACACGCGGACCGGCTGCTCCCGGCTGTAGCCGAACTGCCCGTCTCGGCCGACCGTGAACTCCTGCGATCCGGCTCCGCCCTGGAGATCGTGCTCGTATGTGAAGCGGTCGAAGCGCGAGTTCCAGCCGAGGCTGCGCTCCTTCCACCCGACGCCCCACTGGTCGCCGTCACGTCCGATCCACCGGTCGCCGACCTCGAGATAGCCCTTGCCGTCGCCGTACGCGGCGTTCCACTGGCGGCCGCCGCTCGGCGCGTCCCCGACGCTCCACATGCCGTCCCGGCGCCCCAGTGAGAAATCCCGACGGAACGCCGCGAAGTCATCGGTGCTGCCGTCGAAGCTCACGCCCCAGCGATCCTTCTTGGGTCCGTCCGCAAGCGACCAGGCGTCGCCATCGCGCGCGAGCGAGAAGTCCCGACGCCGGAAGCCGGACGTGTCCTCGGCCGGGTTGTGCGTGACCTGCGTCGGCGCGCCGCTGCGGCCCGACGGGAAGTCCGCCGAGTACTGGTCGCCACGCTTGTGCAGGTTGACGTCCCCCGCGCTGACATCCGCGACCGCCGGTCCGTCGCTGAAGGGGTCATGACCGGGCGCACCGCCCTTGCCCCCCTGCCAGCTGCCCTTGCCGAGCTCGACCCAGGTATCGCCGAAGCGGCCCTCGAGGCGCTTGGTCGTCGGGTTCCACCGTAGCTTCTCGTGGTCCGCCGCGCGGCGCTGCACGTCTTTGGGAACGTCCGGCGGACCCTCGATCCCCTCGACCGGCTGCGGGACGTCAGGCGCGGTCTGCCCGGTGGACTCCTCGGGTGCATCGGGTCCGGTGGGCTTCTCGGCGGTCGTCGCGGTCCCGCTCGTGGCGGTCGAAGTCCCCGGCCCCGCCACGTCGTAGCCGGTGTCACCCGGGAGCGTCTCGGCGGTCACGGGAGCCTGCACCGTTCCGGCACCCTGCCCGAACCAGTCGCCGAAGCTCCACCCGCCAGTCCCGCCAAGGAGGTTCTGCACGTAAGAACTCGCGAAGAGCACGGCGGCCGAGAGCCAGGATGCCAGGAAGACGCTGCACGGCCACCAAAGGCTTCCCTCGCCGTGCGAGTGGTCCTCCTGGGCGAACGCGGCTGAAGGCAGCGCAAGGACGACGACGAGCGCGAGCGCCACGCACAGGGCTGCGGTGGCGATGCGAATGGATGCGACGCGGCGCATCGGTGCGACCCTCCCCTTGCCCTCCTCACACCGAGTGTACCCCAACGCGTAGGGAGGTGCGGCTCCCCGGTTCAGGACCCCGGACACGGCCCGGGCGGGGCCCCCCATGAATAGGGCCCCGCCCGCAAGGGAGTGTGATGGGCCGTGCTACCGCAGCGCGTCGGCCACCGCCGTGCGGACCGCGGGAGCAAGGGCGCTGTCGCCGCCCAGGAACGTGAGGTGCGTGACCTCGGCACCGCGTGCCGCGAGCGTTCCGGCGACCGTGCCATCGAGCGACGTGCCCGGCGTCAGCAGCAGGACCGCCCGCAGGTGACCCTGGGCGACGCCGCCGGAGAGCGCATCCGGGAAGTTCTCGCCAGTGGCGACCGAGACGCTGTCCCACCCCAGACCGGCTGTCTGCGCCGCGTACGCCGCGATTGCCGCCGAGGTCGCATAGCGGTTGGACCCGGCGACCCTGGTCACCACGTCCGCGCCGAAGGCCGCCTCGAGGCTCTCCTGGATGGCCGTGGAGACCGCCGCCGAACCGCCCACGATGACGATGTCCGTGATGCCGATCTCATCGAGCGCGCCGAGCACGTTGCCGGCCAGGCCGTCCGGGCCCGCCAGGACCACCGGGGCGATCCCGGCCGTGCTCATCGGGGACGCCGCCAGTGCGTCGGCGAACGAGCCGCCGGTCGCGATGATCGCGGTCTCCACCGGGACCGGGGCATACTCGGCCACCGCGCGCGCCACCACGACCGAGGTCTGGTACCGGTCGGATCCCGCCAGCCGGTCGACGGAGCCCACGAGCTCGCCGAGCCTGCGCTCCACCGCCGCCGAGACGACCGCTTCGCCGCCGATGATGTACGCCGCGCTCGCGCCGAGCCGCTCGATCTCGCCGGCGATAGCCTCGGGCAGCGCATCGGGCTCGGTCAGCAGCACGGGGGCGGAGACCGCTCCCGCGAACGCCGCGCCCGTCAGCGCATCGGCCCAACCCTGGCCGCTCGCGATGACCACTGCGTCGGCGCCCTCAGGGAACGCCTGCTTGGAGGCCTGCACCGCGGTGAAGTAGCGGTTCGCGCCCGCGATGCTCACGACGGTGAGGTCGGTCGGCGGCTCGGTGGTGACCGGGTCGGGCACGACCGGATCGCTCACGGGGGCCGGGATGCCGAGCGTGACGGAGATCGCCGCGTCGAAGGGAAGCGTGAAGACCATGTCGGCGCCGCCGTCGTCGTTCAGGTCGCTCGCCTCCACGGCGAACGTCGTCGTGGCGGGACCGATATCGTGCGCGCCGCTGAACGACCCGTCGCCGGCGCCTTCCACGAGCTGCGAGCTCACCGGGCCGTTGGTAGCGACGAGCAGGTCGAGGTCCTCATCGTGGTCGAAGTCGCCGATCTCGACGTCCCACGGGCTGGAGTCCGGGCTCATCGGCACGATGGTCGGAGCGCCGAGCGTGCCGTCACCGGCGCCGGCCAGGAGCCGGACGGTGTTGTCGGCCGAGCAGGCCACGACCACATCGTTGGCGCCATCGCCATCGAAGTCGCCCACGCGCAGACCGCGCGGCTCGGGGCCGGCGGCATACGAGACCAGCGGCTCCACCGCTCCCGCTGCGAAGCCGGTCACTACCACGGTGCCTGCCCACAGGTCGCTGACGACGATCTCCGCGCCGCCGTCACCGTCGAGCTCGCCGAGCGCGATCACGTTCGGCCGTCCCGCGGCGAACATAGGGGACTGCCGGACGGCGAACACGCCGGTGCCGTCGTTCTCGAGCACCGAGAAGCCCTGGACGCCCGGCGTGGCGACCACGATATCGATGTCGCCGTCGCCTTCGAGATCGCGGGCAGCAAGGCTACGAGGCGAGTCGCCGGTCGAATAGTACTCGGCCGGCTGGAACGTGCCGTCGCCGTTGCCGCGCGCCACCGCGACGCGGTCCTCGAGGGTCAGGCTCGTGATGAGGTCTGCGTGGCCGTCACCGTCGATGTCGGCCGCCGAGACGCTCCACTGCGGGCTCCCGACCTCAACGAGTCGCGGCGTGCCGAACGTCGCATCACCCTGGCCGAGCGCCACGATGAGCGCGGTCGGGTACCCGTAGTCACCGAGGCTCGCCACCGCGAGATCCGCGATGCCGTCCTCGTTGAAGTCGCCGACGGCGCTGTCGTTGGGCCGGTCGGCGGTGACCGATGCGCTCTGGGTGAATGTGAACTCGGCGATCGCGATGCCGAGCGCCTGCGTCGGCAGCAGCGCGACCACCATCGCGGCCGCCACCACCAGGCTCGTAGACCGGATACTCCGCTTCATGGTGAACCCCTCCCGTGGGGACCGTTCGTCGGGCCCAGCGCGCTCCTCGCGCCATTCGTCCCCGATGTACGGTTCTTCGGAGAGGTTGAGCGGTATCTTGAAACAAATGTGACGAACGGTCGCTCCTGTACAGCGACCGTTCATCTCACTTCACGGAGGTTGTGACTCCGTTCACACGCCGCTAACGACCGCTCATCTCGCGCACGCTCTCAGCGATGAGCTCGAACTCCGGCGCTCCGCTCGCGGCGAGCATGTCGAGCGTCTCGGCGGCCTTGGCGCGCACCTCCGGGTTCTCCGAGACCACCGCCTCGCGCAGCACCGCGATGGCCTGCGAGCCGAAGCGCTCCAGCACGCGTGTGGCGGCGGCGGCGCGAGCCGAGGGGTCGTCTGAGCGCAGGTCGGCCCTGAGCGCCTCGATCTCGCTCGGCTCCACCGGCTCACCGCTCCTCGCGACGGGGGCGCCACCACAGGCGCCACGCCATGAACGCAAGGAGCACCAGTCCGGCCGCAACCAGATAGGGCGCGACGATGGCGATGATGGAGAGCGCGGCAGCCGCGATATCCTCGAGCGTGCTCACCACGGGAGCGCCCGCGCCGGCTGTCGTCGCGTTCACCGCCGGACGCGCGGTGGCCTTGGTGGCGTGCACGCCGCCGGCCAGGACCACTCCGGCAAGCACGAGCAGCCACGGGCTGACGTCGACGGCGTTGCCCGCGGCCGCGACCGCAACGATCCCGCCGGCGGCGGGACGCACGACGGTCTGGATGATGTCGTTGACATGGTCGACCGCGGGGACCTTATCGGCGATCAACTCGACGATGAGCAGCACGGCGATGATGGCGATCAGCCACCACTCGCCCAGGATGTCGAACGGCGCGCGCAGCTCGAGCCAGTCGAGGCGCTGCGCGAGGGCGACGGAGAGCAGCGGGATGTAGGCGTTCAACCCCGCCGGGACGGACAGCCCGAGTGCGGTCAGCAGCTCCATGCTCTGGATTGTAGCCCGTCTGCCGCCCCCTGCGTCAGCCCTCGGCCATCTCCTCGGTGGAGACCTGCCCTCCGACGAGCCGTTCGAGCACGGGCTCCCAGGCCGCGGCAAGTTCGCTCACCGGCACGTCGAAGAGGTCCTCGAACGCGAGGGTGTCGCCTTCCACGGTGCCGAGCAGAGCGAACGGGACGCGGTGGCGGTCGGCCAGCGCGGTCACGATCATGACGTTCTCCGGCGCGCAGCTGACCACGATGCGCGATTGCGACTCCGAGAAGAGCTCGGCCACGGGGCGCATGCTTCCGGCGAGCCTCACGCGGGCGCCGATGCCGCCGGTGATGCAGCTCTCGGCCAGCGCGATGGCGAGACCACCCTCGGAGCAGTCGTGCGCGGACTTGAGCAGGCCCATCTCGGTGAGCTCGATGACCGTCTCGTGCACGTCGCGCTCCCGCTGCAGGTCCAGGGTGGGCGGCAGGCCGGCGACGACGCCCTCGGCCAGCTTGAGCGCCTCGCTCCCGCCGAGGTCGAAGCGCGTCTCGCCGATGAGCACGATGACGTCGCCCTCGTCCTTGAACGACGCCGTCGCCACCCGGTCGATGTTGCCCACGAGGCCGACGAGGCCGACCGTGGGCGTGGGGTAGATGGGCTGGCCGAACGACTCGTTGTAGAACGACACGTTGCCCGAGATGACCGGCACGCCGAAGACGCGGCACGCGTCGGCGAGGCCGCGCACGGCCTCCCTGAACGTCCAGAAGACCTCGGGCTTCTCGGGATTGCCGAAGTTCAGGCAGTCCGTGATGGCGGCCGGGCGCCCGCCGGCGCACGCGACGTTGCGCGCCGCTTCGGCGAAGGCGATCTGCGCGCCCAGGTACGGCTCGAGGTAGCAGTACCGGCCGTTGCAGTCGGACGAGACCGCGATGCCGCGGGTGGTCACCTCGCCGCGACCCGGCTCGCCGATACGCAGCACCGCCGCATCGGATCCCGGCAGCACCATCGTGTTCAGCATCACCTGGTGGTCGTACTGCTCCCAGATCCAGCGACGCGAGCAGATGTTGGGGCTCGCAAGGAGCGAGAGCAGCAGCGAGCGCGGCTCCCACGCAGGCGAGCCGAAGTCCACGGCGCGGACATCGAACGCCTGCACCTCGTCGAGGTACGCGGGTCGCTCGGCAGGCGGGTCGTATTCCGGCGCGTCGGAGGCAAGGGTCGCCGCCGGCATGTCGGCCACGACCTCGTCGCCCTCGCGGACCACGAAGCGACCCGTGTCGGTGACCTTGCCGATGACCGTGGAGCGCAGGCCCCACTTCTCGCAGACCGCCTGCGCCTCGGCGAGCTTGGCCGGCTCGACGACCGCGAGCATGCGCTCCTGGCTCTCGGACACCATGATCTCGAACGGCTTCATGGCCTCTTCGCGCTGCGGGACCCGGGTGACGTCGATATCGAGGCCGACGCCGCCGCGCGAGGCCATCTCGCTCGCGCTCGACGTCAGGCCCGCAGCGCCGAGGTCGCCGAGCCCCACGAGCAGCTCCCCGTCGAGCAGATCGAGGCACGCCTCGATGAGCAGCTTCTCCTCGAACGGGTCCCCCACCTGCACGCTCGGGCGCTTCTCCTCGGCACGCTCGTCGAACTCCTGGCTCGCGAGCACGCTCGCGCCGCCGATGCCGTCGCGACCGGTCGTGGAGCCGATGAGCAGCAGCAGGTTGCCGGGTCCGGCTGCGACCGCACGCGTGAGGCGCTCCTCGCGCAGCAGGCCGATCGACATCGCGTTGATAAGGCAGTTGCCCGCGTACGCCTCCTCGAAGTAGACCTCGCCGCCGACCGTGGGCACGCCGATGCAGTTGCCGTACCCGCCGATCCCGGCGACCGCGCCCTCGAAGAGATAGCGCTGCCGCGGCTCCTCGAGCGGGCCGAAGCGCAGCGAGTCGAGCGATGCGATGGGGCGCGCGCCCATCGTGAAGATGTCGCGGATGATGCCGCCGACGCCGGTGGCCGCGCCCTGGTACGGCTCGATGGCCGAGGGGTGGTTGTGCGACTCCATCTTGAACGCCACGGCCCAACCGTCGCCCACGCCGATGACGCCGGCGTTCTCGCCGGGACCCTGCAGGACGTGCTCTCCCTCGGTGGGGAACGTGCGCAGCGCCTTCTTGGAGTGCTTGTAGCTGCAGTGCTCGCTCCACATGAGCGAGTACATGTAGAGCTCGGTCACGGTGGGCGTCCGGCCGAGGATCTCGACCACGTGCTCGTACTCGGACTGCTTGAGCCCCAGCTCGGCGGCGAGCTCGGGCGCGAGCTCGGGCGTCAGGTCTGCCCGCATCAGGTCACTCCTCCGTGGTGTCGGACGATCGGTCGTCAGGCCGGGTCGCATCGGGCGCGAACGGCGTGCCGAGAACAGCCTCGTCCTTCTCGGCGGACATCGGCGAGAGCTCCGACGTCGTCGGCGGCGCCTCGGGCGGGCACGGTTTGCCGCGCGAGGGCGGGAAGACCACGCGCAGCAGGTAGGTGACCTCTACGACGAGCATCACGACGAAGCCGATGCCGACGCCGGTGATCGCCCAGTCCGGGCGCCAGATCACGGCGATCGCGAGCACGAGCACGTAGGCAGCGGCAAGGGCCACCCAGATCCAGCGCATCCACGGATGCCGCCAGCGGTCGCGCTTGCGGCCGAGAGCGTGGACGATGATGAACAGCGCGCCCGCGACGAGCGCGAGGGCCACCGCCTGGATGAAGATGACGAGCGGGCCAGAGAAGTCCAGGATGTGCATCAGCCGCCGACCTCCTCGAGTCGCTTCACGATGCCGGTGAAGAACGCTCCGCCGTCCGTCCCGCCGGTGGCGGGGTCGGTCACCCGCTCCGGGTGCGGCATGAGGCCGAACACGTTGCCGCGCTCGTTGCAGATGCCCGCGATGTTGTCGAGCGCACCGTTAGGCGCCGATCCGGGCAGCAGGCTCCCGTCCGGCTCGCAGTAGCGCACGACGACCTGGCCGTTGGCGTTGAGCCGGCCGAGCGTCTCAGCGTCGCAGATGAAGTTGCCCTCGTTGTGGTTGACCGGGACCCGGACGACGGTACCGGGCTCGTGGTCCATCCACTGGCACACGCTCTCCTCGACGCGGAGCGGCACCGTCTTGCAGATGAACTTCAGGCCCTCGTTGCGCAGGAGCGCGCCGGGCAGCAAGTGCGCCTCGGCGAGGATCTGGAAGCCATTGCAGATGCCGGCGACGGGACGGCCGGACTCCGCGAAACGCACGACCTCGGCCATCACGGGCGAGAACCGGGCCACCGCCCCGCAGCGGATGTAGTCACCGTAGCTGAAGCCGCCGGGCAGGATGATGGCGTCATAGGCCGAGAGATCGGTGTCCCCGTGCCAGACGTAGTCGGCCTCCTGGCCGAGGTAGCGCAGGGCGTGGACGACGTCCTGCTCGCAGTTGCTGCCGGGGAATACGACGACGCCGAAGCGCATGCGCTACGCCTCCCCGGTCCGCTCGATGCGGTACTGCTCGATGACGGGGTTCGCGAGCAGCCGGTCGCACATCTCGCGCACGCGCTCCTCCGGCGTCCCGTCCGCCACCTCGATCTGGATGAACTTGCCGATACGCACCGATGAGACCTCTTCGTAGCCGAGGTTGGCGAGCGCGCGCTCGGCGGTCGCCCCGGGCGGGTCGAAGATGCCCTTCTTGTACGTGACGTAGATCTCGAAGCGCGCCATCCCCCGCATCCTTTCACTCGCCGCGACGATGCGCGGTCACTCGTCCGCTTGCCCGTTCTTCTCGGCCACCTCGCGCATGCGCGCACGCAACGCCGCGCGCAGCCGCCGGCGGCTGAACCACGCGATGCCGAGGCCGACGACCCAGGCCGCGATGCCCGCGTAGGCGACCCACGGGACGTCGGTGTGCACGTCCACCGCCGCCGCGGACGCGCTGCCGACGGCGCCGAAGCTCGCGATGAACGTGACGATGCCCGCGGCCGCGAGCGCCATGCCGAACCACCCGAGGTACAGGTTCGCCCGGACGTGCGCTGGTACCTCCCTGAGGCTCACGAGTGCTTCTTCTTGCCGGACGTGCCGGCCATCTCGTCTTTGAGCGCCTGCTTGCGCAGCTTGCGGATCACGAAGATGTCGATGGCGATCGCCGCGGACACGCCGCCGACCTCCACCGCGAGCGGGATGTAGCGCAGCGCGGGGGCCTGGCCGGTCTGGTCGGCCCACATCGCGACCGCGAATCCGGCGAGCGCGATGACGATCATCACGAACCAGACGCGGCGCCACTTCTTGATCTCGGGCGTCGTCGGCAGCGGCTGGAAGAAGCGGCTCTTCTTCTTCTCGGGCTGCTTCTTGGCGGGCCTGGATGCCGAGGATGTGGCGCTGCCCGCGGCACGCTTGGGCTTGGCTGAGCTCGCGCTGCGGCGCGTGGACCCCGCCTTCTTGTCTTTGCGCTGGTAGCGGTCGTTGCTGGCGCTCCTGCGGCTCACGGTGCTCAGTCCCCTTCCGGAACGAACGGCTCGCCGGTGATCATCTCGTAGGCCTCGATGTACTTCTCGGCGGTCACCGCGATGATGTCCTCCGGCAGCTCGGGCGCCGGCGGTGTCTTGTCCCAGCCGCTCGACTCGAGCCAGTCCCGCACGAACTGCTTGTCGAACGACGGCTGCCCGTGACCGGGCTCGTAGGAGTCGGCCGGCCAGAAGCGGGACGAATCGGGCGTCAGCACCTCGTCGACGAGCGCGATCTCGCCGTCGATGAGGCCGAACTCGAACTTCGTGTCGGCGATGATGATGCCGTGTCGGCGCGCCAGCTCGGACGCCCGGGTGTAGACGGCGATCGAGAGCTCGCGCAGGCGCTCGGCGGTCTGGGCGCCGACGAGCTCGGCCATGCGCTCGAAGCTGATGTTCTCGTCGTGCTCGCCGATCTCCGCCTTGGTCGAGGGCGTGAAGATCGGCTCCGGCAGCTGCGCGGACTCCGTCAGCCCCGCGGGAAGCTGCTGGCCGCAGACGGTGCCGCTCGCCTGGTACTCCTTCCATCCGGAGCCGGCGAGGTAGCCGCGCACGATGCACTCCACCGGGAAGACGTCCGCCTTGCGCACGAGCATCATCCGGCCGGCGAGCTCATCGGCGTAGTTCATGTACTCGTCGGGCAGGTCGCACGGATCGGCCGAGACGAGATGGTTGGGGACGATGTCGGCGAGCGAGTCGAACCAGAACAGCGAGAGCTTGGTGAGCACTTCGCCCTTGTACGGGATGGGGTCGTCCAGGATGACATCGAACGCGCTGATCCGGTCGGTGGCGACCATAAGCAGCAGGTCGCCGAGGTCGAACAGGTCGCGGACCTTGCCTCGTGCGGTGGGTCTCAGTTCCGGCGCCACACGCGCGTCCTTCCCTCGGGGGTGAGCGGACGGCCGGCGGCGTGCGGATGCCCCTTGAAGTGCCGCGCGGCCTTGGGGGCATTGTAGGCGATACGGGTGGCGAGGTTAAGGGCGCGCGGCCGAGCGGGACGGCCCCGGACCGCTAGCGGGGCAGCGCACCGCGGCGAAGCGCGTCATCGAGCTCGGCACCGGGCGGCGCGAGGCTGTCGCGCAGGCCGAAGAAGCTCCAGATGAGGTCGTCGAACGTGTACTCGTAGTAGTCGACGACGCCGTAGTCGCCCTCGATGCCGCCCGCCTCGGCGGCGGCGTCCAGGCCGTCGGAGTAGTTCCCGATCGCGTCGATCAGCCCGAGCTCAAGCGCTTCCTCGCCGAGCCAGACCCAGCCCGTGGCGAGCTCGGTCACCTCGGCCTCGGACATGCCCCGCCCCTCGGCGACGTCCCGGATGAACTGCCGGTACGCCTGGTCCACCTGCTTCTGGAGCATGGCGGTCTCGGTCGCGGTCATGCTGCGGTACGGGCTGCCGGTGTCCTTGAGCTCTCCGGCCGTGATGACCGCGAACTCCACACCGAGCTTGTCGAGCAGGCCCTGCAGGTTGGGCACCTCCAGGATGACGCCGATGCTTCCGACCGAGGACCCCGGTGCCGCGATGATGGTGTCGCACTGCGACGCGACCATGTACGCGCCGGATGCGCCCACGTCCCCGACGGACGCGATCACGGGTTTCTCCTCGGCGGCATCGCTCACCGCCATCGCGATCTCCTGCGAGGCAGCGACGGTCCCGCCGGGCGAGTCGATGCGCAGCAGGATGGCCTTCACGCTGTCGTCGGCGAGCGCCTGGTCGAGCTGGTCGATGATGCTCTCCGGCGTGGTGACGCCGTCGATGCCGCTGCCCGTGCCGGCGATCACGCCGTTGATGTGCACGAGCGCGACGTTCTCGCCGAAGCCGGTCGTGCCGGTGCCCTCCGAGAAGAGCGCGACCATCGCGCACGAGGCCCCGCATGCGACCACCACGAGGATGACGAGCACGATAACCGCGATCGCCAGCCCGCGACCGGGCTTCGTGCGTGGCGCCGTGGACGGCTGCGCGGCAGCGGCCTGCGGCGGCACGGCAGGTTGTGTGGTGCGCTCGTCGCTCATGAAGACCTCCCTCGTGAGGTGCCGCCCTCCATCATCCGGCCCCGCCGGACGGCAGGTCAACCTTCTCGCGACGGTGCGGGGCGGGTCAGCGGAACACGCCGAGATAGACGAGCGCCATCAGGCCGTGCGCGGCGGCGACCGCGAGCGTCGCGTAGGCGCTCGCGCGGTGGACCTTCATGTGGAGCCTGCCCTTGAAGCGGATGATGCGCGATCCCTGGAGCACCTGGAAGAGGAAGAGGACGAACACGAGGAGGCCCCCGTACATGACGAGGGTCGAGGTGATCCGGATCCCGAGCAGCATCGGCGTCTCCGTTCGTGGGCGCGGTCTGAGTACTACGTGCGCCGAAGCCGTCCGGGCTAAACGCCATCGGCCGCTGTGGCCCGGCGCCTGACCCGACGCCGGGCGCGCCGATGTTCTCAGGCCGCGGGGAAGCCGAGCGCGGCGATGAAGCGCTCCTGGAACCGCGGATCGCCCGCAAGGTCGATCGTCTCCACGGCCGAGGCGATCCGCGCGGCCTGGACGCGGGGAGCGTTCGCCAGCAGCGCCGCCACCGCCCCCGCGAGCGCGGTGTTGCCCGCGAACGCCAGCCGGTCGGCCCACTCGGCGGGCACCATTCCGGTCCGCGCGAGCGCGGCGCCGCGCACGTGGAGCCCGAAACCGCCCGCGACGATGACGGAGCCGATCGCCTCGGCCGGAATGCCGGCCCGCTCCAGAAGCAGGTCGAGCGCGGTGCGCACAGCCCCCTTGGCAAGCTGGAATGCGCGCACGTCGCGCTGGGTGAGCGTCACGTCCCCGTCGATGTCGACCGCGAACGCCCGGATGCCGTCATCGCGCACGAAGACGCGACGACCGAGCGGCGGCGCCGCGTCGGTGCGAAGCAGGCCGTCGGCGGTGAGCGCGCCGCCGTCGAGCAGCGCCTCGGCGAGGTCGATGAGCCCGCTGCCGCAGATGCCCGCGGGCGGCGCGTCGCCCACCGTCGAGGTGCGGAGGTCGCCGTCTTCGAGCCAGGCGCGCTCGATGGCGCCCGTCTCGGCGCGCATCCCGTGCTCGACGCCGGCCCCCTCGAGTGCCGGTCCCGCCGCCGCCGACGCGGCGTACACGGTGCCGTCCGCGGCGAGCACGATCTCGCCGTTGGTACCGAGGTCCACGAAGACCGCAGGCGTGTCGCCGCGGTCCGGTCGGGTCACGAGCAGCCCCGCCGTGATGTCTGAGCCGATGAATGCCGAGACCCCCGGCAGCGTCGTGACCACCGCGAGCGGGAAGGCGACGAAGCCGAGCGCGTCGGCCGGCACCGTCTCCGCGCCGGTCCGCGCGCCCTCGTAAGGCGCGGCGGCGAGCGGTGACACGTCGGCGCCGAGCAGCAGCGAGGTCATCGCCGTGTTGCCGACGCACACGATCTCGCGCAACGCCTCCGACGCCACGGCCGCCTGAGCGGCGGTATCGGTCACGAGCGCTTCGATGGCCGAGACGACCGCGCGCTGCAGCGCCCCGGCCTCGCCCGCGAGCGCCGCGCTCACGCGAGAGAGCACGTCCGAGCCCCACGACGCCTGCGGGTTGGGCGCCGATGCGGCTCCCATGAGCTCGCCCGAACGCAGGTCGTAGAGGCGTGCGGCGATCGTCGTGGTGCCGACGTCCACCGCGGCGCCGATCAGCGGCTCGCCCGGCCAGCGCGGCACGTGACCTCGCTCTTCGGGCGGCTCGACCGCGGGGTCGGGCGCCGTCGCGCTCTCCACGATGCGCAGCGAGCCCTGCTCGGCGGCCTCAGAGACGGTGACATCGCCCTCGATCACGGTCCGGCAGGCCAGCCGAACGCCGCGTCGACGGTCGGTGGCCGAGAGGACCGCGAGCTCGTCGTCGGCCGGCGGGCGCACGGCTCCCGAGACGCGCACACGGCAGCGGCCGCACCGCCCGATGCCGCCGCAGGGGGCGTCGATGACGACCCCGGCCGCGCGCGCGGCATCGAGCACGGTGGAGCCGACGTCCGCCACGTTCGAGCGGACGCCCGGCTGGAAGGTCACACGAGCTGCTCCCATGAACGCTCCTCGCCGCCCGTCCTCACTGAGGCGACGATAGCACGGCGCCACACCGGCGCGTCAGGACTGGCGCAGCGCGCTCACGAGCGTCTCGGGCAGGCCGGCAGCGCGCATCGCCGCGATGGTCGTCTCGATGTCGTACGCGACGCGATGGAAGCGCGCGCCGAGCCACACCGGCCCCAGGCTCACGCGCGCGGCGTCGCCGTCCCCGGTCGCCGCCGTCACCTCGGCTTCATCGCCGAGCACGAGCTCGACCCACCCGGCGCGCCAGTCGCCGTCCTTGGGCTTGCCCACCGAGCCCGAGCTCACGTAGTGCGCGGTGCCCAGGTCGTCCGCGGGCGGGTACGCGGCGTGCCGGTCCGCGCTCGTTGCCGCGGGCATCGCCCGGTGGTAGGCGACGTGCACGTGCCCCACGCACACGATGTCAGCAGCGGCCCCCGCGGCCAGGCGCGCGAGTTGCTCATCAGTGCGGTCGGGCAGCAGGTACTCGTTGACGCGACGCGGGCTGCCGTGCGCGAGCATGATGCGCGCGCCCTCATGCTCCAGGCGCACGTGCGGGAGGAGGCCGAGAAGGTAGGACGCCCGTGCGTCGTCGACGCGTTCGGCGGTGAACGCGTAGGACGCCGTGCCGTCCTCCCGGGCCTGCGGCGTCGCGTAGTAGCAGCCGCAGTCGCCGCGGCGTGAGCCGATGCCCTCGTCGTAGTTGCCCTGCACCACGGGGATGCCGAGCCCGCGCACACGGTCGATCGTCTCGGCGGGGAACGGTCCGTACCCGACGAGGTCGCCGAGGCAGTAGCGCTCGGTCACGCCGACGCGCTCGATATCGCCGAGCACGGCGTCGAGCGCGGGCAGGTTGGCGTGTATATCCGAGAAGATCGCGAGCCGTCGCATGGTGGGATTCTCCCCGCTCGAGCGTCATCGCACAACGCCCGGGCGTTGCATCCGTGTTGCTTCCGTCCCCGCCGCACCGCCCCCGGGCGCCTCAGGCGCGGCAGGTGCCGGCCCGCGCGCGGCGAAGTAGCCCGTGATACGCCCCTCGACCCGCAAGGAGCCCGCCATGCTGCTCTACGTCACCGTCTTCGTGAGCGGCGCCTGCCTCATGGGCCTCGAGCTGCTGGGCGCCCGCGTCCTCGCGCCCGTCATGGGCAACTCGATCTTCGTCTGGGGGAGCGTCATCTCCGGCTTCATGGCGGCGATGAGCGTCGGCTACTGGCTCGGCGGCGCCATCGCCGACCGGCACGGCGCGTCGCGCTCGATCGGCCTCGTGCTGGGCGGCGCGGGCATCTGGACGATCGCGGCGCCGTTCGTGGCCGACGCGACGCTGGAGTGGGCCGGGGGGCTCGGACCGCGCGCCGGCTCGCTCGTGGCGACCGCGCTCATCTTCATGGGACCGGCGCTCTTGCTCGCCACCGTCTCGCCCATGGGCGTGCGTATCGCCGCCGGCAAGGGACTCGGGCGCATCGGGCGCTCGGCGGGCGGGCTGTACGCCGTCAGCACCGGCGGCAGCATCTTCGGCACGCTCGCCACGTCGTTCTGGCTCATCCCCGTCATGCAGGTCGAGCCGCTCACCGTCGGCATCGGCGTCGCGCTCTGCGCGCTCGCGCTCGTGTCGCTCGGACTGCCTGCGATGTCCGCCGAGGAGGCCACGCCCCGCGCCCTCGGCACGCGCTCGCTCACGGTGGTGCTGGGCCTGTCGCTGCTCGGCGCGGCGCTGGGGACCGGCGCGCTCGTGAGGATGGCCGGGGACGACAGCACGGTGAACGCCGACGGTGAGGCGGTGCTCTTCAAGCAAGACACCCTCTACCACCGCATCACCGTCACGGAGTCCGACGGCGTGCGGTGGCTGCGCTTCGACAAGAGCCGCCAGTCCGCGATCGATACGCGTGACGGCTACCGGAGCATCATCCGCTATCCGGACTACCTGCATCTCGCGCTCGCGGCGAACCCGGAGGCCGAGCGCGTGCTCGTCCTCGGCCTCGGCGGCGGCGCCGTGACCAAGCGCATGTGGCGCGACTATCCCGAGATGCGCATCGATTCGGTGGAGATCGATCCCGTGGTGGTCGACGTGGCCGAACGGTACTTCGGTCTGCCGAGCGACGAACGCCTCCGCGTGGAGGTCATGGATGCCCGCCGCTACGTACAGGAGACCGAGGAGCGCTACGACATCGTGATCGTGGACGCGTACTATGCCGACGCGCTTCCCTTCCACCTCACCACGCAGGAGTTCTTCGAGGAGATCGCCTCCCGGCTCAACCCCGGGGGCGTGGTCGCGTACAACATCATCTCGTCGGTCGAAGGGGAGCGGAGCGAGCTGTTCCGCAGCATCTATCGAACCTCGGCCACCGTATGGGACCACCACTGGGTGTTCCCCATCGGCATCGGCGAGAACGGCGCGAAGGGCCAGAACCGCAACATCATCATGCTCGCGACCGACATCGACATCGCCGAGCAAGAGCTGCGCGCCCGCATCGACTCACGGCTTGACAGCCGTGTCAGCGTGCCGGGCTTTGCGGACTTCGACGACGATCTCTACACCGAGCTCGTTCCACAGGGAGACGTCCCGCTCCTGACCGACGACTACGCGCCCACCGACTCGCTCATCCACGTGAACTAGAGACCGGCCGGCATGCGAACGGGGGCCGCGCAATCGCGCGGCCCCCGTCTACTGTCAGGTCGTGCCCTACAGGATGTCCATGATCTGCTTGTACACGCCGTCGGAGACGGCGTTCACGCCGCCGAACGTCCTGATCGACAGGACCTCCTCGGCATGGTTCTCGATGGCGAGCGACGTGAACGGGCTCAGCGAGGTGGCCGGCGTCAGCAGCAGCACTCCGTGTGCCGCCCCGATGCCTGCGCCACCCGAGAGCGCGTCGGCGAAGTCGAGGCCGGTCGCCACTCCGACCATACCGAAGTCCGCATAGTCGTTCTCGGCAGCCCAGCTCGCGAGTTTCGCCGCCGTCTCATAGCGGTCGCGGCCCGAGACACGCTCGGGGTCGAGCATCTTCTGCACGCCGTACTCCACGCCCGCGCCGACAGCGGACGTCCCGCCGACGATGGCAGCGCGCGTGATGCCGAAGTCGTAGAGCACGTCCACGGTCGTCGGCGGCAGCTCGTCAGGCGTCACCAGGAGGATCGGCGCCTTGTTGGCGTAGGCGATCGGCGCGGCCGCAAGCGCGTCCGGGAACAGGTCGCCGCGGGCGATGAGCGTGAACGGCACGTTCTCCGGGTCCTGGCGCGATAGGATGTGCTCCGCGATCAGCGCTGCGGTCTCGTAGCGGTTGGACCCACCGATGCGCACGATCTCGTCCACACCGGGCAGTGCGCCCAGTTGCGTGGCCACGATGCCGTTGACGGCCGCTTCACCGCCACAGATGAACACGCGGGAGGCGCCGAGGCGGGCGATCTCGCCCGCGACGCCGCCGGAGAGCATCGTCGGCTCGGTGAGGAGCAGCGGGGCGTTGTACAGGCCCGCGAGACCCGCCGCGGCCAGGCCGTCCGCAAACGTCCGACCGGTCGCGATGACGACCGTGTCGGCGGTCCCGAAGTACTGGGCCGACGTCTGGGCCGCGGTCGCGTACCGGTTGGCGCCGGCGACCCGCCCGCTCGGCATGTACTCGTACGCGCCGGCGTCGAACTCCTCGTCGCCGTCCGCGTCACCGTCGGTGGGACGGGACAGCACGTCGCGGTCCCAGGCCACCGGCGACCAGTCGTCCAGGTAGTCCGCCCAGTCGACCGGGATGCCCTCGGCGCCGACATCGATGCACGGAGAGCCGGGCATCAGGCGGAGATCGCCGGCCGCACTGTCCATGAAGAGCGGATCCTCTTCGAAGACGCCGACCGGCGCTTCGGTGAACGGATCATCCGTGTCCACCGTAAGGTCGGAGTTCAGCACGAAGCAGCCCCACGTGTCGAATTCACTGGCGTTGTCCCAGGCGATCGTGTTGGCGACCAGCGCATCGGCGCCGTAGTCGGCGCCGGACCAGATCGGCAGTTCCGCACCGTTGCCCTGGAACGTGCTGCCCTCGACCGTGAGAAGGTGCTGGCGATCGGGGAGCATCGGCCCGATGCGATCGGCGCCGACGACGAACGTGCACTCGCTGTCGGTGAACACCGAGTTGGAGACGTGCATCGGCTGCTCGTAGGAGAACACATCGGCCAGGCCCGTGTTCCCGTAGAACGAGCTCGCGTCCACCCAGGTGCCGACGTCGATGGTGGGCTCCACGACGCCCGCCGGCCCGAGATCGAGCGCTGCCTCGTTGGCGAAGAAGTCGAGCGGGACCGCCTCGATGGCGTCCTCGCAGCCGAACACGTCCGCGCCGCGGATCGTCACCTGCGATTCCATCGTGCCCACCGCGCCGCCGAACGGTGCCCAGCTCATGCCGAACACGCTGTCGCGCACGTCCACGATCGCATTGACCGCACCGATGCATCCGCCCACCGATCCCGCCGGCTGCGCGGCACGCACCTCGGGGCGTTCCGCTGCGAGGTCGTCGACCGCCGAAAGGTCGTCGGCGGCGTTCTGGATGAAGACGCTGTCACGCGCGTCGATCGTGCCCATCTCGGTGGCGATCCCGCCACCCAGGTAGGCGGCCGAGTTCGCCTCGAACCAGCAGCCCTCGAACGTCGCCGTTCCGGCGAACGCCGCTACGCCACCGCCCGCCATGCACCACTCGGGCACGAACGCGGCAGCGATGTCTGCCGAGGGATCCACCTGCGATACGACCTCACCGGCCGCCTCCACGGCCACGTCCCACAGGAACGGGTTGCCGTTGGCGACCACGTAGGAGCGCCGCATCGTGAGGTCGGACCACTCGGCGTAGACCGCGCCACCCACCGGCGCGGACAAGAAGACGAAGATGCAGTCCTCGAACAGCACGCTCGAGTCACCCACGTAGGCCCCGCCGCCCGGTATCCCCTCTACCTCGGCTGTCACCTCACCCACCGCCGGGATAGAGTTGAAGTTCTCGGCGACCACGATGTTCCGGACGACGTTGCCCTCGACACCATCGAAGACGAGGACGGGGGCGCTCGCGTCGGCCGTGCCGAACAGCACCGGCAGATCGCCCGAATCGTCCTCGGTCCCCTCGATGGTGACGCCGGTCGGGATCATATAGGGAGGCGTCTCGCCCAGGGCAGGGTCGTAGTAGCCAGGGGCGACCATGATCGTTCCGCCGGGAGCGACCGCTGCCACCGCATCGGTGAAGAGGCGGAATGGGTCGGCCGCGGTGCCCGTTCCAGGGCCGGTGACCGAGGCGTCGACGTAGACGAGCGAACTCTGAGGGATGATCACCGCCCCCGCCGGCACGACGGGAACGAGTGCGATGACGACCGCCAGGATCGTCATCAGGGTCAGGAGTCGCCGGGCGCCGACTCCCCTTCGTGCAGTCCGCATCGTTGTCTCCCCTCGTCGGGCCCCTGCTGTACGACACGCCGAATGGAGCCCGACGTGTCGGTCCCTCTCAGGTAACAATAGCTGGCGACACGGGATTCCGCATCACTGCGTGACGTCAGGTGAGGAACGGTCGTTTCCAGCTGCCCAACGGTCAGTCGCTGGGGCCGCCCTCGCGCGCCACGAGCGAACCGGTGCGCTTCACGCGGACAGCCACGCCGTCCACGTCGTCCGGAAGGTCACGGGGCTCGTCGTCCGCAGCGAGTCCCACGACGATGGCCGGGGCGCCCTCCTCGGTCCTGCCGAGACCCACCGAGACGACGCCGTCGATCTCGAGCAGCGCGGGCGCGTGAGCACGGCGCACCTCGGCCGCGCGCGCCCATTCGTCGGTCGACTGCGGCAATCGACGCCGCAGCAGGCGGTCGAGCAGGCTCACAGCGTCACTCCAAGAGCGGCGAGCACGTTGGCCGAGCGGTTGATGAGCGTCGTGTTCTCGCTCCCCGCGAAGAGCAGGCCGACGAGCCGACCCCCGGCGTCGAGCACCGCCGAGCCGCTGTCGCCGCCCTGGCTCATGGCGCCCGCCATGAGTTGGTCGGTGAAGCGCGCGGTCGCCGATCCGAACCGGATGTCCGCGGTGACGTCGACCTGCACGATCTCGCCCGACGTGACCCCCGTCGTCCGCCCGCTCTTGCGAACGGCCGTGCCGAGGGCGGCCTCAGCCACGCCGGCCGGCGTCCCGAGCCCCAGGATGGCGGCACTCACCATCGCGTCGTCGATCGGCCGCGCGATCGCGCAGTCGACGAGGTTGTCGACCACGTCGGCGCTCACAGCGCGCAGCCGGGCGCCGCTGCCGAGCGCGCGTGCGATCGCGTTCAGCGCCGCAGCCGCGGCGCGGGCGAACGCGCAGCCGCTCTCCTCCTCGGCCATGCGCACCGGCACGAAGTCTGCGAGCACGGCGATGGCGTCTTGGGGCGACCGGCCACCGTCATACGCACCCGGCTGCAGGACGGGGTCGCCGATCCGGGCGCGGTTCTCGTCGGCGAGCACGTGGTTGTTCGAGAGGATGTACGGCTCGCCGTCGCGGTACACGAGACAGCCGAGCGTGCCCGCCGTGACGTCCGGGTGTCCGATGCTGACGCCGCCGGGCGCGGGCCGGTGGCGGTCGGTGGGCGCCGCGAGGGCGCGCAGGACGCCGGTCGCGACCACATCGGTCGCCACCTCGCCGATGCTCGGCGGGACGCGGTCCGCCTCGGCCAGCTGCGCGAGCGGCACCTTCTCGGTCACCGAACAGACGATGCTGAGCTCGCCGGTGCGCACGCCGTCGCTGACCTTGTAGCCCACGCCTGTGGCCACGACGTTGCGACGCCCGTGGAGCGCCTCGCGTGCCTCGCGCAGGCGTCGCGCTACGGTCGCCTCATCCATGTCCCCTCCCTCGATCGCCCCTCGCCGAACGGTAGCACGTCGGGACGGACGTCAGGAATCGACGAGCATGGAGGTGCACGCCGGACAGCGCGTGGCGGCGGTCGGGATGGCGGTCAGGCAGAACGGGCAATCCGTGGTCTCCGGCTCGCTCTCCGTCTCCGCCTCTTCCGCTCGTCGCAGCCGGTTGATGCCCTTGACGAGCAGGAACACTGTGAACCCGACGAGCAGGAACGTGCAGACGGCGTTGATGAACACGCCGTACCCCACGGCGACGGCGCCTGCCTCGCGCGCCGCGTCGAGCGTCGCGTACGGTCCCGTGGGCGAGCCCTCCTGGATGACCCAGAACAACTGCGCGAAGTCCACATCGCCGAGCACCGCGCCGATGGGCGGCATCAAGATGTCGTCGACGAGCGACTTCACCACCGTGCCGAAGGCGCCACCGATGATGATGCCGACCGCCATATCCATGGCGTTCCCGCGCGCGATGAACTCCCGGAACTCCTTGAGCATGTGCCCCACTCCCTTCTCGGCCGACGCTGCGAGCATACCCCTCCGCGCGTTGTCGCAACGCCGCTGGCGTGCTAGGATGCGCGCACGTGAACCGAGGCCGGGCACCGACGCGCATGCGCGGCGACCCGGGGACGGAGCGAGTCATGCACCGCACCATGCTGGGCGGCAAGGTACACCGGGCGACGGTGACCGGAGCCGACATCCACTACGAGGGCAGCATCACCCTCGACGCCGGGCTGCTCGACGCGGCCGGCATCCTCCCCAACGAGGCCGTCTCGGTCTGGGACGTCACTAATGGCGCGCGCTTCGAGACGTACGCGATCGCCGGTCCGCGAGGCGGCGGCGACGTCTGCGTGAACGGGGCCGCCGCGCATCTCGTGGACGTGGGCGACCTCGTCATCATCGCCAGCTTCGTGCGACTCGAAGACGCCGAGGCGCGATCGTGGGAGCCCAGGGTCGTGTTCGTGGACGGCAGGAACCGCGCGGTCGAAACCCGCGCCGAGACCCCGTTCCGGGCTGCCGCCGCGTCCCGGTAGCGGCTGCGGCATCACCTCCCGGGAGCCTCGGGTATGTTGTAGTAGACCCGAGGACGCCAGACGAGAGGTGGTGCCCGTGAGCCGAGAACCGGCCGCCGTCATCGACCGCGAACGCTTCGACGCCGTCGTCTTCGACATGGACGGCGTCATCACCGACACGGCGCGCGTGCACGAAGCGGCGTGGAAGCGCCTGTTCGACAACTTCCTGCGCGAGCGCGACGGCGAGGGGTTCGTGCCGTTCTCGGCAGAAGACTATCGCAGCCACGTGGACGGCAAGCCGCGCTACGACGGCGTGCGCGACTTCCTCGCGAGCCGTGGCATCACGCTGCCGGAAGGCACTGCCGACGACGCGCCGGGTACGCCGACCATCCAGGGGCTCGGCAACCGGAAGAACGAGTACTTCCTCGCGTCACTGGCCGAGGGGGTCCGCCCCTACCCGCACGGTGTCGCGTTCGTGCACCGGCTCCAGGACGCGGGGTTCGGGACCGCGATCATCTCGGCGTCACGCAACGCCGCCGCGGTGCTCCAGGCGGCAGGGCTCGCCGACCTGTTCGCCGTACGTGTCGACGGCGTCGTCGCCGCCGAGCTCGGCCTGGCCGGCAAGCCCGCGCCCGACGTCTTCATCGAGGCCGCGCGTCGGCTCGACACGACGCCCGGGCGTACGGTGGTCGTCGAGGACGCGCTCGCGGGTGTCGAGGCCGGACGCACCGGCGGCTTCGGGCTCGTGGTCGGCGTCGACCGCACCGGACAGGCACGTCTGCTCCGCGAGCACGGTGCGGACACGGTCACCGACGACCTGGGAGCCCTCCGGATCGTCGGGCCGCCCCGGCCGATCGACTCGCTGCCCGACGCGCTCGACGCGTGGCCGCACGTGGCCGAGCGGCTGCGCGAAGCGCGGCCCGCGATCTTCCTCGACTACGACGGCACGCTCACCCCTATCGTGGAACGGCCGGAGGACGCGCACCTCGCTCCCGAGATGCGGGCGGCGCTCCGCCGCCTCTCGGCCGTCGCGCCGGTCGCGATCGTCAGCGGGCGCGACGTCGGCTTCGTCATCGATGAGGTCGACCTCCCCGACGTCTACTACCTCGGCAGCCACGGCTTCGACGTGGTCGCGCCTCAGGGCGCGAGCCTTTCGACCGGACGCGAGGACGAGTTCCGCCGCTTCCTGCCGACGCTCGATGAGGCCGAGAAGAGCCTTTCCGAGACGGTCGCCGACATCCCGGGTGCGCGCGTGGAGCGTAAGAAGTACGCGATCGCCGTCCACTACCGGCAGGTCGCCGAGAACGACGTCCCTGCCGTCGAGCGCGTCGTGGACACCGAGCTCGACCGCCGCCCGCTGTTGCGCAAGTCCGGCGGCAAGAAGGTCTTCGAGCTGCGACCCGACATCGACTGGGACAAGGGGCGGGCCGTGCGCTGGGCGCTCGACGCCCTCGGGCTCGCCGCCGATGACGTGCTGCCCGTCTATCTCGGCGATGACCTGACCGATGAGGACGCGTTCGCCGAGATCTCCGGCGACGGTATCGGCATCGTCGTCGGCGACGGGGAGCGCACGTCTCACGCCGCCTACAGCGTTTCGACCACCGACGACGTCGGCGCGGTGCTCGACCGCCTCGCCGAAGCGATCGAGAGGAGTCTCGGATGAGCGCGTGGACGCTCGCGTACGACCGCTACGATCCGGCCGAGGAGGCGTTGCGCGAGGCGCTCTGCACCGTCGGCAACGGCTTCTTCGCCACGCGCGGCGCCGCGCCCGAGACCGACGCCGACGGCACGCACTACCCCGGCACGTATGTCGCGGGCTACTTCAACCGGCTCACCGACGAGATCGACGGCAAGACGATCGAGAACGAGTCGCTCGTGAACATGCCGAACTGGCTGCCGCTCACGTTCCGCATCGGCGACGGCGAGTGGTTCCATATCGACCGCGTGACCGTCCTGGACTACCTGCAGGAGCTCGACCTGCGCGCGGGCGTCTTGAAGCGACACGTCCGCTTCACGGATGCAGCAGGACGCACGACGTCGCTCACCCAGCGCCGCTTCGTGCATATGGCGCACCGCCATCTGGGCGCGCTCGAGACCACCCTGGTAGCCGAGGACTGGTCGGGGACCGTCACGTTCCGCTCGGCCATCGACGGTCGCGTCGCCAACCGCGGCGTCGAGCGCTACAACGACCTCGCGGGCGACCACCTCGAGCCCGTCGGCTGCGGAGCGGACCCCGAGGACGAGCAGGTCGTCTTCCTGCAGATGGAGACGAACCAGTCCCACGTACGTGTGGCCGAGGCGGCGCGCACTCGCGTCTACATGGGCGAGAAGGAGCTCGACGTCGCCCGCGAGACCATCGCCGAGGACGAGTACGTCGCGCACGAGTTCTCGGTCCAGGTGGAGGAGGGCGAGAGCGTCACCGCCGAGAAGGTCGTCGCGCTCTTCGCGTCGCGCGATCGCGCGATCACCGAGCCGTGCGAGGAAGCCCGCAAGCACGCGCGCCGCTGCCGCGACTTCGACGACCTGCTCACGTTCCACCGCCTCACCTGGGACCACCTGTGGGAGCGCTTCGGCATCGGGCTCTGCGACGAGCAGGACGAGGTCGGCCGCATCCTGAACGCCCACATCTTCCACCTGCTGCAGACGGTCTCTCCCAACTCCATCGACCTCGACGCGGGCGTGCCCGCGCGCGGGCTCCACGGCGAGGCCTACCGCGGGCACATCTTCTGGGACGAGATCTTCATCTTCCCCTTCATCAACTACCGTCTGCCCGAGCTCACGCGCGCGCTCCTCCAGTACCGCTTCCGGCGCCTTCCCGAGGCGCGGTGGCGAGCTTACCGCGAGGGACTCAGGGGCGCGCTCTACCCGTGGCAGAGCGGCAGCAATGGCCGAGAAGAGAGCCAGACCTGGCACCTCAACCCGCGCTCGGGCGAGTGGGTCGAGGACAACTCGCACCTGCAGCGGCATATCGACATCGCCATCGCGTTCAACATCTGGTCGTACTACGAGGTGACGGGCGACACCGAGTTCATGGCGTTCCAGGGTGCCGAGATGCTGCTGGAGATCGCGCGCTTCTGGGCCTCGTTGGCGACGTACAACCGTGCCGAGGACCGCTACGAGATCCTCGGCGTCATGGGCCCGGACGAGTACCACGACGGCTATCCGGACGCCGATGAGCCCGGACTGGACAACAACGCGTACACCAACGTCATGGCCGTATGGTGCCTGCTGCGCGCCCTCGACGTGCTCGACATCCTTCCGCCGCATCGCCGCCGGGAGATCTGGGACCTGCTCTCCCTCGAGCGAGAGGAGCTCGAGCTCTGGGAGGACATCACGCGAAAGATGAAGGTGCCGCTTCACGACGGCGTCATCTCGCAGTTCCAGGGCTACGAGGACCTCGAGGAGTTCGACTGGGACGGCTACCGGGCACGGTACGACGACATCCAGCGCCTCGACCGCATCCTCGGTGCCGAGGGCGACACCCCCAATCGCTACAAGGTGTCCAAACAGGCCGACGTCCTCATGCTGTTCTACCTGCTGTCGACCGACGAGCTGCGCGAGATCTTCGATCGTCTCGGCTATGAGCTCACCGACGAGCTCGTCACCAACACGATCTTCTACTACCTGCAGCGCACGTCGCACGGCTCGACGCTCTCGCGGGTGGTGCACTCGTGGGTCCTCGTCCGGCACGATCGCGAACGGTCGTGGCAGTTCTTCGCGGAGGCGCTTGAGAGCGACATCGCGGACATCCAGGGAGGCACCACCTCGGAAGGCATCCACCTCGGCGCCATGGCGGGGACGGTGGACCTCGTCCAGCGCTGCTACACCGGGCTTGAAGCACGGGAGGACACGCTGTGGCTGAACCCTGCGCTCCCCGCCGAGCTGGGGTGCGTGGAGATGAACCTGCGCTACCGGGGTATGTGGATGCATGTCACCTTCGAACACGACAAGGTGACGATCTGCAGCGATCCGGAGGACACGGGCGCGTGCCACGTCGGCGTCAACGCGACGCGGTACGAGATACAGCCGGGCGAGACACGCGAGATCGCCGTGCCCTCCTGAGGAGGTCGTGACGATGGACTGGTTGGCCACTATCCCCGCCGGGGGCGTGATGCTCGAGGGCGCGCTCTCGGTCCCCGAGACCGCGAGCGGCGTGGTGCTCTTCGCGCACGGCAGCGGATCGAGCCGCCTGAGCCCCCGCAACAACGCCGTGGCGCGGCGCCTGCGCGCATCGGGGCACTTCGGCACGCTGCTGTTCGACCTGCTCACACCGGCGGAGGACACGGACCGCTCGCTGCGCTTCGACATCCCGCTGCTGGCCGAGCGGCTCACCGCCGCCACCGACTGGCTGCGCGCGCAGACCGAGATCGGCGGGCTGAGGCTCGGCTACTTCGGCGCGAGCACGGGAGCGGCGGCGGCGCTCATCGCCGCGGCGCGTCGGGACGACATCGGCGCGATCGTGAGCCGCGGCGGTCGGCCCGACCTCGCGGGCCAGGCGCTCACGCGGGTGACCGCGCCGACGCTGCTCATCGTCGGCGGCGCCGACCCGAGCGTCCTCGATCTCAACGAGGCCGCGCTCCACCAGCTCGCCGGCCCCAAGGAGCTCCATGTCGTCGAGGGCGCGACCCACCTGTTCGAAGAGCCGGGAGCGCTCGACGAGGTGGCCGAGCAGGCTGGATTGTGGTTCGAGCGGTATCTGCGGCTCCCGAACTGACGACCGCGCGACGGCGCACACCGTTGCGGCGCTCGTGTACACTCATCGCCACCAGCGTCGAAACGAGAGGCATCCTCTTGGGATACTCGGCTCGAGAAGCGCTCCGATGGCTGCGCGACGGCAATGCCCGGTTCGCCGCGGGCGAGCCTCGCGACCGGTACACCGCGGCCGAGCGCGCGGCATCGGTCGCGGGTCAGCGTCCGTGGGCGGTCGTCGTCGGCTGCTCGGACTCCCGCGTCCCGGTCGAAGCGATCTTCGACGCGGGCGTCGGCGAACTCTTCGTCGTGCGCACCGCCGGGCACGTGCTGACCGAGGCCAGCTACGCCTCGGTCCGCTTCGCGGTGGAGAAGCTCGGCACACGGCTCATCGTCGTGCTCGGCCACGAGGACTGCGGCGCCGTGAGCGCGGCGCTCGCCGGGAACGCGCCCGCGTGGCTTGAGCCCATCACCGGGGCGATTGACGTCACGGGCGTCACTCCGTCAGCGGCACCGCCCGACGCGGACGATCCGCTGCTGGCGGCCGCCGTGGACGCGCACGTCCGCGACACCGCGCGCGCGCTGCGCGCGTGGCTCGAGGACATCGACCTCGCGGCCGGCGGCCCGCTCGTCACCGGCGCCGCATACAAGCTCGCAAGCGGCGAGGTGCACTGGCTCGACTGACGCGGCGTCAGGATCCCGGGGCGTCCGGGGCAGACTCGTCGGCTCCTGCGGCGGCGCTCTCATCGGCGGCGGGCGTCTCCTTGCGCTCCATGCGCTCGGCGGCCTCGCGAAGCTTGCTGGCGGCTCCCTTGAACGCGCTCGCCATACGCGGCGCGACTTCCACGCTGAAGCGCTCGCCCGCCTGCTTGAAGGCCTCGCCGGTCTTGTCGGCGGCCTCTTTGAACGACGCCCCCACGTCCGACTCGCTCGCCGAGTCCACCGCGCTCGCGACCGTGTCCGCGATGCCGCCCATCCGCTCCTTGAGCTCCTCGGCGCGCCGCCGGTTGTCGGGATCGTTGACCGCGGCATGCAGCCACCGCCCGATGGCGTCGCCGAGCGCGTCGAGCTCGCTCACCACATCGCGCCATGCCGAGGCGGCCTCGGGCGCCGCTTGCTCGGCGGGCTCCCCGGCACCGGTTCGCGTGGTGTTCGTGTCATCGGTCATCTGGCGTCCCTCCCTCGTCCTCGTGTCACGAACGTGATGATACCCCCATGCGGATCGGGCGTGCGCGCGACCGTGGCCGAGACGGTCCGGTCACGCCGGAGAAGATAGCCATTGACTCGTACACTGTAAGGCTGTATACAACGATATGCCTTACAGTGTACGACCCGGAATCAGAACCGGGTTCCCGAGGAGGACTGAGGAATATGCTGAAGCTCGCCCTGTGGCAGTCGATCGTCGTGCTGGTCGTGGCGCTCGCCGCGGTCGGCACCATGACGGCCGCGGTTCTGAAGATGTTCCCGCAGGGTGAGCCCGCGGCGGGACAGGTACGCCCTTCGACCGACCTTGAGGCCGGGTTCGTGGGTGCGACGCCGACCGCGGGCCAGCACGTGTTCGACGCCTGGTCCTACCGCGTGCAGGCCCGGTACGCGGGTCGCGTCCGCGTCGTGGTCGACGACTCGACGATAAGCGTCGCGGGACCTCGCGCCCCCTTCGGTCTCTACCGGATCTGGATCTGGCTGCAGGCGATCACGCTCGCACTCGTCGCGCCCGCCCTCGCGTGGGCCGCGGTGAAGCTCGACTGGCGGATGCTGCTGGTCGCCGTCGGCCTCGTGCTCGTGAGCACGGCGGTCATGGCCATCGGCGCCGGCGTCTGGCCGGGCATGGGCGAGCTGCCGCTCGTGGCCGAGGGTCACTTCGAAGCGACCGAGTTCGACCTCGCATCCGTCACCGACGTATCTGTGGGCGAATGGGCGACCGACGGCATGCCGGTGGTGCTCTTCCCCTATAAGGCGGGCATCGACCAGATCGCGGCCGACCGCACCGTGACCTTCTCGGCACCGGACGGCTTCGGCCACCACGTGCGCTACGCGCTGCAGATGTACTCGGTCGCAGATGCCGAGGCGCTGATCTCGCTGCTCGAGGGGGTGCCCGCCGAGTGACCACGCGCAGCGAGCCGCTGTCGCGCGACCTCATCGTCGCGACCGCGCTGGCGATCATCGACGAGTCGGGGCTCGACGCGCTGTCGATGCGCACGCTTGCGGGTGCTCTCGACGCCAAGGCGATGTCCCTCTATCACTACGTCAGGAACAAGGACGCTTTGCTCGACGCGGTGGTCGAGCGCGTGCTGCGCGAGATGACGCTGCCCGCCGTGCTGCCGACCGACCCCCTCGAGCTGGTGACCGAGATGTTCGTCGCGTTCCGGGCCGCTCTGGCCCGCCACCCCAACGTGCTGCCCGCGCTCGTCACCCGTCCGCTCAACTCCGCCGGTGGGGCGGACGTGGTGGAGGCGCCGCTCGCGGCGCTGCGCTCGGCGGGCCTTACGGCCTCTGATGCGGGCGCCCTGTACCAGACCCTCGTCGCGTACACGGTGGGTCACGCCCTCCTGAGCGCCCGGGCACCCCGGATCGCCCCGGATGCTCCGATGCGCGACCGAGCCAAGTCCTATCCGGCCACCACGACCGCCGGTCCCGCCGTGCGCGCGACCGACGAGGCTACCTTCCGAGAACGGCTCACCGCGATCGTGCGTGGGTTCGCGAACCCCGCCTAGACGCGCACGTCTGCCTCAGCGCTCGCGCAAGGAGCGGGCGAACTTCAGCCCTGAGAGCCGCTCGGTCACGCGTGCGGCCTTCACGTCCACGAGGCCGGCGGCCAGACCCGCCTGCCGCACGTGCGTGTGGCCGAGATGTTCCGCGCCGCGCGGCCACAGCACCCAGAGCGAGCCCTCGGTTGCGACGAGCGGCGCGATGTCACGCAGTCGCTTGAGCGCGAACTCGCTCTCCGCACCGAACAGGACCATCTCCACCGGCGTCCGTGGCAGCAACGTGCTCACGAGGGGCGTGCGCGCGGCGACGAGTGCGGCGAGGTCCTCATCGGCGACACCGATGAACGCCACGCGCATGCCTGACCTGATCCCGAGCTTGTCGACCACCGGGCGATCGCCGTTCTCGGCCTCCATCGGCAGCCGCGTGCGCGGCCGTCCGAATCCGAGCGTGCGTGCGACTTCGCGTTCGTTGGGGTTGGCGACCATGACCCTCCCGGTGGAGCGGATTCCCTCGCTCTTGATGGTAGCGGACACGTGCCGCGCGTGCGCGCCCTGTTGCCCGACGGGTATACCTCGGCTAGCGTGGGGAGAGCGAAGGACCGAGGAGGAGCCATGCCCCGCATCCCCCGATGCATGAGCACCCAGCATCCCGACAACGCGTCGGTGCCCTTCTTCGCGACTGCGCCGGTGCTCGCCGGTGAAGATGAGATCCGCGAGGCGTACTACGCGTACTCCCACCTTGGCTGCGATGAGCAGATGTGGGACGTCGAGGGCAAGGAGATCGACACCTACGTCGTCAAGAAGCTGCTCTCGTTCTTCGAGCAGTACTTCCGCGACAACGTGCTCGGCGAAGACCTCCGCCTGACGCTGCGCGTGCCCAACCCGACGGTGGAGACCACCGAGGCGAAGGTCCTGCTCGAGACCCTCGAGTCGATCCCGCGCTCCTACGATGCGGCCCGGTTGTTCTATGGCCGCGACGTCTCGCCCATCTTCGAGGTCATACTGCCGATGACGACCTCGTCGCGGTGCATCGACCGCGTCTACCGCTACTACCGCGACTTCATCGTGGGTCGCCAGTCGCAGCGATTCGGCTCCGACGACATCACCATCGCCGAGTGGATCGGCTCGTTCGGTCCCGAGCGCATCGACGTCATCCCGCTCATCGAGGACCTGCCGAGCATGCTGGTCGCCGACGCGATCGTCGAGGAGTACCTGGCCGATAAGGACGTCTCGGACCAGCGTGTCTTCCTCGCCCGCTCGGACACGGCGATGAACTACGGGCTCGTCTCGGCCGCGCTCGCCAACAAGATCGCGCTGCACCGGCTCGACGAGCTCTCCGGGAGGCTCGGCGTCGCCCTTCACCCGATACTCGGGATGGGTTCCGCGCCGTTCCGCGGCGGCCTGGCGCCCGACACCGCCGACCGTGTGGGACGCGAGTACCCGAGCGTGGTGACGTTCACGATCCAGTCGGCCTTCAAGTACGACCACCCGCCGGAGGAGGTCCGCAAAGCCATCCGGTCGCTCGAAGCGCGCACCATCGGCCGCGCGATGCCGGTGGACGCCGAGCGCGCGACGCCGATCATGGAGCGCTACAGCGCGATCTACCGGGAGCGTGTGACGGCGCTCGCCGACCTCATCAACCGACTCGCCAAGGCGGTCCCGTCGCGTCGCGCGCGCAAGCTGCACATCGGGCTGTTCGGCTACGCGCGGCAGATGGAGGGCATCACGCTGCCCCGGGCGATCTCGTTCACCTGCGCCCTCTACTCAGCGGGCATGCCGCCCGAGCTCATCGGATTCGAGGCGCTCTCCAACGCGGATCTCGCATTCGTCCGCGAGGTCTACCCGGCGTTCGACACCAAGGTCAGCGAGGCGCTCTCGCGCTGCGACGTGGACGGGCCGAATGTGACACCCGAGCTGCGGAGCGCGCTGCTCGCGGCAGGATACGACTGGCGGCCCGATGCCGAGCACCTCGCGACGGTGCGGCGCATCCGCGAAGCGCTGGAGCGCAGCGAGAGCGCGCTGCTGCCCGACCTCGTGCTGCGCGCGGCGCTGCTGCGCCGCTTCCTCGGCTGAGCGTGGTCCCTAGCGTTCGGCGAGCGGCACGTACTCGCGCCTCGAGTTGACACCCTTGTACGCCGGCCGGATGATCTTGCCTCCGCTCGCGAGCTCCTCCATACGGTGGGCGCACCAGCCCACCACACGCGCCACGGCGAAGAGCGGCGTGTACAGCTCGGCCGGGATGCCGAGCATGGTGTAGACGAAGCCGGAGTAGAAGTCGACGTTCGCGCTCACGCCCTTGTAGACCGTGCGCTTCTTGGCGATGGCCTGCGGCGCGAGCCGCTCCACCCGCTCGTGCAGGCGGTACTCCTCGGCCAGGCCCTTCTCGTCGGCGAGCTGCGCCGCATAGTCGCGCAGGATGATGGTCCGCGGGTCGGAGACCGAGTACACAGGATGTCCCATGCCGTAGATGAGACCGGTCTTGTCGAACGACTCCTTGTTCAAGACGCGCAGCAGGTAGGACTCGATCTCCTCGTCGTCCTCCCAGTCGCGTACGTTCGCCTTGAGGTCCTCGAACATCCCGACGACCTTGATGTTGGCGCCGCCATGCTTGGGTCCCTTGAGCGAGCCGAGCGAAGCGGCGACCGCCGAGTAGGTGTCGGTCCCGCTGGATGAGACGACGTGCGCGGTGAACGACGAGTTGTTGCCGCCGCCGTGCTCGGCCTGCAGCACGAGCGTGAGGTCGAGCAGCGTCGCCTCGAGCGGCGTGTAGCGGCTGTTCGGCCGCAGCATGTGCAGGAAGTTCTCGGCAGTGGAGAGCTCGGCCATCGGCCGATGGATGACGAGCGACTTGTTCCTGAACTCCTCGAGGTACGCCTGATAGGCGTAGACGGACAGCATGGGGAACTTCGATATCAGATGCAGGCTCTGCCGCAGCACGTTCTCGATAGAGGTGTCTTCGGCCCGCTTGTCGAGCACGTACATGCCGAGCACCCCGCGCGCCATGGCGTTCATGATGTCGCGGCTCGGCATGCGGAGGATCACGTCGTGCACGAACCCGCGCGGCAGCTTGCGGTACGAGGCGAGCGTTTGCTCGAAGATGCCGAGCTCGTCCCCGCCCGGCAGCTCGCCGAAGAGCAGCAGGTAGCACGTCTCCTCGAAGCCGTGGCGTCCTTCCGCCGAGAAGCCCCGCACCAGGTCCGCGATCTCGATGCCGCGGTAGTAGAGCTGCCCCGGCGCCGGGACCGACGTCTCGCCTTCCTGCCGGTAGCCGACGACATCGCCGATCCTCGTCAACCCCGCCACGACGCCCTTGCCCGTGACGTCTCGCAGACCGCGCTTCACGTCGTGCCTGACGTAGAGCTCGGGATCGACCTGGCTGCTCGCCTCGGCCATCCGGCTCCAGCGATCGAGGGGCACCTCGGGTGCGTTCTGCTTCACGTCGGCCGTCCTTTCGCCCGGGTTCAGGTACAAGGCAGCCGAGAAGGGCCGCCTGCTGTAAGACGAGTGAGTGCCGCGCCGGGTTCTCCCCGCGTTCTTCCCCGCGGCAGGGTGCGTTCCTCTTACAGTCTACCCGAGCGGAGCGCCCGAAGCCTTCCGGACGAGCGTCTGGCCCCATGTGCGGGCACGCTCGAGCTCGCCCTCCTTGAGCGGACCGTAGGTGCCCTCGACGATGAAGCGTTCTGGTTCCGCCACCCTCTGGTAGCCCGCTTCGCCGAGCAGCTTGGCGATCTTCTTCGCAGAGCTGCCCGGTGACCACCAGATCCGCGTCTCGAACCCCGCACCGAGACCGTGTCCGGCCGGCAGGCGCTCCAGCCACGAGCGCATCGAAGGGTGGGATAGGTCCGGCGGGTGGCCCGTGTGCTTGGGGTCCGCGCCGATCTGCTTGCGCGACCCTTCGGTGGGCAGCTGGAAGCCGAAGATCGGGGCGCCGGCCACGATCATCGTCGCCTCGGCCACCACATCCGGCGTCGCCTCGGCGGTGCTCATGGCCCGCGCATCGGGGCCCATGCCCTCGGCGATCGCTCGCGCCACGGCAGCGGTGTTGCCCCAGACGGACTCGTAGACCACGATCGCGTTCATCTCGCGTGCCTCCTCATTCGCAGCCGACTACGCCGTGACGCCGAACGCCTTGAGCGTCCGAAGCGCTCGGAGCGTGACCCACTTGCTCGGCTCGCCCTTCACCTCGACGTCGGCGAGCATCTTCCCGTTGAACGTGTTGCGCAACGCCCAGCGACCCTGCTCGTCCGCGCTCTCGCGCACGAGCGCAAGCGCCGTCTCGTACTCGGGCCGCCGTTCCTCCCCGACCGCCGCCAGCGCCCAGAGCGCTTCGAGCGCGTCGGAGTTGTACGAGAGCGGATAGCCGAACCGCTTCCACCCCGCCTTCTCTTTGTAGTGCAGTTCCGGGTGTTCGGCCAGGAAGCGCTCGCGCACGCCGTCCCGCTGCCCGGACGGCAACGACCACAGGATGTCGTTGAACTCCCGCGACTCGGCCGGCATACAGCGCAGGACCTGCTTGTCGCGCAGGGCCGCCACGCAGGCGTCGCGAAGCTCCCCGGCGCCCTCCGGCCACAGCCCGGCGGGTATCTCGGCCAGGAAGAGCAGCTCCTTGGGCGTCAGCATGTGGCAGTAGCCGTTGAGCGTGTAGACGCGCCCCGCGCGGCAGTCGACGGTCCCGAGCTCCCCGTACAGATCGACCAGGTAGCGCAGCGCCGCGAGCACGCGCTCATCACGCGCATGGCCGAGACGGGCGAGCGCGCGCCCAACGTTGGCGGTCAGACACGCGATGGAGCCGCCCGGCTTGGCGTTGGTCGCGCTCCACGACCCGTCCGGGAGTTGGCGGGAGAAGGCGTAGTCGGCCGCGCGCCGCGCGCGCTCGTCCTCGCCGTCGGCGTACAGTTCGCCGAGGAAGTGCACCTGCCACAGCGAGCCCTGGTACTTCTTGTAGTCTTGCCCCGGCGTCGTCCAGGAGCCGTCCCCGGACATCGCGCCGAGGATGGCGGCCACCGGAGGGTACTCGTTGCGACGCGCCCACAGCGCCTGAAGCTCCGGCGAGTCCGCCTCGCCGAGAAGCTCCCGCCGCGCGAGGACCGCGGCCGCGGGGTTGTCATCGGCCGTGAGCCACTCGACGGTCTCCCGCGGCAGCGCCGCGACGACCGGACCGTCCGCGCCTGCTGCACCCGTGTCCATCTCGGCCTCCCTCCACGGGTAGTATGCGCCTCCGCACGCCTTCGGGATACCGCGCCCGGCGCGCTCGTGTAGAATCGCCGCATGGCTGACGTCGTGCTCGGGACATCGCTGCTCGCCGTGCTCGCCGCCGTGCTGCTCGCAGGCGCGCGGGCGTTGTTCGGGCCGTCACGCACGCGGCTGCGCATGGCGGGCCGCGTCGCTCTTGCGCTCATCATCGCGACGGCGGGTGTCGGCATCGGCGTCTACCAGCTCACGAAGTCGCGCACCTTCCAGCTCGCGGGCACGCTCGTGCCGCGTGTCGACACCGCAGAGCGCGTCGTCGCGCTCACCTTCGACGACGGCCCGAATCCCGCGCACACCGACGAAGTGCTTCGCGTGCTCGATGACGCCGACATCACCGCGACGTTCTACCTCACCGGCGCCGAGATGGCCGAGAACCCCGCCGCTGCCCGCGCGATCGCGGGGGCCGGACACGAGCTGGGCAACCACACGTACACGCACCGTCGGATGTACTTCCTCTCGACCGATGCCGCATCTGCCGAGATCGAGCGGACCGATGTCCTCATCCGGGATGCGGGGTATGCGGGACCGATCACGTTCCGACCGCCGGGGTGCAAGCGATTCCTGTCGGTCCCGCTCTACCTTGCGCGCACCGACCGCACGACGGTGACCTGGGACCTGGAGCCGGACTCTATCGGCGAGATCGCCGATGATTCCGACGCGCTCGTCGAGCACGTCGTGACCAACGTGCGGCCGGGGTCCATCATCCTGATGCACGTCATGTACGACGCCCGCGCGGCGTCGCGCGAGGCGCTCGGGCGCATCATCGGCGAGCTGCAAGCCGACGGCTACCGCTTCGTGACGGTCTCGGAGCTGATCGCGCTCGGGGAGTAGCCGTCGCCGCGCGCTCGGCGAGAGCGGGCACCCGGGCAGCGCCTCAGAACCCGCACTCCTCCAGCCGCTCGAAGAGCACGTCGATCCGCTCGAGGAACGCCCACGGGTCGAAGATGGCGTCGAGCTGTGCTGCCGAGAGCGAGCACGCGGGATCCGCCTCCAGCGCTTCGCGATACGTCGGGCCGCTGCGCGCCTGCTGGATGTCGTCCCACACGCGCATGGCGTTGCGCTGCACGATCGCGTACGCCTCCTCGCGCGTGATGCCGGTGTCCACGAGCGCGAGCAGCACGCGGCTCGAGTAGATGAGCCCGCGCGTCGCCTCGAGGTTGGCGCGCATGCGCTCCGGATAGAGCACGAGCCCGTCCAGGACCCACTCGAGCTTGCCGAGAAGGTAGTCGAGCGCGATCGTCGAGTCCGCGAGCACCACGCGCTCGGCCGATGAGTGCGAGATGTCACGCTCGTGCCAGAGCGCCACGTTGTCGAAGCCGACCTGCGCGTTGGCCTTCACGACCCGGGCAAGCCCGCAGATCCTCTCGGCGGTGATGGGGTTACGCTTGTGCGGCATCGCGCTCGAACCCTTCTGGCCCGCGGCGAAGGGCTCCTCCGCCTCGAGCGTGTCCGACTTCTGCAGCGCGCGCACCTCGGTGGCGATCTCCTCGGCCGAAGCGGCGACGGTCGCCAGCACCGCAAGGAACTGCGCGTGCCGATCGCGCGGCAGCACCTGCGTGGAGAGCGGCTCAGGTGTGAGGCCGAGCCGCTCGCAGACGTAGCTCTCCACGAACGGGTCGATGTTGGAGTAGCTGCCCACAGCGCCGCTGATGGCACCGGTGGCGACCATCTCGCGCGTGCGCAGCAGCCGCTGCTCGGCGCGCTTCATCGCCCATGCCCAGCGACCGAACTTCATGCCCATCGTCATGGGCTCGGCGTGGATGCCGTGCGTCCGGCCCACGCAGAGCATCTCGCGCGTCTCCAGCGCCCGGCGTGTGCAGATACTACCGATACGCCGCACGTCGGCGATGAGGATATCGGTGGCCTGCACCATCTGGTAGCAGAGCGCCGTGTCGCCGAGGTCCGAGGAGGTCATGCCGTAATGCACCCAGCGGCTCGGCTTGGGCGCGCCCTCGGCGATGCCCGCGTCGATGTGCTCGGCCATGTTCGTGAGGAACGCGATCACGTCATGGTTGAGCGTGACCTCGAGCTCGTCGATCCGGGCCACCTCGAACGCGGCGTGCTCGCGGATGTGCGCGGCCTCCTCGGCGGTGATGCCGATCTGGCCGAGCTCGGCCTGCGCCTCACAGGCGAGGACCTCGATCTCCTGCCAGATGGCGAACTTGTTCTCGAGTTCCCAGATGCGACCCATCTCGGGCCGGGTGTAGCGCTCGATCATGCGTGGATGCCCCCCCTGATCTCGGCCGTGAGGGCACGGCGCCGTGTGAGCGCCGCGCCCTCACATTATCGCCGAGGGCGGCGCGAGGGTCACGCAACGACCCGAGCGGCATCGCGGCGATCTCGGCGGGCGCGCTGCGAGAAGACCTTGGTGGGCAGGAACATCCCGGTCGTGGCGGCGTACGCGTCGTAGGCCGACCCGAACTCCTCACGCATGTCTGCCTCTTCGCGCCGGGCGAGCCGGTAGTAGATGACGCCGAGGATCGGCCACATGATCAGCGTCGGGAGCGTGGCCCACTCGGCCAACATCCCGGTAGTGATGAGCGCGAAACCCGTGTACTGGGGATGCCGGATGAAACGGTAGATGCCGCCGGTCACGAGCGTGCCCTCGCCACGTTCCTTGCTCCAGTAGTCGCGATAGATGCGTCGCCAACCGGCGATGATCAGTGCGGCGCCCACCAGATAGCAGACGAGCGCGATGTTGGTCCCGGCGAGACCGATATGGGCGTTGAGCGTATGACCCCACAGGACACCATCGGGCAGGTACCTGCCGAGCACGGCCGAGAGCGCGTACATGGAGAGCGGCACTCCGAACATCTCGAGCGCGAGCGCCACCACGAATGCCAGGAATGCGCCTTTGGGTTTGATGCCGCTCTTCTTGTAGAACGGCGTGAAGAGCAGGAACAGTCCAAAGAGAACGATCCAGGCAGCGACTGCCCACCACTGCCCGAAGTGATCGCGAACGGGGTCGATCATGTCTTCTCCTCCTGTCGCCACCGGCGGATGCGGGGGGTTGATGTCTACGGCGTAGACACAGTACTGTCTACGATGTAGACTTGTCAAGTGGTACCCGCTGCCTCGCGAGGAGAATGACCGTGAGCCCACGTGCCGGCCTCACCAAGGAGCTTCTGATCGCTACCGCCCTCGATGTGGTGGATCGCGACGGACTCGAGGCGCTCTCCATGCGCCGCCTCGGCGCCGAGCTCGGCGTGGATCCCATGGCGGCATACCGCCACATCCCGGGCAAGGACAAGCTGCTCGACGGCATCGTGGAAGCGGTGGTCTCGCAGGCCGACCTCACCGACGACCCGGCGCTCTCGTGGCAGGACCGGCTTCGAGCGCTCGTCCGCGCGTACGTGGGCGCGCTCATGGCGCACCCCAATGCGCTGCCCGTCATCGCCGAGCGTCCGTGGCGCACGCCCGGCGCCCTGATGGTGCTGGAGCGCGCCCTGGAGATCATGACCGCCGCAGGTGCGTCGCTGCACCACGCGCTGCTGGCCATCAACGCAGTCGGGTTCTTCACGAGCGGGCTCGCACTGGCGATCGGGGCTCAGAACCGTGCCCCCGGGGCTGCCGAAGAGCATGCGCAGACCATGCTGTCGCTGCCCCAAGAGCGGTACCCCGCGATCCACGAACTCCTGCACTCGGGTCAGACGACGAGCGGGCCGGACGAGATCGTCGAATTCGCTGTGGCCGCCATCGTCGCCGAAGTGGAACGCCGTATCAGCTCGTAGGCGCGACGTCAGAAGCGGCAGGGCGGGTATCACCTCTCTATGGACAGAGAGAGGGGGTGCATACGCATGCAGGAACACGCACCGATGCGCGAGACCGAGGTCGGCGAGGTCATCCACTACTGGACGGACCTGCACGTGGCTGGCGTGCACCTGGACGCGCCGCTCGACGTGGGAGATCACATCCACATCCTCGGCCATACGTCCGACTTCGAGCAGAACGTCGGGTCGATGCAGATCGAGCACGAGACCGTCCGCCACGCCGAGCCCGGTGCCGACGTGGGGATACGCGTCGCCGAGCACGCGCGCGAGCACGACAAGGTGTACAAGGTCGTGGAGCTAGAGGACATCGGGGCCGAGCAGAACGAGCTCTAGGCGGCGCGGCGCACAGCGCTGCCGCGGGCACGGCGGAGCGTGATGGGCTATCATCGCGTCGTCTGCCCCCACGCGATGAAGGAGCCGCGTGCTCGCCATCAAAGAGCTGCTCGGCGGCAAGCTGAAGTTCGGGCTGATCGCGCTCGCGATCGGCCTCGTCGTCGCGCTCACCATGCTCATGTCGGCCATGTCCGAGGGGCTCATCACCGGCATGACCGGCGCGAAGGGCTCGCTCGCCGCCGACGCGCTCGTCTTCCAGGGCGACACGTACCTCGCGCTCGAACGCAGCGTGCTGTCCGCCGAGGCGCTCGAGGAGGTCGCATCGGCCCCCGGCGTCGCCTCGTCCTACGCGGTCGGCCACGTGATCGTCTCGGTGGACTCGTCCGCCGAGGAGTTCGACGCGCGCGTCTTCGGCCTGGGCGACCGCTTCGACCAGCTGCCCATCGTGGAGGGCACCACGGCCGCGCCCGGCCCCGGCGAGGCCATCATCGACATCACCGCGAAAGCCAACGGAGTCGAGATCGGGGACACGCTGCACCTCACGCCGGCGGACGCCGAGCTCACGGTCGTCGCCTTCACCGAGCATCGCCGCTACGTGATGGCGCCGGCCATCTACACCGACATGGCCACCTGGGAGCGGCTCTACCTCGCATCGGCGCTCGGCACGATGGCCGAGGGCGAGGGTGTCTCGGCAACCGCCATGGGCGAGGCCGCCGAGCGCATCACCGGAGGAGCGTCCATCGTCGCGGTCGATCTGGCTCCGGGCACCACGGTCGAGAGCTTGCAGGCGGAGCTCGGAGGCGGGTTCGAGGTGACGACGCCCGAGGAGGCCGCGCTCGCCGGCAACGGCATGCCCGTCATGATCCTCGCCGTCGACGGCATCCAGGTCGTCTCGCTCGTGATCGGCGCGCTCGTGATCGGCGTCTTCTTCTACATCACGACGCTGCACAAGACGGGACAGATAGCGGCCATCAAGGCGCTCGGCGCCTCCAACGCGTACGTCTACCGCCAGCTGCTGCTGCAGATCACGATCCTCGTGACGGCCGCGGCCGGGGTCGGCGTTGCGCTCGCGCTCGGCGCGGGGGGTTCCATGCCGCCCACGATGGCGTTCGATCCGCAGGTCGGCCGCTGGCTGGTGAGCCTGGCGGCCGTCTACGCCATGGCGTATCTCGGCAGCCTGTTCTCGCTACGATCCATCCTCAAGATCGACCCCGCGACAGCCCTCGACCATTCGGGCCACTAGGAACGCCGATGAGCCTTCTTGCAGTCAGGAACATCACCAAGACCTACGGGAGCGGTCGGACGCAGGTGACGGCGCTCGAGGACGTCTCGTTCGAGCTCGACCGCGGCAAGCTGCTCGCGGTGCTCGGCCCGTCGGGGTCCGGCAAGACGACGCTGCTCTCGATCGTCGCCGGTCTGCTGCGCCCTACCGCCGGGGAGATCCTCATCGACGACGAGCCCGTGCACCTGCACGGCAGCCGGGCGGCAGCGGCCTTCCGCCGCGAGCACGTCGGGATCGTCTTCCAGGACCACCACCTGGTGCCCTATCTCTCGGCCGCCGAGAACCTCCTCCTCGTGCCGCACTTCTCGGGCAGGATCACCCGAGAGGACCGCGAGCGCGCCTTGGCGCTGCTGGCCGAGTTCGGGCTTGCCGAGCGGGCGAGCCACACGCCAGCCGAGCTGTCGGGTGGCGAACGCCAGCGCGTCGCCATCGCGCGGGCGCTCATGAACAGCCCCGAGATCATGCTCGTGGATGAGCCGACGTCGAATCTCGACACGGAGCGCGGCAAACACGTCGTCGACCTGCTGCGCAGCCACATCCACGGGCGGGACATGACGTGCATCATGGTCACGCACGACGCACGCATGGCCGAGGCGGCCGACGACGTGCTCCGGATCGTCGACGGCCGGGTCGCGGCCGACCTGCCCGCATAGGGACGGCCGTCGCCCGGGATTCCTGGGTATACCTAGTGTACCGAGGGAGGGGCGCCCTCGGTGCATCTTGCGTGCCGCCGGGCACCCCTGCCGTGACCGTGCGGGGGTGGTTTCCGATGACGATGCGCCGGGCGCTCTGCGTGCTCGCCAGCCTGCTGCTCTTCTCGGCGGTGGTGCCCCCGGGCATGGCCGGCGCATGGCCGCCCACCTACGCCGTGGACGCGTACGAGGCGAGCGGCGGGGACGACATCAAGGCGAGCGCCCGCATCATCACCGCGCAGGTCGCCGCCGCGGGGCACGACCCCTACACCGAGGCGCACACGATCGACATCGCCAATGCCACGACCGGCGACCAGGACTGGTATCGCTTCACGGTCTCGAGCCATGACGCCGTAGCCGGCATCGTCTACGTCATCGAGGCCGTCTCCAACGACAGCCGCGACGTGAACCCCGTGATCGAGATCTACGGTCCCGGGCTCGCGTTCACGCCCACCGACCCGCTCTCACTGAACCCGTACACGACCGATCCCGTGGCGATCGCCTCCAACATCCGGGGGCCGTGGTGGGACCACCTGGGAGCGAGCGTCACGTTCAGACCCGTGGCCGGCGGGGACTATTTCATCCGCATCCGGCCGTACGGCGACAACAGCGGCAGCGGGTACTTCGACAACGCCGGGCGCTACACGTTCCGTATCAAGGTGGGGACGCTCACGCGCATCGCGGGCTCCAACCGCATCGCCACCGCCGTGCAGGCGAGCGTCGAGCGCTTCGCCGACATCAGCCTGCGCGGTTCCATGGGTACTTCAACCTGAGCTCGGCGATCGTCGCCAACGGCTACAACTTCCCCGACGCGCTGGCAGGCGGCTCGCTCGCGGGGATCTGCCAGGGGCCGATACTGCTGACGGAGTCGGGCGCGCTCCCGGCGGCCACGAAGGCGGAACTGCAGCGACTCGATCCCGACACCGTCTACGTGCTCGGCGGTACGGCTGCGGTGAGCGAGGCCGTCGTGCAGCAGATCGAAGACGCCTTCCCCTCCTGGGCGCCGGTCACCGTCGTCCGCGTGGAGGGAAGCGATCGGGTCGCCACTTCGGTGGAGATCGCCAAGACGATGTCCGGCCTCGTCAGCACGCCCGACCCACCGTGGCCCGGCCAGTCTCCGCCGGGCTTCGCGTTCATCTGCAACGCGTACAACTACCCCGACTCGCTGTCCGCCTCGTCCATGTCCGCCGCGCGCTTCGCTCCGATCCTGCTGACCGGCGCTTCCTCGCTCGACCCACGGGTGCTGCAGTGCATCAGGGACCTCGCGATCACCGACGTCGCGATCGTCGGAGGGACATCCGTCGTCTCGGCCACCGTGGAATCGCAGCTCAAGGCCGAGCTGGGCGCAAACCGGGTCATCCGTCTTGCCGGGTCGAACCGCTACCATACCTCCAAAGTCTTCGCGACGTGGGCGGCCGGACTCCCCGCGAACACCGCGCAGGTGGGGACACCCGGCAGACCCAACGCGCTCGGTCGTTCCGATCGCGAGCGGATCGCTGTCTGTCGCGGGGATGACTTCCCTGACGCGCTCTCGGCCGCGCCGCTGTGTGCGGAGACCTGGAATGCGGCGCCGAAGCCCATCCTGCTCACCGCGTCGACCACGACGTCGAAGTGGCTCTATGACGTCGACAACGAGCTGCCGGCGGGCGCGAGATGCTACCTGGAGGAGGTGTGGGCGGTCACCGGAGTGCCGAGAATCGAGCGCAGCTACATCCTGGGAGGCTCGGCTGCCGTGTCCGACTGGGTGTTCTGGCAGCTCGACGTGCAAAGCTGACCCTCAAGCCTGCGGAGAGGCCGGACCCCCCTCGCGGTCTCTCCGCACCTCGTCGCCCTCAGATGGGCGGCAACCGCCACCGGGTGCCGTTATCCTCTGGCGCGGGACTTCTTGCGGTCGTTCTCCGAGAGGAGCCGCTTGCGCATCCGGACGCTCGTGGGCGTGACCTCCACCAGCTCGTCGTCCTCGATGTACTCGAGCGCCTCTTCGAGCGTGAACGTGCGAGGCGGCGTCAGCTGGATGCCCTTATCGGCCGAAGCGGCGCGCATGTTGGTGAGCTGCTTGGACTTGGCCACGTTCACGACGAGGTCGTTGTCTTTGGCATGCTCGCCCACGATCATGCCCTCGTAACAGAGCTCGCCCGGTCCGACGAAGAGCGTGCCGCGCTGCTGGAGCGCATCGAGCGCGTAGGCGACCGCCGGCTCGGTGGACATGGCGATGAGCGACCCGTTCTGGCGCCCGCCCACCACGCCGCGGTACGGACCGTACTCGGTGAAGTGGTGGAAGAGCGTCGCCTCGCCACGCGTGCCGTTCAGGATGCGCGTGCGCAGACCCATGACGCCGCGGCTCGGGATCTTGAACTCGAGGTGCACGTGCTCGTCACGCTGGACCATCTCGGTCATCTCGCCGCCGGCGGTCCCGAAGATCTCGATGACCTTGCCCGCATACTCGCTCGGCACGTCGACGACCGCGAGCTCGATCGGCTCGAGACGTTCGCCGTTCTCGCCGCGCTTCTCGATCACCTGCGGCCGGCCGACCTGGAACTCGTAGCCTTCGCGACGCATCGTCTCCATGAGCACCGACAAGTGCAGCACGCCGCGGCCGGAGACCTCCATACCGCTGCGGTCCTCGCTCTCGCGGATACGCATCGAGATGTTGGACTCGGCCTCCTTGAGCAGCCGCTCCTTGATCTGACGACCGCCGACGATCGTCCCCTCGCGGCCGACGAGCGGGCTCGTGCTGGCCGAGAAGACCACCGACATCGTCGGCTCCTCGACGTGGATGGGGTCGAGCTGGACGGGCTGGAGGCGCGAGGTGAGCATGTCGCCGATATCGATGTCCTCCACGCCCACGACCGCGACGATATCGCCAGCGTGCGCCTCGGCGGCCTCGGCCTTGCCGAGCGCCTCGAACGTGTAGAGCTGCTTGACGGCAGCCTGGTAGCGGCTGCCGTCGTTCTTGATCACGAGCAGGGGCTCACCGTCGTGGATGGTGCCGCTGAACAGCCGGCCCACGCCGATACGGCCGACGTAGTCCGAGTAGTCGATGGTGCACACCTGCATGGCCACCGGGCCGTCGACGTCCACGTCCGGCGCCGGGATGTGCTCGAGGACAGCGTCGAGCAGCGCCGTCATGTCGGTCGCATCATCATCGGGGGCGAGCCGCGCGTAACCGTTGACCGCGCTCGTGTACACGACCTGGAAGTCGAGCTGCTCGTCGTCGGCGCCCAGGTCGACCATGAGGTCGAAGACCGCATCCACGACCTCGTCGGGCCGCGCGCCGGGACGGTCGATCTTGTTCACGACCACGAGCGGCTTGAGCCCGTGCTCGAGCGCCTTCTTGAGGACGAAGCGCGTCTGCGGCATGGGTCCTTCGAACGCGTCGACGATGAGCAGGGCGCCGTCCGCCATCTTGAGCACGCGCTCCACCTCGCCGCCGAAGTCCGCGTGGCCCGGCGTGTCGATGACGTTCACCTTCACGTCACGCCAGCGGATGGAGATGTTCTTGGCCAGGATCGTGATGCCGCGCTCGCGCTCCTGGTCGTTGGAGTCGAGCACGCGCTCGGCCACCTGCTGGTTCTCCCGGAAGACATGGGTGGCCTGCAGCAGCCGGTCCACGAGCGTGGTCTTGCCGTGGTCGACGTGGGCGATGATGGCGATGTTCCTGATGTCGTTTACGCGCATGGTGCTCCAAGTCCGGGAGAAACGGGCGCGCTAGGATACCACAGGACGGCGCGCCGCGCTCAACGCCTGCAAGCCGGCGATCGAGACGACCGCGTGGAACACGAACGCCGGGATGAGTCCCGTCATCGTCGTGAAGCCCTCGGCTCCGGTGGCGACCGCCACCGTCACGTACACGATTCAAACCGCGCCCAGCGCCACGAGCGTCACGCCGAGCACCCTGAGAAAGACTCGCATCTCACTATCCCTCCTACGCGCTCGCGGCGCGCATCAGCAGCCACAGTCCCAGCACGCCGAACGCGGCGTGGAACGCGTACCCTGCCCACAGCGCCGGCGCGATGAACGACGCCTTGCGACGGACCCCGTCCGCCGAGATGTACGCGATTCAAACCAGCGATACGAGCAGCGCCGCGACCGCTCCGATCCACCACCACACTGAGATCACTCCTCCTTCTCGCCCGGCGCGTCAGGGCGACCGAGCATCCGCATGATCGCGGCTACGACCGCCTCGTCGGCGTCGTAGTCGCGCTCCTCCCGTACGATCACGCCGTAGCGCGTCGCGATGGCGCCGATGAAGGCGTTCGCAAGACGCGCGTCGGCGAACGTGAACTCGCCCGCGGCGTGGCCACGACGCACGAGCTCGGTGCCGATCGTGCCGTACGCCTCGGTCATAGCATCGAGCGCCAGCTCGAACTCGGCCATCCAGTCGGCCTTCGACGTCTCCTGGATGTGCACACGCATACCGCCGAGCACCTCGCGCAGGAACCGCTCGGTCTTCGCGCGCCACGTGGGCTCATCGGCGATCAGCGCCTCCAGGCGCGCCCGTTCCTTCTCGGCCACGCGGTCGACGATGTAGGCATACAACGCGCGCTTGCTCGAGAAGTGCTGGTAGATGGTGCGCTTGGAGATGCCGAGCTCAGCGGCGACGTCCTCGACGCTCGCTTTGCCGTAGCCGAAGCGCTGCACGTGCCGCTCGAAGGCGTCCGCGATCTGCTCTTTGGTGGCCGGCATCGTGCCTCCTCCCGGGGCCGCCGCGTTCGGCTTCGTCGTTGTACACGCGGTACGTTTCCCGTTTACACTACACCACCGCGCGACGCTGCGCAACCCCACGCGCCTTGCACCCATGCGCCAGGGGGCCGGCAGGCGGCGTGAACCCCGTGTGAACATCGTGTGAAGTGACCGAAGCTGGCACCGGCCTCGCTTCATGTCGGACGAACACACCCACTCAAGGAGGTGGATGAGATGCACGGGTATCTCTGGGACGGACTGTGCTCGACGTCGGGTGGCGCCGGCGTCTTCGGATACGGAGGGATGTGGTTTCTCGTGGGTATCGGACTGCTCCTGATCGTCGGCCTCATCGTGTGGCTCGTCGTTTCGCAGCGCACCACGCAGCCGCAGGGCGGCGGCACCACGCAGGTCTTTGGCGCGCCGCGCCCGACCGGCGAGGACGCCGAGTCCATCGCCCGCACGCGCCTCGCGCGCGGCGAGATCGATGCCGATGAGTACGCGCGTATCATCGCCGCGTTGCGCGGCTAGCGCGTACGGTCAGGCGGCACCGCTCCGGCGGATCCGCACTGCCGAGAAGGGCCCGGGCACGCGCCCGGGCCCTTTCTTTGATCGCACAAAGGGGTATCCTGGCGACGTCGACCAGGGAGGCTCACGATGCACGCCCGCAGACAGGTCCTTCGACGCACTATGCTCGCGCTCTTCTTCCTCGCGCTGCCTATCACGCTCAACTACTACTCGCCGTACCTGATGATGTCGGGCTCGGCCGAGGGCGTCGCGACCGCGTCGCTGCTCGTGTGGGGCGACATCTTCGTCACCGCGCTCCTCCTCGGCAGGTCGTTCTGCGGTTGGGCGTGCCCGTTCAACGGGCTCCAGCAGCTCTGGGAGTCGGTGGGGACGCGCCCGCTCAAGCGCGTCCGCTACCTGCCGCTCGTGAAGTACGCCCTCTGGGCGGCCTGGGTGGCGGGGGTCGGCGCGGCGGTCGTCTCGGCAGGCGGCTGGTCGAGCATCGACCCGCTGTACCTCACCGAGTCCGGCGTGTCGGTCACCGAGGCCGGCAACCTCATCACCTACTTCATGCTCGTGGGGATCACGCTTGCGCCCGCCGCGCTCGGCAGGCGCGGCTTCTGCCGCTATCTCTGCCCGTTCGGCGTGTGGGGCATCGTGGCCGAGAAGATCGGGCACGCGGCGCGCATCCCGCGCCTTGTGCTGCGAGCGGACGCATCGGCGTGCCGGGCGTGTAACCGGTGCGAGCGTGCCTGCCCGATGCAGCTCCCGGTGACCGAGATGGTGCAGCGCGGCTCGATGCGCACCACCGAGTGCTTCATGTGCGAGACGTGCGTGGACACGTGCCCCGAGGGCGCCATCTCCGTGGGATTCGGCCGCGCCGAGTGAGCCGACGTGGTGCCGGACGGTCGGGTATCCACTCACCGTAGGCCTCGATCGACCGGAGGGGACCATGGAAGCAGTGCTCAAGAAGCTCAGGTACGCCGGACAGGACCCAGCGCTCGTGCTCGACGCCCCCGACGAGCTCCGCTCCCTCATCGATGCGGTCGCCGCGAGCGGGGCACGGGTGGACACCTCGGCCGCCGGCGCCTATGCCTGGGCGATCGCCTTCGCGCGCGATCTCGATGCGGCTCGCCGCATCGCGGCGACCGCTCCCGATCTGGTGGAGGGCGACGGCATCTTCTGGCTCGTCTATCCCAAGAAGAGCTCCAAGCGCTACACCACCGACATCAACCGGGACACCGCCTGGCCGCTGTTCGACGACACTCCCCTGCGGTTCGTCGCGAACGTCGCCATCGACGACGACTGGTCGGCCATCCGACTCCGCCGACGGGAGCATGTCGGATAGCCGACCAGGACGTGCGACAGATGCGCGCTACCGCCCCGCTTCCGGCGCGGCCGGCTTGACGCTGGCGAACATCCGGTAGGCGAGCCACCCGAACGCCAGCGTGACCGTCGCGAAGATCGCGAACGGAGCGATCTCGAGCGCGCCTTCGACGAGCGCCGCGACGATGAGCATCGCGCAGATGGCCGCCGCCATCGTCACGCCTTTGACCGCAAGCGCGGTGGCGAGCAAGAACCCCGAGGGGCGGCGGGCGTAGAGCAGCCCCGCTGTCAGGAACGCGAACGGGACGACCACACCGAGGTCGAGCGCTTGTATCGCCAGCGTGGGCGTTCCCAGCAGGATGCCGTCGATCTCTCCACGGAGCCCGGCGACGATGCGCTGCGACCACATCCCGATGAGCAGCAGCGCGACCGCGACGCTGGACACGATCATGCCGCGACGCGGGAACCGCTCTGAGAAGCGCTCGGGAAGCCGCCCCACGTCGATGGTGTGCACGATCCAGACGATCCCCGCCGCCGCCATGGGGTACAAGGCGACGAACAGCGGGAAGAGCGGACCGAGCGCCCAATAGACGGAGTACATCAGGTACTGGTAGACGAGGTAGCCGAGCAAGCCGAGCGCCACGAGCCGCGCACGCAGCGATCCGCGCGCGATCCCGGGCAGCGCGAGCAGCAGCGCGGGGACCGCCAGGAACAGCGTGACCGCGTCCCAGCCAACGCCTTCCGCGACGACGCGTTCGGCGTTGTACTGGTACACGCCGGTGGTCACGTACTCGAACCGCTCGCCGCGGATGCTGACGGCCTCCTCGGTGGTACCGTCGCCCCGGGCGAACACCCCGAACGCCGCCGCGATGCCGGCGAGCAGCGCGACCGCCAGGCAGAGGGCCACCAGGCCCCGATACGTGCGTGTCATCCTTCAGTCCTCCTCGATCGTCGTGAGCAGCCGCGCCATGATCACGACGCTCGCCAGGGCGAACAGCCCCCAGAATCCCATCAGGTAGTAATCGCTCTCCACGCCCGCTTGCGCAGCGAACGCGCCCATGCCGAGGAGCGCGAGCGGGTACGCCGTGCACTTGACGAGCACGACCGTCCCGAGCACATATCCCCACGCCTTCCGTCGCCAGAGCTGCACGGCCGAGATCACCAACGCGGGCACGAGCACCGCCAGATCCATCGCGTACACCACCGCGCTCTTGGCGCCCGAGCTCACGATGTCCGCGGGAACCGTCCCGGTGACCATGAACCCGATGACCCGTGCCGACCACATCAGCCCCAGGAACGCGGCCACGAAGAACGGGTAGCCGGCGACTGCGCGAACCGGCGCCTTGGCCGAGAAGCGCCCGGCCACCGCCGCGGCGTCCGTGCCTCCGAGCGCCGCCGCGAGCAGGTACGCGGATATCGCGAAGATCGCGACGTACACGAAGAAGAGCACGTTGAGCGCCATGCCGAACAGGTAGAACGCGTACCCGTAGAACAGGTAGCCGAGCATGCCCATCCACACCAGGCGGCCGCGCGTGGAGCCGCGCCGTGCCAGGAGGCCGGAGACGACGAGCGCCGGGACGGCCACGGCCAGCGTGACGAGGTCGTTCCCGCGGCACTGCGCCGACGCCCAGAGCGTGTCGGCCGCGTACAGGCTCTCCACGAGCAGACCTGCGGCCGAGGCGAGCGCCGCCAACGCCGCCAGCAGCCAGGTGAGGGCCGCCGCCGTGCGGGTGATCGGTGTCATCGGGTCGTTCCTCCTTGCGAGTCGGTCTATCCGATCCCGAGCTTGGGGGCGGTCTCCCGCGCCCATGCGGCGATCGCGTCCATGTCCCGGAAGTCGCCCTGAGGCGCCTTCATCGCCTTCATGATGAGCCGCTCGGGGAGCGAGAAGCGCTTCGGGTCGTTCATGCCGGCGAACAGCCCGATGTCCACCGGCTCCACGCCCGTCTCGGCGATGAGCGGGTCGGTGTAGGCGCGCACTTCATCGGCCTTCTCGGCACCGTCGGCCATCGTGAGGCACGCGGTGAAGAACGCTGTGGGCATCTCCTTGAGCTTCCACGCGTGCGCCGAGACCCACTCCTTGACCGGGCCGTGCCAGCTGCCCGCGCGCACACCGCTGCCAACGACGACCGCGTCGTAGCCCGCGGGGTCCGGCTTGTCTTCCGCGCGCCTGACATCCACCTTCGCCCCGAGGTCGATCATCGTCGCCCCGATGTGCTCGGCGATACCCTGCGTGCACCCGGTCTTCGTCCCGTACACCACCAGTACGCTGCCCATCGTCTCACCGCTCCTCTCGCGATGCCGCTCCCGACCAGAACAGGTCGAAGAGCTGCTCGATACCTTCGTCGCTGTCGATGTCTGCGGGCACGTCCGCAGCACCCATGACCATGCGATACATCACATAGCTCGACGTGAGGCCGAAGAACGCCTCGGCCATCACCCGCGGATCCACGTCCGCGCGAAGCTCGCCCGTGCGTTGGTGCTCGGCGAGGTACTCGGCGAGCCCCTCGAGGTTGCTCGGGATCCCTTCGCCGAGAAGCTCGCCCACCTCGGGCACGGATCTCGCCTCGAATGCCAGGCGGATCGCCAACCCGCCACCCTCGATCGCGCCCTCGATCTCCATCCGGGCCAGCCGCAGCAGCGTCTCGCGCACGCTCTCGGAATCGGGCGCCGCCTGTGCCGCGCGACCCGCCTGCCGCTCCGCGAGCCGTGCGCCCAGCGCCCGCAGGACGCCGGCCTTGCTCTCGAAGCGCCTGAACAACGTCACCTCGTTCACGCCGGCGGCATCCGCGATGGCACGTGTGGTGGTGGCCGCATACCCGCGCTCCGAGAAGAGCTCGGTTGCCGCGTCGAGTATGCGTTCCTCTGTCCCGTGCGCCGCGCTCATCGGTGGCCTCCGGTCGCTCGATGAGTGTAAGTGCTTGCTTGCGCATAGCATACGACGGGCGGTGTAGTATGTCAAGCAAGTACTTACTTGCCCCTGCTCTCGGAGATAAGCCCCGCGTCCCGGGGCATACACTTGCGGGAGGTGGGGACGATGAGCGAGCCGAGCATCAAGCAGACCGATCCGCAGAGCGTCGCGTTCATCGCGATGCGGGGTCCCTATGCGCAGACACCGGAGGGTTATGGGCGGCTGTACGGCTGGGTGGCGCAGCAAGGGCTCGTGCCGACCGGCATGCCGCACGCGGTCTACCTGACCATGCCGTCCGAGACGCCGGAGGACGCCGCGGTCTGGGAGTTGTGGGCACCCGTGGAGGGCAACCCTCCGGAGACTGAACCGGACGCGACGGGGATCGGGGTGAAGCGGATCACCCCGATGACGGTCGTGTCGGTCATGCACCGCGGACCCTACGAGTCTGTGGGGCCCACCTACGAGTCGGTGTGGGCCTGGATCGGCGCCCGCGGCTACACCGTGGCCGGCCCGCCGATGGAGATCTACTACTCCGACCCCGCCAAGGTCCCGCCGGAAGAGTACCTCACGGAGATCCAGATACCGGTCGCTCCCGCCGCTTAGCGGCGACGGCGAACGATCGCCGCCAGCAGCAGTCCGACGACCGCGCCGATCGCGGCCATCCCCCAGACGCGCCGGAGCGCATCGGGGCCGGTTGACGGGCTGGCCGCCCCGGCACGGCGCCCCACCCCGGGCACGGGCACGTACCGCTCGGCGAACAGGCCACGCCACTTCATCACGCGAGCGCCGATGCGCTCGACGATGGGCTCTCGCGCGTCGAGCGGCACCACGATCGCGACGTCGTCGCGCAGCGGATGGTTGGGGTCGTAGACCCGCAGGAGCACTCGGTCGTCGCGCGTCTCGGCCGCGTACGCCAGCACCTGGTGGTTGCGCGCCAGGTGCGGGAAGCCGAGAGCGCTCACGAGGCCGAGCGGCACGGGCCGCCCCTCGGCAAGGCTCCGGAGGATGCCGTCGAGCTCGCTGCGCGCTGTGCGCGCCGCCCCCAACGCCGCCTGCGTGGGCAGGTAGGTCAGCCGCGCGAAGCGCCACAGGTTCACGCCGAGGCCACCCACGACGCTGTCGACCTGGCGGCGCCAGATGAGCCGCGCGAGCGGGGAGTCGTAGGGCGGCATCTCCTCCACGCCGCGGTGCGCCTCGGACGGCGCCTCTGCGGTGGCGGATGGCGTCCCCGGATCGCTGCCCGCTGCAAAGCGGTCGAGCGCCAGGAAGACCATGCCGCCGCAGCGGCCCCGCGACGCGAAGACGCCGAGCAGCGTGTCGTGCCAGGCGTTGCGGAACGCGAACCCGTGGACTGACGGGCGGAAGCCGGTGTCGATCAGCATGGGTGTCTCCTCACCACGCGCGGCAGTGTACCATGCCGGAGAGACCCGTCGGACCGTGGAGGGCCGCATGGAGCACACACCGCCCGCGACCGTGGATGCCGCCTTCGCCGAGGCGCACCGCGCCTTTCTCGGCGCGCACCCGGGATATGACGCCGACGCCGTCGCCCGTCTTCGGCAGAGCGAGTATGGGCGGTTGGGCGCCCACGGCCACGTGTACCTCGACTACACCGGGGCGGGCCTGTACGCGTCCTCGCAGATCGAGCGCCACCACGAGCTGCTCCGTGGCGGCGTGTTCGGCAATCCGCGCTCTGGCAATCCGACATCGCTCGCCGCGACCGCGCTCGTGGAGCGGGCGCGGGAGTCGGTGCTCGCCTTCTTCGACGCAGACCCGGCCGAGTACGACGTCGTGTTCACGGCCAACGCGAGCGGCGCATTGAAGCTCGTAGGCGAGGCGTTCCCGTTCGCCGAGGGCGACGTCTACCTGCTCTCCTACGACAACCACAACTCGGTCAACGGCATCCGCGCCTTCGCACGGCGCAGCGGCGCGCGCGTGGTCTACGTGCCGGTCCGCCTCCCCGACCTGCGCCTCGACGCGGACCTCGTCGCGCGGGCGCTCGACGAGGACCTCGCGCCCGGCTCACGCGGCCTGTTCGCCTATCCGGCCCAGTCGAATTTCTCGGGCGTCCAGCACCCCCTGGAGTGGATCGCGCACGCGCGCGAGCGCGGATGGCAGACGCTGCTGGACGCGGCGGCGTATGTCCCGACGAACGCGCTGGACCTGTCAGCCGTGCGACCGGACTTCGTCCCGGTCTCGTTCTACAAGATGTTCGGCTACCCGACCGGCTGCGGGGCGCTCATCGCGCGGCGCGAGGCGCTCGCGACGCTCCACCGCCCCTGGTTCGCCGGCGGGACGATCACCCTCGCGTCGGTGCAGAACGAGGGCTGGTACCACCTCGCCCCGGGTCACACGGGATTCGAGGATGGCACGGTGGACTACCTCTCGCTTCCCGCCGTGACGATCGGCCTCGAGCACCTCGCCGCAGTCGGCGTCGACGCGGTGCACGCCCGGGTCATGGCGCTGGCTGACTGGCTGCTTGCCGAGATGAGCGCGGCCTCCCACTCCAACGGCGCGCCGCTCTTCCGCGTGTTCGGCCCCACGTCGACGCACGCGCGCGGCGCGACGATCGCCTTCTACCTCCTCGACCCCGACGGCGCCGTGTTCGACGTCGGCCTCGTCGAGCGGCTGGCGGGAGAGGAGCGGATCTCGATACGGACCGGCTGCTTCTGCAACCCCGGCGACGGAGAGGTCGCGCACTCCATCACCCGGGAGGAGATGGCCTCATGCTTCGAGGAGGCGGACCGCCCGGTGACGCTCAATGAGTGCCAGGACATCATCCGCGACACGACGGGCAAGCTCCCCAACACCATCCGCGTCTCGCTCGGCCTGGCCTCGGACTTCGAGGACGTCTGGCGGTTCCGTCGATTCGCCGAGACGTTCCGCGACATCGGTGCGGCTTCCCTGAGACGGTCGTGACGCGAGAAAGCCGCTCTGCCCGGGAGCGGCTTTCCCACGGTAAGGGTGTATGGCAAGGCTGTCGCCCTGACACTTCAATTCATAGCAGCACCTGATACACTGTCAATAGCTCAATAGTTGATACTAGTTTGCTCCCTAGATGCCATGGGGAATACACAGTTGTCACAGAATGTGACTTTCGCCAGGGCCAACTCACCACCGGAAAGGCGCGCGCATGGACACTTCCGCCACGTACGCTGAGATCAAGCAGCTCATCGAGACGGAGGACCGCTTCAGGCTGCTGCTGCGGCGGGCGACGCGCACATACCTGACCTGGGACGAGTTCCTGACGCAGCGCCTCCCCTCGGGGCTGAGCCCGCTGGAGACGTGGAACCTCCTCGGCACCGTGACCCGGTGCATGGGCATCGAGTTCCCCGTCCCCGACCTTGCCGGCAACGACTACTGGTACCTGCGCACGCACGAGATCGCCGACACCGTCAGCAGGATCCAGTGTCTGTGCCGCGCCGACTCGGACCTGTACGCCACGCTCACGACATCCCAGAACCGCCGCGTGCTCGTCAGGTCTCGCATCGACGAGACGCTCGCGGCGGCGATGCTCGACGGCCTGGAGATCGACGAGGCCGAGGCGCAGGTCCTGCTCGAGCTCGAGCGTTCGCCGCGCACCAGCGTCGAGCGGCTCGTGGTCAACACCCTCGCGGCCTTCGACCATCTCGACGACCTCGTGAACGAGCCGTTCTCCCTCGAGCTCTTCATGCACCTGCGCGCGCTCCTGCTGGACGGGGTCGATATGGCCGACATCGGCCACGCGACGCCCCGCCTGGGACTGATGACATCCGAGTACACCGATGCTGAGGTCGCGCACTCCGCCGCCCGTCAGGCCGAGTACATCTCGATGTACGCCAATCACATGAGCGGCGACCCGCACGACCACCCGGTCATCCGAGCCCTGCTGCTCCCCGACATGTTCCGCTTCTACCGCCCCTTGCCAGACCTCAACAGCCAGGTGGGAAGGCTGGTCTTCCGTCTCTACGCGATGAAGTCGGGCCTCCCGGTGCTCGGCGTGCTCCCGCTCTCGCGGGTCAAGCTCCGCTGGGAGGACGGCCACGTCTCCCCGCTCATCTCGCTCGACCGGCACGCGTACACCGAGGCGCGGCGCCACTCGGCTGGGGACCTGACCCCGTGGGCGACGCTCGTGGTGCAGATGACGCTCGCCGCGCTGGACGACACGCTCGGCTTCATCGATCGCATCAACCGCCGCGATGAGGAGCTGCGCCAGCTGCTCCAGCTCGATCCCGAGCTCAACCACCGGCAGCGCTCCATCCTCGGGCGTGCGCTGCGCAATCCCGGCGCCGAGTTCAGGATCGCCTACCACAAGACGAACCATCGTGTCGCATACGCGACGGCACGGGCGGACCTGCTCGAGCTGGTGGACAAGCAGCTTCTGGAGATGCACCAGCAGGGTCGCGCCTTCGTCTTCACGCCCGTGCCGGACCTTGCCGCACGGCTCGGCATCGAGAACTCGAACCAGCCCGGGCTTGCGTGACCCAACAGCGTTGGGTATAGTGTATCCAACAGTGTTGGATAATTCGGCAGGCATGTCCTGCCCACTCGGGAGGGTTCACGATGATCCGTTGGGTGTTCCTCATCGCATGGACGATGCACGGACTCGGGCATGTAGCGGGTGTTCTCGCCGCATTCGTCGGGGAGAAGGCGAGCGGCTTCGCGGTGTCCAGGCCGTGGATCCTGCCCGGCGACGTGCTGGTGAGCGGTCTCGTCGGCAAGGGATGGGCGCTGATCTGGCTCGCCGCGGGCGCGCTCATCATGGCGTCAAGCTACGGGCTGCTCACGGGAGCCGAGTGGTGGCGTACCGTCGCGCTCTGGGGCGCTGTGCTCTCACTCGTCGCGATCGTGCCGTGGGCCCGGACCGTACCGCCCGGCGCGCTTCTCGGCGCGGTGTTCGCGGCAGGGGTCGCCGCGGCGATCGCCGTCCCGATCGACACGGTCCTCGGGATGCTCGAGCGATGACGCCGCGCAAAGCCGACGGCGCGCCGCTCGCACTCGAGCAGATCATCGACGCCGCCCTCGCCATCATCGACGAGGGCGGTCTGGATGCGCTGTCGATGCGCAAGCTCGGCGCACGGCTCGGTGTCGACGCCAGCTCGCTCTACTACCACGTCGCCAGCCAGGCCGCGCTCTACGACCGCATCGCCGATCGAATCATGAGTGCGATCCACATCCGGCCCTGGCGACCCGGCGAGTCGCCCCGCGATGCGCTCATCGCCGCCGGGCATGCCTACTTCGATGCACTCACCGCGCACCCCAGGGCGCTTCCCCTCCTCACCGCGCGCCCCGTCAGGAGCCTTGAGCTCGGTAGGGCCTACGACGCGCTTCTCGGCATCCTGTATGCGGGCGGGCTGACGCCCACTGACGCCCTCTCGGCGGCGGGAAGCCTCGGCTGGTTCGTGCTCGGCGCGGCGCAGAACTTCGCCGCCCAGCATGTCGAGCCGGGCTATGCCGAGGACATCGCGCCCGAGCGTCTGGCCGAGCTCGCGCAGGCGGAGCGCGCCAACGTGCGGCGCATGCTGGAGGAGGCCGCGCCCCGCGACTTCCGCGACGATCTCGACCGGGGACTGGCGGCGCTAGCCCGCGGCCTCCTCGAGCGAGAGGCGCGCGACTGACCGACGGTCGACGTCGACGCCACGCGTGCACGGCTGCCGCCCTGCGCACGGTGGGGTCGCACTTCGGACGTCACGCACGCGTCGCCTCCACGCCCGGCTTCTCGGCAGATGCGGGGGCACCAGGTTCTCACGCATGGATATCTCCTCTCGAGAAGGCGATCATGCCCCCGAAGAACGCGAGCACGAATCCGCCGCAGATGATCACGACCAGCGTCGTCACCGACACGTTCAGCCCGAGGTAGCCCTCCGAGGGAACCATCGCGAGGACCGGCTGCGCCCACGGGTACCACGGCCCGTACTTCGGTGACTGCGCTGCCAGCAGCGATGGCAGTGCGAGCGTCACGTTGAGACCGAGCGGGCCGGCGAAGCTCTTCCACCGCATCGACACCGCGAGCTGGAGCGCCGCGAGCGGCATGACCGCGATCAGCGATCCGAGGTAGCCCCGGACGAACAGTCCCCAGGGGAAGCTCGTCCATCCGAGCCCCGACCGGAGGCCGATCAGCAGCGCGGTCGCAAACATCACCGCGTGGCCGAGCGTCACCAGGCTCATGACCGTCACGTACTTGGCAGCGTAGACCCGCCAGCGGCGCACGGGACGTGCGAGCAGGTGCTTCCATCCACCGTCGAGGTGCTCGGCGCGGCAGACGAGAGCAGCGTACACGCCCGAGAGGATCGGCAGAAACAGCCACGCGTAGCTGAACGCGGCGTCGTAGTACACCGCTTCCCACCCCTCGCCGCCGCCGTAGTCGCCGGTGGCGAGCAGCAGAAGCGTGGGCGCGGCACCCACGATCGCCAGCGATAGGCCCTTGCGAAGCTTCAGGTACTCGGTCTTGAGCAGTGCACGCATCCTTCTCACCTCTCTCACGAGATGTCGCGGCGGACGACGTGGGCCGCGCCCACTGCAGCCAGCGCGACGAGCCATGCGGCCGAGAGCACCACCACCGCACCGGTGTCGTTCACCGCACCCATGACGCCGTCCAGCGCGCGGAACGGCAGTCGCCAGGGCACCAGGCGCGCCGGGCCCTGCGTGACGATGAGCGCGGCGATGGCCGCGGCGATGCCGATGGTCACCGGTATCGCCTGGCTTCGCCACAACCACGAGAGCAGGAGCTGGACGATCATCAGCCCGAGACCCGCTGCCCACGGCCACAGCACGAGTCTGCCCAGGTCCGTCCAGGGAAGCGCGGGGGCGCCCTGCCAAAGCAGGATCCCCGCGACGCCCGTCGCCGACAGCACGCTCGCCGCGAGCAAGACCGTGGCGAACACGATCAGCTTGGCCGCAAGATGCGCTGGGCGCGGGATCGGCAGCCCGAACAGCTGCTTCCAGGTATCCGCGCGGTTCTCGAGATCGATCAGCATCGATCCCACGATCGCCGCCCCCATCGTGAACGCCAGGGCATGGAGCAACCCGATCTGGTCCATTACGAGGTTGAAGTAGCCGCCTGCCTCGGCCACGTGCGCGACGAGCTCATCTCCGCGCACGGCGAAGTCGAAGACGCCGGCGGCGATCACTCCCGCCGGGCCGAGAAGGGCTAGCGGCCAGATCCACGTCCCCCGGATCTTGGCGAACTCCGTACCGACGACGCGCATCACGCCACCGCCCCCTCGGCAGTCAGCTCGAGGAAGATATCCTCCAGCGTCCGGCGCTCCTCTGCCACCCGGTAGATGGCGATGCGCTCCGACACGAGGACGCGAACGGCGGCAGCGGCGTCGTCTCGACGAACCGAGCTCAGCGTCAGGGCTTCCGAGTCGGTGTCCGCCGCGATGCCTGCGGCGCGCAACGCGGCCATGGCGTCGTCGCGCCGATCGACCTCCACACGCACGCGGGGCGCGCTGTGCGCTCGAAGGTCATCGATGGGACCCTGGAACAGCAGCCGCCCGCGGTGGATGACGCCGACCGAGGTCGCGATCTGATCGACCTCGGCCAGAAGGTGGCTGGAGACGAGCACCGTTATGCCGAACTCCCGTGGGAGCCGCCGGACGAGCTCCCTGATCTCCTGGATGCCGGCCGGGTCGAGTCCGTTGGTCGGCTCGTCGAGCACCAGCAGCTCGGGCGAGCCGATGAGCGCTGAGGCTATCCCGAGGCGCTGCTTCATGCCGAGAGAATACTGCCCGACCTTGCGCTCGGCATCGGCCGGCGAGAGCCCGACCACGCCGAGCACCCGGCGGATCTCGGCCTCGTCCACGCCGAGGAGCGTCGACACGATCCGCAGGTTGTCGTAGCCGGAGAGGTGGGCGTAGTACGACGGGCTCTCCACGAGCGAGCCGACGCGACCCATCACCGCCATGCGACGCCGCGGCATGGGCTCGCCGAAGATCCGAATCTCGCCCGCCGTCGGGCGGACGAGCCCCATGAGCATCCGGATGGTCGTCGTCTTCCCGGCCCCGTTCAGGCCGAGGAAGCCGTAGATCTCGCCGCGCCCCACGGCTAGGTCGATGCCGTCGACCGCCGCCGCCCTCTTGTAGTGCTTCGCCAGTGCTTCAGTTTCGACGATGTACTCTCGCATCTCGCATCACCTCGTAGCCGATGCTCGGTGATGCGCTTGAAGTCGAGAGGAACGCGGCCTTAACTCAGGATGAACTCGCCGCGGAGCCGAGCGTGATGGTGAAGACGGTGCCCTGCCCCGGGGCGCTCCGCACGGTGAGCGTGCCGCCCATCGACTCGACGAGCTGTCGCGCTATGGCCATGCCCAGGCCCGTGCCCACCGCGTCAGCGTCGGTCGACGTGCCACGGAAGTACCGGTCGAACAGCCGGCTGACCGTCTCGGCGTCCATCCCTCGTCCATCGTCGCCGACCGTGATCTCCACGGTGTCCACGGAGCGCAAGACCGTCGCACGCACCGTCGTACCCGGCGGATTGTGCACCGCGCAGTTCACGAGCAGGTTGGTCAGCGCTCGCCGGAACCATCGCGCATCGACGCTCACAGTGACGGGGCCGGAACCGGGCGGCTCTTCGAAGCGCACGGTCCGATCGGCCGCACGCGGGTCGTTGGCGAGGTCCACGACTGCCTCGCGCACGAGCTCGACGGCATCGACCCGCTCGAGGTGGAGCGGCAGCGCCTCCGCCCGGAGCCGATACGTGAGGAGCAGGTCGCCGATGAGCGCCTCCATGTGATCAGCCTGCTCGCCGATGAGCGCCGCGTGCTCACGTACCTCGGCGGCCTCGAACGTGTAGTCGGACGCAAGCAGGTCCGCGTAGCCGCGCACCGACGAAAGCGGCGTCTTCAGGTCGTGCGAGATCCCGGCGATCCACTCCTCGCGCGCCGATTCCAGACGCTCGCGTTCGGCCTCGGTGCGCGCAAGCTCGGCCGTCAGTTTGTCGAGCGCATCGAACACCTCGCGATAGGTGCGGTAGGGACGTCTGCGCCTGCTGTCGGGGGCCCGGCTCATCGGCCGACCGTACCGGTCGCGCGGCTCAGCGTATTCGCCGCCCGCCAGGTTGCCGAGCCATGCCATCATGTGCCCGACCGGCCGGGCCAGGGTGCCGCTCGACGCCCACGCCACAAGCAGCGCGACGGCAAGGCTCGCGATGCCGAGCACGCCGATCGCCTGGTTGAGCGTGACGCGATCGGTCAGGGGCGTGGACCAGCCCGACTCGGTCCCAAGGACCCAGGTGAGGTCCGTCTCGGCCGAATACCAGGTGTGGATGCCGGCCTGTCCGACACGCCCTGGCGCCTGGCGCACGTGCACCAACTGGCCCGGCGTATAGTGCCCGGGAATCTCGTCCGGGACGCGATGTCCGAAGATCTCGTATCCCTCCGCGTCGAGCACCTGCAGCCAGCCGCGGTTCTCATCCACAGCCTCGAGGGCACCCACGCCGACGACAACCTCACCAGTCGGCGACACCGTGGTCTCGGACTCGAGCCGCTCCATGATCTGGACGGGCGACTCCCCCGTGGGCGTCCCCGGACCGGCGACGCCCACGATGCCGAGCGCCAGCACGGCCAGCCACACGGCGAAGAGCAGGCCGAGCACGGCGAACAGGGCGAATGCGCGGGTCAGGAAGTGCCCCGTGAACCGGCCTTTGATGCTCATCGGCCGCCGCCCGGAGGCACGAGCTTGTAGCCGAGGCCGCGGACGGTCACCACGAGCGTCGGCGCCGAGGGATCGGCCTCGATCCGCTCGCGGATGCGCCGGATGTGCACGCTCACGGTGTTGTCGTCCGAGGATCCTACCGGCTCCTCCTCCCACACCTGCCGGTAGAGCTGCCGCGGGCTGAAGACGCGCCCGGGGTGCGCGGCCAGGAAGCACAGCAGACGGAACTCGCGTGCCGGCATGGGCACCTCGGCGCCATCCACGAGCACGCGAGCCGCTTCCTCCTCGATGCGCACGCTGCCCAGGTCGTGCACGCGGCCGCGCTCTGCGGCGACGCCTCGTGCCCGCCGCAGATGCGCCTTGATGCGCGCGACCACCTCAAGGGGGTTGAACGGCTTCGTCACGTAGTCGTCGCCCCCGACACCGAACCCGCAGAGCGTGTCGGCGTCGCTGTCGCGCGCGGTCAGGAACAGGATCGGGGCGTCGGTGAACGTCCGTAGGCGCGCCGCCACATCGAAGCCGTTGCCGTCCGGCAGCATGACGTCGAGCACCACGAGCGCCGGACGTTCCGCCTCGGCCAGCCGCACCGCGTCGGCAGCGGTCGCGGCATGGGCGATGGCCGAGAAGCCCTCCCGCTCGAGCACGATGCGCAGCAGGTCGGCGATCTTCTGCTCGTCCTCCACGATGAGGATGCGGTCGTCCACGCGTGCCCTCTCGCTCCGGCGTCGTCCGTGGCCATTGTACGCATCAGATCCCGGCGACGCGGCAGAGTTCAGCCGGAGTTCATGGAGTGTCGCGCAAGACGTGCGCGTGGTCCGGAGGCGCTCGCGCACGACGCGCCCGTGTGCGTCGTGCTCGCCTCGGGTATCAGACGAACGAGGTCCGCCGAGAGGAGCAGCGCGATGTGCGACGGTCACGAGCAGCCTTCACCGGGCAGCTACTGGCGAAATCTCCGACAACCGATGCCGCTCGGCAAGAAGCTGTGGTTGCTCGCGCGCAACGCGTCGCGCCGGATCCTCCCGCGGCCCGCGACGTGCTGCGGACACCCCGGCGAACCGGGCTGTTGACGCTAGCGTCCCGCGCGTGCGCGGTCGTCAGATGTCCCGGAACCCCACCGCGATGTGCGAGCCGTCGCAGAACGGCTTGTTCGCGCTCGCTCCGCAGCGACAGAGCGTCACGCGATTCCGCACTTCGTACAGCTCCCCCTTCGAATCCACGATCGGCACCCCGCCGCGCACCCAGATGGGACCGCTCACACCCAGCTTCGGGTCTTCGACGATCGCGATGGAGGGCTCGAGGTCGGGCTCGATGGGCCTGCCCGTCTCGGCATCGCACGCGACGTAGCGGCCCGACGGGCAGAGCGTCGCCTCTTCGATGGCGAGCTCGCGCACGGCCGGGTCCTCACACTCGCCCACGAGGTTCCACAGCCCGCCCGCCCGATCGCAGAAGCGGGCCTCGGCACAGAGCTTCCGCGCGTCGTGGAGGTCGAGCCCCGAGCCATTGATCACCACCGCCTGCTCGGCGTACGAGCTATGGCCGGCAGTCTCCTCGCCATCGAACTCTGTGAGGTGCGAGAAGTCGCAGAACGGCTTGGCGGACGAGCGGCCGCAGCGGCACAGCAGGTACTCGTCGGGCACCTCGATGCGCTCGAGTTCGCGCCACCCGACGGATTCGCCTTCGGCGTTCACGACGATCTCCACTCGCAGGAGCGGCACGCCGCCCGTCACGCGGTACGGTCCGTTCTCGGTGACCTCGATGCGCATGCGGCCTCCTCCCGACCGTCGACACCGCTACACAGCGTACCCCCGCGTGGCGGTGCGCGTCATCGTCAGCCGGTCGCGTCGAGCAACCGCTCGAGATACGAGCGGTAGGTGGCGAACGCCTTCTTGCCCCCGGGGGTCATGCGCGCGGTCGTCCGGGGCGTCTTGCCCACGAACGCCTTCTCGATGGCGATATAGCCCGCCTCCTCGAGCCGGGTGAGCTGCACCGAGAGGTTGCCCCGCGTCAGCTCGGTCTCGCGCATCAGGTACGTGAAGTCCGCGCTCTCGGCAACCGAGAGGACCGACATGATCTTCAACCGCGCCGGCTCGTGGATGACGCGGTCCGGGTCGGCCGCGAACTCGAAGCCGCTCATCGGCGCGCCCCGTCCAGGCCCGACGTCGCGCGGAGATAGCGGCCGAGCGCGATAGCGCCGGTGATGAGCGACGCGGAGCCGAGCGCCGTCCAGACCGCGCCCATGCCGGCGATGAAGTCGAGCCCCTCGGCCAGGCTCCACACCGCTGCGGCAGCGACGACCGCCGCCGAGAGGTAGAAGCGCGGCATCCCCATCCGCGTCGCCCGCATCGCGAGCCCCGCAGCCACGCCCACCCCGAGCGCCACGAGCATGTACGTGCCGAGGGTGCCGTCGAACGTAGGCTCACCGAGCGCCAGCGCGCCACCAGCGAAGGCCGCGCCCAGCACGACGGCAACGACCGCGCTCGTCGCGCGGCGTTTGCCCGAGGGCTGCGGGTAGCTCACGTAGCCGGTGCGCTGGTGCGTGAGGCGGTCCTTGCCCCAGCGAACGGCCTTGGCGCTCAGCGGGAAGCCGAGGATCATCGCGCCGAGCGCCAGCGTGGCGAGGCCCTGGTCGTCCGCGATGACCGAGAAGTACAGCAGCACGCCCACGAGCGCGAGCACGACGCCGCCGATGATCTCGGCAAGCCCGTCGACGAACCAGTACGCCTGTGTCCGGCGCTGCGTCTTGGTGATCTCGTTCATGTGGCGTGCCTCCTTCGCCTCTGTCCGAAAGGAAGTTTACGCCACAAACTAGTTGTCGTCAACCGTTCAGTTCACCCGCAAGACCGCATCGCAGCCGGAGCGTGGTCGCCTCACCCGAACACCTCGAACACTGCCACCAGGTAGTAGACCGCGACGCCGGTCATCACCGCTCCGGCGACGAAAGCGATCTGCCGCTCGTAGCGCACCAGGGCGTTCACCACCCAGCGGCTCGCCGCGCGCGTGACGAGCGAGAGGGCGAGCAACGGCGTGCCTATACCGAGCCCGAAGGCGAGGAAGTTCACCAGGTTCCCGAGCGCGTCGCCGACGGTTGCCACGCGCGCGAAGAATGCCGCGATGAACGCCGGATTGCACGGGATGACGATGGCGCCGAACAGGAATCCGTAGACGAAGGCGGCCACGAGCGGGTTCCTCGGCTCCTTGATACGCACCTTGTGGCGCACGGTGAACCCGCTCATCAGGGCCACGCCGATGACCGCCATGACCGCGAAAGCGACCGGAGAGACCACCTCGATGACGCGATTGAGCGACTCCTGCAGGAGCGTCGTGAAGACAAGCCCCATGAGTCCCATGAACGCGATGACGCCCGCCGTGACGACGAGGCCCAGCCATCCGAGCGTCCCGCGGTCGTTCCGGTCCCGGCCGGCCTGGCGCGCAAGCCGTGCGAGGAACGCCGGATACAGCGGCAGGACGCACAGCGCGGTGAGCGGCGTCAGCAGGCCGAGAAGGTACGACGTGCCCGCGAATCGCAGCACTCCCATGGCGGCGCTACCGCGCGCTCTCGATGAACCGCGACAGGTCTTCTGCGCTCTTCAGTCCCCGGGGGAGCAGCTCGGCTGAGCGTTGGTCCGCCGTGACGAGCACGATGGGGGCGGAGGGCGGGTTCACGATGTCCGGGCCGAACTGCTGGACGAGCGCCTCGGTCATCGCACGCGGAGCGATCGCGACCCGCTCCGTGAGCCCGCGCGCCCGCCACGCGTCGCGGATCAACGCCTCGTCCTCGTTCTGGTCGGTGTCGATCGCGATCAGGACCGTCCCGCGGTCCTCGGCCAGCAGGTCATCGAGGATGCCCTGCTGCGCCTTGCACACGCTTCACCAGACTGCGAACGCATGGAGCATCACCGGATCGCCGGCGAAGTCGGCGACGGTGTACTTCTCCCCAGTGACGGCGTCGGTGAGCTCGATGTCGAGCCACGCGTACGCCGGGCCTCCCCCGGCTCCCGGCTCCGGGTATGGCGCCCCGCCGCCGGACGTCCCGTCCTGCTCGGCCGGCTGCCCGTTCGCACATCCGGCAGCCGCCATCAGCATGAGCACCGCGAGCGTGAGCGCGGCCAACCGCACGATGATCCTCATGACGCCCTCCGCTTCCAAGCCGGGTATGACCCGATGCCAGGATTCATACCCGCTCACGCAGCAAGGGCCGTCTTCACTACACCTGCGTGCCCCGCATCGCCGCCCAGACGGCCAGGGCAGCGAGCGCCCCGAAGGCGGCGAACATCGCGACGAATCCCCACTGACCCTGCTGTCCGAAGTAGCCCGGACTCACGATGACGGTGTAGGCGAGCAGGCCCGCCGCGAACAGGTACGCGCTCCGCGCCCACGCACGGCGACGCGCGACCCCGATGCCCGCAATGAGGAGCATGACCGCCGTCAACCCCTCGGCCACCAGATGGAACCCCAGGCGGATCGGCTCCGCTTCGAGCTCCGGCACGTCGCCGGCGACGAAGAACATCGCCCACATGCCGATCATCCCCACGCCCATGAGCACCGCGAACCACGCCGCATACGCGCGCATCGCGCCTCCTCTCGCCGGTAGACCGATGGTAGCGCAGGCTCGCGTGTCTGCCGAGAACGGCAGCGACCCGACCCGCTTGCAGGCGGATCGGGTCGCGTCAGCGCTCATCGCACGCGCCAGGCGTCGGGCGTCTCGGCCATCAGGCGCCCCGCGATCGCGGGGCCGACGCGGCCGCGGGGCCGCTGCACCGCCTCACGCCGTCGGAGCGCATCGGCAGCCGTGCCCAGCAGCGTGGACAGCGCATCCAGGGTGCGCGCGGCGGCGAGCGACGGGTTGAACGTCTGGTAGGCGGGGCGCGCGAGCGCCCTTTGAAGATCGGTCATCGCGGGTTCCTCCCCCGATCGGGGTGCCCGCGAAGCCTGATCTGGTCAGACGGCGCGGCGCACCGGAATACGGACATACAGGTGAGACGTGGCACACGTCCCCGTGCAGCACTTGGCAGGATTCATCTGTATCGCCCTCCTTTCCGGTTCGCGCCGAGAAGAACACAACTCGACGGATGCTACCAACAACCGTCGGACGTGGCAACCCATTTGTTGGAAACAGCTCCGTGACGGCGACCTTCGAGTCCCCGAGCAACGCTAGCGGGCGTCGTCCCCGCGCTTCGGAACCACGATGAACGCCGCTTCCGCGTCCTCGGGCAGCAGCGCGATCGCCTCGTCGATGATCGCCGAGCGGCGGTCCTCCTCGGCGAAGACCGCACGATCGAGCAGCCGCGCCGCACGCGCCTCGTCGGTGACCGCGAAGCCGCGAACGAGGCCGACGACGAGCGCGAGCGTGCCCGCCGAGAGCACGAGGATGAAGCCCGAGAGCACCGCGTTCTGTTCATCGCCCAGTCCCGTGACGCCGACGAGCGCGCCAAGGCCGGCCGCCGCGAGCATCAAGACGAGGTAGAGGGCGAACATCGGCCGCGAGTACATCATGAGCGCCTTGGGCACGGGACCCTGGTGCAACTCCGGCCGCCACCATGACGGCTTGGGCGCCGGGAGCCCCGCGCGTTCGCGGTAGCGCAGCAGCGTCACGGCGGTCACGAGCGCGCGGCGCCGGTACCAGGCGGTCGCGAGGACCGCCAAGGGCGGCCACGCCACCGACGCCGTCAGGATGAGCGCGAGCACGAGCGAGCGGTACGCGCCCGTGCCGTCGAGCAGCAGCCCGGCCGAGAGCGCGACGACCAGGATGCCGATCACCGGCACCGTCACGAGGATGAACGCCCACGTGAGCGGGCTCGCGCGCCACCACCGGTCGGCGGCCAGCGCCTCGGCGGCCTCGGCCGCCGTCACCGAGCGGCGTGCCTCTCTGAGGTCGTGCAGGTAGGCCCCCACAGCGAGGGCGACGTACGCGAGGGCGACGAGCGCCGAGAGCGTCGCATCCACGTCAGCGCTCCGACGGCTCGTGGCGGAACACGCGACCGGCGGAGTACGCCTCGGCCACCTTCCCACCGAGGCGGCGGTATTCACGCGACCCGGCGATGTAGATGAGCGGGTCGAGCGCGGTCACATCGACCTTCTCGCCCCCGGCGTCGAGCACGCTCTCCTCGGCGTGCGACTCGACCACCTCGCCGATGACGTGGATGTACTCGCCGATCTCGATCTCATGCGTCACGCGGCATTCAAGATTGTACGGGCACTCGGCGATGATGGGCGCGGCCACCACCGCGGCAGGCTCCACGGTCCACCCCGTGTCGGCGAACTTGTCGCGCTGCGCACCGCTCGTGATGCCGAAGTAGTCGACGACCGCGGCGTCGGCTGCGCACGGGATGTTGACGGTGAACTCGCCATGCTCGCGGATGAGGGCGAGGGTATGACGCGAACGGCGAAGTGCCATAGCGACGCTCGGCGGCGTGCCCGCGCCGATCCCGACCCACGCGACGGCGAGGGCGTCGTGCTCGTCCATCGTGCCACCGAGCACGAGCGGACACGGCATCGGATAGAGGCGATCGGTGGGGCCGAGGCGTTTCTTCACGAGCATCCTTCCGTCGAATGCGATTGCCGAGAGTGTAGCGCAGCGGCCTAGACGTCACAGCGATCGGGTACACTCCTGACAACCCCCGTTCGACCCATCACGAAAGGAGTTCACGCATGAGCGTGAAAGGCACGCGTACCGAGCAGAACCTCCTGAAGGCTTTCGCCGGGGAGTCCCAGGCACGCACCCGCTACACCTACTTCTCGAGCGTCGCCAAGAAGGAGGGCTACGAGCAGATCTCGGCCATCTTCATGGAGACGGCGGAGAACGAGAAGGAGCACGCGAAGGTCTTCTTCAAGTACCTGGACGGCGGTCCCGTCGAGATCACCGCGACCTATCCGGCCGGCGTGATCGGCACCACCGCCGAGAACCTGCTCGCCGCGGCCGAGGGCGAGAAGGAGGAGTGGGGCGAGCTCTATCCGGAGTTCGCGAAGGTGGCCGAGGAAGAGGGATTCGCCGACATCGCGTACTCGTTCCGTGAGATCGCCGAGGTCGAGGAGGAGCACGAGACGCGCTACCGCAAGCTGCTCGCCAACGTCGAGAACGGCACCGTCTTCAAGCGGGACGGCGTGGTGCGATGGAAGTGCCGCAACTGCGGCTACGTGCACGAGGGCCCCGAAGCGCCGACCGAGTGCCCCGCGTGCAAGCACCCGCAGAGCTACTACGAGCTGTGGGTCGAGGCGTACTAGCTGCCGACCGCGCAGCGGCCCTCACAGACGGGCGCCTTCGGGCGCCCGTCTTCGCGCTCCCGGGAGGATGCCGCGCCGCCCGCGGACGCGCTACCCGCCCTTCTGGTCCTTGTAGTAGCGCTTGATCGTCTTCGCGAGCGTCTTGTGCTCGCGCTTCTCGGCCAGCTTCGCTCGTACGTCGGCCGCCGCCGACGCCCGCTCGCTCTCGGCGCGCAGCTTCAGGTAGCTCTCGAGCCGCTCGGCAGGAAGCTCCCCGTCCTCGACCGCCGCGCGCACGGCGCAGCCGGGCTCCAGCTCGTGCCGGCAGTCGCGGAACCGGCACTCCGACGCGTACGCCTCGACGTCCTCGAAGACGCGCGACAGGCCCTCCTCGGCATCCCACATCGCCACCGCGCGCAGGCCCGGCGTGTCGAGCAGCACGCCGCCGCCCGGCAGCGGCACGAGCTCGCGAGTGACGGTCGTGTGGCGGCCCCGGGCGTCGGTCGCGCGCACTTCGCGCGTGGCGCGTACATCCTCGCCGACGAGCGCGTTCACGAGGCTCGACTTCCCGGCACCCGACGGGCCGATGAACGCCACGGTCGCCCCATCGCGCGCGTAGGCGTGCAGAGCCTCGATACCACGGCCGTCGACGATGCTCGTGGCGTGCACGTCCACGCCGAGGGCGACACGCCCCACCGCTTCGAGAGCCGCCTCGATGTCCTCGGCGAGGTCCGCCTTCGTCAGCACGATCGCGGGCGTCGCGCCGCTGTCCCAGGCGAGTGCGAGCTCGCGCTCGATGCGGCGGACGTTGGGCTCGCGGTCGAGCGGGTGCACGATGAGCACGGTGTCGACGTTGGCGGCGAGCACCTGTGCGACCGACGCGCGGCCCGGATCGCCGCGCATGAACGCCGAGCTCCGCGGTAGCACTGCCTCGACGAGCGGCACCTCGAGCTCAGCATCGGCGCGCACCGCGACCCAGTCGCCTACCGCGGGCATCGCATCGGCGTCCTCGGCGGTCTTCATGAGCTTGGTCGCGACCTTGGCGTGCGCGACTTCCTCGGCCGTCGCGATGGCGAGGAAGCCCTTATCGGCACGCACCACACGCGCCGGCACGAGCCCCTCGTCGGCGTAGGGCGCGAAGAGCGCGCGAAAGCGATCGGTGAAGCCGAGCGCTTCGAGCTGGCCGGACGTGCTGTCCTCGTGGGGCATGGTGTTTCCTCGCTCGTAGACGCCGCGATTCTACCACTTCGCCTACACTGTCCTCGTGAGCGCACGCACCATCATCCTCTCGGACATCCACGGCTTCGCGCCGCTGCTCGAGCGCGCGCTCGCCCACGCGCGACCGCAGCCGGCCGACCGCATCGTCATCGCGGGCGACCTCGTCGACCTCGGCACCGATGACGTCGTAGCGCTGGCCGAGAAGCACGGCGCCGAGGTGCTGGCCGGCAACCACGAGGTCGCGGCGGCGCTCGGCATCCGCATCGCCCCGCAGAACCTCGAGACGCGCGCGCGCCAGGCTGAGTTCGCCGAGCATATCCTGAGCGGCGCGTGGCAGCTCGCCACCGTCGCCTCAGGCTGGCTCGTCACGCATGCGGGCATCTCACGCGCGTTCCTCCCGCTCTGGGAAGACGCCGGAGGCGACCTCGAGCGCTTCGCGACAGCGCTCAACGTGCGCTTCCTCCTCGAGATGCGCGAGTACGCGTCCGGGCGTGTGCCTGTCGAGCGCGACGGCGTGCCCGGCCTCGTCACGCTCGGCGTCGGCCCGCTGTGGTTCCGACCGCACGAGGCGGCCGACGCGCTGCCCGGAGTCAGGCAGATCGCCGGGCACACGCCACCCGAAGCGCTCGACCCGGAGACGGTCGAGCAACTCCGGGAGCGCGACTTCCTGCTCACGGATCCCGGCGCCCACGTGAGCGGGCCGGGGACGGACCGGTTCCGGTATGTGGTGGTGGACGCGGACGGCACGGCTCGCGCCGTTCAGGCACCGTAATCGGCCGTCCGTCAGGCAACTTCTGACAATCCGCCCACCTGCGCACCCTTTCGGAGCCGTTGGGCCGCGCGGTCTTGTGACGCAGTTCACGACATCCGATGGTAGCAGTAGGACGCGGCGCCGCCGCGCCCTCTGGGCTTCGCCAGGAAGGGGGGTACCGGATGCCTGATCTCCGATCGGTGACGGTGCATGTCCTGGGCCCTCTCGTGGGTGAGATGGTCGCCGACACGTGCGTGCGCGCCACAGCGCTCTCGCTCGGCAAGACGGCCGATGATCTCCTGCCTGAGGACCTGCCGACGCTCGAGGCGAACGTGAGACGCCTGCTCGGGCCGATCGCGCCGACCAGCACCATCGACAGCTTGATCGCGGACATCGAGGGGGGCGCGGTATGAGCGACACTGCAGTCGACAAGCGCAGCGTCATCTCGCGGACGACCTTCGCCGTAGCGGGCGCGCTCGCGGCGCTCCTGGCGTTGTTCTACCTGCTCGACCTGCAGCTGTACGCCGAGACGCTCTCGGATGCGGCGTACACCGCCGTCTACGTGTACGGCATCGCATTGCAGCCGCTCATAGCCGGCATCATCCTCTGGGTCGCGTTCAGCTTCGCACCGGGTGAGTCCGTGCGCAGACAGTGGATGCTGATCGGGATCGCGGTGACGATGTTCGCTATCGGCGACGTGATCTGGATGGTGCTTGAGCTGTTCATGGGGCTCGATCCGTATCCGAGCATCGCCGACATCTTCTACTCGCTCGAATACGTCTTCTTCGTCGCGGCCGTCGCCTTCGCGGTGAAGGCGTACAGCGGACTCGTGAAGACGCGCATCCCGCTCGTCATCGGCGGTGTCGTGGGCGTGGTTGCGGTCGCCATTCAATACGTGGCGTTGCTCAGGCCCTACATCTGGGCCGCCGACTCCGGACTCGATGGCCTCGGCGTCTTCGTGAGCACGCTCTACCCCGTCGGGGACGCCATCTTCATGATCGCGCCCGCGGTCACACTCGCGCTCGTCATCCGGCAACTGGGCCAGGGCAGGTTCGCGTGGCCGTGGTGGTTCGTGGCTGCCGGGGCCGTCGTCTTCGGCCTCGCCGACTCGTGGTACTCCTACGCGGACTGGGCAGGCACCGGCCTGACGGCCGCGATGGACCTCGGCTGGCTCGCCGCCAACGCGTTGTTCGCGGTCGGCGCGCTCGTCGCACGCGATGTCTTCAAGCGCACCTGACGACAGCGTCGCGGAGGCGGCCGTCCGCCGCCTCCGCGTCACCGCTCTCTGAACAGGGCTCGTAACGCTCCCACGAACAGCGCGGCAGCTGCCGCGGCGATCACGCCACCCCAGCGCATCGGCAGGACACCGCTCCCGCGCCGCGCCGGGCGCACTCCCTGCCGTCCGTACGTGGCGAGCACCTCGAACGACGGCATCGGGACATCGGCCGCACGGCTGAGCGCCACGAGCTGAGCCGACAGCATCGCGATCTCGTCACGCGCCACCGCCGCGTGTCGGGCGATGATGAAGTCGGCGTACGGCGTGCGAGCCACGCGACCGAGAAGCGAGACCAGTAGCGGCTCCGGAACGGCGAGCGCGAGCGCCAGGTGCGGCGGCGTCACCTGCCAACCCGCGCTCCGCAGCATGCGGAAGCCTTCGCGCACCGCCCGGGACGCCAGGACCAGCGCGTCGCGCGTCCGGGCGAGGCGCTGCAAGTCCCCACCGGCCATGTAGAACGCGTTCGCGATCGGGCAGACGAGCGCCGCGTGTGTCTTGAGCCACGCGTCCATGTCCCGCGAGACCGCCGAGGGAAAACCCGCCGAGCGGAACGCCTGGGCTATGCTGACGGCACGCGTCGTCCTCCGTCCGTCGACCTCTCCCACCGTCGTTCGCTGAAGCCACGGGTGAACGGTCCGCGCGCGCACCACGTTACCGACCTTGTCGCCCGCAGCTCCGGGAAAGCCGAGCATGACGCGCCCCTGCCCGACCGCGTCGACCAGATCGTCCACTCCCGAGACCGCGTTGCTCATGAAGAGGACCGTGGGCGTGGCGGTGTTCGCGGCCAGAGCCGGCAGTGCCTCCCTCACCTGCTCGGCCCGCACGAAGACCGCGATCACATCGTAGCGGTCGCCCGGCTCGAGCGTGGCGGTCACGGGGATGCGAGCGGTCAAACGCTCTCCGGTCCCCTCATCGATCACGGTGACCCCGTGCTCCTCGATCTCCCGCAACCGGGCTCCGCGCGCGAGCATGGTGACATCGTGGCCCGCAGCCGCAAGACGCGCCCCGAAGTACGACCCGAGCACACCGCTTCCGAAGATGAGCGTTCTCACGGATCCCCCTGTCGCTCGAATACGTGCCGAGCATAGCACTCGACACGAAGAGGGCCGGGGCCCTGTTCGGGTCCCGGCCCAGACTGTGCGCTGTCATGCGATGCATCCGTCAGTGGTCCTCACCGCCGCGATCCGGGCGGCCCCAGAGCTTGAGTCCCGCTCCAACGGCACCGGCGGCGCTGACGAGACCAAGCAGCATGGTCGGGTCAGCCCCGGTGTACGGGAGGAACGGAGCATCGGGGGTCTCCGGATCCTCAGGATCAGGAGTGAAGGGGAGGAACGGGTCCTCGGGATCCTCAGGATCTTCGGGGTCCTCGGGGTCCTCGGGATCCTCAGGATCTTCGGGGTCCTCGGGATCCTCAGGATCTTCGGGGTCCTCGGGGTCCTCAGGATCCTCGGGATCTTCCGGGTCCTCGGGGTCCTCAGGGTCCTCGGGATCCTCAGGATCTTCCGGGTCCTCAGGGTCTTCCGGGTCCTGCGGGTCGTTCAGGGCGACATGGCTCAGGACCAGCCGCCCGTACTCCTCGCTGTCGACCTCGGCCACTGCGCTCGCCAGCATGTCGTGCCCGGGCGTACCCACGTAGAAGTGCTGCGTGGATCCGTTACCGACCACCCTGCCGGAGACCGTCTTGGTGAGGCCCGAGGAGAACGTGACGGTCAGTGTACCTGCCTCCGTCCCACGATCGAGCCCGTTGAGTACGAAGTGCCAAACGACGGGGTCGCCAAGACCGCCGTCATCGCTTTCAGTCTGGAATGTGAGGCTGCTCGCTCCGACGTGCGCCGAGTGCAGATCTACCGAGACCGCGGCATACGCGGGGGCGGTGTACGCGAGCAGCACGGCTACTGCGAGTCCGAACGAGAGCATCGCACGAAGCGTCCGTGTCCTGTCCTTGTACGTCATCGCTGCTCGCCTCCTCTCGGAGGATCATCTGTTGACTTGCTACTACGGATATCCCCGTACTTTGGCTCTACTAATCGTTCTTATTAGTCTCGCCTAATACTCCCTTCGACCCCGGCAAACAGAGAAGGCCCGCCGATGTGGCGGACCTTCCGTGATGTGGGTGTCGCGGCGCGGCTAGGCGGTGCCGCCCGCGACGTCTCCGTGTGCGCTAGGCGCGAGGCCTAGATGGAGGACAGGATGAGCGCGAGGCCGAGCAGCAGACCGACGAGCACGATCGCGCGCCCGGGGTACACGACCCCTTCGCTGAAGCTGTCTTCGATGCGGAATGCGGACATCGCGATCCCTCCTTGGTCGGCTCGGTTCCCGAGCTGCTTCTAGTATCGGTCCAGCTAAGCGTTAGCACCATTCTCGTTTCCTATCCTTTCAGTTAAGCTGTACTACATTATGTTGAGCGTTCACCGTCTCCATCTGCTCCGTGAGATCGCGTCGCGCGGCAGCATCGCCGCGGCCGCCGAGGCGCTCTTCCTCACCCCTTCGGCGATCTCGCAGCAGATGGCCACGCTCGAGCGTGAGGTCGGCGCACCAGTCCTCGAGCGCAAGGGCCGGGGGGTGCGCCTCACCGACGCAGGACGCCGTCTCGTCGGCCACGCCGAGCGGGTGCTCGCCGTGTTGGAGGAGGCCGAAGCGGATGTCGCCGCCGTGTCCGGGGGGCTCGCCGGTCCGCTCCGCACGTGCGCGTTCCCCAGCGCCGCCCGACGCCTTCTCGTCCCCGCTCTTGCCGAGCTCTCGGCCCGCCACGGAGCGCTCGAGATCACCATGGTCGACCTCGAGCCTGATGAGAGCCTTCCCGCGCTCAAGAGCGGTGAGCTCGACGTCGTCGTCACGCACGAGTACGACCACCTTCCCGAGCCCGAGGATCCCGGGATCGAGCGCGTGCCGTTGCTGACGGAACCGATGTACCTGGCCATGCCCGCCGGCGACCCGCGAGCGCGGGGTCCGGTCGCCATGCGCGACCTTCGCGACGACGCCTGGGTGGTCGGCCGGGACAACACGGCGTTCCTCGATGTCGTCGTACGCGTCGCCAACGAAGCCGGCTACCAGCCGCGGATCAGCGTCCATAGCAACGACTACCTGGTCATCCTCGAGGCGGTGTCGGCGGGTCTCGGGGTCGCGCTCATCACGCCGCTCATGATCATCGGCGAGTACGAAGGCGTCACGTTCACGCGCCTGACCGACACGACGGTGCATCGACGCGTCGTCGCCGCCATCCGTAGCGGCTCGAGCAGACGGCCCGCTGTCTCGGCGGCGCTCGCCGAGCTCAAGACGACGGCGATGCTTGTGCGCGAGTCGCTGCACCGGGCGCCCGGCACGCTCGGACTCTGGCGCGACTAGACCGGGCGGTGCACCTCTCGGACCGACCCGTCGGCCTGCCCGACGGTCACGAGATCGGGCCGCCGGTGCGCGAAGACGCCGTTGCCCACGACGCCGGGGATGGAGTCGAGCAGCGCCTCCACCTCTCCCGGGAAGCGCAGGTCGATCCCGGTGACATCAAGGATGCGGTTCCCGTTGTCGCTCACGAAGCCGGTGCGGGGCGTGACCGCATCGCCCAGGCCGAGCAGCCGCTCGGCCACCGCCGCCACCGCCGCCGGCACCACTTCGACCGGTAGCGGGAAGGTGCCGAGCGCGGGAACGAGCTTGCGCTCGTCGGCGATGCACACGAAGCGCTCGGCGATGGTCGCGAGCAGCTTCTCCCGAACGAGCGCCCCGCCCCCGCCCTTGATGAGCTGTAGCGCGGGATCGATCTCGTCCGCCCCGTCAACGTAGAGGTCGAGCCGCCGCACGCCCGCGGGCTCGTGGACGGCGAAGCCGGCCGCGGCCAGCGCGCGACCCGTCGCCAGGGAACTCGGCACGACCACCTGCGGGCGTATCCCGGAAGCTGCGAGCGCCCTGATGAAGCGCTCTGTCGTGGTCCCCGTGCCGACACCGAGGGCCATGTCGGCCGTCACCAGCGCGGCGGCACGTGCGCCTGCGGCGTCCTTCATCGCTTCGACGTTCACGCGTCCTCCGTCTCGGCCGGGATCACCAACGGCAGGCGCAGGTGGAAAGTCGACCCTTCGCCGGGCGTGCTCTCCAGCGTGAGGGCTCCGCCGAGAAGCCCGGCGAGCTCGCGCGAGATCGCGAGGCCGAGGCCGGTACCCGGCGGCTTGATCCGATTGGGGGTGTCGAGCTGCACGAACGGCTTGAACACACGGTCGCGGTCCTCCTCGGCGATGCCGATCCCGGTGTCGCTCACGGCGATCGCGACCCCCTCGGCGTCCTCCGTCGCCCTCACCGTCACCGTGCCGCCGGGATCGGTGAACTTGATGGCGTTGGAGACGAGGTTGCGCACGATCTGCCCGAGCATCCCCTGGTCGGTCTGAAGGACGGCCGCGGTCTCGCACTCGAGCACGAGCGCGACCCCGGCCTCGTCGGCAAGGGGCTCTATCGAATGAACGAGGCGGTCGAGCAGCGGACAGAGAGGTGTCTCGGCCACCGCAGTCAGCCGCTGTCCCGCCTCCATGCGCTCGAAATCGAGCAGGTCGTTCACGAGCATCAGCAGGTGGGTCGCGGAGTCGCGCACCATCGTGAGCTGCTTGCTCTGCTCGGCGTTCACCGGACCGGGCAGCTCCTGGATGAGCAGATCGGTGAAGCCGATGATCGAGTTCAGCGGCGTGCGGAGCTCGTGGCTGACGTTGGCGACGAACGAGCGCTTCACGCGGTTGGCGCTCTCCAGCTCGCGGTTCATCTCGAGCAGGTCGGCGGTACGCTCGTCGACGGTCCGCTCGAGGTCGAGGCGGTACTCGGCCTGAGCTCGGACGAGCCTGCGTCGCGCTTCCTCGCGCTCCGTGACGTCGGTGACGGAGACGACCGAGCCGCGTCCTGCCTCCCCGCCGCCGTACGGTCGCGCGCTCACCGAGATCGCGCGCCGCGCCTCACCGAGCTCCAGGTAGCACAGCCGGTCCTCGAGAACGACACCGTCGGCGAGTCGCACGAGGTCGAGCAGACGCTCTCCGGGTATGGCCGAAACGCATACGATGCCCTCCGGAAGCGTCCAGCTCCCTCCCGAGGGATCGCGCTGCAGCCCGAGGAGCGCGCGCGCCCGGTCGTTAGCGAACACGATCGCGCCGCCGGCGTCGATCCGCATCACGCCGCTCGGGCTCGTCTCCACCACGCCCGTCAGCAGCTCGTGCTCGGCTCGCAGGCCCTCCTCGGCATCGGTGAGCTGTTGGACCTGGAGCGCAAGACCGGCGGTGTAGACGAGATATGCCATCGCCGGGATGAAGAGGATCTCGGCGTAGTCCTCGTATGCGTCCAGCGCGGCCGTCACGCCGGAGTGCTCCAAGATGTTGGAGACGCCGACAAAGGCATAGACCGTCATGGTGATCATCAACAGGATCCGGACCTGACGCTCGTAGCCACCGAGGCGTGTCAGCGGCATCCTTGCGGCGACGACGAGACCGGTCGCGAAGGAGAGCATCCCGACGATATCGAGGAACACTACTGCCGAGGCGGTCATGGCTCTCGCCGATTCCGTACCTGCCGGTCCACCGCGATGATGCCGAGCATCAGCAGCACCCCGGTGAGCGTGAGGAGCGCGTGCTCCAGGAAGCTGAAGAGGTCGAAGAGCAGGATGCCCTCAAGAACCGTGGCGACGTAGGCGACGAATACGCACGCGAAGACCGCCATGATGCGCGGTCCGAGCGGCGCGCCAAGACGACGCGCGCTCGTGACGATGATGGGCGACATCGCCAGGCTGACGATCAATACGACGATCTCGCTCGGCTGGAACATGGTCGCCCCCGCTACTTGATGAAGACCGCCGAATACCAGTTCTGCTGATCGCCCTCGTCCCGAAGCGGCGCGAGGGGGAGGCCGAACGCATGCACGGTGCTGAACACGTCGATGCCGACGCTGTGGAACGCGGGACGCGCCTTGCGCGGGTTCACGCAGCCCGAGCCGGCGAGCCCGGCGCACTCCGCGCACGCGGCGCAATCAGAGAGCGAGAAGGCGAGGTGATGGCCGTCGAGGTAGGCCTCGCGCTCGATCTCGAACGAGACGTCGTGCGCGACGCGCTTGTCGTGGGCGTGGATGATGACGCCCCACTCATAGCGGCGCAGCACCGGTTCGTATTCCCACGGCATGAGCGAGCCGGGCCGAGAAGGGCACGTCGGGCCAAGACCCCAGTCCTTGCAGCCGAACATGCACTTCAGGATCGTCCGGGGGTCGAAGACGATGTCGTCGATCGCGAACGCGACCGCATCGGTAGCGCCGAGCTCGAGCGCCCGGTCGCGGTAGTAGGCTGCGTTTGTCACTGGACCTCCCGTCGGCGGCACGCGAACATCGTACCACCGGCACAGGCGCCTATTCCTCGGCTTCGAAGTCCAGGGCGAGCGAGTTCAGGCAGTAGCGCTGCCCGGTGGGCTGCGGCCCGTCAGGGAAGACATGGCCGAGGTGCGAGCCGCACCGCGCACAACGGATCTCCGTGCGCGTCATGCCGTGGCTCGTGTCCACCCGCTCTTCGACGGCGTCAGGGCCGACCGGCTCGAAGAAGCTCGGCCACCCGCTCCCGGAGTGGTACTTAGTGTCCGACGAGAAGAGCGGATTGCCGCACGCGGCGCAACGGTAGAGGCCCTCGTCCTCGGTGTCCACGTAGACGCCGGTGAACGGCGGCTCGGTGCCCGACTCGCGCAGCACGTGGTACTGCTCGGGCGTCAGCACGCGCCGCCACTCCTGATCGGTGCGTTCCGTCTTGTCCGTCATGGTGCTCCCTCCTAGACTCGCAGCCCGCGCCGCGGACGCACCGCGTCGCGGAGCCGGTCCTTCGCGTCCTCGCTCAGGCCGTACCCGTCGATCTCCGCCTCGAGCGCGGCACCGTCGCCCCACCCGTCAAGGTAGCCGTTCACGCGGGCCGCGGCGGTCGACTCGCGGAAGTCCGCGGGGTCAGGGTACATCTCGGCGAACTCGGCCATCAGCGAACGCGCGCCGCGCAGGCGGTACTTCTGGTGGTAGTCCTCGGCCACAGAGAATCGCGAGAACGGCACGATGTTGGTGTGTACCCTGCCGAGAACGGACTCCATGCGCGTCCGACTCGCCTCGGCAGCCGCGCGCTGCTCCTCGTCATGCGGGAAGATGATGGAGGCGTACTGGCGCGAGTACGCCGGCGACGTGGGACGGTGGCTCGACCAGAAGACGTCGAGCAGGTCTTCGTAGCGGAGCATCGTGGGGTCGTAATCGATCTGCAGCGTCTCGGTGTGGTCGCCGATGCGGCGGTACGTGGGGTCGGGCGTGGTCCCGCCCGCGTAGCCGACGCGCGTGCGGATGACTCCGGGCATCTGCCCGAACCGGGCATCAGGCCCCCAGAATCAACCGAGCGCGAAGGTCGCGGTACGCGTCTCGGCCGGCGCGGCGAGGTCGATCGCCGGCACCGGCCGAGGTTCTGTCGTGCGATGCGCGGTCATGGCGGCGCTCCTCTCTGCTTGCTCGTTCCCAAGCAAGCCGCGCGCCACGCACCCCGTGCTATGCGGCGCGGGGCGCAGCCCACTCGGGGCGCGCGAGCGAGCCCCGCTTCACCTTCGTGAAGACCATGAAGAAGTACACGGCCGCCGAGACCTGCACGAGCACGATGAGCAGCACCCAGAGCAGCTTGTTGTTGCTCGTAGGCGTGGCGGCCGGGTACTCCCACTCCTCGCGGAGCACGGCGTCGATGAGCATCCACAGCCACAGCAGGGGCAGCGCGAGGCCGAGAAGACCGATCCCGCTGGCGAGCGCCGAGATGCCCACCGAGAACGGCGCTACGATCAGGTCCATCAGTGACACTTCCTTCCCTACCGACGGCGTCGGGCCGTCGTGTCCGTCTGTCAGTCCACCATCTCGATGACGACCTCGCCCACGCCGCGCCGCAGCACGATGTCGTAGGTGAAGCCACCCTCGCCGTACGCGTCGTTGACGAGCGCGTCGCCGTCGATCTCAAAGCCGTCGGCACGGTAGGAGCCGACGCCGTCCTTGTAGCCGACCACGCGCACGCCCGCGTCACGGGGCACGTACAGCGTGAGCTTGCCGGCGCCGGCGTTGATCTCCGCGTCGAGATCCATCGTCGGCTCCCCGCTCAGGTCCACCGTCGTGTCGCCCGCACCCATGTCGACGGTCAGCTCCGAGAGCATGAGCCCGCCCAGGTCCAGGTCCGCCTGCCCAGCGCCGAGGTTGACGGCCAGCTCCAGCGGCATGTCCTCGGCAAGCACGAGCCGCCACACGTACCGGTCGTTGGAGCCGAAGCTGAAGTCCGGGACCCGAGGGGTGCGCACTTCGAGCGTGCCCGTGTCGCCGTCGACGTCGTAGGACACGTCAGGCTCCCAACGGTCGCGCGTGTACTCGAAGTCCGCCTCCATGAGGTCGACCGCACCGCTCGTGACCTCGAGCTTGCCGGCACCCATGTCCAGGGAGACCTCGGCACGCTCGGCGCCCTCGCGCTCGACGGTCACCGTGTCCCCGATGAGCTCGGGGTCGGGCAGCTCGACCCGCACGCAGCCGCTCGTCACGAGCAGCGCCCCGGCGAGCGCCGCCACGAGGCCGATCTTGACTATCCGTTCCATCGTCCACACAACCCTTCATCGTTCGCGACGCCTACGCGGCGTCCGCCATATCCGAATACCGTCCGACGAGCATGGCCTTGGCATACGCGCCGTGGAGCTTGCCGATGCCGCGACCCAGATGGAGCGTAACGACCAGTCCGAGCACACCGCCGATCACGACGAGCGGGATCGCCCACGGTTCGAGCAGGTAGCCGTAACCATCCATGCGGATCATCACTTCACCGGTGAGCGCCTGCGCGATGGGCGCGGCGATCGCGGCGAGCGAGGTGACGATCGCGGTCACCATGATGCTGAAGTACGTCACGCCGAGCGGGAGCTGCAGCACGAGGTAGAGCACCGACGTCCACGTGCGGCGGTCGGTGAACCAGTGCTTCAGCCGGTCCGCCATGTCGCCCTCGCGCAGCATCGACCGCGGGCGCCGGGGCATGCGCACGCCCAGAAGACCCTCGATCATGCGACCCTCGGCAAGCGCGATGGCACGCACCATCGCGAAGAACAGCAGGAGGATGAGCGAGCCGACGAACACCGGCAACAGCCCGATCCCCAGGCCGAGCATCGTCGCCACGAAGGTGAAGTACACGATGCCGGTCAGAAACGACAGGAACAGGTAGAACAGCGCACCGTAGGCGACCGGATCGGCGAGCACGCCGAAAAAGCTGCCCACGAACCCGCGGCGCTCGCTGCGAGGAGCCTGCACCGGGCGCAATCCCATCGCCACGGTGATCTCGGCCTCCCGATACGCCGCCGCGACCTCGTCGGGCGTGCCGTACCGCTCGACGACCTCGGACCAGCGCGCTTCGCGCTCGGTCTCCGGTACCTCGGCCATCTCCGTGCGGAGGTACTCCTCCGCGTCGTAGAGCGCGTCTTGGACCAGCGCGGGGTCGGCCCCGGCAAGCTCGCCTCGCAGCTCCGCGAGATACTGATCGATCATCTTAGCCACGACCTCCCTCCAAGGTCCCGTCGACGAAGTCGCGCGTGCGCGACCAGACGTCTTTCCAGTCCTCCAGCACGCTCACACCTTGCTCGGTGATGGAGTAGTACTTGCGCGGCGGTCCCGACACCGATGGCTCCACCCTGCTCGACAAGAGTCCCTGACCCTCCAGCGACCTGAGCACGGGGTAGAGCGTCCCCTGCTTGACCGGCACTCCCTCGTCCGACGCGCCTTCCAGCTGCTTGGCGATCTGGTAGCCGTACTGCGGCTCTTCGGCGCGAGCGAGGATGGCCAGCAGGACGAGCGAGACCGTGCCTGCGTTCAGTTCCTTCTGGAACTTGCGGACGATCGCCTCGGCGAACTCCTCCACGGTCACACCTCCTCCGACGCAATTCCTGACTTGCCTATAGTGTGAAGTCCACACTAGTCGTACCCCACTATAGTGTTAAGTTCACACTAGTCAAGCGATTTCTTGGACTATTTGAGATCTCGCGGAACTGGCGCGGATGACCGACCGGCGACCCGCCCGCCCCGACGACCCGCCCCTGCCCGATGTCGACCACCCCGCGTGCGACAAGACGCGCCGAGGGGTACCATGTCTCTCGGACTGAAGCATCCTGAATCGAGGTGGGACATGCGGCCGAGAAGGACCGCCCTCGCATGCGTCGCCATCGCCCTCATCCTGCCGCTTGCCGCGTGCAGCCCGACGCTGCCCGACCGGGACCCGGACATCCGAGGCAGTGTGACCTCGCTCGAGCGGTACACCGACGGCGACGTCCTCGGCCGGATCCTCGTCGAAGGGCCGATCGCGCCCGACACCGGCTACGACGCGGCCTCGGTCAGCATCACGGACGATACCGCGGTGCTGCACGACGTGCCCGACGCCTCGCCCGAGCCCCTCGCGTTCGAGGACCTCGAGGAGGGCATGCCCGTCGAGGTGTGGTTCGAGGGCCCAGTGGCCGAGTCGTACCCGGTCCAGACCACCGCGGGGACGGTGCTCGTCATCGAGTGACGGCCGTGCGCGGCGTCACATACGGCTTGTGTCCGGCGCGGGAGCGTCCGATACTCTAGGGCGAACGCGACCGGACGGAGACACGCCATGATTCGCAGCCCGCGCCCGGCGACCCGCATCATGCTCGCCGCCTTCCTGGCGGCGGCCCTTCTCGGCGTCAGCCAGCCCGCCGCCGCCCTCAGCCGCTCCACCATCATGAGCCGCGCGCAGACGTGGGTGGACGCCGTCATCCCCTACAGCCAGACCGGCTGGGCGTCCACGAACGGGACGGTCGTGAACTCCCCCCTGCTCGGCTGGCGACGCGACTGCTCGGGCTTCGCGTCGATGACGTGGAAGGTGCCGGTCCCTGGCGGGTCCACGCGCACCCTCCACCTCTACGCGCAGCCGATCACGTACGCGGCCCTGCAGCCGGGCGACCTGCTCGTCTCCTACGACAACCACGCGGTCGTCTTCGGCGGATGGGCCGATGCGGAGCACCGCACCTACTACGCCTACGAGATGAGCTCCTCGGCATCACGCGCCACCGGCGACGGCACCGTCATCCGCATCACGCCGTTCCCGTACTCGTCGTGGCCGGACGAGCGGCCGTACAAGCCGTACCGGCAGCCCGGCGTGACCGAGAACATCGACTACACGCCGTATATCGAGCCGGTGCAGGGCTCCAACCGCTTCGGGACCGCGATCGCGGCGTCGCGCTCGGCCTTCGCCGACGGGAGCGCGGCCACGGTCGTCGTCGCGAGCGGCGAGAACTGGCCCGATGCGCTCGGCGCCTCGGCGCTGGCGGGTGCAGCGGGCGGCCCCATCCTGCTCACGGGAGCCACCGAGCTTCCGGCGGGCGTGGCCGCCGAGATCGTGCGCCTCGGCGCGTCGGAAGTCATCGTGGTGGGCGGCGAAGCCGCCGTCTCCCGGACCGTTGCAAGCGCGCTCGACGCTCTCCCGGGGGTGGGCGTGAAGCGCATCGGCGGAACCAACCGCTACGACACGGCCGCGCTCATCGCCGCCGAGGCGGTCGCCCGCCTCGAGGCCGGCGGAGGCACCTACGACGGGACCGTCCTGATCGCGACCGCCGGCAACTTCCCCGACGCGCTCGCGGCCTCATCGCTCGCGGCCGCGCGGACGTGGCCGATCCTGCTGACCGACGCCGGAAGCCTCCACCCGCGGGCGCAGGCGCAGCTCCGATCGCTCGAGAGCTCGCAGGCCGTGATCCTCGGGGGGACGGCGGTCATCGGCGCCGCGCCCGAGGCGGCGCTGCGCTCCGAGCTCGGGACGGCGGGCGTGGTGCGCGTCGCCGGAAGCGAGCGCTACTCGACCGCGCTCAAGGTTGCCAAGCTGGCTGAGGAGCAAGGTCTCGGCCACGAGCGCATCGCCATCGCCACCGGCGCCAACTTCCCCGACGCGCTCGCCGGCGGCGTGATGGCAGCGCGCGGGAACACGTTCCTGCTGCTGACGCCCGCCAACGAGATGAGCTGGTCGGCCGCGCGCATCCTCATCGACAATGCGGCCGAGGTCGGGAAGGCGCGCCTGCTGGGGGGCGATGCCGTTCTCGGCAGCATGGTGCGGGAGTCGGTAGGCGTATCGCTCGCGCCCGTCGCGCCGCCCGAGGGATAGCGGAGAGCACGCGCACGCACGTCGACCCGCCCGTCCGCGCGTCCCGCTGACGCTACCGTCCGGCCCGCTTCTCGAGCAGACGCCGACCGGCGCTCACGCCGGTCTCCACCCCGACGATCGTGAAGACGAACACCGCGACGAAGCTCCACCGCGCGAACTGCGAGTCCGCGAGCCCGCCCGCGCCGTAGGTCGCCTCGAAGAACGGCGGCTGCATGGCCGAGAGCGACAGCGGGACAAGTATGCCGAGGAAGACATGCAGGAACCCTGAGGGCACGCGGGGTCCGACGAAGAACGCCAGGAGCAGCACGAGGACGAAAGCGATGGCGTCGGTGGCCAGCAGCACGGTGTAGCCTGCCGTCGACGCAGACGTCCCGCTCCCGACGAGCCGTGCCCACACGTCCGCGCCGACGCCGGCGAGGAACTCGCCGAGCGGCTGGAAGCCGAACGCCGCGATCGCGAGCGCGACGATGAAGAAGCCGACAACCACTCGGCGATGTCGCCGGTAGCCGGCATCGCGGCGCAACTCGTTCTCGACCGGCGACACGAGGAGTCCGACGTCCTCGGCAGGCGCACCCTCGCGCGCGGCGTCGTCGGGCGTCGCGTTCGCGCGATCGACCGCCTCCGGCGCCTCGTCGCGTCCGGGACCGTTCGCTTCGGTGCCCATGCCTACCCCTTCCGGACTAGCCTTCGGCCATCTCGGCCTTGTAGCGCGCGACGCGCTCGCGATACTCGGGCATGCCGGTGCCGAGGATCTGCGTCGCGAGGATGGCGGCGTTCTTGGCGCCGTTGATGGCGACACACGCCACGGGCACGCCCGTGGGCATCTGCACCATGGAGAGCAGCGAGTCCAACCCGCCGAGGTCGGAGGTCTTCATGGGCACGGTGACGACCGGCAGCGGCGTGTACGCGGCGACCACTCCGCCGAGATGAGCCGCCTTGCCCGCGGCCGCCACGATGACGCGGATGCCGCGGTCGGCTGCGCCCGCCGCCCACTCGTGCACCCGGCCGGGCTGGCGGTGTGCCGAGGCGACGACCATCTCGTAGGGCACGCCGAGCTCCTCGAGCTGCTGCGCGCACTGTTCCATCACAGGCATGTCGCTCGTGCTGCCCATGACGATCCCGACAAGCGGTGTGGCGTCCATCGCGCTCTCCTTCCTGCCGAACGCGCCGGGCGGCTACTCCCCGGCGATGCCCGACGACTCGTAGTAGGCGTCGGCCTCGTCCTGCAGCGCCGCGATCTCCTCATCGAGCGCGGTGAGCTCGTCCGAGAGATCGAGCAGGCGCTCGTTGACCTCGGTCACTGCCGCCTCATCGTACTCGCCATCGACGTCCATCGCGTACAGGCTCCGCAGCTCGGCCACCATCTCCAGCAATACCTCATCGGCCGCGACCATCTTGTCGATGATGGCGATCTCCTTGGCTGCGTACGTCTTCATCTCCTCGGCCACGTCCATGCCCTGGATCGACGCGAGCGAATCCTTGGCGGCGTTGACGGCCGCGATGCGCTCGTTGAGCTTGGCGTCCACCTGGTCGAGCAGCTCCAGCGCCTGGGCGGCGCCCTCAGCGGTCGCCTCGGCGCCCATCGCCTCGTCCATGAGCTGCGTGATCTCGATATCGAGGTCGTTGTACACCTGGATCTGCGCGTTGGCGGTCTCGATGGCCGCATTGGCGGCGTCGACGTCGGACGATCCCTGCGGCGAGCAGCCGGCGACGACGGCGACGGCCGCGATCAGTACGAGCGCCGCGAGGCGCGAGGCGAACGTGGGCACGAGGTGCTCCTCCCTGGAAGTCCAGACACGGTTGGAAGGAGTGTACGGGTTCGACAGCGTGCGGGCAACGACCGCCGTGCCGCTAGAGCGCGGGCGGCTCGCCACCCGCGGGGCAGGCGCCGCCCTCCCCGAAGAGCAGCTGGCGCTCGTCGGGGTCGAGCGCGTTGCGCGAGGCGTCGCGCAGGTTGTTGAGGTCCGCGAACATCTGTCGCTGCATGACGACGGTCAGGTAACGGCCCTTCTCGGTCAGCGTCAGCTCCTCCTCGTCGTCGGTGGCAAAGCCGCCGAACGTGCGGAAGAAGAGCATCTCGGCCCGCAGGCCGCGCTCCACGCTCACGCCGAAATCGCGCTCGAACTTCTTCTTGTCCAGCCGCAGGCCGAAGAGCTCCATGAGGAACCGGTAGCGCATGCGGTTCCTGAGACCGCCCTCGCGATTGCCGATGGAAACGGGCATCCGGCCGGCGGCGATCTCGCGACCGTAGTCGCGCAGGGAGAACGTGGTGACGTAGATGTTCCCGTCCAGGTAGCTGAACGCGCCGCTGCCGATGCCCACGTACTCCTCGTAGTCGACGATGTACTCGTCGATCATGCCGCCGCCGATGCGGGAGAACGTCCAGGCGGTCGAGAACTCGAACGTGTCCGAAAGCGAACGCGAGAGCGTCTGGTAGTAGCGCGCCTCGCGGTCGTAGTCGACCATGCCGACGGTCGTCTTCAGGCTGCGCTCCACCGAGCGCGACGCCATGAGCGGGTAGAACGTCGTCTGGTTGCAGCGGCTCGCCTTGACCGCCGCCACGTCGGCGAGCAAGACCTCCTCGGTCTGGCTCGGGAAGTTGAAGATCATATCCACGTTGAGCGAGTGGAAGAAGCCTTCGACCGACTGGATGCGCTCCAGGATCTCCGCGCCGGAACCGTACTTGTCGTAGCGGTCCATCTGCTTCAGCAGGTCGTCGTCGAAGCTCTGCACGCCCACCGAGAAGCGCTGCACGCGGTCTTTGAGCGGCTCCAGGATCTCCGGTATGAGGTGGTTCGGGTTGGTCTCGGTGGACACCTCTTTGACCGAGAAGAGCTCGCGTGCGAGGTCGATGGTCTCGCAGAGCTCGTCGATCAGGATCGTGGGCGTCCCGCCGCCGATGTAGAGCGCCGGGAAGTCGTAGCCGAGCGCCGCCACCATCCGCATCTGCTCGCGCAGGCTCTTGAAGTAGGCGCGCGCGGGATCCTCGGCGAAGGGGAACCGATTGAAGCTGCAGTACGGGCAGAGCCGCTCGCAGAACGGCACGTGCGCGTAGAGCAGGTACGTGATGCCCTCACGCGGCCCCGGCAACGAGGGGACGGCGCGCGGCGTGTCGGTGAAGTACCGCTTCTGCGCTGTGGCGACGGCCGTGGAGAGCAGGCGTTCGGCGAGCACCGCTACGCCTCTCCGAGCGCGCGCAGCGCCTTCAGGCCGATATCGGTGCGATAGTGCATGTCCTCGAAGCGGATGAGGTCCACCGCGCGGTATGCCCGGTCACGGGCCTCGGCCATCGTGGGAGCGAGCGCCGTGACGTTCAGCACGCGACCGCCCGAGGTGAGCAGCGTGCCGTCATTCCCGCGCACGGTGCCCGCGTGGTACACGGTCACGCCCTCGAGCTTCTCGGCCTCCTCGACGCCGTTGATGACCTTGGCGACCTCGTAGTGGTCGGGATAGCCGCCCGAGGCGAGCACGACGCACACCGCTGGGTCGTCGCGCCACTCGAGCGTGACGTCCGCGAGGCGCTTCTCGGCGGTCGCGAGGCAGACCTCGGCGAGATCGGTCTTGAGGCGCGGCAGGACGACCTGCGTCTCCGGGTCGCCGAAGCGCGCGTTGAACTCGAGGACCTTGGGGCCCTCGGCGGTGAGCACGAAGCCTCCGTACAGCACGCCGCGGTAGTCGATGCCCTCCTCGCGCAGACCGGCGACGGTCCGCTCGAGGATCTCGAGCATGGCGGCTTCGGTGGCTGCGTCCACGATCGGCACCGGCGAGTAGACGCCCATGCCGCCGGTGTTGGGGCCCTCGTCGCCGTCGAAGACGCGCTTGTGGTCCTGCGCGGGGACCATGGGCAGGATGGTGTCGCCGTCGGTGAACGCGAGCAGCGAGCACTCGGGGCCTTCCAGGTACTCCTCGATGACGACCACGTCGCCGGCGGTGCCGAAACGTCCGCCGAAGCACGCCCGCACCGCGTCGCGCGCCTCCACGGGCGTCATCGCGACGGTCACGCCCTTGCCGGCGGCGAGCCCGTCGGCCTTCACGACGATCGGCGCGCCGACCTCATCGACGTAGGCGAGCGCGTCTTCCAGGATGTCGAACGTCTTGGACGCGCCGGTGGGGATGGCATGGCGCTCCATGAACTCCTTGGCGAACGACTTGGAGCCCTCCAGGTACGCGCCTGCCGCGCGGGGGCCGAAGCACGGGATGCCCGCCGCCTGCATGAGGTCCGCGACGCCCACCACGAGCGGGACCTCGGGACCGACGATGACGAGGCCGATGCCGTTGGCCTCCGCCCAGTCCGCGTAGAAACCGGGGTCGGCGTCGGGGATGGTGACGTTGGTGGCGATGGTGGCGGTACCACCGTTGCCGGGCGCACAGAAGACGCTGTCTACCAGCGGCGAAGCGACGAGCGACGCGACGATGGCGTGTTCACGGCCGCCGGAACCGATGACGAGCACACGCATGGACGACTCCCTGTGAGGCGCTGCAGGACCCTACGATTGTAGCGGATGCGGCGCGCGACCGAGCCGTCACCGCACAGCGCCGGCGCTCACGCGTCGTCGAGACGGCAAAGGTACTCGGTGGCGGCGTTGAAGTCCGAGAAGCACGGCCACGTGCAGTCGAGGTGCCACTCGGCGAACCGCTTGATGATGGCAGGCGGCGCGAAGACCGCGAAGCGTCCGCCGGGGCTCATCTCCGAGCAGGCAAGGTGCATCGCCGCGATGAGCGAGCCGTCGACGTCGGACATGCCGGTCAGGGCGGCGAGCAGACGCGGGCTCGGCGCGGAGAGCGCATCGGCGATGAGCGCGCGAATGGCGTCGACGTCGCCTCGCTCCGCGTCGGTGAAGCGGATCACGGACAGGTCTTCAGCGTTCGTCACGGCGTATCCCCCGATCGCCGGTCGGTCATCTAACAGCCCTCGGACTCCTACCAGTAACCGCAGAGCGTCCCGATGGCTCAATAGGCCATATGGCCATACGTCGCTCGCCCTATCCCCCGTCCGGCTCATCGGCGAGCAGGCCGAGACGGAACGCGCGGGCTACGGCCTCGCTGCGGTTGGCCACGCCGAGCTTGCGGAGCACCGAGGAGACCTGGTTCTTCACGGTGCTGACCGAGACGCCCGCCTCGGCCGCGATCTCCTTGTTGGTCGCGCCCGACGCAAGACCGCGCAGGACCGCGCGCTCGCGCTCGCCGAGCCTCGGCAGGTCGTAGCCGACCGATCCGTACGACTCTTCCAACCCACGGAGGCGCGCGAGGATGAGCCGCGCGAGGAAGGCAGGCAGCAGCACGCCGTCGGAGGCGAGGGTCGCGACCGCGTCGATGAGGGACTCGAGGCGCCCGTTGCGGTCGACGAAGCCGTCGGCGCCCGCGATGAAGAGGCCGAGCAGGCGCGGGTCCGACTCCTCGCCGAGCAGCAGCAGCCGCGTCTCGGGACACGCGTCACGGAACAGGCGGACGAGCCCGGTGTCGACGGATTCAGGCTCGACGACCGCGACGTCGGCCCTGCAGCGCGTCCCGGCCTCCGGGAAGCGTTCGGGGTCGGTCTCGACCCCCACCACCGAGAAGCGCGGTTCGATCGTGAGCGCGAGCGAGAGCGCCTCGAGAGACGCGCGACGCGCACCCATGAGGAGGACCTTCACGGTGCTCATACAGACACCACCCCAGCGTGATGTCCGTCCGTAGGCGGGTTGCCGTCACCGGCGGGCGGTTCTAGTTTGAGGATGAATGGCAACCTCTGCCATTCATCATCGGCAAGGGGCCGCTAATCCTCTAGGCTCGGCACCGACGCGAGTCCACCCTCCCGCACCCGCCAGACGCTAGATGCGCCCTTCCCAGCGGCGCATGATGGTCTGCTCGCGGCTCGGGCCCACGGCGATCATGGAGACAGGCACCTCGGCCACATCCTCGAGGAAGGTGATGTAGTCCTGCGCCGCCTTGGGGAGCTCGTCGTACGTGCGACAGTGCGTGATATCGCTCTGCCAGCCGGGCAGCTCCTCGTAGACGGGCCGCGCGTGATGGAGCGGCGTCTGGTGGCACGGCAGGTCGTTGTAGCGTGTGCCCTCGAACTCGTAGGCCACGCAGACCTTGATGGTCTCAAGCTCGGAGAGGACGTCGAGCTTTGTGATGATGAGGTCGGTGAGGCCGTTCACCTGCACCGCGTAGCGCGCGATGAGCCCGTCGAACCAGCCCGCGCGGCGCTTGCGCCCAGTAGTGGTGCCGTACTCGCCGCCCTTCTCGATGAGGTGGTCGCCCACCTCGTCGTGGAGCTCGGTGGGGAACGGGCCCGAACCCACGCGCGTGATGTAGGCCTTGGCGATGCCGAGCACGCGGTCGATGCGCCGCGGCCCCACGCCGACGCCCGTGCACGCGCCGCCCGCGATCGGGTTGCTCGATGTAACGAACGGATAGGTGCCGTGGTCGATGTCGAGCAGCGTGCCCTGCGCGCCCTCGAAGAGCACCCACTGGTCGGCATCGAGCGCGCGGTTCACGATCACGCTCGTCTCGGCGATATGCGGTTTGATGCGCTCGGCGTAGGCCAGGTACTCCTCGGCTATCTCATCCACCGTGTAGGTGGGCATGCCGTACACCTTGCTCAGGATGTCGTTCTTCTCGTGGAGCGCGGCCTCGAGCTTCTTGCGGAAGATGTGCTCGTCGGTCAGGTCCTGGACGCGGATGCCCATGCGCGAGGACTTGTCCATGTAGGCCGGGCCGATGCCGCGGCGCGTGGTGCCGATCTCCAGCTCGCCGAGACGGCGTTCGCTCGCGCCGTCCAGGTCGCGGTGGTACGGCATGATGAGGTGCGCGTTGCAGCTGATGAGCAGGCGGTGCGTGGAAAGCCCGTCGGCCTCGAGGCGGTCCATCTCCTCGAGCAAGACCTTGGGATCGATGACGCATCCGTTGCCGATCACCGGCGTGATGTGCGGATACATGATGCCAGAGGGGATGAGGTGCAGCTTGAGCGTCCGTCCCGCGTGGATGACGGTGTGCCCCGCGTTGTTGCCCCCCTGGAACCGGACGACGTAGTCGAAGTCGTCCGCGAGAAGGTCGGTGATCTTGCCCTTGCCTTCGTCGCCCCACTGGGCGCCGACCAGGACGATGCCGGCCATGTGACGCAACTCCTAGAAGAATGCTCGGCCCCGCGGACCCTCGCCGCCGCTCCCGGGCCGTGCGCGCCGCCTGCATGACGTCGCGCTCCGCATCCGCATCTAGCGGACGCACGGGACAGTATGCCGGAGGTCGGCGGATAGCGCTAGGGCGACGCATGCGGAACGGCGGATGCGCTACGCTCGTGGCGGGAACACTCATCCTGTGGCCGCACGCACACGACCGCCGAGGAGGACGCATGGCCATCGCTGTCGGAGCGTTTCTCATCGTCCACGGGCTCATCCATGTGATGTGGTTCGTCCCGCCGTCCGACGACCCGCGCTATCCGTTCACGTGGAAGAGCCCCCGCGCCGAGGAGAACCTTGGCTGGGAGCCCGATCGGGTGCGCTCGCTCGGCAAGGCGCTCGTGGTGGCGGCGACCGTCGGCTTCGTGCTCGCGGGCGTCGGCGCGCTGGGCGTGACGGGCCTCGCGGGCAGCTGGCACGCGCTGGCGGCGGCTTCGGCGTTCATCTCGTTAGCCGCGATCTCGCTCTTCTGGCACCGCTACTTCATCGTGGGTCTCGCGCTCGACATCGCGATCGTCGTGGCGGGCTCGCTCGGCTGGCCGGCGCTCTGAGACCCGCTCGCCGGGCCGCTCGTTTGCGCTCCCCCTCCACCAGGAGATACTAGTAGGTGGAAGAACCTGGCCGAGGAGGGAGCCATGACCCCCAAACGAGTGCTCTGGATCGCGATCGCGGTCATCGCCGCGCTCGTGCTCGCCGGCATCGCGTACGCCGTGTGGGGCGGCGGTGAGGCCGAGCCCGACGACGGCGAGACGCCGCAGGCCGAAGAGCCCGACACCGAGGAGCCGACGACCACGCCGCCGGCGGACGGCGAAGGCGATGGCGAAGGCGACGGCGACGGCTCGGGATCCGATGAGGCGCCCGCCGGCGAGGACGTCACGCTGAAGATCTACTTCTCGTACGCCGGCGAAGCCGCGCTCGCCATCGAGCGCACGGTCCCCTACACCCAAGCCGTTGCGACCGCCGCGATGAACGAGCTCCTCGCCGGCCCCACCGACGCCGAGCTCGCTACGTGGCCCGTGCTCTCCACGCAGATCCCGGAGGGCACCGAGCTGCTCGGCCTGACCGTCAGCGACGGCGTGGCGCAAGTGAACCTGTCGGGCGAGTTCGACGACGGAGGCGGCACGTATTCCATGACCGCGCGCCTCGCGCAGGTCGTCTACACGCTCGCGCAGTTCCCCACGGTGGACGCGGTGGAGTTCTACATCGAGGGCGTGGCGGTCGACGTGTTCTCGGGCGAGGGCATCATCCTCGACGGCCCGCAGGCCCCTGAGGACTACTACGACCTCGTGCCCATCGACGCGTAGCGCGCGACCCCGCCCGCGGGGTGACGGAACCAAACGGCCCCTCCGCCGCATCTATCGGTGTGGAGGGTACGAATCCGTCGCCCCGAAGGAGGGGTCAGCATGTCTCACATCGATCGCCGCATCGCGCCGACAGCGCTCGCGCTCTCGCTGCTGCTCGCCGTAGCGGGCCTGTCCGCCTGTGCCGAGAAGCCCGCGTCGACACCCGGGACATCGCTCCCGAGCGCGGACGCCACCGAACCCGCGGACGCGTCCACCGAGACCACCTCGGCCGGCACGGGCGGCGTCACGCCGACCGACGACGCCGCGACCGAGACGGGCGCCGCGAAGGCACCCGACACCAAAGCCGCCGCGGTGAGCCCTGCCAGCACGCCGTCTGAGATCACCGTGCAGCTGTACTGGGTCTCGGCGGGAGAGAACGCGCTCGGCGTCCCGCGCACCGTGCCGTACACCAAGGCGGTAGCGCGCGCCGCTGTGGACGCACTGCTCGCCGGACCGACATCTGCCGAGAAGACCACGTGGCCCGCGATCTCGACGGCCATCCCGGCGGGGACGCGACTGCTCGGCATCGACATCGATGACGGCGTCGCGACCGTGGACCTGTCACGCGAGTTCGATGACGGCGGCGGGTCGTTCGCCATGCACGCCCGACTCGCGCAGGTCGTCTACACGCTGACGCAGTTCTCGACGATCGACGCCGTGCAGTTCCGCATCGAAGGCGTCCCGGTCCGCGTGTTCTCGAGCGAGGGCATCATCCTCGACGGCCCGCAGGACGCCGACGACTTCGGGCGGCTCGTGCCGATCGACGCGTAGCGCGCATGCCAAGGGGGCCGGCCCGGCGGGGTCGGCCCCCTGGTGCGTGAGGCGCCTGCCAAGAGCGCTACTCGGTGCCCTCGGCGCGCAGATCGTCGTCGGCGTACTCGAGGATGTCCCCGGGCTGACATTCCAGCTCACGGCAGATGCCGTCGAGCGTGGAGAAGCGGATCGCCTTGGCCTTGCCGGTCTTGAGCACCGAGAGGTTCGCGATGGTGATGTCCACCCGCTCGGCAAGCTCGGTGAGCGTCATCCGTCGGTCGAGCAGGACGCGATCGAGGTTCACGTGGATCGTCATGTTCGCCGCCCCCTACACCGTGAGGTCGGAATCGAGCTGGAGCTGCCGCCCGTAGCGGAACACCTCGGACAGCACCACTACGACGAGGCCGACGAAGATGATCGTCAGGCTGCCCTCATAGACCGCCTGCAGCGTGAAGCCGGGCATCTCGGTGGTGCTCATCACGAGCGCCTCTATGGCGAAGCCGACCGTCTGGCGCAACAGCTCGAAGATGATGACGAGCAGGCCGATCGTACGGATGCGGCGGACGTTGGCCTCGGCGAAGGGATCGCCCTCGACCACCGTCGCCAGGACGCGTCGCAGCAACGAGAGCACGAACAGCGCGGGTACGGCGAACATGGCGACGCCGAGGATGGAGACCGCGATGAACCAGCCGGGCCCCGAGCCCTGGAAGCTGGCCTCGCCCAGCGCGGTGTCGAGCATCCCCGCGCCGAAGAGCGAGCTCTCGAGCGGCACCGTGGCGGTGTCCACGGCGAAGCGCACGGGCAGGTTCACGGACGGCTCGCCGCCGGTGTCTGAGAACGCGACGACCAGCACCGCCACGATGGCGATGCCGAACACCGTGATGGCGATGTAGTACGCGATGTCCGTGATGCGCTTGAGGAAGAGCGTGAGGTTCGTCATAGCCGATCATCCTTCGTCGTCCGGGCGCGCCGGGCCGCGTGTGTCGACCCTCGGCGCACGTATCGTGTTTCGATATGCACATACCGATAATCGGCTACGATTTATCGTTTGTCAATATCTTGTTTGAGGAATTGTGCCGGCGCCCTTGAGCGACCCCACGCGCCCCAGTACGATTGGCCCAGCGAGCGAGCGGCGCTCGCAGTCTTGAGAGCGGCATACGGGCACGTGACGGGCGGCCGCAGCGTCGCCCACTGCCGGGGGAGGCAGCGATGGACGAACGTTCGAGCACGGGCAGCGGGTGGCACATCAAGCGGTTGGCTGACGGGTCAGGTTGGGAGGGCGGACCCTACACGTGGGACGAGCTCTTCATGCTCGTTCGCGAGAACCGCCTCGCGCCCACCGACGTCGTCTGGCATCCCACGCTTCCGACCTGGGCTGAGGCGCACACCGTTCCCGGCCTGTTCGGCGCCCCCGTCCCCCAGACGCCAGTCGCACCGGCGCCCACGCCAGCGGCGCCCGCCTCCGCGGCTCCCGCGCCGACATCTCCACCGGCGCCCGCGCCAGCGGCACCCAGCGTCCCCGTCCCCGCAGCGCCCGCCCCCGCCCGCAAGAGCCGCGGCCTCCTGATCGCCGGCATCGTCGCGGCGGCGGCGCTCGTCATCGGCGGCGGCGTCGCGGCGTTCCTGCTGCTCGGCGGCGACGGCGGCTTCGCAGGCAGCGGACCGACGCTCGGCGCGGCAGATACCAAGCTGCCCGATGCGAAGGCACTCGTCGTCACCGAGACGTGGGGCGAGGTGCCGTCCAACCAGCTCGCGGTCGTGATGGTGGAGGGTGCCGAGCGGAGCGATGCCGAGAAGGTCGCCGGCGCGCTCGGCGGCACCGTCGTCGGCGAGGTCGAGTACGTGGGCCTCTACCAGATCGAGTTCCCCGGCACGAGCGAGGCCGATCTTGTCTCGGCCATACAGACCGCCGAGGCCGATGAGAACGTCGACTACGCGTATCCCAACGACCAGGTCCACCTGGACGCCGAGATCTGGGGCGTGCGGATCGACCCGTACACCGACCCCTTCTACGGCGGCGGCGCCGGCGACGGCTACAAGGCGATCGGCGCGTCCAAGGCGTGGGCGTACATCAAGGGCGCCGGCATCGACCTCAGCGACGTGAAGGTCGGCATCTGCGACGACGGTCTCTACGCGCCCGGAGAGGGCGCGGAGAACGAGTTCGAGGGCGCGGACGGACCCACGATCGAGTACCCCGACCCCGAGGCCGGCGAGCGCCAGGACGCGCAGATCTACAAGGACGGCTCCACCAACGAGGCCGGAAGCCACGGCACCGCGGTGGCGAGCATCATCGGCGCGGACCCTGAGAACGGCGGGCCAGCCGGCATCGCCGGGCCGCTCGGCAAGAAGCTCACGATCTCGATGATGAACATCTTCTCGGCCAAGTACGGCGATACGCTCACGACCGCCGACCCCGACGACATCACCAAGCAGGATTGGAGCCCCGGGCACACGTACTCGATCGGCTCGCTCGTAGCGCTCGTGAAGCAGGTGGAGGCCGGCGCCACGGTCATCAACTGCTCGTGGGGGAACAGCAACGCCGACCCGCGCGACGTGGCGACGTACACGCGGTTCTTCACCCAGATGGCCAAGGACCACCCCGACGTGCTGTTCGTCTGCTCGGGCGGCAACGGCGGCGCAGAGATGGACGGATCCAAGCGCTACCCGAGCGGGCTCAAACTGCCCAACATGATCACGGTCGGCGCGCTCGACAACGACGGCAAGCAGGCAGAGTACGCCGACTGGGCGAGCGAGGACTACGAGATCACGCTCGGTGCGCCCGGGACGGACGCCGTGGTGGGCATGGCGGGCGCGGGAGGGCCGGTGCGCCAGGACGGCTCGAGCTTCTCGGCCCCGCACGTCACCGCCGCAGCGGCCATCCTGAAGTCGCTCAACCCCGAGCTGAACGCGGGGCAGATCAAGGAGATCCTGGTCGCCACGGCGCGCCCGGGCGTTCCGACGACCTCCGACGACCCCACCGCGACCTCGCAGCTTGTGCCGCCGGAGATGGGCGCGGGCATCCTCGCGCTCGATGAGGCGGTGCTCAAGGTGATCAACGACCTTCGCGCCGAGAAGAAGCTCGCGCCCTTCGATGCCGACGCGCTCGAGAAGCTCGGCGTCGTGGATGCCGTGGCGGTCACCGGCGCTGCCGGCGAGTACCAGGTGCGCGGTATCGTCGGCGCCGTCGGCGAAAAGGGCGCCACGCTCAAGATCGAGGTCACCGGCGAGAACTACTCGATCGGCGGAAAGACCGAGCAGTCGCTCGACGGCGCTGGCGAGGCGGAGTGGAGCGTCACCCTGCCCGAGGACAGGGGCACCATAAAGGTCACGCGGCTGGACACCGGCGCCGCGAGCCTGATCGTGCTCGAGGACTTCGACATCAGCGGTCACTGGGACGGCACGTTCACCTTCCAGCTCCTGGATGTGGATCCCGACCTGGCCGATGAGGAGGGTTGCACCCTCGCCATCCTCTCCGAGCTGGTAGGGAAGCCGATTCCCATGACCATGGACCTCAACGTGGGCGATGACGGGAACGGCAGCGGCACCATGCTCATCGACATCGGGTCTCTGCTGGACGAAGCCGAGAGCGAACCCGCCGACGTGACGGTGAGCAAGAGCGGATCGGACGTCACCTTCGGCCTGGGCGACGGTGCCGAGATGCACGCGACGGTAACACGCTCGGGAGACACGCTCACGATGACCGGCACCCTCAATATGGGAGGCGAGGGTTACACGGTGGCGGGCAGCTTCAGCGTCTCGAAGCCCGCGCCGGAGCGGTGACGGCGGCGGTGCGCGCGTGAGCCCGGTCCTGCTGCGATTCACGTTGGGCGGGACCGAGCACGTCCTGCGCGCGTACAGCACGTTCTACGCGCTCGCATGGGTGGCGGCGCCGCTGGTGGGCGCATGGTTCGCGCACCAGCGCGGGCTTGCATGGCGCCGCGTCCTCGCGGTCTTCGCGCTCGCGCTGGCGGTAGGCGTCATCGGCGCGCGCGTCCTGGATCTGTTCGTGGCCTGGCGCTTCTACGCCGAGGAACCATCGCGGATCTGGGCGGCGAGCTTCGCCGGCTACTCGCTGTACGGGGGGCTCGTGGCCGCCACGTTGGCCGGCGTCGCGCTCGCCCGAGCGTGGCGCCTTCCCGTCTGGGAGCTCGCCGATGCCGCGGTCCCCGGACTTCTGGTGGGGCAGGTGCTCATGCGGACCGGCTGCTTCCTCAACGGCTGCTGCTACGGCCTGCCGACCGACCTGCCGTGGGGAGTGCGCTACCCCGTGGGCAGCCCGGTGTGGCTGTCGCAGTTCACCTCGGGGACGCGCGGGTTGCTGCAGAGCTTCGCCGGCACCGTGGATCCCGTGCATCCCACACAGCTCTACGAGGTGGGCGGAGCCGTGCTGTTCGGCCTGCTCGCGGTGTGGTTGATGCGACGACGTCCGGACGGCACGCGTGCGACGCCCGCCGGCGTGGGGTTCCTCGCGTACGCGCTCGGCTTCACGCTCGTGCGTCTGGGCAACCACTTCTTGCGCGCCCGGCAGCCGGTGGTGACCGCGCCCGAGTGGTTCTACCCGGTGTTCTATCCGGTGCTCGCGCTGGTGATCGTGGCACTGCTCTGCTTCAGACTGCGTCGGCCCCGACCCACTCGATCACGAGCCCGTGCACGGTGAGCGGGAGAAAGTCCGTGTCACCGGTGAGCAACGGCGATGCGGCGGCCAGCGCAAGGCCGGCGGCGAAGGCATCGCCGAGTGAGAGCGCATGATGCGCCTTGAGTTCTGCCGCGTATGTCGCGAGATCGGCGTCCGCGCTCACTATCGCAAGCGGCAGCAAGCGTGCGAGCCGCACGACCTCGAGCGTGGCGGCCTCCCCCAACCGCCGGCGACAGATGTAGAGCAGCTCCGCCCAGTTGACGGCGCTCATGACGAGCTGCCCATCGGAATCACGACACTCCCGCATCCGGTCGTGGATCCGCGATGCGGCCGGCTCCCCTGCGATCAGCGCAACCAGCGGCTGTGCATCGATCACGAGAGCGCTCACCGGGGGTCGTCCGTCCGGTCGCGGTCGCGTCGGCGCTCGGCGATCAGTTCCGCCGAGGAGAACCCCGGCACGCCGCTGCCGAGCCCTGTGAGCGCGTCAAGCGGCTCACCCCCGGTCACCGGAACGAGCCGAATCGAGCCCGCCCACTCGATGACCTCGAGCTCGTCGCCGGTATCGATCCCGAATCGCTTGCGCAGCTGTGCCGGCAGCACGATCTGTCCCTTCGATGACACCCGTATCCTCACAGCGACCTCCGGAACATCTGCGGCGTCTTACCTTTCGAGCACATTGTAAGCCACTCTCGCATCTCCGGCCAGCCGCAGCGGCTATCGTACCGTCCGGGGCTCACCAGGCCCCGAACACCCTCCAAACAATCGCTGCATGTCACCCCGAAGCGCACTACACTCGTCTCACCAGGGAGCGCCCTGGCTTCTCGGCCAAGGAGGTCACCGTGAAACGGCTCATGGCGCTGGTGCTGTCGGTACTGCTGGTCGGCATGCTCGCTGGGTGTGGCGACACCGGTGGGGGCGGTGAAGGCGACGCGACGGGCGGGAGCCCGGGCGGGACGAGCGGGGGTTCTGCCGAGGCGATCACCTCGCCTGAGGCGCTGAAGGCGGCGTTCGACGCCGACCATGCTGATGCCGAGTGGTACGCCGACCTCACCGGCGTCACGGTGGAGACGTACCTCGGCGCGCCGGTGCTCGTCATCCACGTCGGCTGGACCGGCGACGATCCGGACTGGGACGCCAAGAACCGCAAGACCGAGGCGATCCGTCAGGCGATCGACGGCTACGAGGTCGACATCGCGCCCAACGTGGCGATCGCGGACGGCGACGGGACGGTGTGGGCGCTCGGGTCCGGTGGGACCGGCGAGGGCGTGCCGATGGCCGACGCGTTCGAGCTGCCGCCCGCCCCGGCGACGGCGGCAGAGGTCGAGGCGTGGCTGGCCGCCGTGTACGGCCCGGGCGGCATCGTGACGCTCGGCCCCGCCGAGGGCTGGTACGGCTCGATCCAGTCGGTGACGATGGAGAGCCCCGGCTCGGGTATGGCCGAGCAGCTCACCGTGCGGACGTCGATCGCGTCGCCCAAGGGCACGGACTACAGCCTGCTCATGCTCGCGCTGCAGACGACCGGCTCGCCGCTCATGGCAAGCTACGGCATCAAGACCGCTGACGGCGGCGGCTCGGGCGGCTCGGCGGGCGGGCTCACGGGTCCCGGCGCCAACGGGTGGTTCTACCCGGTGGAGTGAGCGCGCGTTCACCGTCCACCAGGTTCGCGCAGGTGCGCACCGGCGCTGACTTGTTGAAGGGCCCGCCTCGCTGGATGCGGGCCCTTCGCATGCTCGCGGGGAGCACGCTCCGCCTCAAGCCCGTTTCGCGAACCGCCGATGTACTCACTACTGCCAGCGGCTTCCAGGGGGATTCATGGCGTGTTTCATCGGCGAGGCGGGCATCGGCGCGGCCAAGGAAGGTATCACGCGACAGCGCTGGACCCTCGTCTTCGCATTCGTGATGGCGATCGCACTCGTTGTGTGGCTGCAGCAGACCCTCCGAACCGCCGGCTTCTTCATAGCCGTGATGCTGCTCGCAGCCTTCGCCGTCGTGATGCGACGCCACGTCACGGAGTACCTGCGTACGCTCAGACAGGACTTGCTGCCCTGGATCAAGGGCGCCGGGGGAGAGATCGCAGTCGTCAAGGCGCTTGCTGAGCTGCCTGACAACTACCTTGTCTTCAATGATTACCACCCGTTCAAGAACGGGAAGCGCGTGGACTGGAACGTCGACCACGTCGTGATCGGCCCCACCGGCATCTTCGTCCTGGATGCGAAGAACTACACGCGCACGCGCATCGAGCCGGCCGAGAAGGACCCCTACCACGCCAAGAACGTGCGGCAAGCCGACAGGAACGCCAGGGAGTTCAAGAAGGCGATCACGACGTGGTCGGGCGGTCAGCTCGCCGCTCAGTTCGTGGTCGGAGTGGTCGTCTACACCCAGCCAGACGCCTTCATCGTGAAGCTTCGCGAAGGCTTCACGCGAGTCATCCCGCTCAGGTGGCTCGTCAGTGAGATCATCGAGCATCCCGCGGGCGAGCTCAAAGCCGAGCAGGCCTACCGGATCGCGCGCGTGCTCTACTCACAGCTGCCGCCCGCCTACCGCCACCCGTGGCAAGACCAGTTGGACAAGTTCGGGGCCGCCGTGCGACATGAACGGGAGCTTCAGCGAAACAAGCACGAGCCGTCGTCGCCGGAGGCGAGGACGAGGCGATCAGCTCAACCGACCTCGTAGCCAAAGGACCAGCGACAGCGCAGCGCGGCCGTGACGATTCGCAGACTCGTGAAAGCTCACACCCCTCGCCGCTGTGGCCGCGCGGGTACCGGGCGTACCGGAGGCGCCGCCAGCGTGTCACCCGCCGGACTCGCCAGCTGACGCTCGAGGTCGGCAAACGCATCGATCACATCGCGCGCTTCGAACGCGCGGTTGCGCCGACCGACGGTCACCTGCGTGAGGATCCCGGCCTCGACGAGCCGCGCCACCGCGTTGTTGACCTGCGGCTTGCTCCTGCCGATAGCCGCCATAGCGCTCTTCACGCTCACGATCGGCGTGCCGGGGAGTATACGCACGAGCAGTTCGACCGAGGAGCCAGCGCGCACGCTGCCGAGCCGTTCTCGCCAGCCTGCCTCGAGCTCCGCACAGCGCTTCTCGAATGCTCCTGCCTGATCCACCGCTCGCACACACGCCGCAGCAAACAGAGCCGCCCAGCGATTGAGGCCCTCATGCGCCTGGGGACCGGCCGGGTCACCCACGTACCGGAAGCCTTCCAGACCACCGATGTAGTCACGAGCCCGCGTGGCCAGCACGAGCGAGACCGGCGGCAGGATGTGCGTGGCAAGCCCGCGCCTGCGCAGAGTGAGGTAGATGAGGGCTCGCCCGGTACGACCGTTTCCATCGACAAACGGGTGGATCGTCTCGAACTGCGCGTGCGCGATGGCGGCCTGCGCGACGGCGGGAAGCTGGTCCGAACTGCAGAACGCGCACAGGTCGTCGAGCAGTCCGTGCACCATGTCCGGAGGCGGCGGCACGTACGATGCAGCGCATGGGTTGTAGGTGTTGCCGCCGATCCAGTTCTGCACCTCGCGCACCTGTCCGGCGTGGCGCGCGAGCGGGGTACCCGCAAGCAGTAGCCGGTGAATCTCCAGCAGGTGCTCACGCGCAAGCGGCTCGGTTGACACGCCGATCTCGAGCGCCGCCCGCGTCGCATCGATGTTGCCGAGAACCTCCTCGGCACCGATGTCCGCGGGCATTTCCCCTATCTGCCGGGCCGCCTCTGCGCGCAACAGCCGACGCGGCCCGATCTCCAGGCCCTCGATGCGTGATGAGGCCACGCTCTCGGCGCGCAGCAGTATCCGCGCAAGTGCTTCGGTGTCGGTGAGCGTGCTCGCGCGAACAGCGAGCCGCGCTATGGCGGCCTCCGCATCAGCGATGTCTGCGGCCACGTCGCCATCGAACAGGAAGGTGCGTTCAGCCAAGAGGTCAGGGAGGTACGCGTCGTACTCGCACGAGCGCCGCTCCGAGCGCGGAATCCCGCTCGTCGCCTCGGCGATCCACCGCTTCCGGATGCAGTCCGCCATTACTGCCGACCTCCCATAGTTAGGTTTATCCCACACAACTAACTATGGAGTCAAGCGCGGGGCTGCCCCACGTGTCCGTGCCCTTTGATACCCTGGGTGCGGCAGTCTTCTCGACATCCGGAGCCGCCACATGCTCGTCTATCAGGCGACCAAGCGCGAGTTCATGGACGACGTTGAGGCCGACGCCATCGCCGACCACATCACGGCAGCGTTCGAGCGCAAGGTTCATCGCGCCAGTCATGCCGAGGTCAGGAGTTGGCGCAACTCGATGCAGTACATGTACAGGGTCCTGAACACGCCCGCCCTGCCCGACGGCTGTGGGGTGGCGATCGAGTTCAGCGTGCCGTACACGAGCAGCCGCATCGACTTTCTGCTCACCGGTCGCCAGGGCGGTACGCGCGAAGCCGCGGTGATCGTGGAACTCAAGCAGTGGGAGGCGCTTGAGGCGCTCCCCTCCAAGGACGGCGTGGTCCGCACGTTCGTGGGCGGCGCGCACCGCGAGACCGCGCACCCCTCGTACCAGGCGTGGTCGTACGCGAGGATGATCGAGGACTACAACGAGGCCGTTCGACAGGCCGAGATCGAGCTCGTGCCCTGCGCGTACCTGCACAACTACCGCGAGAGCCCCGTGCACGACCCGCTCCGTGACCCCGCCTACCTCGAATACCTTGAGCGCGCACCCGCGTTCTGCGACGGCGACGCGCTCAAGCTGCGCGACTTCATCTGCCGCCACATCACGCACGCCGATGACGGTCAGGTGCTCTACCACATCGAGAACGGCAAGCTCCGCCCGTCCAAGTCGCTGCAAGACGCGCTTTCAGGCATGCTCGCCGGCAACGACGAGTTCGTGATGATCGACGACCAGAAGGTGATCTCCGAGGAGGCAATCGCCCTCGCGCTCGAGGCGCGGCGCACCGGCGAGAAGCACGTGATGATCGTGCGCGGCGGCCCGGGCACCGGCAAGTCGGTTGTGGCGGTGAACCTGCTCGTGCGTCTGACCGCCGAGGAGATGACGGCCCAGTACGTCTCCAAGAACAGCGCGCCGCGCAACGTCTACTCCACCCTCTTGCGCGGCAAGCACAAGGCGACGTACATCAAGAACCTCTTTCGGGGCCCGGGCAAGTTCCACGAGCACACGGGCGACCCGTTTGACGCCCTCGTGGTGGACGAGGCACACCGGCTCAACGAGAAGTCGGGCCTCTACGGCAACGAGGGCGAGAACCAGATCAAGGAGATCATCGCGGCTTCGCGGTTCAGCGTCTTCTTTATCGACGAGAGCCAGCGGGTCACGATCAAGGACATCGGCACGGTCTCCGACATCCACGCGCACGCGAAGGCAGCCGGCGCGCACACCCACGAGGCCGAGCTGCGCTCGCAGTTTCGCTGCAACGGGTCCGAGGGCTACCTCACCTGGCTTGACGACGTGCTGGGTATCCGCCACGCCGGGGAGGACGTGGCCGACCTCGACTACGACTTCCGGGTGTTCGACGACCCCAATGACCTGCACGCTGCAATCGAGGAGCGCAACCGCGCGGCCAACAAGGCGCGCGTGGTGGCGGGGTATTGCTGGGAATGGCCAACGGGCGCCGGGCGGTCGAACCCCAACCACCACGACGTAGTCATTTCCGAGCATGGTTACGCCCGTTCATGGAACCTCACCAGCACCAACACCTGGGCGATCGACGTCGGATCCGTGGACCAGGTGGGTTGCATCCACACGTGCCAGGGCCTTGAATTCGACTACGTGGGCGTGATTGTCGGTGACGACATGCGCTTCCAAGACGGCCGTGTCGTCACCGACCACACCAAGCGCGCGAAGACCGATGCCGCGCTCAACGGCATCAAGAAGCTCGCGAAGACAGACCCCGCGCGCGCCACCCGCATAGCCGACGAACTCATCCGGAACACCTACCGCGTGCTCATGACGCGCGGGATGAAGGGCTGCTACGTGTTCTGCACAGACCCCGCGCTCGGCGAGTATCTGCGCAGCCGTGTGCCGCAGGCCGACTACGCGTCGGCACCGTCCGCGTCCCCGCTCGCCGCCGAAGACCCCATGGAGGGCTGATACCGATGCTCGAAGACCTCACCCGGCAGATCGTAGCGTTCCGCGACGAGCGCGACTGGAAGCAGTTCCATTCTCCGAAGAACCTCGCGGCGAGCATCACCATCGAGGCAGCCGAACTGCTGGAATGCTTCCAATGGAGCAGCGACGAGACGATCGCCGAGGACGCGGAGAGGCGTCGCAGCGAGATCGAAGAAGAGATCGCCGACGTGCTGATCTACTCGCTACTACTCGCACACGACACGGGAATCGATCCGGCTGTAGCGGTACAGCGCAAGCTCGCCAAGAACGAGGCGAAGTACCCAACTGAGAAGGCTAAGGGGAAGCGAGACAAGTACACGGAGCTGTAAGGACGCGGGCGGCGACATCGATCATGCGAGCTCCGGGTGGCTCTCCCCGAGCCAGTCGGTGATTCGGCCTCTCGGTGCCTCAACCGCTTCAATGAGTTCCTCGACGTCAGCGATCGTCGCAATCCCTATGCCGTCATAGCCCACCGTGTTGCGCCTCGACCGGCATGCATCCAAGTAGTCGGCCGTTGGTATCGCCTGTGCTCCGATGATCGTAGGCAGCGCAACGAGCGTCGTGTGATGGTGCCCCGACCCGCAGGTTCGATAGCCCTCAGCGCGCAGTGCGATGGTCGCCAGCTGCAGAGCGGGCGTTGTAGGCAGTCGCAAATCGTCGATCGGCCGACAGCGTGTCGATGCGCGCATCCCCCAGATCACGGTCAACGACGCGAAGGAGGTCGGCCAATTCGTTCCGGCTCACTGACAGTCGCCGCAGCCGACCTTCACGCAAGAGTCGCGGCAAACCCATGCTCCCGCCCCCCTACGGCAACGCCTCGATGGTCCGGGAAACCGCCGTCCAGATCGCCAACGTCACGTGCGCTCCCGTGACACTGCTGGCACAGCGTGCTCACCGCCTCCCCGCGCCCTCGAGCAGCAGCCCGGTCACCTCGGCGGCCACCTCGGTCGGCGCGTGGCGCGTGACGAGCGCGTAGAGCTCGCTCTGGCGCTCGGGCATCTGGTGGAAGAAGCGCGCGCCGGCATGGCGGATCGTCTCGGCCAGGCGCGGTACGTCGCGCATCGTGACGCGCTCGCGGGAGAGCACGTCGAGCGCGGCTTCGAGCGAGTCGGCGAGCGGGAGCTCGGCGGCGGCGCGACCGGACGGCGACTCGTCGAGCGCGAAAAGCCGTCCTCCTCGGCCACCGGGACGCATCCGCCACACGCGCATGCCCGCGAGCAGGCCGAGCGTGGCGAGCCCGAGCCAGAGCGCGCGGTAGAGCGCGGGGTCGATGCCGTCGCCGAGGGCGCCGGATGCCGAGCGTGCGACGCCGAGCATCGACGGAGGCCCGACGAGCGCGACGAGCACGCACGCGGCGAGCACCATGCCGCCGGGGACCGAGCGCAGGAACGAGTCGCGCGGCGCCACGAACGCGTACCCCACGGCGTACGCGCCCGCCCCCGCGAGCAGCGCGAACATGATGAGCAAGCCGGCCATACGTCCCTCCTCGGCGGCTATCGTCGCACGAGGCGCGGACCGCGTCGAGGAACGCACCCGATGCCCGCGCGTGTCAGACCGCCGCGCTATGCTGGACGCAGTCCAGATGACCGAGGAGCACCCATGGACCTCACCGACCGCCTCTCGAAGTCGCGCTTCGTCGCGGGGCTGCAGTGCCCGCTGCGGCTCTACCTGAGCGTGCATCGGCGCGATCTGGCGACGCCGCCCCCGCCGGCGCTGCAGGCGCGCTTCGCCGTCGGCAACCGCGTCGGCGCGCTCGCGCAGGCGCGCTACCCGGGCGGCGTGCTGGTGGCCGAGGACCACTTCCGCCAGCGCGAGGCCGTCGCCACGACGCGTCGGCTCATGGCCGAGGGCGTCCGCGACATCTTCGAGGCGGCGTTCACCTACGACGACATCAAGGTCCGCGTGGACGTCCTCCACAAGCTCGAGGACGGCGGCTGGGAGCTCATCGAGGTGAAGTCCACCACCCGCTACGACGCGGCCAAGCACCAGCCCGACGTGGGCGTGCAGACCTACGTGCTGCGCGGCGCCGGCGTGGACGTCCGGCGCGTCACGCTCATGCACCTGGACACGGGCTACGTCTACCCCGGCGGAGAGTACGACCCGCACCCGATCCTCGCGGCCACCGACGTGACCGCCGACGCGTTCGCGTACGCCGAGACGGTCGCGCCGCTCGTCGCCGAGATGATGCGCGTCCTCGCGCTCCCCCGGCCGCCGGAGATAGCGTGCGGCCGTCAGTGCACCACGCCCTACGAGTGCGAGTTCGCTGCGTGGTGCACGCGAGACGCCTCCGACGGGGACCAGAGCGACGTCCCGGTCCGTGTGGACTCCTCGGCGCTCCGCCGTCTCGAGCGCGCCCCGCACCCGCTCTTCTTCGCGGACTTCGAGACCATCAACCCCGCCCTGCCGCTCTTCCCCGGCACGAGCCCGTACCAGGTGATCCCCGTGCAGTGGTCGCTCCACCGGCTGGATGCGGACGGCACGCTGACGCACAACGAGGGGCTCTTCGCCACGCCGGGAGAAGACCCCTCGGAGGCGTTCCTGACCTCGCTTCTGGACGCACTCGGCGATACGGGCACGTTCGTGCACTACTCCAGCTACGAGCTCACGCGCCTCGTCGAGCTCGGCGTGCGCTTCCCGCACCTGCGCGAGCGGCTGCTCGCGACGCTGCCGGGGCTCTACGACCGGCTCGGCGGCAAGCTGCTCGATCGCGGGGAGCAGCTCGACCTGCCGCGCCCGGAGGGAGGGCTCTCGCTGCTCGACCTCGGCAGGGACGTCGTGAAGCCCGCGTGCGACCACCCCGCGTTCGGGGGCGGGAAGTGGAGCATCAAGATCGCCGTCAGGCTGCTCGCGCCCGATCTGCCCGCCTACTCCTCGCTGGCGGTCTCCGACGGCGCCGAGGCGATGCTCGCCATCGAGGAGCTGCTCTCGCCTGAGACGCCCGCCGAGCGTGCCGAGGCGGTTCGCGAGGCGCTTCTCGGCTACTGCAGGCAGGACACGCTCGCGATGGTCGAGATCTACCGCACCCTCGCCGGGCACCTGGCGTGATAGCCGCGGCGGCTCCGGGCGCGCCTATACGCTGCGCGTGAGGCCGAGCTCGCGCGCCATCTCGGCCATCGCCGTCTCGATCTGCGTGGCCGAGAGGTGCCGCGTCTCGAGCACCACGTGCTTGGCGTCGAAGAGCGTCCAGTCATCGGTGAGGATGGTGAGCCCGAGCTCGTCGGCCTGCTCGGCGAACCTCGTGCCGGGGTACGGCGTCGTGTACGACATGAGCAGCTGCCCGCCGGCGTCCTTGACCTCGCGCATGAACGCGGTCGTCTCGGCGAGCGTCGCCTCGGTGTCCTCGGGGAACGGCACCATGAACGCGCACGTCGCGGTGATGCCCGCCGCCACCGTCCAGCGCACCGCGTCGAGCGCGTCGGACTTGTGGATGCCCTTGACCGAGTCGAGCACATCCTGCGCGCCGGACTCGATGCCGTACTGGATGCCGACGCACCCGATGGCCGCCATCCGCGCGAGCAGCGCCTCGTCGACGAGGTCGACGCGCGTGCCGCACCCCCACGTGATGCCGAGACGCGCTCCTTCCAGCAGCGTGAGCAGCTCGTCGATCCACGCGCGGTTGATGGTGAAGATGTCGTCGACGAAGAACACGTGGCGCGCGCCGTGGTCGCGCACCATGTCGGCGACCTCGGCGACGATGTCCGCCGGCGGACGCGGACGACGCCTACCGCCCCAGAGGTGCGACGCCGAGCAGAACGGGCAGCGGTACGGGCAGCCGCCCCGCGCGGTGAGCACGTTGTAGGCGTCCTCGTAGAACGCGAGCGACAGCAGGTGGCGCGCCGGGCGGCCGACCTCGGTGACCGCGAGGGGCTCGCGCGGCTCGTTGAGCACGGACACGTCGGGCGCGTCGTCGTCGCTCTCCCTGGCGCCCGCGCCACCCGCACCGGACGCCCTGCCCCCCCGCCAGCCGAGCCCTGCGATCGCGCGCAGCGCGTCGGCGTCCGGCGTCCCGCCGGCGGCCTCGATCGCCACCGCGAGCTCCACCGCCGTGCGCTCGCCCTCGCCGATCGCCACGAAGTCGACGTCTTTCTCGGCCAGCACGTCACGCGGCAGGATGCTCGCGTGCGGCCCGCCCATCACCACAGGGGTCGTCGTGTCGTGCTCCTTGACGAGCGCGGCGAGGCGGAGCGCGTTGGGATACGTCTCAGTGTGCGCCGAGATGCCCACGAGCTGCGGCTTCACGCGCCCGAGCGCCAGCTTCACGCGCTGCGGGTTGAGGCCACTGACGTTGAAGTCGATGAGCTGCACCTCGTGCCCGGCGGCCTCGAGGTGCGCGGCCACGTACGCCAGCCCGAGCGGCGGCGAGAGCCGCGCGTGCGGGCTCGCGAGCGCGACCGGCGCCTGCATGAGGAGCACTCGCATCCAGTACCTGCCTTCCGGGGACGGCTCCCCTCAGGGTAGCCGATGCGTGCCCGAGATCGTGGGCATGTCGCTGCGGTGCATGCCGAGCTCGGCGGCCATCGCCTCGGCGGTCTCGCGGATCTCTTCCGCCGAGAGGTTCGCCGTCTCCATCACCACATGCTTGGCGTCGAACTCGTCCCACCGGTCGCTCAGGATCCGCACGCCGAGCTTCTCGGCGTCCTCGAAGAAGAGCGTCCCGGGATACGGGCACGTGTACGAGAGGAAGATGCGCGCGCCGGCCGCGCGGACCTCGCGCATGAACGCGAGGCTCTCGGCAAGCGTGGCGTGCGTATCCTGCGGGAACGGGATCATGAACGAGCAGACGGCGTCGATGCCCGCCGTCACGCTCGCGCGCACGGCTTCGAGCGCCTGCGCCTTCTCGATGCCTTTCACCGAGTCCAGCACCTCCTGCGAGCCGGACTCCACGCCGAACTGGATGCCGGTGCAGCCTGCCTCGGCCATGGCCGAGACGAGCTCGGCGTCCACGAGGTCGACGCGCGTCGCGCAGCCCCACCGCACGGGGCGCTCCATCGCCCGGAGCGCGTCGAGCAGCTCGCCCACCCAGCGGCGGTTAAGGGTGAAGATGTCATCGGTGAAGAAGACGCGATCCACGCCGTGCGCGGTCACGAGGTGCTCGAGCTCGGCGACGATGCTCCCGGGGCTGCGCATCCGGCGCCGCCCCTGCCACAGCGAGGACGCCGAGCAGAACGAGCACCGGTACGGGCAGCTGCCGGTGGCCGTGAGCACGTTCCACGTGTCTTTGTAGAACTCGAGCGGGAAGAGCTCGCGCGCCGGAAGCGGCAGCTCGTCGGGGTGCGGCAGCTCCGCCCGCGGGTTCACGTGCGGCGTGCCGTCCTGCACGCGGAAGCCGAGGCCCGCGATGTCGCCGGCCGCGCCCTCGCCACGCACGAGCGCGCGGCAGAGCTCGACCATCGCGCGCTCGCCGGGGCCCGCCACCACGAAGTCGACGTCCGTCTCGGCAAGCGCCTCCTCCGGCCGGATGGTGGGGTGTGCGCCGCCGAGCACCACGACGGTCCCGGGTTCGCGCTCCTTGATCCTGCCCGCGATGGCGAGCGCGTTGGGAAACGTCTCGGTGGTGGCCGAGATGCCCACCACGGCCGGCCGGTCGTTGGCGAGCACGCTGTCCACGCGCCGGAGGTTCAGGCCGCTCACGTTGAAGTCGATCGCGCTCACGCCAAAGCCGTCGTCCAGGAGCGCTGAAGCGATGTAGGCGAGGCCGAGCGGCGGCGATAGGCGCGCGTGCTCGTTGCGGAGCGTCACGGGCGCGTTGATGAGCGTCACGTCCACCGGCCACACCTCCTTTGGGGCGCGGTACAGGGTTCAGGGCGGTACAGGGGCGGACGCCGGCATCGTTCCCGGCGCCCGCCCCCTCGGTCGCGTGCTGAGGGCGCTAGCCCTCGCTGTCCTTCTCGGCGGCGCCCGCCACGACGACCTCCGCCTCGCCGTCCTCGTCCTCCTCCGGCGGCGCTACCTGCAGCGCGCGCGTCTGGAGCAGCTCGCGGATCGGGTTGGCGATGAAGCCGAACGGCTGCCCGGTGTCGATCTGCTCGCGGATCGCGTCGGCGAGCTCCTCGTCACCGAAGACTCCCCGGATCCACTGCTCGAGCGCCAGCGGGTCGATGTAGCCGATCGTCTCCTGGTTGTTGGGACGCATCGCCTCTTCGTACGTGCCGATGTGCAAGAAGTGCGCCGCCGCGGGCAGCGAGTGCAGCATGGTGGGATTCGACCCGCCCATGACCGACATCCGCATGCCCACGAGGCGCTCGATCGGGCCGACCTCTCGGCGCAGCCGCTCAGCAAGCTCGGCGCTGGGTTCTGTCAACGTACGCATGGTTCTCGCTCGCCTCCACTACGCGCCGAGCTTGCCGGCTTCTTCCAGGGTGTCGGCGACGTGCCCGAGACCGAGGTCCTCCAGTGTGGCCCGCGTCGGCCAACCGGTGGAGGTGTCCCAGCCCTCGAGCGTGTAGAACTTCGTCTTCCAGTCCTCGACCTTGTCGCGGTCGAGCATCCGGCCCGACACGCTCTTGTACGTCCACTCGCCGTTCTCGAAGGCGGGAACGACGTACGGGACCTCGTAGGTCGTGTACCCGGGAACCGCACCGACCTCGTAGTTGTAGTCCGTGAAGACCTCCTGGTCGCGCTCGCGGCCCTGGAGGATCCAGATGGCGCGGTCCAGGTTCCAGATCTTGCGCCCCTTCTCCATGCCCTCTTCGAACGTCTGGCTCTGGCCGGTGACGGCGTTGAAGAACTTGTCTTCGCCCTCGCCGGTGAGGCCGCGGTTATCCGGGCCGAACGCATTGAAGAAGTCGCCGTACGCCCAGTCGCAGAACGCGAGCGACTGCTTGTAGTACCGCGTGTAGTGACGGTGCCATGCGACGAGCTTGGCCATCGACTCGGAGTAGATGCCCTCGTCGCTGTAGTCCATCATCATCGGGTCGTTGTACGGCGTGAGCTTCTCCTCCATGATCTCGGCCAGCAGCGGGGCCGAGCAGGCCGGCTGCGCTCCGAAGAGCGACGCGATGGACGGCGCCCAGTACACGAGGGTGTTGAAGTCATGCTCGTTGATGTCGCGGTCGCCGACGAGCGAGCCGTAGCCCCACTCTACCTCGGTCCGCGCGTCATAGTGCTGCACGTAGCCCCATGCCTGGATGGGCAGGATGCCGGTCTTGGTGTCCTGCTCGTAGCGACCCCACTTCACGGCCGCGAGCGCGATGCCCTCGTGCAGGTCCTCGCCGATGTCGTACTTCTCGGCGATCATGTCGAGCAGCTGCTCCACGAACGAGACCTCGCCGAGCTTGGTGAAGTCGAGCTCGGTGTCGATCTCCTTGCCCTTGCCGAGCACGCCCTCCTGGTAGAGGTGGTTCAGCCAGATGATCATGGCCTCCACCTGGTAGGAGTTGATGCCGTAGCGCTGCAGCAGGTCCGCCGCGTCGAGGATCGCCTGCGTGTAGCCGCCGTGCGCCGCCTGGTCGTAGACGTGGTAGAAGAAGTAGTCCACGCACGACGAGCCGTTGCTGGCCGCCGACTGGAAGCGGGCGCGACAGTTCTTGTGACAGCCGAGACACCCCATGGGCGCCTTGGGCTGATCGGCCGGGGCGTAGCCCGCCGCACCGGAGGCGGGGTTGCCCCCGAACATCGATCCCATGCTCTGGGGCGCGAAGTCGTCGTCGGCGATCGAGCCCGCCACGGCGTACTGGTTGGCCCACAGCCGCGCGTCCATGAGCGCCGCGGGGTCGGCGACCTCCACGCCGCCGGTGCCGATGACGCTGATGGCCTTCAGGTTCTTGGAGCCGAAGACGCCGCCGAAGCCGCCCTGCCCCGCACCGTTGCCGGCGTCGTGGATGAGCGCGGCGGTCCGGCTCATCGTCTCGCCGGCGCGGCCGATCGTGAGCACGGCCGGGCGCTGCGTGGTGCGGCCGGAGTCGCGGCCGCCCCCGAGCGAGCGCCACTCCGAGGTGCCGCCCTGCACGATGCGCCAGATCTCTTCCTGCACCTCGGTGGTGTCAAGGCCCCAGAGGCCCTCGGCGTCCTTGATCTGCACGTCGTCGTCGCGGATGTCCACCCAGACGGGCTTATCGGCCGCGCCCTCGACGACGATGCCGTCCCAGCCGGCGAACTTCATCTGGCCGCAGAAGCGTCCGCCGAAGTTCGACCGCGTGAACCACTCTGTCGGGTAGCCCTGGACGCCGATGCCCTGCACCTCGGTCCGGCCGGATGCGGCCGGCGTGAGCGTGCCCGAGAGCGGCGACGACATGATGGTGATGACGTTGCCGGGGTCGAAGCCGCTCACCGTCTTGTCCTCGCACAGGTCCCAGAAGATCGCGGAGCCCATGCCGTGGCCTCCGCCGTACTCCTCGTAGTCCTTGGTGTCCAGCGTGGACACCGACTTGTCCGTCAGGTTGATCCGCAGGATCTTCCCGGTGTATCCACCGCTCATGTGTTGTTCCTCCTGATCGTCAGGCCTGAAGTGCGCTTACGCGTTCCGTGCGGATGCCGGGAAGCTAGTGGCCGGCCAGCGGGTTGTTCGCCCCTGCCGCACCCGTGTACTCGCCGTCATCGCCTTGCGGGAGCGCCAGCGTGGCCCAGGCGGACATGCCTTCGCGCAGGTTCACCTGGTAGCCCGCGTCAGACTGCATGGGGATCTCCTCGACGAAGGTGATCGCCTTCGTGGGGCAGACCGCCACGCATGCCTGCTGACCGCCGGGCCCGCCGTCCTCGGTCATGTACGGCGTGTCGATGCACAGGTCGCACTTCTGAGCGTGCTTCTCGGCCGGGTTCCACTGCACGCGCGACGGCGTGAACGGGCACGCGTTGACGCAGCGCTCGCAGCCGATGCACTTGGCCGGATCGACCATGCGCACACCGGTCTTCTCGTCGGCGTGCATCGCGCCGGTCGGGCACGCGTCCACGCACGCAGGATAGGTGCACTGGCGGCACTGCTCCTGGACGAGGCTCTCGGTCTCGCCGAAGGGCCCGAACGGGTCGGAGAGCACCTGGATGCGCGAGAGCGAGAGGTTGCACTCGCCGGAGTGCGCGAGCGAGCACGCGAGCATGCACGAGGCGCAGCCGGCGCACTTCTTGGTGTCGACGAGCAGGTAGCCGCCGGAGGCGGGTACCGCGAAGACCTCGTCAGGCAGGAAGAAGCCCTTGATGAGCGCTCCGCCCAGAACGAGGCCCACGCCGGCGCCGCCGACGCCGGTGAGGAACTCCCGGCGCGAGACGCCCGAGCCGCTGTTCGCGGCCACGTCGGTGGCGTTCTTATCGATGTCTGCCATCGTGTGTCCTTTCAGAGTCTTGGTGTGCGGCGCTACGCCGCGTTCTCGCCCGTCGATCCGGAGCCGGCCGCGTCAGCGACGTCGCGCCCTTCGATCTCGGCGATCCAGCCGGCGTGTTCCTTCTCGGCATGCTCGAGCGAGACGTAGCCGGTGAACATGGACTTGAGGACCGGCCAGCTCATCGGCAGGATCGCGCCGAAGAAGATGTGCGCGAGGAAGAACGCGAGCATGGCGACGGTCGCGATGTCGTGCAGCGGCGTCGCGATGCCCACCAGCCACGCCGGGAGGTCGAACGAGTGCGCGGCGACCTTCACGAAACCGGTGAGGATGATGAGCACCGTCGCGCCGAGCGCGAGCAGGTACGCCATCTTCTCCGACTCGAAGTACTTGCGCTCCGGCGGGAACGTGAGGTTCTTGAAGCCGAGCAGCAGCCCGTAGTGACGCCTCGTGTAGTCGAGTGCGTCCTTGGTGGGCAGGTGCTCTTTGAAGCGCTTCATCGCCAGCAGCGTGTTCGCCGCGTAGTAGAACGTGCCGAACAGGAACAGCGCGACGAACGCGAAGTGCACGTTCATCCAGGTCCAGACCGGTTCGCCGCTCCCCACGAGCGCGGGAGTGAAGAACAGCCCCAGCACGATGCCGCTCGCGAGCAGCATCGCGGTGCCGATGCCGTGCGTCCAATGCTCGATGCGCGCGGCGAGGTCGTGCCGCAGCACCTTGTCGCCTTCGATGACCGGGTCGCGACGGCGCGTGAGCCCGGCGGCGAGCACGCCGGCGAACGGCGCCAGCCAGATCAGCCACGTCGCAGAATCGAACAACAGCTCCTCTTCCATGTCCTCACCCCGCATCCTCGGTCGTCTCGGCCTCATCGGCCTCCTGCTCCACGACACCGCGCACCTCGCGGTACTGGTCCATGCGCATGCCGAGAACGCGGCTCAGCGTCTGGACCTGCGCGTAATACGAGTCCAGCGGCAGCACGTGCTCCTCGACCGCGCTCGCGAGCGGCGCGTCACCGACGGCATCGCGCAGCCAGTTGGCGAACGCGTTGAGGTCCACCCAGTTGATCGCGCCCTTGAATCCGGGCGTGAGCATCGGCGAGTCCCACCGCGTGCCGAGCAGGAACACGATCGCCTGCGGGAGGCTGTAGAGGTTCGCACGGTCGTTGCCGGCCGAGGGCGTCATCTTGTAGCCCACGAGGCGGTCCTCGTAGTCGAGGTCACGCAGTGCGCGGTCCACGAGCTCGACGCTCGGCGGCGTCAGCGCCGGGATGGTCTCCGGCGTCTCGAGTTCTGTGGTGGTCATGATGAGATCAGCTCCCGAGCTTGCCGTCCGCCTCGAGTTCGTCGGCGACGAATGCGAGGTCGAGCGCGGCCAGAGCGTCGCGGGTCGGCCAGCCCGTCGCCGGGTCCCAGCCCTCGAGCTCGTAGAAGCGCGACTTCACGTCCTCGAAGCGCTCGCGGTCGAGCGTGCGGCCGACGTTGATGTCGAAGACCCACTCGCCCTCGGCGTTCTTGATGGGCAGGAAGTACGGTGCGGCGGTCGGCACGTCGTAGACGTAGCCCTGGAAGACCTCCATGTCGCGGTGACGACCCTGGAGCACCCAGATGGCGCGGTCGATGTTCCAGATCCTCCGACCGATCTCCATCGCCTGCTCGTAGGTGAAGTCCTTGCCGGTGACCGCGTTGAGCAGCCGGATCTCGTAGTCCGGCGTCGCGCCGGTGTGGTCGTCGCCCGCGTTGTAGTTCACGAGCATCGGCCACGCCCAGTCGCAGAAGAGCGCCGACTGGATGAAGAAGCGCGAGTAGTGCCGGTGCCACGAGACGGCCTTGAGCTTGGCGTCCGAGTAGATGCCGTCGACGCTGTAGTCCCAGCCGTCGGGGTCGCCCACGCCCGTGGACTCGGCGATGAGGTTGACGAGCTCTTCGGCCGAGACGAGCGGGTCCTGGCCCACGGCCGCCGTCACGAGCGGCATCCAGTGCACGTGCCAGTTCACGCCGTGCTCGTTGATGTCGCGATCGCCGAAGAGGCTGCCGTAGCTCCACTCGACCTCAAGACGCGGGTCGTAGTGCTCCATGAAGCCCCACTGCGGGCGGTTGAGCAGCCCGGTGGCAGTGTCTTGCTCGTAGCGGCCCCACTTGACGGCCGCACGCGTGATGCCCTCGGCAAGGTCGTCGCCGATGCCCTCGCGGTACGCGATCGCCTTGGTGTACGACTCGATGAACTCGTACGTGTCGTACTTGTCGAACGGCAGGTCGGTGTCGATCTCCTTGCCCGGGCCGAGGATGCCCTGCTTGTACAGCTCGAGCATGTAGCTGTGCGCCATGACGTCGTAGACGTTGAGGCCCATCTGGTCGAGCAGCGTCGTCGCGGCCATGTTCTCGTTCTGGTCGGAGCTGGCCATCCAGTACAGGCCCTCCACGCAGATGTCGCCGTTGGCGTAGCCGTTCGCGTGGTTCATGCGGCAGTTCTTGAAGCAGCCCATGCAGCCCTGCGGCTGCGCGCCCTCAGCCATCGGGGGCCAGAGCAGGGTGCCGTAGCCCGGCTGGGCGTTCAGGATGCCGTACAGCTGGACACCGGGGACCGGCGTTTCCAGCGAGGGGGCGTCGGGGTTGAACCCGAAGCGCTCCTTGATCTCGGTCCTCAGCTCCATGAGCGCGGCCGGGTCTGCCACGGGGACGCTGCCCGTGCCGATGGCGCTGATCGCCTTGAGGTTCTTCGAGCCCATCACGGCGCCGAATCCGCACTGGCCGCCGCCGTTGCCGGAATCGTGCAGCACGCACGCATTGCGGGCGAGGTTCTCGCCGGCGGGGCCGATGGTCACGACGGCCGGCTTCTGGGTGGTGCGGCCGCCGTCCCGCGAGCCGCCGATGCCCCACCACTCACGCACGTCGGGCTGGCCGGTGACGATGTCCCAGATCTCCTCCTGGGTCTCGTGGGTGTTGAGACCCCAGAGCCCGGCCGCGTCCTCGATGGTGACCGAGTCGTTGACGATGTTGATCCACACGGGCTTCTCGGCCTTGCCCTGGATGGAGATGCCGTCGAAGCCGGCGAACTTGAGCATGCCGGCGAAGCGGCCGCCGAAGTTGGAGCGGGTGAACCAGCCGACCGGGTACTGCGTGACGCCGATGCCGGTGATCTCGGTGCGACCCGAGGCCGACGGCGCGAGCGTGCCCGACATGGGGCCGGTCATGAACGTGATGAGGTTGTCGGGGTGGAACCCGTCGACCGTCTTGTCCTTCACGCGATCGAAGAACAGGGCCGAGCCGATCCCGTGACCCCCGCCCCACTGCTCGTAGTCGGCGGTGGGGATGATCTCCGTGGTCCCGTCGGTGAGATTCACGTAAAGGATCTTGCCGACGTATCCTCCTTGTGCCATCTGGCTGTGCCTCCTTCTCAGAGAGCGTCGTCTGCCGGGCGACGCATCAGGTCGTGGGGTACATCAGGTTGCCCCAGTGCGCGTTGCGCAGGTTGACCTGATAGCCGTCGTCCGTCTGGACGGGGATGCGCGGCGTGAACGAGATCGCGTTGTGCGGGCACACCGCCACGCACGCCTGCTTGCCGTCCGCACCGCCCTCTTCGTTCCAGTAGGGGGTGTTGGCGCACAGGTCGCACTTCTGGGCGTGACCGTCTTCGTAGTTCCACTGCACGCGCGACGGGGTGAAGGGGCACGCGTTCACGCAGCGCTCGCAGCCGATGCACTTCGCCTCGTCGACCATGCGGACGCCCGTCTCGGCATCGGCGTGCATCGCGCCCGTGGGGCACGCGTCCACGCAGCTCGGATACGGGCACTGTCGGCACTGGACCACGTCGACCACGTTCGGATACGCGTTGAACGGGTTCTGCGTGACCTGGATGCGCGACAGGTTGATGTTCGACCGTCCGGTGTGGACGAGCGAGCACGCCAGCATGCAGCTCTCGCAGCCGCCGCACTTCTTGGTGTCCACGAGCAGGTAGCCGTCCGAGGCGGGGATCGCAACGACCTCTTCAGGCAGCAGGAATCCGTTGACGAACACGCCGCCGAGAAGAGCGCCGACGCCGAGCCCTCCGATACCGGTAAGGAACTGGCGACGGCTGACTCCCGCGGCAGCCTGCTCGGGTGCCTTGCCGTTCTCTGTATCTGCCATGGTGAATCCTTTCAGGGTCGGGACGACCCGATCATGCGGCCGCGCCGTCAGAAGGGCCGGTCTCTTCGGAGACCTCGCGCCCTTCGAGCTCGGCGAGCCAGCCCGCGTGCTCCTTCTTGACGTGCTCGAGCGAGACGTAGCCGGTGAACATGGACTTGAGGACCGGCCAGCTCGCCGGGAGGACCGCGGCGAAGAAGACGTGGGCGAGGAAGAAGGCGAGCATCGCGATGGCCGCGATGTCGTGCACGGGCGTCACGACCGCCATGAGCCCCGCCGGCAGGTCGGCCGCGTGAGCCGCGACCTTCACGAAGCCGGTGAGGATCACCACGGCGGTGGCGCCGAGCGCGAGCAGGTAGGCCATCTTCTCGGACTCGAAGTACTTGCGCTCGGGCGGGAAGGTGAACTTCTTGAAGCCGAGCAGGAGCCCGTAGTGACGCTTGGTGAAGTCGAGCGCGTCTTTGGTGGGCAGGTGCTCTTTGAAGCGCTTGACCGCCAGCAGCGTGTTGGCGCCGTAGTAGAAGGTCCCGAACAGGAACACCACGGTCGCCGCGAAGTGCACGTTCATCCAGGCCCGCACCGGCTCGCCGCTCCCGACGAGCGCCGGCGTGAACCAAACTCCCAGCGCGATGCCGCTCGCGAGCAGCACCGCCGTGCCGATGCCGTGGGTCCAGTGCTCGAGGATCGCGGCCGGATCGTGCCTGAGCACGCGGTCGCCCTCGATCACCGGGTCACGGCGGCGTGTGAGCCCTGCGGCGAGCACGCCAGCGAACGGCGCGAGCCAGACCAGCCACATGGCCGAGTCGAACCAGAGCTCTTCACCCATACCCTCACCCCTTCCGTTCTCTCCGGGTGCTGTGCGCACCACGGCCCTGGCGGATGCCGGACCGCCACGTTCTATCGAAAGGGAGGGAGTTAATAGTGTCAATCTCGCAATCTCTGATAGTTAAACGGAGCAGACGAGAGGTAGTAACCCTAGTTACATGCAGGGTTGATTGCGAGAAACCCCTGCTTGAGGGCATGGCAGTGTGAGGTGAGGGCGTTAAGGTAGGTTCAGCTCACTGACGAAATGACTATCAGTAGTTGATAGTTCAATACTTGGGATGCTGCCCGCAGGTCTCGGAGACCTGGTTCGCGAGCGCAGAGCACGACGCGTCTCGCCGGCCGCGCGGAGCGGGGTGCCTGCTACCCGCCGAGATAGGCGCGCTTGAGCTCCTCGTTCTCGAGAAGCTCGCGCGCGGCGCCCTCCATCACGACCTGGCCGTTCTGGAGGACGTAGCCGCGGTTCGCGATGGAGAGCGCGGCGGTGGCGTTCTGCTCGACCACGAAGATCGAGACGCCCTGCTTGTTGATCTCGGCGATGGTGTCGAACGACTGGTCGACGAGTGCCGGGGCGAGCCCCATGGACGGCTCGTCCATGATGATGAGGCGCGGTCGCGACATGAGCGCGCGCGCGAACGCCACCATCTGCTGCTCGCCTCCCGAGAGCGTCCCGGCGCGCTGCGCGCGGCGCTCGAACACGCGCGGGTAGAGCTCGAACACGCGCTCGAGGTCGGACGCGATGCCCTCAGCGTCCTTGCGGGTGTACGCGCCCATCTCGAGGTTCTCGAGCACGGTGAGGTGCGGGAAGAGACGCCGGTTCTCGGGCACCGTCGCGATACCGCGCTTGATCCGCTCGGCGGTGCGCAGCCCGGTGATGTCCTCGCCGTCGAAGAAGACCTTGCCTGTGGTCGGCTTCACGATGCCGAGGATGGTCTTCATCGTCGTCGACTTGCCCGAGGCGTTGCCGCCCAGCAGGCAGACGATCTCACCCGGGTAGACCCGGTAGTTGACGTCCTTGAGGATCGGGATGCGTCCGTAGTGCGTATGGACGCCCACGAACTCAAGAAGCGGTGTCTGCGCCTCGCTTGCCAAGATACGCCTCCACAACGGCGGGGTCGTTCGCTACCTCCTGGGGCGCGCCCTCGGCGATCTTCTCGCCGTGGTCCATCGCGATCACGCGATCTGACGCGCCCATGATGACGTTCATGTCGTGCTCGATCATGAGGATCGTGTAGCCCATGTCCCTCAGGTCGCGGATCTGCCGCATGACCTCGAGGCTCTCGGCGGGGTTCATGCCGGCGACCGGCTCGTCAAGGAGCAAGAGCGCCGGTTCGCCGGCGAGCGCGCGCGCGATCTCCAGGCGACGGCGGTTCGCGTACGAGAGCGACAGCGCGGGCTGCGAGTGTCGGCTCGCGGGGAAGCGGCCGGGGAACAGGCCGAGGATCTCCTTGGCCCGCGCGACGGACTCCGCTTCCTCGCGGCGCATACGCGGTGTGTGCAGCATGCAGTCGATGACGTTCGCCCTGGTGCGACCGTGCATGCCGACGAGCACGTTGTCGAGGATGCTCATGTTGGAGAACAGCCGCAGCATCTGGAACGTGCGGGAGATGCCGCGCTCGTAGATCTGGCCCGGTTTGAGACCGGCGATGGACTCGTCTTTGAGCAAGACGTCGCCGGAGTCCGGCTCGTAAAGGCCGGTGATCAGGTTGAACGTGGTCGTCTTGCCGCTGCCGTTGGGCCCGATGAGCGAGACGATCTCGCCTTCGCGCACGACGAACGACAGGTCGTTGACCGCCTTCAGGCCTCCGAAGGTCTTGGTGATGCTGCGGACATCGAGAACGACTTCGGCCATCCGCTACACCTCCAGGTCCTTCTCGCCCTCTTCGAAGTCGAAGAGGTGCTGGCGGGTGTGCTCCTGGTCGCGCGGGTCCTCGTCGTGGACCTCGCGGCGCCAGAGCTGATCGGGCAGGAGCCCTTCGGGCCGGAATATCACCATCAACACGATGACGAGGCCGAAGATGAGCATCCGATAGCGGTCGAAATCGGTCTGCAACGCCGTCTGCACGCCCGGCAGGAAGTCCGAGCCGAGCGCGTCGGGCAGCCACTGGGTGAACGCCTGGCGGATGATCTCGGGCGTGGCGTCGAGCACGACCGCACCCACGATGGCGCCGGGGATCGAGCCCATGCCGCCGAGAACGACCATGCAGACGACGATCGTCGACTGCATGAAGAGGAAGTACGTCGGGTTGATGAACTGCTGGTAGTAGGCGAAGATCGCGCCCGCCAGACCGGCGATACCCGAGCTGAGCACGACCGCAAGCATCTTGACCTGCGTGGGGCGCACGCCGGAGTGGTGCGAGGCGATCTCGTCCTCCCGGAGCGCGTTCCACGCGCGCCCGACGCGCGACTTCTTGAGGTTGTTGAGGAGCCACACGACGAGGACGACGCTGGCGAGCAGCAGGTAGAAGAACTCGGCGGGCTTGTCCACCACCCACCCGAACAGGTTGGGTGGGAAGATGCCCGGGATGCCGCCGGGGCCGTTGGTCACGCTCTCCCAGTTGTTGAACGTCATGCGCGTGATCTCGCCGAAGGCGAGGGTCACGATAGCGAGGTAGTCTCCGCGCAATCGCAGGGTCGGCATGCCGATGACGAAGCCGAAGAGCATCGCGAGCACCGTCGCGATCACGATGATCACCCAGAAGTTCCAGTGGATGCCGAGCCGCGGCGAGGAGAGGATGGCCGTCGAGTACGCTCCCACGGCGAAGAACGCCACGTAGCCGAGGTGCAGTAGCCCCGTCTCGCCAAGCACGAGGTTCAACCCGACCGCCAGCAGAACATAGACGAGCGTCCTCGTGCCGAGGCGCAGCCATAGCGTCTGCATGAGCCCGGCTTGCTCGAGCATCGGGAACACGATCGCCAGCACGAGCGCGGCCACGATGTACACCCACCGCGGGATCCGCCCGAACACGTCCGCCACGCGCCTGAATGTCCCGGCCATGGCTACACCTTCTCCTGGATGTTCTCGCCGAGGATGCCCGAGGGCCGGAACATGAGGATGGCCATGAGCACCGCGAACGAGATGACGTGCTGCCACTTGGACGAGAACTGCACATCGCCGTTCATGAAGAACACGACAGCGAAGGCGAACAGGACGAGGTTGCCGGCCATGAGCTGGACCGCGTGCCGTGCCGAGACGTGCACGAGCGCGTCGGTGCGCTCCGAGAGCAGCGTCTTGACGGCCACCACCGGCGCGAGCCGGTAGACGGCCTTCAGGCGGCCCTCGTACTCCGGCGTGCGGAACTCGTCGGCGATGTGGTCGATGCGACGCCGGGGCGCATGCACCATCTGGATGTAGAGACCGAGCGCGAGCCCCACGACGAACAGCCACGCGAGCAAGCCGAGCGTGAGACCGACGCCCCAGTTCTCGGCCAGGCCGAGGATGAGCGAACCCACGACCGCGCCGGGGATGTTGCCGATGCCCCCGAGGACGGCGGCGGTGAACGCCTTGAGGCCGTAGAGGAATCCCGTGTCGAACTGCAGCGAGCCATAGTACATCGCCACGATGAAGCCGCCGATCGCGGCGAGCGCCGAGCCGATGACGAAGGTGAAGGAGATGGTGCGGTTGGTCTCGATGCCCATCATCTCGGCAGCCTCGCGGTCCTGTGAGGTCGCCCGCATCGCCTTGCCGATGCGCGTGCCCTTCACGATCCACGTGAGCAGCGCCATCAAGAGCAACGAAACGGCGATCACGATGATCTGCAGGATGCGCACGCGGGCGCCGAAGACGTTCACGAAGCCGGCCGGCACGATCGCGGTCGGCATGATGATCGGCTCGGGGCCGAAGATGACGATGAGCAGGTTCTGCAGGAAGATGGACACGCCGATGGCCGAGAGGAGCGGGATGATCCGCGAGCGCCCGCGCAGCGGTCGGTACGCGACCCGCTCGATGAGCCAACCGAGCGTGGCGGTGACAACCACCGAGACCACGAGCGCCAGCGCGAAGTAGCCGAGTTTCACCCACAGCGGCGTGCTCGCGTCGACGCCGATCCAGATGAGGGTCGAAGCGGCGATGTAGCCGCCGACGGTGAAGACCTCACCGTGGGCGAAGTTGATCAGCTGCAGCACGCCATAGACCATCGTGTAGCCCAGCGCGATCAGCGCGTAGATCATGCCGACGGTGACCCCCGACACCGTCAGACTGAATACGTGCTCGAAACTCATCCGTACCTTCCCGTCACCGCTGCGAGCATCCGCTCCGTGGCGAAGCACCCGTGAGGTGCATCACACTCTACCAGAGAGACGGCCCTCGTGGACGCCGGGCGCGCCGCAGTGGGACCGTCGTCGCACATGACGCGGGGCCGGACGCTGGCCCGGCCCCGCGCATGCATGCGTCACGATCGTGCTATCCGATGAACTGCCACGTGCCTTCGGTGAACTCGAAGCGCGGGATGAGGTCGGTGCCGCCGCCTCCGGGAACCGAGACATCGCCCTTGTCGTCGAAGGTCAGCGTCCCCTGGACTCCGTCGTACTCCACCTCGTGCAGCGCATCGATCAGTGCCGCGCCGTCGGTGCCGCCGGCGATCTTGATGGCGTCCACGAGCGCGCCGAGCGCATCGTAGTTGTTCTCTGAGTACGGACCGGCCTCTTTGCCGGTGGCCTCACGGAACTTGGCCGCGAACTCAGCGTACCCGGGCATGTTCTCCTGGGCGAAGCCGCCGAAGGTGCAGAGCGCGCCTTCGACGTTCTCGGCGCCGCCCGCCTCAGCGGCGATCTCATCGGACTTGATGCCGTCGCCGCCCATGAACTGCGCGTCAACTCCGGCTTCCTTCAGCTGCTTGAAGAGCAGGCCCGCTTCGCGGTGGTAGCCGGTGAAGATGACCGCGTCAGGTCCGAAGTTCTTGATGTTGTTGACCTGGGCCGAGAAGTCCACGTCACCCTCCTGGCCTTCCTGGCGCAGAACGTCGACGCCGGCCGCCTCGAGGGCCGCCTGGACCTCGTTGCCGAGCGCCACGGCGTAGTCGCCGCGGTCGTCCATGACGACGGCCTTCTTGGAACCGAGCTCAACGGCCCACTCGCCGATGGCCGCACCCTGGAGGTCGTCGCGCAGGCAGGTCCGGAAGAAGTTCTCGAAACCAGCCTCGGTCAGGTCAGGCGCGGTGGCCGAACCGGAGATCACCGGGATACCGGCCGACTGGTAGATGGGGAGCGAGGCGTTCGTGTTGCCCGAGGTCAGGCAGCCGATGACGCCGATGACGCCCTCATCCACGAGCTGCTGGGCGACGATGGGGGCCTCAGCTGGCTCGCCCTTGTCGTCCTTGATGACCAGCTCGATCTCGTAGGTCGTGCCGTCGACCTCGAAGCCCGAGAAGTCCTCTGCCGCGATCTTCAGGGCCTCCGCGGCGGCAAAGCCATAGTCGGCAAGGCCACCGGTGAGCGAGGTGTGGACACCGATCTTGATGGTCTCGGTAGCCCCCGCTTCGCCGCCGTCCTCCTCGCCGCCGTCCTCGGTGCCGTTGCAGCCGACCAGGCCGAACATGCTGGCCGCCAGCGCGAGCGCGAGCCCGACCGCGAGAAGCTTGCGTGTCCGCTCATGCCACATACGCCTACCTCCTTCATCTTCGAAGGCGCACTAGCTAGTAAACCGAGATTCTAGCGCATTAGATGCAGGAGAATCTATTCCTTATGCATATTGCATAGGACGTGCGAAGAACTGCATACGTGCGAGAGGGGGGCCGGGCTGCTCATCGCCCGGCCCCCCTCGTCGCTGCCGCAACCGACCCGGAGGTAAGGGTGAGGGTCGCGTTCGATCTCCCAAGGAGGTGTACCTGTGGCCGGCACCGCAGGCTTCATCGAGACCGAGCGCGCACGGGACGGCGGCGCGGGAGCCGGGGGCGCCGAGCGCCGTTGGCTCCGGACAGCGGGCGCCTGGCTCGCGCTCTCCGGAGACAACCCGTGGGGGCGAACGCTCCGCCCGCCCCCACGGTCCGTCCCTGCGCTACGCTTCCGCCGCGACCGTGGTCTCCGCGTCGGCACCGGCCGTGCGCTCGGGAACGAGCCCCAGAGCCTGCTCGGCCTCCGCTAGCCGCTCGGCCATCAACACGTGCGCCGCCGGGGCCTGATGGAACGCCGGCTCAGCCAGACACGCCTCCCGCAACGCCTCGCCAAGCTCCGGATCGCCGAGCCGTTCGGCGACCCACACGGCGAGCGCGTCGGCCGAGAACACCGGATCGAGCTCACGCGCGACCCTGACGAACTCCTCGGCGGACAGCACCGGTATCGACTGGAAGCCGCCGTGCCTGCCGATGAGGCTCACATGGAAGCGCGCCTCGTACGGTTGGCGGGCCATGAACCGCTCTGCCGCGTCTCGGGTGAGGGGGCGCAGGGAGGTCATCACGCGCCTCCCAGCTTCCCGGCGGCGTCAAGGGCGTCCGCCACACCCGCCAGATTCATATCTTCGAGCGTCTCGCGCGTGGGCCAGCCGGTTGCGGCATCCCAGCCCTCGAGGTTGTAGAAGTGAGTCTTCCACTGCTCGACACCGTCACGGTCGTGCGAACGTCCGAGAGCATTGATGTACGTCCACTCGCCGTCCACCGTGCCGGCCAGCGGGTAGAAGGGACCGACCACGCTCGTCTCGACCGGCTTGTCATAGATATACGGCGCGAACTTCACCATGTCGCGGTGGCGACCCTGCAACACCCAGATCGCGTTGTCCAGGTTCCAGATCCTGCGCCCGAGCTCGATCCCTTCGGCGAACGTCATGTCGTCGCCGGTCACTGCGTTCCAGAATAGCGGCTCCCCGTCTCCCGTCATGCCAACGTTGTCCGCAGCCGAGAAGTTGGCGAGGTCCGGCCAGCGGAAGTCGCAGTAGAGCGCGCTCTGCTTCCAGAACCGGGTGTAGTGACGCTGCCATACGACGAGCTTGGCCATCGACTCCGAGTAGATGTTGTGCGTGCCGTAGTCGACCATCGAGAGATCGCCTTCGTACGGCACCATCTTGGAAGTCACGATCTCCGCGTAACGCTCCGCCGAGACCGGCACGTCAAGTCCGGCGCCCATGTGGTAGATGACGCCCCACATATGCGCGTTGAAGCCGTGTTCGTTCATGTCGCGCTCGCCCATGATCGAGCTGTAGCCCCACTCGACCTCGGAGCGCGGATCGTAGCCGTGGTTCGCGTAGCCCCAGTACGGGAAGTCCAGCACGCCGGACGCCCAGTCCGCTTCGAGGCGACCCCACTTCTCGGCGGCGCGCACGAAGCCCTCGGCCACGTCCTCGCCGATACCCTCGCGGTTGGCGACCTTGGTGATGAAGTCCACCGCGAACTCGGTCTCGCCGATGTTTGAGAAGTCGAGGTCGACATCGATCTCCAGACCGGGACCGAGCACGCCCATCTGATTGAGCGCGTACAGGTACTTGAGACCGAGCGAGAGCTCATAGGAGTTCACCCCGTAACGCTGCACGAGGTCCGTCGCGATGACCGACGCGTCGGTGTGCGCGCCATGCTTCAGGGCATCGAACGTCGTGTACACGCCGGTCTCCTGGCACGACGACTCGTTGGCCAGCCCGTCACTCCACCGCGGGCGGCAACCGTTGATGCAGCCCTGGCACGCCTGCGGACCCATCGTGACCTCGGTCTTGCGCTTGTAGAAGAGCGTCGGCTTCGCGTCCTTGCCGATTGAGGGGCCGTTCGGGGCCGCCTGCTGGCCGGGCGCGACGGCGTACTCGTCTTTGGCGAGCATGCGCGCCGAGAAGAGCCCGGCGGGATCGGCGACCTCGATCATGCCGGTCCCCACGACGCTGATCGCCTTGAGGTTCTTGGCGCCCCAGACCGCGCCGAAGCCACCCTGACCGGCCGCGTTGCCGGCGTCGTGAACCAGGCAACCGAGCGAGGACCGGTTCTCCCCGGCGGAGCCGATGGTGATGACCGCAGGCTTCTGGGTGGTGCGGCCGGCGTCGCGCGACGTGCCGATGTTCGTCCAGCCATGGGCCTCTTCATCCTTGAGCGACCAGATCGACCGCTGCGTCTCCTGCGTGTCCTTGCCCCACAGGTCGGCGGCGTCACGGAACTGGACGTCGCCGTTCACGATGTCGACCCATACGGGGGCGTCCGCTTGGCCCTCGATCACGATGCCGTCCCAGCCCGCGTACTTGAGCTGTCCGCCGAATCGGCCGCCGAAGTTGGACCGGGTGAACCAGCGCACCGGATAGCCCGAGGCTCCGATCCCCTGCACCTCGACGCGGCCTGACGCAGAGGGGACCATCGTCCCCGACATCGGCGACGTCATGAGCGTCACGATGTTCTTGGGGTCGTCCCACGAGACGGTCTTGTCCTCGACAAGGTCCCAGAATATCGCTGAGCCCATCCCGTGACCGCCGCCCCACTCCCGGTACTTCTCGGTGTCGATCACCGAGTGCGTGCGCGCGGAGAGATCCAGTCTCAGGATCTTCCCGCAGTATCCGTCCTTGGCCATCTCATTACCTCCTGATAGCGTCCGGCGGTCGCCGGTGGCGCGCCAGACGTGTTCCGGTGTTCGCTAGTGCGCGGCCGACGCGGTCGCGGGGTTGATCTTGCCCTCATCGTCGATCGGGTAGCCGATCTTGGCCCAGCCCGCATCGCGCAGGTTCACCTCGTAGCCCTCGTTGGACTGCAGCGGGATCTCCGTGGTGAAGCTGATGGCACCCACGGGGCAGACCTGCTCGCAGGCACGCTTTCCGTCGGCCCCACCCGTTTCGTTCCAGAACGGCGTGTCTTTGCAGAGGTCGCACTTCTGCGCATGCTTGTCGGCCGTGTTCCAGACGACGCGGCTCGTATCGAACGGGCACGCGTTGACGCACTCCTGGCAGCCGATGCACTTGGCCGCGTCGACAGTCCTGACACCGGTCTCAGAGTCCACATGCATCGCCTTCGTCGGGCACGCCTCCACACACGCGGGGTGCGGACACTGCCGGCACTGAAGCACCGACTTGTCCTCGGGGAATGCCACGAACGGATCCTGGACCACCTGGATGCGCGAGAGCGAGAGACTCTGCACGCCGTGGTGCGTGAGCGAACACGCCATCATGCACGTGTTGCACCCCTGGCACTTCTTCGAGTCCACGAGCAGGTAGCCGTCCGAGGCGGGGATCGCAACGACCTCGTCGGGGAGCAGGAACCCCCTGAAGAGCGAGCCGCCGAGCACGACGCCCACTCCCAGGCCGCCGAACCCCGTGAGGAACTGACGGCGAGAGACGCCCGCCTGTGCGGCGGAGTCCTGCTCGACCGAAGCGTTCTTGTCTGTATCTGCCATGGTGAATCCTTTCAGGGTCGGGACGACCCGATCATGCGGCCGCGCCGTCAGAAGGGCCGGTCTCTTCGGAGACCTCGCGCCCTTCGAGCTCGGCGAGCCAGCCCGCGTGCTCCTTCTTGACGTGCTCGAGCGAGACGTAGCCGGTGAACATCGACTTCAGGACCGGCCAGCTCGCCGGGAGGACCGCGGCGAAGAAGACGTGGGCGAGGAAGAAGGCGAGCATCGCGATGGCCGCGATGTCGTGCACGGGCGTCACGACCGCCATGAGCCCCGCCGGCAGGTCGGCCGCGTGAGCCGCGACCTTCACGAAGCCGGTGAGGATCACCACGGCGGTGGCGCCGAGCGCGAGCAGGTAGGCCATCTTCTCGGACTCGAAGTACTTGCGCTCGGGCGGGAAGGTGAACTTCTTGAAGCCGAGCAGGAGCCCGTAGTGACGCTTGGTGAAGTCGAGCGCGTCTTTGGTGGGCAGGTGCTCTTTGAAGCGCTTGACCGCCAGCAGCGTGTTGGCGCCGTAGTAGAAGGTCCCGAACAGGACCACCACGGTCGCCGCGAAGTGCACGTTCATCCAGGCCCGCGCCGGCTCGCCGCTCCCGACGAGCGCCGGCGTGAACCAAACTCCCAGCGCGATGCCGCTCGCGAGCAGCACCGCCGTGCCGATGCCGTGGGTCCAGTGCTCGAGGATCGCGGCCGGATCGTGCCTGAGCACGCGGTCGCCCTCGATCACCGGGTCACGGCGGCGTGTGAGCCCTGCGGCGAGCACGCCAGCGAACGGCGCGAGCCAGACCAGCCACATGGCCGAGTCGAACCAGAGCTCTTCACCCATACCCTCACCCCTTCCGTTCTCTCGAGTAGGTTGCTGGTGCCCCAGCCTCGGACTCACTAAAGCAAGGTGTTTGCTACTAGTCAACCCATTGTTGGTAGCAAAAGGCTTGTTGCGCGCCATAGTGTGCTGTAGTGTATGCTGTGAGCGGCTTATCCGTATATTACTAGCATCGCGCTGTCTGGCTTTGTGAATCGCCGCACGACCCCTCTGTGCAGGGCGCCTCCAACTGTTCACACCTTTCACCCCACAATGCGCGGTTCCGGTAGCTAATCGGTGTGGGCGACGGTTGGCATTCCAGGCCGCCGTCGCCGAGACAGCGGTGACCCGGCGCGTGGTAGGCTTGTGTGCACCACAGATACTGCGAGTGCAGAAACCAGGGGGAGACGTGTCCCGGGAGATCGATCCACAGCAGGCCATCCGCGTTTTCGAGGCCTTCGAGTCGGGACGGCTCGATCAGTTGTTCACCGAGGCGAACACAGACTACTTCGACCATGAGGGGTTCCAGAGCCTACGCATCGGCGTCGGGGTCCCCCGCGAAGGCGTGTGGAGGCTCATCTCGGCCATACGACGCGCAACGGGCCTGCTCGTGCTTGAAAGCGCGTGGGGCGACTTCCAGGTGCACGTCACGCTGACAGCGCAGTTGATGCGAGCGCTCTACGAGATCGACCGCTGGCCCTCGCGCAGCCTGCTCGGCAAGACCGAGCTCCCTGACGACGAGGAGTGGATCGTCCAGGACCGGCTGCTCGTCGAGGAGGCGGTGCTCGTCGCCCTCGACAAGACGACCGACGGCGAGATCACATCCGAGGCGCTGGAGGCGACCAGAGACGAGGTCATCGCCGCCGTCTACGAGGAGAGCATGCCGTCGAGCAAGGCGGGCGTGACGGCGGTGCGCTTCTACCGGGCCATGCGAGCGCTTCCGGACATGCACGGTCGTCCGATCACGCCCGACTTCATCCTCGACGTCCACCGGTTGCTGCGCGAAGGCGAGGTTGACGCGGGAGTACTGAGGGCGGGCGACGATACAACGGGCGTGGAGGAGGGCCGCGTGCCGGCGACGCCGGCGACGCTCATCACGGGCGAGTTGCAGGCGATGCACGCCTATACCGAGAGCGAGGACGTCCCGTTCGTTCACCCGCTGGTGAAGACCCTCGCCCTCGCGTGGTGGATACGGCGCGTCCGCCCGTTCGATCAGTACAACTACCTTGTGGGGCGACTCGTGTCCATGGCGTTCGCGCTCCGACATGGGTACCGGCTTACCGGCATCGTCGACCGGGGGAAGCGCCTGCAGCTGCTCCCAGAGGCTGGCGGCGACCTCACCGCGCGCTTCATCCACCAGTTGGAGGTGATCCGCGATTCCCACGACTTCGGCGAAGCCGAACTCCGGCGACGCGTGATCCGCTTCCGGGAGGTGACCGGCCGCTTCGAGCCGCTCGGCATCAACCATCGTCAGGCGTTCGTACTCGACCGAGCGCTGCGCCAGCCGGACACCACATTCACCATCAAGCACCACGCCCGCACGCGCGAACTCGCGTATGAGACGGCGCGCCAGGACTTCATCAAGCTCGTCGAATCCGGCTACCTGCAGCAGCGCAAGCGCGGCAAGGCGTTCGAGTTCAGACTGGCCGGGGACGGCGCCCGGCGGATCGACCGGCTTCTCGGCTGAAGAAGCGCGGGGCGATGGGCGTCGGCGATTCCGTGTCACGCCCAGCCGAGATGGCGAGCTTGCAGTGCTCCTTCACGCTCTGCGCCGGACGCGGGCCCGACATCATCGGGTGGTCGTGGCGTGGAGCTCCCATGCCTCGGCCGTGATCGCACCCGCGAACCAGGCGCCGGCATCGGTGAGCCGCCACCCGGCGGCGACGGGCTCCAGCAGGCCGTCGGCGACAAGCCCTTCGGAGAATGCGACCGATCGCGCGTCGAGACCGGCGCGGTCGACCTCGGCAGACATCAGGCGCGTCACGAGGGGCCGGGCACGGCGCTCGGCGGGCGTGAAGACGCCCGCGCCCTCGAGCGGTGGCGGGACGTCGGTCGCGGCGACACCGGACGGCGCGGCGGCGTACGCGTCCACCTCGACATGCCGGTAGAATCGGTCGCCGATCACGCCGTCGGCCGACGAGCCGAGCGCGAGCAGGTCCTCCCCGCGCAGCGCGTGGCGCGCGTAGCGGTTCTCATCGGCGGGAAGCGCGAAGTGCGTGACGTGGTTGCGCCCGAAGCCGAGCGCGCGGAGCGTCTCGGCGGCTTCGGCCATGAGCGAGAAGTCGGCGGCAAGACGCGCCTCGCCACGCGCGTCGAGCCCGTGCCGGCGCACGAAGGGCGCGTTGTGCGGCCCGGCGTTGAGGTGATAGAGCGACACGCCCTGGATGCCGGCGCCGGCGAGCTGCTCGATGTCCCCGGCGAGCGTTGCGCTCGTCTGTCCCGGCAGGCCGTAGAGGAGGTCCGCCGAGACGACCCACCCGCGCTCGCGGCATGCCCGGATACGCTCGATGACGGTCGCGGGCGGCTCGCGCCTGCCGAGCAGGCGGCGCTGGTCAGGGTCGAGGCTCTGCACGCCGACGTGGATGCGCGTGAAGCCGAGACGGTCGAGCGCATCGAGCGCGTCGGCATCGAGCGTCCGCGAGGTCGTCTCCAGCGCCCACTCGGTGCCCTCGTGCGTGCCGAGCGCGTCGCGAAGCGCGCACGCGACACCGCCGAACGCGTCCGTCCCCAGCGCGAGCGGGGTACCGCCGCCGAAGTGCACGGTGGTGACGGGCCTCTCGGCCAACCCGCGTATCGACGCCCAGCTCACCACCTCGTGCGCGAGCACGGCGAGGTATCGCTCGACGATGTCGCCACCGTCGCGCGGCACGCGCGTGGCGTGGCAATCGCAGAACGGGCAACGTGTGGCGCAGAAGGGCAGGTGCACGTAGATGGACAGCGGACCGCGACTGCGGCCCGCGTCGGAACGGAGCGCGTCCCAGGCCGCGGCGGGTGTCTCGGCATAGCCGCGTGTGGCCCAGCGCGGCAGCGGCAGGTGGCCGGAGGCCGGATAGCGCGCCCGCGCCCGCTCCCATGCCGCGCGGTGGCGCCCGGCGGCGGCGCTCACGGTCCCCCGCTTGCGTAGTACTCCCGGCAGACGTCGCACGTGGCGCACGACTTGTCGCACGCGAGAGTGGCGACGTAGAACGCGCGGCTCACCGCGGGGACGGAGACCGCGGTCGCGGGACCGCCGCCGATCTCGCCGAGGGCGAGCGGCGTGCGCTCCACGTACGCGCGGAGCACGCGCAGGTATCGTCCGGGGTCGGCGAGCGTGACGCGGCCGTCGAGCTTGAGCTCGTCGTAGAGCCCGTCGAACAGCTCGAGGTGCTGCGGCAGCACCCACGCGCCGGTGAGTGCGAGCCACGGCTCGCGCTCGAGCAGACCGGCGCAGAGCGAGGCCGGCATCGGCTCGCCGGCGTTCATCTCGAAGAAGTGCTGCGTGCGGTAGACGCAGCCCGGCAGGCACCCTTCATTCACCATGAGTCGCACGCGCCCGCTCCACCCGTCGCGCAGTTCGCGCAGCGCGACGGCGTCGCGCATCACGCGGTCGCCCGGCGTGATCGTGTCGAAGACGCCCTCGAGGTAGACGAGCTGCACGGGCGCAGTGATCTCCAGCAGCGTGGAAGCCGCAAGCGGGAGCGTCGGGAGCGCCGCGCGCACGAGCCGCGCGAGGCCAACGCTGCCGAGGACCGCCTCGGCCACTCCCTGCTGCTCCACGGCGTGACGGAGCGTCGGCTCGAGCGACGCGAACGCGCGCTCAGCCGGGCCCTCGTGGACGATCGGGTTCACGAGGGCCGCCACGGGGACGGTGCGGGCGTCGAGCAGCTCGTCGAGATGCGCGGTCGGCTGCGGCGGACGGCCGGTGCCGAGCGGGTCGCCGGGCAGCGGCGCATACACGAGCAGCGGGTCGGGGGCGACCGTCTCGGCCACGCGCTCCCAGAAGTCGGGCGGCTCGTCGATGTAGGGCAGCACCCAGCGCATCGATCACGCCTCCCCGGGGGCGGCGGTCACGGCAGTGGGGCGGGCGATGACCGCGCGCGCGCGACAGCCGCCGGTGCAGTGCCCGGCGGCGCGGTGCGCGCATGCGTCGCACTCGGGGAAGACGCCGACCGGCAACCCGGCGAGCGCGCCGTCCAGCCGGCGGACGACCTCAGCGCGCGTGTCGCTGTCGCCGAGCGGCAGCCGCGCCGCCGGCGCGAGCGCGTAGCACGCCACGGCGGCCCCCTCCGGGAGCACGTCTACGATGGGCGCGCAGCGCGTGCCGAGCGTCTCGGCCAGCGCGGGTCGGCGCGCACGGAACGCCGCCGAGAACAGACACGGCGTCACGCCGCAGTCGAACCCCACGCTCACGCCGGCCTTCTCGGCACGCTCGACGAAACGCTCCATCGTCGCACCGGTCGCGCGGAGCTCCGCGTCCGGCACCGCCCGGTTCGCCGCGCCGATCGCCGGGTGCGCGATGCCGAGCCGCACGCTCGGACGGAGGTCGTGCTCGGCGATGAGGCCGAGAAGGAACGCCGGGTCGTCATCGGCCGAGCGCAGCGTCAGGCCGAGCTCGACACGCGGGCCGAGCGCGGCGCACACCGCGCGCTGCGCCGCCACGAGCGACTCATCGTCGGTGGGACGCGCGGCATTCAGGTAGACGCTCACGCGCCCGTCGGGCATCGACGCCAGGTACGCGAGCTCGGCGGCCGGCACGAGGCCGCCCGTCATCACCGTGAGCGCGAAGCCGCGGTCGAGCGCGCGCTGCGCGAGCACGCCGAACGCCGGGTGGAGCGTGGGCTCGCCGCCAAGCAGCCGCGCGTCGGGGACGCCGGAGCGCTCGAGGAAGTCGAGCGCGCGGCCGAACATCTCGGCGGACATGTCGAGCGGCATGCGTCCGCGCTCGGCCGACGCGAAGCAGAAGTCGCATCCGCGCGCGCACCGGCGGGTGATGGAGAGGTTCGCCATCTCAGAGCACCTTCGCCCAGCTGCGGAGCCGGTCGTCGGCGTGGAGCGCGAGCGCCTCGGCGGCGCTGGCCGAGAAGAGCATGTCGGCGGCCTCCGACCCGACGCCGATGGTCACCATCAGCCGGCACGCGGTGATGAGCCGCGTCGCGACGCAGCGGTCGTCGTACTCCGGCGCGCAGCCCGGAGGCGTCTGCTCAACGTGGCAACCGCCCGCGCAGGTGTAGCGGCAGAAGCAGCGCGCGCAGCGCGGCGTGTCCGCGAGGCTCGACGCGATCCTCGCAAGGCGCTCGCTGTTCACGCGCACCGCGCCCGACGCGTCGACGCGGCCGAGGGACAACTCGAGGCCGCGCGAACGCCAACGCCCGGGATCGAGGTAGCACGCGGTGATCGCGCCGTCAGGCCAGAGCATGAGCGAGCCGGTGCCGAGGGGACACGACGTGGCGCGCGGGCCGACGAGCTCGGCCGGGCCGCTCACGACACGCACCTCGTGCTCGGCGGCGATCGCCTCGGCGGCCATGAAGCCGCGCGCGAACGCGTAGGGGTCCGGTGCGTGCAGGCCCGCCGCCCGGGCGCCGTCCGTCTCGGCCAGCGGTTCGAACGCGATGGCGTCGGGCGAGAACTCTGCCGAGAAGCGCTCGGCGAGCATGGGCATCGCCTCGACCGACCGGTCGGTCACGCACGTGCGCAGGCAGAGCTCGATCGGGTAGCGGCGCAGGACGCGGATCGTCTCGGCCACCTCGGCGAACGTCCCGCGACCGTCGCGGCGCGGACGCATCGCGTCGTGCGTGGCCTCGTCGCCGTCGAGCGACACGACGACGGTGTCGATCTCCTCGCCGAGGAAACGGCGCGCCGCCTCGCCGCAGACGCCGTTGGTGGTGAGCTCGAAGCGCGCGCGCACGCCGTGGCGGCGTGCCGCGGCCCGCGCATGCGCGACGATCGCCTTGAGCGAGCGCAGCGCGACCACCGGCTCGCCGCCGAAGAAGTGCACGCGCAGCGTGCGGTCACCGCCGCGGGCACGGCCCAGCGAGGCCGCGACGCGGTCGATGAGCGGGTACGCGACCCGCGGGTCGAGGACGGTGAGCGGCGCATCGGCGGCGCCGAAGTCGCAGTGCACGCACGCGATGTTGCAGGCGCGCGTGGGCATGATGACGAGCTTGGGCGACGCGTCCGCACGCGCGTGCCGCGCGTCGGGCGCCGCGATCGTGAGCGCCTGGAAGAGCTCGAGCGCCTCGAGCGACGGCGCGCGGTGATCGGGCTCGAGACACTCGGCGAGCGCGCCGAGCGCGGAGTGGTTCATGAGCGCCGCGCTCCAGGTGCCCGGAGCGAAGACGAGCCAGCGGTCCTGCAGCGGGAGCGCGAAGACCTCGTAGGGGTCGGCGCGGGGCACGCGACGGCTCATGCGAGCGCCACCTCCCCCGCGAGCAGGCGTTGCGCCCGACACCGGAAGGTGTCGGCGAGGCGTCCGGTCGGGTCCGGCGCGAGCATGCACACATCCGGGCACCCGCGGGAGCACGCGTGCTCGATCGCGCAGCCGCGGCACTCGTCGGGCACCCGCGCGCACACGGCGGTGAGCTCCGCGATCCGCGCATGGTCGAGCGTGAAGCGCCCGCCGGGGCCGTCGGGTCCGCCGACGCGCACGCGGCGTGCGGCGATCTCCGGCGGTCGCGACTCGAGGAAGCAGCCGGTCGCGGTCCCGCCCGGGACGAGGTTCACCACGCCGCGCAGCACGTTGCAGTACGGTCCGTGCGGCTCGTCGGGACGCAGCAGCGAGGTCGTGACGGGGACGTCGCGCGCCGCACCGTCGCATCGCGCCTGCCTGAAGCCCGCCACGAACGTTCCGGCATCCCCGGGGCGCAGCGCCGCCAGCGCGCCGGGGTTCGCGTACGCCGGCTCGAGGCGGATCTCCGCGGGGCGGACCATCTCGGCCAGATACGCCACGACCTCCGGCTGCCGATCGAGCGTCTCAGACGTGATGGTGGCTCGCGCGTGGAATCGGGCACCGCGTTCGCGCAACACGGCCGCCGTCCGCTCGACCGCTGCCGAGGACGCGCCTCCGCCCCGCCGCGGTCGCTGCGCGTCCTGGACGTCCGGGGGACCGTCGCACGACAGGCCGATGAGGTCGAACGCGCCCGCCGCCCATCGCGCGGTCTCCTCGGGCACGACGCCGTTGGTGGCGACGTACGTCGTGAGCGGCACGCCGGCCCTCTCGGCCCGCTGTCGCACGATCGCGAGCAGGCGCGCGGCCTCGTCGCGGTCGAGCAGCGGCTCGCCGCCGCCGTGCAACGCCAGGGTCATCGTGACGCCGCGACGCGCGCACGACATCGCGACGATGTCGGCCGCCGCCGCGACGGTGTCGGCCGAGAGCGGCGGGCCGGCGGTGGCGGCCGGCGTGGCGTGACAGTACGCGCAGGCGAGGTTGCAGGCGTTGTTGACGAACAGCGTGAGGCACTCGGGCTCGAAGGCGCGCGGCGCGGCGGGCTCGGTCGTCATCGCGCTCACCGCCCCTCGGCCAGCAGCTCGAAGCCGACCCACTCGCCGAGCTCCTCGGGGTCGAGCGGCAGCAGCCGGGCGACTCTGGCCGCGCTCCATCCGCCGGGGCGTCCGGTAAGGCGCGTCTCCCACTCGGCCAGGGGGACGAACTCCACCGCGGTCTCGTCGAAGAGCACCGCGGAGGTGGCGACGCCCTCGGCGTCCATCACCTCGTACGGCCGCAGCGAGTACGTCGCGAGCCGCCGCCGGCGCCCGCGCGCCTGGCGAGCCTTGTTGGCGAGGGAGCAGTCGTTGACGGCAAGCGGCAACCCCTCCTCGTGCACGCGCGCCAGCACGGCCTGCGTGACGGTCACGCTGTCGGGATCGGTCTCGCACCGGTGCCCGTCGGGCATGACGACCCGAGCGCGCCGTCCCGCCATGCGGCCCGACGCAGTCCCTTGCTCGTAGACGAGCTCGTGGAGGTTGAGGTAGCGCACGCCGTGCTCGGCCCAACGCTCGAGCGAGCCGAGAAGCGCCAGGCGCTGCGCGGGGATCGCGGGTACCTCGACCGCGACCGCGGGCAGGGCGCGGGCCGCCTCGGCCAGCATCGCGTCGACGTGCGCGTCGGCGTAGCCGGTGGCGGCGGCATCGAAGCGCAGCTCGTCCAGGCCCACCGCCGCGAGCCGGCCGATGAGCCCGGGGGTGAGCGCGCGGCCGTTCGTGTACGCCCAGAGATAGAGGTGCGGCAGCGCCTCGCGTAGGCCGCGCGTCCAGTCGACGACCGTCTCGGCCTCGAGGAACGGCTCGCCTCCCGAGAAGCTCGCGCCGGTGACGCCGCAGGTGGCGTACCGCTCGGCAAGCGTCGCGACGTCGCCCCCGAGCGCCGAGCGCGGGGCATCGAGCGCGATGCCGGTGGGCCGCAGACAGAACGGGCACGCCAGATCGCAGCGCATCGTTATGAAGATGCAGTCCCAGCTGCCGCGCTTGCAGGCGATGCAGCCGGCCGACAGCTCGCCGAGGCGGACGGTCTCGCCGCCGTCCTCGACGTTGGCCGAGGGGACCGCGCGGCGGATGCCGTTGGCCCGGTCCACCCACGCGAGCGCCGTCGCCGCACGCTCGGGCGCGTGCACCGCGAACGATCGCGCTCCGGCCCGGATGCGGGCGACGGTATCGGGCAGCGGCAGCGTCACGGCTCGGCCTTGCGCACGAGCACCCGCTCGCCGTCGGAGCGCGCGCCCTCCAGCGCGGCCAGCAGCATGTCGTAGACGAGCGCGCGCGTGATCTCGCACCGCGTGGTCGCCCCGCCGGCGGGACGACCGCTGTCGATCGCCTTGGCGGCGCAGTCCCCCGCGCAGGCGAACACGCAGAAGCAGTGCGCGCAGCCGAGACGGCGCTCCCGGGCACCGGCGCGGATGGCCGAGACGCGCTCCGCGTCGACCTCGATCGCACCGTCGGAGGCGATGCGCCCGTAGAAGAACGCCCCCGCGAGCGGGTCCTCGGGGTGCAGGATCTCATAGCAGCACGTGAGATCACCGTCGGGTGTCACGCCGAACGTCGGGCTCGGGTACGAGCAGAACGCCGTCGATCCACCCGACAGACGGGCGCCGGAGTAGGTAAGGCGACGCCCGTGCGCCGCGGCGACGGCGCGGGCCTCGCGAAACGCCGGCACGAACGCCTCGGGTTCGGGTGCCTGCAGGTCCGACGCGGTCGCACGCCCGCGGGTGTAGAGCGGCTCGGCACGGATCGAGCGCGCCGCGGTGTTCTCGCAGATGAAGGCGACGCTCTCGGCCAGTCGCGGAAGCGACTCGGCCGTCACGGTCATGCGGACCGAGTACGCGAGCCCGCCGTCCTCGAAGACGCGCAGCGTACGCAGCACGTCGTCAAGCGAGGCCCCGCCGTCCGGGCGCGTGCGGTAGCGGTCGTGCACCTCGGCCACCCCGTCTATCGACACGGTCGCGTTGCGGACGTGGCGTGCGATGAACGCCGCCTGCCTGGGCGTGTAGACGCCGTTGGTGCCGATCGAGAGGACGGGGCGCACGCCGGCCGCGGCGCTCTCCTCCGTGATGAAGCCGACCGCGCGCTCGAACAGCGGCCACACCGCGCCGACATCGCCGCCGTGGAAGGCGACCTTGAGGTCACGCCCCGCCCGTGCGGCATTGCCGAGCGCGAACCTGACCGCCGAGACGAGCACGGGCCACTCGATGTCGCGACCAGCGCCACCGTCGCAGTAGCAGTACGCGCAGCGCAGCGTGCACTTGTGTGTGAGGAAGAGCGTCACAGCAGCGGGCGCAAAGGCGTCCGGCCACTCGGGGTCGAGCCGACGACTCACCGCGTCGGGGACCTCGGCCAGCCGCACGAGCAGCTCCGGCTCCACTCCGATGGAGCGCGCGGCCCCCTCGTCGCCTCCGAGCGCCGCGGCGAACCGCTCGGCGTACGCCGCATTGGTCTCCATGACGAGGCCCTGGAGCGGGGCGTAGAGCAGCGGCCGGCCGCCGTCACGCGAGACCAGGAAGACGGTCGGAGCGAGCGGGCGCCACTGGATGCTCATGCCGATGACCCGCCTGACGCGCGGCGTCTCAGCACGGGTACCAGTAGTGGCCGCCTCCGCTGCTCACCGTGTCGCACGTGCAGTCGCCCTCGCAGGTACAGACAGCCTCGCAGGTGCATACCGAGTCGCAGGAGCAGTCTCCCTCGCAGGTGCAGACGCCCTCGCAGGTGCAGACGTCGTCACAGGTGCACTCGTTGTCGCACGTGCAGACGCTCTCGCAGGTGCAGACGGTGTCGCACTCGCAATCGATGTCGACGTCCGGCGTGGTCTCTTCGCTCTGGGGCTCCGCGGCACGCTCTTCGACGGGCTCCTCGGCGGGCTCCTCGGCGGGCTCCTCGTCATCCGGGTCGCAGCCGGTCATCGAGACGACCGCAGCGGCGCCGACGCTGGCTGCGGTGGCCTTCACGAAGGTGCGCCGATCGATCTTGGATGCTCCCGGCGCGTCGATCTGAGCGATCCGGTAGACCTTCGGCTGCTCGGAGTCGTGGCCGGTTCCCTCGGGATCCTCGTTCATGCTGCCCCCCGCTCCCCGCGCAGATGCGCCGAGGCGCCTACCATCACGGCGCCCCTCAGCGCCTGATGAATCCTATCTGCGACTATACCACCGCCGGTGAGAGCGCAACGGGTATCGCCGCTGCGGTGCCGCATGCGGTCTGGCAGCTACCCCTCGTCGCCTCCCACATACCGCTTGTCAACGTAGGGCGAGGTGAACAGGCGCAGCGTGGCCGAGTAGCCCGGGAGGAAGCGGAGCGCGTCTCCGACGCGCGGGGGCGACGCCATGTCGTCCACGTCGAGCACCAGGTGGTCGCTCGAGCCGCCCAGCACCTCGACGCCGGCATCGAGCGGCCGGAGCCCCGCGGGCACGGCGTCCTGCTGGCCGATGGCGCAGATCGCACGGAGCCGCTCGCCGCGGTCCGTGAACGCCGGACGACCTCCGAAGGCGTCTTGCGCGCTCGTCCCTCTCGGCAGGCTCGGCTTGCGCATGACCTCGATGACGGGCGCCTCGGCGACGATCGCGTCGGTGCGCAGTCCGAGGATCGGCTCACGCGTGACGGTCGAGACGCCGAGCAGGATGCTCTCGCCGATACGCAGACCGTCGACGCGCGGAGGCAGTACGCCACCGACGAGCGCATCGAGCGAGCTCGACATGCCGCCGCTCACGTGCAGCCGGCGACCGGTGAGGGCTTCTGCAGACTGCGTAAGCGCCACGAGCTCGCCGAGGTTGGCCTCATCCGGCACGATGGCGCCGTAGCAGGTGAGGCTCACGCCCACGCCGAGAAGGTCTGTGTGCGCGAGCGCCTCGGCGCGCTCGACGAACGCGGGCAGGGCTTCGGGCATCATGCCCTCGCGCAGGTCGCCGAGGTCGACCATCGCGACGACGGCGTGACGCTTCCCGAGCCGTCCCGCCGCGACGTCCAGCGCCTCGAGGGTCTCGAGCTCGGATTCGAGCGATACGTCAGCGTGCCGCACGACCTCCTCGGCCAGCGCGGGGACGGGCGCGCGGAGCAGCCACAGCGGCGCGTCGATACCGGCGTCACGCAGACCGGCGAGGTTCTCCAGCCGCGAGTCCGCCAACGCTGTCGCGCCACCGGCGAGCATCGCGCGGCCCACGCGCGGCGAGCCGCACGTCACCTTGGTCACACCCACGACCGCTCGTCCGCCGAGCGCCGAGACGACGGTGCGCGTGTTCTCGGCTATCGCGGCCAGGTCGACCGTCACCCGGGCCCGTGCGATCATGCGCGTCCTCCTCCATCGTCATGAGACCGCTGTCGAGTCATCGTCGTCACCGGTCGCCGCCGATGCTCGCGCGCATGAGCGCCACGACCGCTTCCGGCGAGAAGCGCGACGCGAGCGCACCGCAGCAGGCGAACACGTAGTCGGCGTCGAGCGCGATGCGGGCGTCGGCGGGCGGCAGGAGCCGCTCCCCGCCTTCACCGATCGCGGCGCGCAGCATCCCCGCGCCGTCGGGCAGCCGCGTGAGCGCCCCGCCGGTGCCGATGACGAGCCGACACGCCGTCAGGTCGCGACCACGCGCGACGGTCTTGCGCCCGGTCGGCGTATACAGGTGCGTGAGCGTCCCCGCGTGCCGATGCACCGCGGCGACGGTGGCCGTCCGCGCGAGCAGCGCTGCCGCTCCGACCTCTGTGGGCGTGGTCGGCAGCGCCGGCGGCAGCGGGTCCGGTCGGTCGTCGGGCGGGAGCAGCTCGGCGACCGTCTCGGCGCTCACGAACGTCCCCAGGTCGCCCTCGACCGTGCGCTTGGCGTGCGGCTGCGGCTCGGTGCTGATGGCGGCTATCTCGGCGGTGCCGTCGGTGACCGAATGGACGTCGGTCGTCGCCCCGCCCACGTCGACCACCACGAGGTCGCCCTCGGCGGCGGCCAGCAGCTCCGCGGCGATGAGCACCGCTCCCGGCGTGGGGAGGATGGCGCCGCTCACGAACTCGCCGATGCGCTCCATGCCGGGCGCATGCGTGATGTGCTCCTCGAACGCGTCGTGGATGACATGGCGCGCGGGGACGATGTCGAGCTCGTCCACGGCCGGGTAGACGTTGCGCGTGACCCGCACCCGGAAGCCCGCCGCTTCCAGCAGCCCGCGCGCCTCTTCAGCGACCGCCGAGTTCCCCGCGTACACCACGACCGGCCGAGAAGCGAGCTCTGCCAGCCGTTCGGCGTTGGCGAGCACCACCTCGGCATCCCCGCCCTCGACGCCGCCCGCGAGCAGCACGAGATTGGGTCGCACGGCGTCGATCTCGCGCAGGTCGCCGTCGCGCAGGCGTCCCGCCGTCTGGTAGCGCACCACCGCGCCCGCGCCGAGCGCGGCCTCGCGCGCGGCCATGGCGGTCATCTTGGCCGTGAGACCGTGCACGGTCATCCTCAGGCCGCCCGCCGCCGAGGAGGTCGCGAGCGTCACGCCGGGGTCGAGCGGCCCGAGCCGCTCCTCCAGCATCGCACGCGCGGCGGCGAGCCCCACGCCGACGTCACCGGCGTCCACGCTCGTCGCGGCGAATCCCTGGCCGAGCAGACGCGGGGCGGTGTCGGGAAAGGCGGAGAGGCCGGCGAACGCGCTCACCACCGTGGTGGTGGAGCCGATCTCGGCGACGAGAGCGTCGATCCGGAGCGCGTCGCTCACGACGGGCCTCCGGCGCGGTACGAGCACCGGCGCGCCGCGCACAACGCGGCGGCGCCTGCCGGACCGGGAAGCGTGCTGTGGGATCGCCGGTACATGATGTGATGGTAGCAGGAGTGCGCCTGCCGCCGACACGACGACGGGGACGATCCCGGCACACGCGACGCTCTCAGCGATGCCGCGAGAGCATGGTCTTGCCGAGACCCGCCATCACGCCCGCAAACCCGTGATGCTTGCGGACCACGGCGTCGATCGCCGCGATGGCGCGGTCGATCTCCTCGTCCGTCACGGTCAGCGGCGGCTCCAGCCGGATGACGTTGGGGTTGTTGAGCGTGTATGCGGTGATGATCCCGTGCTCCTCGAGGAGCAGCCCAGCGACCGACGCGGCGAGGTACTCGGCGGATAGCTTCTTAGCGACACGCGGCTCGTAGAACTCGATGCCGAGCATCAATCCCCGCCCCCGCACCTCCTTGATGAGCGCGCTCTCCTCGGCGATCCGGTCGAGCTCCCGTCTGAGCCGCGCGCCTTTGACGGCAGCGGCATTCGCGAGGTCGTCCCGGACGAGTATCTCGATCGCCTTGAGGCCGGCGGCCATCGCGCGCGCGTTGCCGCCGAACGTGGAGGTGTGCAGCGCGCAACGCTCCGTCCCGCCGAAGCCGCGGTCCCACACCGGCGCGCTCGTCGAGAAGGCGCCGAGCGGCATCACGCCGCCGCCCAGGCTCTTCGCGGTCGTCATGATGTCCGGCACGACCCCCTCGTGCTCCACCGCGAACACGGCGCCCGTCCGCCCAAGGCCGGTCTGGATCTCATCGGCGATCAGCATCGCGCCGGCTTCACGGCACTTCTCGGCCACCGCGGCCATGTAGCCGTCAGGCGGGACCACGATGCCGCCTTCGCCCTGGATCGGCTCGATGATGAAGGCCGCGCACTCGTGCTCGTCAAGCGCGCGTCCGAGCGCATCGACATCGCCGAACGGGACCATGTGGCACCCCGGGACGAGCGGGGCGAACGGCTCCTGGTACTTCGTGCGACCGGTGACCGAGAGCGCACCGAACGACTTGCCGTGGAACGACCCGTCGGCGTAGACGAAGTCCGTGCGTCCGGTCGCGACGCGCGCCAGCTTGAGCGCGCCTTCCACGGCCTCGGCACCGCTGTTGCAGAAGAAGCTCCGGCTGAGCTCTCCCGGCAGGATGGCCGCCAGGCTCGCCCCGAGCGGGCCCACGAGGCAGCCGATGCTCGCCTGCAGGAGGTTGGGCATGTCCTCCACCGCGCGGACGGCCGCCACGATCTCGGGGTGGTTATGGCCGAAGTTGAGCGCTCCGTAGCCGCCGAGGAAGTCCAGGTACTCCACGCCTCGATCGTCCACGACCGTCGTGCCGTGAGCTGCGACGAAGCGCCGGTCGAAGCCGATGATGCCGAGCAGCGTGCACAACCCGGGGTTCACGTGCTCCCGATACAGCCCGATGCTCTCGCTCTTCGAGAGGCGTAGCGCATCCTCCAGCGTGATGGCGTCACTCGTCGTCTCCATCCTGGTCCCCTCCCGTCGGTGACAGCCCGTCTGTCTCGGCTGTCCGTTGGAGCCGGCCCCTCACGAGCCGGACCCGCGCGTGCTCTATCCCTGGATCTCGCGCCGCATGGCGCACGTTGTAGTCGAGGAATGGGCTGAAGACCGGCCAATCGAGAGGCGAGCGCACCGCGCCTTCCGGGCAGGTCTCGGCACAGGAGAGACAGAGTATGCACTCCCGACCCCAGGCAGGGACTTCTCCCTTCGCCCACCGGATGTTGGTCGTCGGGCACACGCGGGCGCACCGGCCGCACCGTGTACAGCGCTGGGTCGCGGCGCTCATGAAGCGCGAGTAGACCGCGTGGACGAGATGGCGTTCGAGGGCAAGGCGCTCGGCGGCGTACACCCATCCGGGCGAACGGTCCTCGGGTGGCAGCGGCGGAGGCGCCCCCGCCAGCGCCGAGAAGTGCGCGCTCACCAGACCGGCGCCAAAGCGTTCTGCCCGATCCAGGTCCTCACCGTTCGGGCGACCTGGAGAGAACTCATAGCCGCGCCGCGTGTAGCCCAAGAACCGGTCGTCGCCGCGGCAGCTGAACACGCCGATCTCCCGGGCGCCCGCCCGGCGCAGAGCCGCGCGGGCCCTGTTGAGCGCCACACCCCGATACGTCCCGTGCACGACGAACGCGAAGCCCGACCGCCCGTCGAGCCCGCGCAACGCGGCCGCGGCCTGGGCCGCGGGAGCCGCCATGCGGAAGTAGTGCACGGGACAGCCGAGTCCGATGATGTCGGCCGTCGTGGGGTCGGGCGGATCGCCCTTGGCGAGATCGTGCAGGACCGCGTCGGCACCAGCCGACTCGAGCCCGTTCGCGATGCTCTGAGCGACGGCCCGGGTGGTGCCGGAGATCGACCAGTAGATGACGAGCGCGCGCATCCCTGCCACCCCGACGGCGCTGCCTGACGCGCCGCCCCCTTATGGGGCGTATACCCACATGAAGGACCTCGCGTCCACGCTCGCCGCGCGGTGTTCGTCTCGGCTAGACTTGACCCGACCTCGACGGACGGGAGAGACCATGCGCCCTCGCACACCGGCACTTCTCGCGCTCGCTGCCATGCTCGTCATCGCCCTGCTCGCCGGTTGCTCCGGGAAGCCCACGGAGACGGCGGAGACCACCACGCCCGAGGACACCGGCACGACGCGCGACTCGGTTGCCGAGGAGTCCCCGCCACCCCTCGCCGATGAGGCCCTCTACCAGGCGCTGCTCGGCGTCGGCCTCGAGCGCTACGGCCTCACCGTCGCCGATGGGACATACGAGGTCCTGCAGAGCATGGAGGGCTACGGCGCGGTGAAGTGGACGGGCGAGGTCGCGACGATCACCATCACCCACCGCGATGTCGACGGCGAGTGGGAGTGGACGTACACCGACGACGCGGTGGACGTCGACAGCGCGACGCCCGACGCGTTCACCGACGCCGACAAGGCAGAGTACCTCGCGCTTGCCACGAAGATGATCGAGGCGATCGGCGAGGACGCGACCGACATCGCTGAGATCTACACGTGGAAGGCGACCGGCGGGGTGATGCAGGGTGACTACCGGTTCGGGGACCCGGACGCGCCGCGACGCCTGCACGTCGCCACCGATGCCGAGGGTCGTCTCGGCTACTCGTACATGAGGAACGAGGAGTAGCAGCCGAGGTGGGGCCGGGCCTTGCTGGCGGCCCGGCCCCGGCCTTCCCGTCGGCGCTTCGCGGGGGTTGTGTGGGTGCTCACGTCTCCCAAGGAGGCGGACCGGTTCCCGGCATGAAACCCGATGCACCGAGACGTGTGCTGTGTATGTGCGCCGAACAGGGGCCTCGGAGCCGAGAGGCGGACTGCGCCCGCCGGCTCCCCGCAACCCGGGACTCTGGCCCGGGCTGCGGGGAACGGCGCGACCTGATCGGTCGGCTCACGACAGAGAGCGGCGGGCCGCATTCAGTCGGCGACCTGCAGCGTCGCGGCGCTGATGCGCTCCTCGATAGCGCGACGACCCTCTGAGAGACACCTGACCAGCGAGGGGATGGTCTGGCCGCGACCAAGATCCGCGAATCCGTCCCGCATGCGCGCGAGGTCATCGATGTGCTCTCCGAGCAGCAGATCGGCGGCGGCGGCCAGGACTTCCGGAGACGCGCCGCTCGTCTCAGCGTCATCCCCTGCCATCACCGCTTCAGCGCACAAGGCTCCGCGCGCGCGGATCTCGTCGAGGATGAACTCCGCGACCTGCGCGTGGATCGTCGGCGAGTTGATGAGACCCTGAGCCGCTGCAGGCCCCAGTAGACGGTTTGCCCTGGCGAGCCAGTCGCTCACCTGACCTGCCATCATCGGAGCGAGGCGCTCGCGCGCCGCGTCAAGTGCTTGTTCGATATACACGTCACTCCTTCCCGGGTGTGCATCGAGAGTAGCGCCCTGCAGCCCGTCACCGGCGACCGTACGCTAGCGCCGCGACCGTCCCTCCGTCGACGAGGATGTCGGTCCCAGTGATGAACGACGCTCCGTGACCGACAAGGAACTCCACTGCCACTGCGATGTCGTCGGGCGTGCCAATGCGCTTGACGCCCGATGCGGCGATCATTGCCCGCATCTGATCGCCCGAGGGACCCGCCAACTCCTGCTGGCCCATCGGCGTGGAGATGACACCGGGGCTTACCGATACGACACGACCGCCCCGTGCGCCCCACACGACCGACATCGCCCTGACCCGCGCCTGGTTCGCACGCTTGGCGATCGAGTATGCCGTTCCCGGATCGAGGTTCGCCGGGTCGAGCACCGGCAGCTTCTCGAGCTCCGCTGACGGCGTGACGGCAAGCGCGTGCTCAGTCTCGGGGGGCAGCTCGGCCATCGTCCCCGCCATGCTGGCGATGCAGACTGCGACGCTGCCAGGTCGGGCGATCTCACAAAACGCGTCGAGCACGTACGCGGTGCCCATCACATCGACCGATACGATCGCCGCCGGACTGGCCTGCACCGGCGACAGCCCCGCTGTGTGCACGACGGCACGGAAGTCGCCGACCGCATCGGCCTTGGCGACCAACTCCCGCACAGACTCCAGCCGGGATATGTCGGTTCTGACCGCATGGACGTCGTGCCCCTCGCCCCGCAACTGTTCGGTCACTTGCTCGAGCAGTCCCTTGGCGAAGTCCGCAAGCACGAGCGTGCGGCCCGCTCCCAAGCGACGGGCGATGGCGACGCCCATGCCGCCGACGCCAGTGACGACGATCGTCTCTCGAGTCGTATCCACTTCCCTGACCCCTTTCTCGCGACCCTGCCCCGGATGGGGGGACCGGCGGCTCGGGTGGTGACCGCGTGTCAAACACGGTCACCACCCGGCTTACGCCGCCCCGCAGGCATCAGAGACGTTGCTGCCGAGCGCCTACCGCGAGGTGGCGCTCGCCGTCTCCGCTTCCATGTCGATGCCGAGGACTTCGTAGCATTGCAGAACCCGCGCGGAAACCAGCTCGCGCATGATGCGCATACGCGGAGGGTAGACGTGAGGATCCTCGATCCTGGCAGCCTCCACCTCTATGGCCTCGGCCAGCTCTCGATCGCCGACGACCTCGCTGATCCACCGGGCAAGCCGCCCGGGAGCCAGGTAGGACACGCCCAGTCTGCGCTCCTGGAACACGGCGGCTTCATCGCCGATGGCATCGCTGTTGTCGTAGGCGAAGAAGCTCAGCACGTGCTCCAGCGAGTAGAGATCCATCGGAAGCATGCCGCTCGCCTTCATGAGCACGCCGACGAGCCGGTCATCGAAGCCGCACTCCTGCAGGAAGGCGCGCGCCGCCTCTACACCCGGAATCGCGAGCTTCGCATCGACAGTGACGAATTCCATAGCCATGGCTACACGATTCCTGCTGCGGCGAGTTCGTCAGCGGCCTTGTCGAGTCCATGCTTCTTGAGCGTCTCCGCCGTCGGGCAGCCGTTCGCGTCCCAGCCCTCGAACGCGTAGTAGCGCTTCAGGAAGTCGTCGTACTTCGCGTGATCGAGCGTGCGACCCCACAGGTTCTTGTAGGCCCACTCGCCGTTCTCGTAGACGGGCATGATGTACGGGATCTCGTACGTGGAGTGAGCGGCGGGTGTCTGCCGGCGGAACTGCCACTCCGCGAGCAGGTCGTGTTCGGGCTTCCGACCCTGCAGGTACCAGATGGCGCGGTCGAGATTCCAGATCTTGGTGCCCATCTCGACGCCCTGCTCGAACGACGTATCGCTCCCGGTGACCGCGTTGTAGAACCGCGGCTCGATCTCCGGCGTCAGCCCCTTGTAGCCGTCTGCCCACGGGTTGAGCCAGTCGGTGATGCCCCAGTCGCAGTACATCGCCGACTGCTTCCAGAACCGTGTGTACGCCCTGTGCCAGCTGACGAACTTGACGAAGTTGTCCGAGTAGATGCCCTCGTCCGAGAAGTCGAGCATCATCGGATCGGCGTACGGCAACAGCGTGGCGCCGATCATCTCGACCATCTCCTTGGCCGGGAGCGCTTGCGGCTGACCGTAGAGCGGCGCCATCGACGTGTGCCAGTAGAGCACCCAGGTGATGTCGTGCTCGTTGATATCCCGATCACCGAGGGCTGAGCCGGCTCCCCACTCGAATTCGGTACGTGCGTCGTAGTGGTGCGCGTAGCCGTGCATCGCGATGGCGAGGTCACCGCTCGTGACGTCCTGCTCGTAGCGGCCCCACTTGGTCGCCGCCCGCGCGGCTCCCTCTTTGAGGTCAGCGCCGATGTCAGTCCCGTTCACGATGCAATCGAGGAACGCGGCGTTGAAAGCGTCGGAACCCACCTGGTCGAAGGGCAGGTTCGAGTCGATCTCCTTGCCGGGCCCGAGGATTCCCTGCTTGTAGAGACCCACCAGCCAGGGAAGCTGCATGCTCGGCTCCCACGCGTTGATGCCGTACTGCTGCAGCAGGTCGGTGTTGGATGGGCTTGCCGCAGGGTTGCCCCACATGACACCCGACTGCGCCTGGTACCAGGTGTCGAAGCAGCTGCTGCCGGGCATCTCGGCGGTCGCCGAACGACCGCCGTGGCACAGCTTCGTGCAGCCCATGCAGCCGATTGGACGCTGCCCGACGTTCCTGAGCGCACCGCCGCTCTGGTTTCCGCCTCCGCCACCCTCGCCATACGAGTGCAGACCGGGAAGGCTCGGCTTGTAATCGTCCCAGTCGAAGTAGTTCTCATGCCACCACGCGCGCGCCTCCATCAGGGCCTGCGGGTCGGCGATCGCTACCTGTCCCGTCCCGATGACGCTGATGGCCTTAAGGTTCTTGGAGCCGAAGACCGCACCGAAGCCGCCCTGGCCCGCACCGCCGCCACCTTCGTGGATCAACGCGGCGTAGCGCACGAGGTTCTCGCCTGCCTGGCCGCACGAGACGACGGCGGGGTTCTGGGCCAACCGGCCCGAATCGCGGCTCGCGCCGTATGTCGTCCAATCGCTTTCTTCACCGCCGCGAACGAGCTCGTAGATCCTCGACTCGGCGTCATACGTCCCGAGGCCCCAGAGCGCGTCACCGGTCTCGCTCGCGTCCCGCACCGTGACGTCGCTGTCGCGGATGTCGATCCACACGGGCTTCTCGGCCTTTCCGGTTACGGCGATACCGTCCCAGCCGGCGAACTTGAGCATGCCCGAGAAGCGGCCGCCGAAGTTCGAGCGTGTGAACCACTCGACCGGCCAGGGCTGCGGACCGATGGCCTGCACCTCGCAGCGGCCTGCGCCGAACGGTGCGAGCGTGCCCTGGATCGGGCCGCTCATGAACGTGATCACGTTGGCGGGGTCGAAAGCCGAGATCGTCTTGTCCTCGCAGAGGTCGAAGAAGACCGCTGAGCCCATACCGTGCCCACCGCCGTACTCGGCGTAGTCCGCCGTATCCAGGCTGGAGATCTCGCCACTCGAGAGATCGACGACGAGGATCTTCCCAGCATATCCGTTAGCCATCTACCTGAACCTCCTCGTTCACGAAGCGTCCCGGCGCGCGGCCGGTCCGCGTCTGTTCGGTCGTGGCCTGCGCTAGTGACCGCCCGCGGCGGCCGCTCGTGCAGCAGCCGCAGCTTGCGCGGCAGCGATCTGTGCATCCGTGTACTCGCCGTTGTCGCCCAGGGGCCACTTGCCTACCTGCGCGGTGGCATCGGTGAGCCGAAGATTCACGTTGTAGCCCGCGTCTGATTGCACCGGGATCTCGCTTGTGAAGGAGATCGCGTTCATCGGACATACCTCTACGCACGCCTGCTTCCCGCCCGGTCCACCTGTCTCGTTCCAGAACGGCGTCTCGGCGCACAGGTCGCACTTCTGCGCGTGCTTCTCACCCGCATTCCACAGCGCCCGGGACGGCGTGAACGGGCACGCCTGAACGCAGCGTTCGCATCCGATGCACTTGGACTCGTCGATGGTCCGCACGTTGCCGGTTAACGTCCCCGGTAGTGGTGTACGAAGGCCCGGCCGCCTGACATGAGGCGGC
>JASEEU010000005.1 GCA_030019445.1 Anaerosomatales bacterium | reverse complement strand
GACCTTACCGCCGCCCTCGCGATGAGAGACTTGATCTTCCGCGAGCGGTTCGAGGAATCCCGCGCGTACGTGAAGTCGCTGCACGCCGCGTTCGTTGAGATCGCAAATCCACTCGAGCTCTACTTGTTCGAGCCGTACTGCGCGATGCAGCTCGACACCGGCTTCGAGGCGGGCGGTTGGAACACCTTCGAGACGCATTAGCGACCGTGGGTTCTAACAAGCGCTTCCAGCTGACGCGCCACGGTGTAGGCTACGAAGAGAGGGCTTCGGCGCGCAGCTGAAGCGCCAACACGTTAGGTGCACACGGCCCAGGATGCAGAAAGACCCCGCCGCTGTGGGCAGGGTCTTCCGACTCGGGTGGCTACTTCTTTCCGCCGGCGCCGAGCGCGATGCGGTGCGTCTTCGGCTTGAGCGCCTCGGCGGCCTTCGGGACGTGTACCTCGAGCACCCCGTCGTGGTAGTCGGCCTGAATCGCGTCAGCATCGACGCTTTCAGGCAGCGCCAAACTGCGCTCGAACGCGCCATAGCTGCGCTCGCGGATGAGCCAACCCTGGCCCTTCTGCTCCGACTCCGCCTTGCGCTCACCCTTGATCGTGAGCACGCCGTCGGTAACGGACACATCGATGTCTTCCCGTTCCAACCCGGGAAGTTCAGCGTAGACGACCATGTCGTCACCTTCGGTTCTCACGTCGATGCGGGGCATCCACGGCGCAGCGGAAGACGGACTATCGCTCCCGCCACCCACACCGAACCGCCGGACGAGCCGGTCCAATTCCCGCTGCATGCTCAATACCTCACCGAACGGATCCCAGCGCATGATAGCCATGTGAATCACCTCCGTATCTAAGTTGACCTCTGTTAGGTTATCTGCGCCGTATGGTATTATATCCGCATTCCTTGGTAGTTCAAACAGGCGAATCTGGCCTTTCTGTGGAGGTGATTCCTGTGCGTTCGACAGCAGGGAAGATGACGACCGCATCGCAGTTGGAGAGAGTCCAGCGAAGGATCATGGACGCGATCATCGGCGTGCTCGTGTTCTTGGTTCTAATCTCGCTTGCGTGGGCCGCCCTGACCGTGGCGTCGGACCTGATTCGAAGCATTGGCCAACCGTCGTTCGAACGGTTCAAGGCCGTTACGCTGGAGATACTCACCATCTTCATCTTCATCGAGATGTTCACTCTGCTTCTCGACTACGTGAAGAATCAGCGGCTGTGTCTCACGAATATCGTGGACGCCACGCTCGCCGTCGTGCTTCGAGAGCTATGGGTGCAGATATGGGCTGGCGAGAGCGCTTGGGAGTTGCTTCTGGCGCTTTCGGGTGTGGTCGTCGCTCTGGCGGTTCTCAGGGTCGCGAGTATGAAGTATTCAGTCCAAGAGGCCTAGCTGGACTCCATCTAGCGGCGTAAGACCGCTGCCCGGCGCGGCCCATGATTCCCTTGAGTGATTTCGACTGCGCGCACCTAACCAGGGCATCAACCTGACGGCCAGATGTGTCACGGTTGACGCCGCACGCGCTCAGGCCGCAGGTTATGCCCAGAGCCGTTGGGTATGCCGCAGGGGGGTTCGAGCTTGGCTCAAGTCATTGGAGTCAGTGGCCTGTGGCACGCGATCCGGGCAGAGGTCGTCTCATACGGACTGAGTGTCTCGTCGCCTGAGGATGTCACGCTGCTAACGGACAGGTTGGACGAGACTCGAGACGAGGCAATCAGGGCGCACCGGGTTCAGACGATGAGTGAGGTGGGTCGGCTGTCGTCCGAACTTGCGGCCCTGCGTGCGCAGACGGGGCTGCTCGCACGCCTGGCGAACGCGGCGGGGGTGCGCAGGCGCAAGGCGGCCGTTCAGAGACTGTATCGGAATGATGCCGCGTATCCGGGGTGGTTGGATGCGGTCAGGCGACGTGTCGAGTGGCTTGTTCGATCACCTGAGCTAGCCGGTGCCAGGGCGGAGCTTCAAGTCGCGTCACTCCTGAGCCGCCTGCCGGGCGACCACGTCGTGCTGAATGACGTTCGGCTGCGTGCGAATCGCCGGATTCGCTTCAACGGCAAGGGCCTGTGCACGGCGCAACTGGATCATGTTGTCCTATCCAATGCTGGCGTTTGGGTCATCGAGACGAAGAACTGGACTCGAGAGTTCGCCGATATTGGACGTGCCCAGGAGCCGTTCGAGCAAGTGGAGCGGGCCGCATACCTGTGCTACGACCTGTTGCGGCGGTCCTTCGGTGCTGTGCCGGTCCATGGTATGGTGGCGTGTGCAGGGGTGAGATTCGCTCCTCCTGCGGACTCTCGGGTTGTAGCGGCACCCGCCGGTGAACTCGTGAGCCTGCTGACCGGGCCACAGCAGCAAGCAGTTGCCCCCGACAGGCTTGCTCGGATTCAGGAGTATCTCAGCGCTCGGGTCTTCTGCCCCACGGAGACGACCTGATCCATGTGTTGACTCCTTGCGTGGAGGTGCAGGACTTCGGCGCGTCTGCTCTTGCGCTCGTGAGCTACACTCGGGAGGACGCAGTCGTTGTGAGGGAGATCCAATGGCCGTCTACCAGGAGAAGGCTCTCGAACGAGTCTCAAAGGGACTCCGGAAGTACCGGAGCGTTGCCCAGAAGGCGCGCGCCAGTGGAGCAAAGGAGAGCGACACGCGGATGATCGTGTCGTCAGTCGTGAGCGACGCGCTTGGGTGGGACGCTTTCGACAACCTCACGGGGGAGTATCGGATCAAGGGGACGTACGCTGACTTCGTCATCCGCAAGGACGGCAAGCACTTCGCCATCATCGAGGTGAAAGCGGTGGCGACCACCCTGAACGAGAAGCATCTCTACCAGGCCGTCTCGTACGCCGCCAACCAGGGTGTCGAGTGGGTCATCCTCACCAACGGGGCGGAGTGGCGACTCTATCGCGTCCTCTTCAACAAGCCTGTGGAGCATGAGCTGGTGTTCGAGGTGAGTCTCCTTGATGAGGCGATGAAGCCCAAAGAGAAGGCTCAGTTGATGTACCTGCTGACGCCTGAGGCTCAGCGCAAGGACGAGCTGGAAGCGTACTACCAGCGCAGACGCGCGCTCGCGGGCTCGAACATCGCGAAGCTCCTGCTCAGCGAGTCGGTGCTGACTCGCCTTCGAGCAGAGATCAAGGCTGATTCCGGGCACCGTGTCGCGCTTGACGAGCTCGGCCAGATCCTGGTTGATTGCGTCATCAGACCGGAGGCCCAGGATGCGCCGGTGGACAAGCAGCTCAGGCGGGTGCAGCGCAATGCCAAGGCTGCGCCGCATAAGACGACGAGGTCTTCCTGTGGGCCCACCGCTAGTGCGGCCACGTAGGGACTCCGAGAGCTGCGACTCCTTCTCGGCAGGGTGCGTCCCTTCTACGACGACCATCTGCATCCCCAAACCCCAGGAGCACCCCATGACGCCAGCACCCGTCACCATCCGACCCGAGACGCCCGGTGACGTCCCTGCCATCCGGCGCGTCAACGTCGAAGCGTTCGCCGACCACCCCGTCAGCCGCCAGACCGAGCACCTCATCGTCGAGGCTCTGCGTGACGCCGGCGCCCTGGAGATCTCGCTCGTGGCCGACGCCGACGGCGAGGTCGTCGGCCACATCGCGTTCTCGGCAGCGCGCATCGGCGAGGCGCGAGACGGTTGGCGCCTGCTCGGCCCGGTGGCGGTCCTGCCGGATCGGCAGGGTGAGGGCATCGGACGCGCGCTTGTGGAAGCCGGTCTCGCGGAGTTGCGCTCGCGCGGCGCGCGCGGCTGCGTGCTCGTGGGTGACCCCGCGTTCTACGGGCGCTTCGGCTTCGCTGCGGTTCCCGGCGTCACCGTCAAAGGCGTGCCGCCCGAGTACGTGCTCTGCCTCCCCCTGAGCGGAGACACCCCGCGCGGCGAGGTCGAGCACCATCCCGCGTTCTCCATCGAGGGATAGGCGCCCCAAAGACGCTGCGCTCGCGGTGCCGAGCGGCTACACTGAAGCCAGGCGTGGCGGGAGGCCGCGCCACGGGGGATAGGGGCGTCCACGATGTCCGATCTCGCTGCCGAGACGATCGCCGCGCCGCGCGCGGCCGATTCCGCGCGCTGGCCCTATGCGCTTGCGCTCGGCGCCCTGCTCGCCGGTGCGGCTGGCTTCGTCTACGCGCCCATCAGCGGCATCGTCTACGTGGTGACGCCGGCGTCCGTCTTTGGCGCGTACTGGGCGCTCCGCCACCGCTCGCCCGGCCGTTGGCCGCTTGTCGCCTCGGCCATCCTGTTCTTCGTCGGCTTCGTGGTCGGCGCGGCCAGCCTCGCATTCATGCCTCTGGCCAATGCCGCCGACGCGTTCATGGCCGGCGAGCTCGGGTTCGTCGTCTTCGCGCTGGCGCTGGTGGCCATGCCTGCGATCGCGCTCGCGGCGGGCATCGCCGGTGCGGTTCTCGGCCTTGCGCGCGCACACCGGGAGGGCACCGATGCCGGACTCGCATGACACCCGCACGCAGCCGCCGGACGCTCCGGGGACCGGTACCACCGAGCGCACCGTCCGGTGGATGATCGCGCTCGCGGTGCTCGGCACGCTCGTCGTGTGCGGCTGCGGGCTCACGGTGCTGCTGGTGCTCACCGGCATCATCGCCGAGCCGGAGACGGTGATCGAGCAGCTGCTGCGCGGGCTTCTCGGCGGGTAGCGGGAGAACGCACGTCGGAGGCCTCCGCCTCTGCTATCGTGAGCTCACCAGCACATCGAGACGTGGAGGGACCTCGATGAACAACATGGGTTACGGCATGCCCCCGCAGCAGCCGGTGCCGACGCAGGTCGATCCGGGCTACGTCGCCTACCTCGAGCAGCGGATCGTGGCGCTGGAGCAGCGGCTCCCGCGGACCAACATCGTGAGCCCCAAGTTCTGGTCGCGCGCGTGGGCCATCTTCGGCCACCTGCTCGCCATCAGCGCGATCATCTGGCTCGTGATGGCGGTCATCTCCACGATCATCGCGATCATCGGCGGAGCGGCGCTCTTCAGCAGCCTGAGCGAGATCAGCAGCCAGGGGCCGATCTACTAGCGACGGCGCGGCGGCGGGGGAGCGCTACCCCCGCTCGGCGGTATCGCCGAGGACTTCCTCGCGCCAGTCCGGTCCGAGACGCTCTTCGATGAAGTCCCGGATCATCTGGCGCACGACCTGCGACGGCGTGAGGTCCTCCTCGCGGCACAATCGCTCGAACGTCGCCTTCTTCTTGGGGTCGATCAGCACGGTCAACCGCGCGGTACGTTGCTCCAGCATCGGCCGGCCTCCCTCGGTCAGCGCCGTGGCACATGTGCATCAGATTAACATTGCGTGCAAACCGCATGGTACTAGAATGGTATCTCGTCTGCCACGCCTTCCCCTGGAGTCCGCATGCCTCACCGCGCGCACCTCACGACCGTCCGCGTGTCGAGCGCCCTTCGCGACGCGCTCCGTGCCGAGAAGTACTCGGCCCGCTCCCTGCGTGCCGACGCCCTCGCCGGTCTCACGGTCGCCATCGTGGCGATGCCGCTCGCCATGGCGCTCGCGATCGCGGTGGGCGTCCCGCCGCAGTACGGCCTGTACTCGGCGATCGTCGGCGGCATCGTCGCCGCGCTCACCGGCGGTTCGCGCTTCAGCGTGACCGGCCCCACCGCGGCGTTCGTGGTCGTGCTCGCGCCCATCTCCGCGCGCTTCGGCATCGGCGGGCTTGCGACAGCGGGCCTCATGGCGGGCGTCTTCCTCATCGTGCTCGGCGTCGCCCGGTTCGGACGGCTCGTCGAGTACGTGCCTGAGCCCGTCACCGTCGGCTTCACGAGCGGCATCGCGTTCGTGATCGCCGTGCTGCAGCTCAACGACTTCCTCGGTCTTGGCGTGACGTCGATGCCTGAGCATTTCGCCGAGAAGGTCCTCGTGCTCGCCTCGGCGCTGCCGCACATCGCGTGGCCCGCCGCGCTCGTCGGGGTCGTGACGCTCGGCGTCAAGCTCGCGTGGCCCGCCGAGCGGTTCCGCATCCCCGGCTACGCGCCCGCCATCGTGGTGGGCGCGTTGCTCGCGGTCGCGCTCGGCGCCCTCGGCCATCCGGTCGACACCATCGGCACCCGCTTCTCATACGAGATCGCGGGCGTCGTGGGCCACGGCGTGCCGCGGGTGCTCCCGCAGTTCGCGCTGCCGTGGATGCTGCCGGGACCGTCAGGGGAGCCCTTCGCGCTCACGCTCGCCACGCTGCGCGAGCTGCTGCCCGCGGCTGTCACCATCGCGGCGCTGGGCGCGATCGAGTCGCTGCTCTGCGCGGTGGTGCTCGACCGCGCGAGCAAGACGCGCCATCACTCCAACGGCGAGCTCGTGGGTCTGGGGATCGCCAACGTCGCCGCGCCGTTCTTTGGCGGCATCCCCGTGACCGCGGCCATCGCGCGCTCGATCGTCAACGTGAAGGCCGGCGGACGGACGCCGTTCTCGGCGGCCTTCCACGCGATCTTCGTGCTGTTGGGCGTGCTGCTCCTCGCCCCGCTGCTCTCCTACGTCCCCATGGCCTCGATGGCGGCCGTGCTCCTGAACGTCGCGTGGAACATGAGCGAGGCGCCCACCGCGGTCGAGCTCATGCGGCGCGCGCCCCGGCCCGACCGCCTCGTGCTCGTCGTGTGCTTCGGCCTCACCGTCGTCTTCGACATGGTGGTGGCCATCGCGGTGGGCATGGTGCTCGCGGCCTTCCTGTTCCTGCGCGATGTGGCGCGCTTCACCCAGGTGCGCGACATCACCATGAGCGAGCGCTACGTGGGCGAGCCGCTGCCGCCGGGCTGGCGGGTCGTGAAGGTCACCGGCGCGATGTTCTTCGCCGCCGCCGAGCGCGTGCTGTCACAGCTGCTTGCCGAGACAGACGACGGCTCCGGCATCATCGTGTACGCCGACGGCGTGACGGTGCTCGACGCCGGCGGGGTGGGAGCGCTCGAGCGCTTCGAGGAGGAGTGCACGGCGCGGGGGATCCGCGTGCTCATCGCCGACCTGCAGCAGCAGCCCGCCCGTACGGCGCGTGCCGCGCTCATCGGCGCGGAGAGCGCGTGCCTCGAGGTCGTGCCCACGCTGGCCGAGGCGATCGCCATCGCGCGACAGGGCGCGCCGTTGCCGTGCGGCCGGCTCGCGTCCTAGCGCGTCGTCCCGCTACTTCCCGCGCTGCTCGCGCCACTCGGCCTCGGTCATGTCGAGCATGACGAGGTCGTGGTACGCGCCGGCGAGGAAGACGTGCTCGCGAAAGCGTCCGGCGTGCGAGAAGCCGAGCTTCGGGTAGAGGTGCGCGGCGCGCTCGTTGCCCTCGATGTAGCTGATGTGCACGGTGTGCAGGCCGAGCGTGTCGAACGCGAACCGCAGCAGGGTGCGGATGGCGTCGGCGCCGTAGCCCTTGCCCTGCTCGGCCAGCTCACCGATGACGATGCCGACCTCGCCGGTGCGGTGCACGAGCGAGACGCCGTCCAGGCCGCAGTTGCCGATGTAGCGGTCGCCGTCCAGCGTCCGGACCTCGAAGACGTGTCCGGTGCCCGCAGCGGCGTTGCGCTCCACGGCCTCGTAGAACGCCTCCTCGGCCTGGCGCGAGACGGGGATGTGGCCGGAGAGCATCCAGCGGTTGATCTCGGGGTCGTTGATCCACGCCCGCGCGGTCTCGGCGTTGGCGACGTCGAGCGGCGTCAGGTAGATGCGTTCGCCTCGCAACATCCCGGCTCACTTCTCGGCCATGGTCCGTACATGGCACTGAACCACAACGGGCACGCGGACGAAAGATTTCCGCAGATAACTCACGTTGGAAACGCGCCGGAAACATTCGCGCGTGAGGATGGGCAGCGTACCGAGAGCAGCGGGGCCCGGTCCCCACGGCAGTTCTTCCGAGGAGGAGGAGAGTATGGCGCCGAAGTTCGATAAGGAGTACGTGCTCAAGACCGTCGAGGAGCGCGGCATCCGCTTCATCCGCTTCTGGTTCACCGACGTGCTGGGTCAGCTGAAGTCGTTCGCCATCGCGGACACCGAGCTCGAGCTCGCCTTTGAAGAGGGCATGGGCTTCGACGGGTCGTCCATCGACGGCTTCACCCGCATCCAGGAATCCGACATGGTCGCCTTCCCGGACCCGTCCACGTTCAAGATCCTGCCGTGGCGTCCGGCCGAGGGCGGCGTCGCCGCGATGTTCTGCGACGTCATGAAGCCCGACGGCACGCCGTTCGAAGGCGATCCGCGCTACGCGCTCAAGCGGCAGCTCAAGAAGGCCGCCGACATGGGCTACACGTTCTACGTCGGCCCCGAGCTGGAGTTCTTCTACTTCGCCGATGAGTGCGGCACCGAGATCCTCGACAAGGGCGGCTACTTCGACCTCACGCCGCTCGATGTCGCGAGCGACCTGCGCCGCGAGACGGTGCTCACGCTCGAGAAGCTCGGCATCCCGGTGGAGTACAGCCACCACGAGGTCGCGCCGAGCCAGCACGAGATCGACCTGCGCTACGCCGAGGCGGGCGAGATGGCGGACATCGTCATGACCTACCGCCTGGCCGTCAAGGAGATCGCCTACAAGAACGGCGTGTACGCGACGTTCATGCCCAAGCCCATCGCGGGCGAGAACGGTTCGGGCATGCACACGCACCAGTCGCTGTTCGACAAGGACGGCAACGCGTTCTTTGACGCCAACGACCCTGAGGGCTACAACCTCTCCGCCGTCGGCAAGAGCTACATCGCCGGCCTGCTGAAGTACGCGCCCGAGTTCTGCGCGGTGACCAACCAGTTCATCAACTCCTACAAGCGCCTGGTCCCCGGCTACGAGGCCCCCGTGTACGTGTCGTGGGCGCGCCGGAACCGCTCGGCCATGGTCCGCGTGCCGATGTACAAGCCGGGCAAGGAGAACGCCACCCGCGTGGAGCTGCGCTCGCCCGATCCGGCGGCCAACCCGTACCTCGCCTTCGCCGCTATGCTCGGCGCCGGCCTCAAGGGCATCGAGGAAGGCCTGGAGCTCCGTCCGGAGGCCACCAACGACATCTTCAAGATGTCCGAGGCCGAGCTGGCCGAGGCCGGCATCGAGACGCTGCCGAGCTCGCTGGCCGACGCGGTCAAGCTCTTCGAGGGCTCCGAGCTCATGAAGGACGTTCTCGGCGAGCACATCCACAAGTTCTTCTGCGAGAACAAGAAGGCCGAGGTGGACGCGTTCCGCCTGGCCGTCACCGAGTGGGAGCTCGACCGCTACCTCAGCGTCCTGTAGAGTCGCTGGGAGCACACGTGACGCAACGGGGCGTCGGGCGGTCTTCCGTCCGGCGCCCCGGTCCGTTTCCGGAAGCTGGCAGGACGGTACAATCGTGCACATGAAGACGGTGGTCATAGCCTCAGACGACGCGCACACCGCTGCGTGGCTGCGCGACGCGCTCGCGCCGCTCGACGCGCGCATCGTCCCGGCGCCGCTCGGCGAGATCAAGACGCACGTCCTCTCCGGCGACGTCGACCTGCTCGTGGTCGACGCCGGCCGCTCGCCCGAGGCGCTCGCGCAGGCGGTGGAGCGCTCGGCGTCCGAAGGCGCCGACCTCGCGCTGCTCATGATCGTCGAGGCCGAGGCGCTCGGCGACCTCCGCATCCCGGTGCGCGTGCGCAGCGACTTCTTCGTGCGCGGCGCCTCGCAGCCCGAGCTCCTCGTGCGCGTGCGCTCGCTGCTCTGGCCGGGCGAGGAGGTCGTGGCGCAGGACGTGATCCGCGTGGACGACCTCACGCTCAACCTCGCCACCTATCAGGCGACCGTCGCCGGCGAGCCGCTCGGCTTCACCTACCTCGAGTACGCGCTCTTCGAGTTCCTCGTCACGCATCCCAATCGCGTCTATAGCCGAGAAGTGCTGCTGCGGCGCGTGTGGGGTTCGGACTACTACGGGGGCTCGCGCACCGTCGACGTGCACGTGCGGCGCATCCGCGCCAAGCTCGGCCCGGAGCACTCGCGCCGGCTCGAGACCGTGCGCAACGTCGGGTATCTCTGGCGCGGCTAGGGGGTCGCGGGGCGCAGCGCCGCGCTGCCTATCCGACGCCCGCATCCGCCGGGCCCGCTCGAACGACGCCGCGGTAGACGTACGTGGCGCCCGCTGCGGGCTCGCACTCCCCGGCGATTCCGTGCTCGGCCATGAACGCACACATCTCGGCCGGCGTGAAGAACGCGCCCGGCTCTCCGAGCACCCGCTCCACGAGCGCCACGAAGCGCATGAAGAAGCCGGACGGGTCGAGCTCGAGGATGAGCACGACGCCGCCGGGGCGCACCACGCGCTGCAGCTCGGCGGCAGCGCCGGGCTGGTCGCGGAAGTGGTGGAAGGCGTCGGACACGATCGCGGCGTCGAAGGCGTCATCGGCGAAGGGCATCGCCTCGGCCACCCCGCTCACCCCGGTGACGCGCGGATGGTCGGGCAGGTGGTCGAGCATCTCGGGCGTGGGATCGAGGACGGTGGCGTGCGCGTCGAGCTTCTCGGCCAGCAGGATAGAGAGCTGCCCGGCCCCGCCGCCCACATCGAGCAGGCGACCGCCGGGCCCCGCGTCGCCGAGCTTGCGGGTGATGAGCGCGATGTCCGCGTCCGTGAAGCGGTCGCCGAAGCGGCGCACGAGCGGAGCTGCCCAATTGAAGAACCCCATGTCCCCGTCCTCCGGTAGTATCTACGTATGGACAAACGTACCCTAGCCGTCGTCGACGGCAACAGCCTGCTCCACCGCGCGTTCCATGCGCTGCCGCCAACGATGACCGCGCCGGACGGGCGGCCCACCAACGCCGTGTTCGGCTTCACGTCCATGCTCATCAAGCTCGTGAGCGAGCTTGCGCCCGACGGCGTGGTGGTGGCGTTCGACCGCGGCAAGCCGGCGTTCCGCACCGAGGCGCTCGCGCGCTACAAGACGCACCGTCCGCCCACGCACGAGGACCTCAAGGCGCAGTTCCCCATGGTCAAGGAGCTGCTCGGCGCGCTGGGCGTGCCGGTCGTGGAGGCCGAGGGGTGGGAGGCCGACGACCTTCTCGGCACCATCGCCGAGCGGGCCAAGGCGCAGGAGATGCGCGTCTTGCTCGTGACCGGCGACCGCGACGCGTTCCAGCTCGTGGACGACGCGGTGAGCGTGGTGAGCACGCGCAAGGGCATCACCGACATCGTGCTCTACGATCCCGCCGCCGTTGCGGAGCGCTACGGCGTGACGCCCGAGCAGGTGCCGGACTATCTCGGCCTGAAGGGCGACACCTCGGACAACATCCCCGGCGTGGCGGGCGTGGGCGAGAAGACCGCCGCCAAGCTGCTGCAGGAGCACGGGACGCTCGAAGCGGTGCTTGCGGCCGCGCCGGAGATCAAGGGCAAGCTCGGCGAGAACCTGCGCGAGCACGCGGACGCGGCGCGCGCGAGCCGCGTGGTGGCGACCATCCGCCGAGACGTGCCGGTGGAGTTCGACCCTGCCGGGGCGCGCTGGGGGGACTTCGACCGCGACGAGGCCGTGAGCGCGCTCTCGGCGCTCGCGTTCACCTCGCTCATCGACCGGCTGCTCGACACCGTGCCCGGGCAGGCCGGCGAGACCGCCGACGTGACGGCGGTGAGCGAGGAGTGGCGCACCGTGGACGGCATGGCGGCCGAGCGCTGGCTGGCGGAGCGGATCGAGGCCGGCAGAGAGGCGTGGACGGGCGTGGCGCCGGGCGAGGCGACCGAGTGCCTCTTCACCGAGGAGCGCGAGCTCGTGCTGGCCGCCGAGGGCGTGGCGGCGCGCTTCTCGGGCAAGGCCGCCGAGAAGGCATGGCGCGACGCGCTCGCCGGCCTGCGTGTGGCGGCCGCCGACGTGAAGGCGCTGCTCGAGGCGGACTGCCCGCCGGGCTCGGTCGCCTCCCGCGAGGCGAGCGGCGCCGCGGCGGCGGACCCCGAGCGGCTCTTCGACTGCGGCATCGCGGCGTACGTGCTCGCCTCCAACCGCTCCTCCTACGACCTGCGCGCGGTCGCGGCGGACCACCTCGGCAGGCACGTTGCCGAGGACGCGGATGCCGTCACGCTCGCGCGCACGTGCGCGGAGCTCGCGCCGGCGCTCGAGGAGGAGCTTGCCGAGACCGGTGCGGCGGACTGCTTCCGGCGCTGCGAGATGGCGCTCGTGCCGGTGCTCGTGCGGATGGAGGAGGCCGGCGTCGGGCTCGACACCGACGTGCTCGCGGGGCTGTCCGCCGAGACCGGCGGTCGCATCGAGGCGCTGCTGGCCGAGATAGCCGAGCTCGCCGGCTGCGAGTTCAACGTGGACTCGCCCAAGCAGCTCGGCGAGGTGCTCTTCGAGCAGCTCGGCCTGCCCAAAGGCAAGCGGACCAAGACCGGCTACTCCACCGACGCGAGCGTGCTTGGCGCGCTCGCCGACGAGTATCCCATCGCGGCGAAGGTGCTCGAGTACCGCGAGCTCGCCAAACTGAAGTCCACCTACATCGACGCGCTGCCGCGGCTCGTGGGCGAGGACGGACGCCTGCACACGACGTTCAACCAGACGGTCGCCGCCACCGGCCGGCTCTCATCCACGAGCCCCAACCTGCAGAACATCCCGGTGCGCACCGAGCTCGGCCGCCGCATCCGCGCGGCGTTCGTGCCCGCCGTGGCCGGCGACCTGATCGTCTCGGCGGACTACTCGCAGATCGAGCTGCGCATCCTGGCGCACCTCTCGGCGGACGAGGGGCTCATCGAGGCGTTCACCTCGGGCGCGGACTTCCACGCCGCCACCGCGGCGCGCGTCTTCGGCGTGCCGGCCGAGGAGGTCACGCCCGAGCTGCGCCGCCGCGCCAAGGCCGTCAACTTCGGCATCGTCTACGGCATCTCCGCCCACGGCCTCTCTACCTCGCTCGGCGTGGAGCACGCCGAGGCGCAGGCGATGATCGACCGCTACTTCGCGGCGTATCCGGGCGTGCGGCGCTTCCTGGACGACACGGTGGCCGAGGCGCACCGCACCGGCTACGCGGTCACGCTCTTCGGGCGACGCCGGCCGATCCCCGAGCTCAGGTCCTCGAACTGGAACCCGCGCTCCTTCGGCGAGCGCACCGCCATGAACCACCCGATGCAGGGGACGGCGGCCGACATCATGAAGCTCGCGATGGTGGAGGTGGACCGCCGACTGGCCGAGGAGGGCTTCGCCGCCCGGATGGTGCTCCAGGTGCACGACGAGCTCGTGTTCGAGGCGCCCGCCGAAGAGCTTCAGCGGCTGAGCGCTATGGCCGCCGAGACGATGTCGGGCGTGGCCGAGCTGGCGGTGCCGCTCGAGGTGGACGTCGCGAGCGGCGAGGACTGGGCGGCGGCGAAGTAGGGGCGACGCCGGGCGCCTACGCGGCGCGCGGTCCTTCTCGGCCATAAAGCCGCTCGTCAGGACCACAATCTGACTGGCACAGCGCGCACGATTCCTGTACCATACGTGTTCCGTGCGCGCGAGCGTGCGGGAAACGTAGTGTAGGCCCCCGAGGAATGTGTACCTGTAGGCGACGATGAGACCTGTCGGATTCGGAGACCTGTAGGCGACGCACGAAGGGGCCCCGTCAGGAAGGGGCCACCACAGTGGTAGAGAACGAGAAGGACACGATCATCCAGGATCGTGAGTACACCGATGAGGAGATGCATGCCCTCATCGACGAGACGATCACCGACTTCGACGACGGTGACCTCGTGACCGGGACCGTGGTCCAGGTCGAGCGGGACGAAGTGCTGCTCGACATCGGCTACAAGTCCGAAGGTGTCATCCCCGCCCGGGAGCTCTCCATCCGCAAGGACGCCGACCCGCACGACGTCGTGCAGCTCGGTGACGAGATCGAAGCGCTCGTCTTGCAGAAGGAAGACAAGGACGGCCGGCTCATCCTCTCCAAGAAGCGTGCTGCCTACGAGCGTTCGTGGGCGCAGATCGAGGAGAAGTTCAACAACGGCGAGAACGTGGTCGGCGAGGTCATCGAGGTCGTCAAGGGCGGTCTCATCCTCGACATCGGCCTGCGCGGCTTCCTGCCGGCGTCGCTCGTCGACCTCCGTCGCGTCAAAGACCTCCACGCGTTCCTCGGCGAGAAGCTCGAGTGCCGCGTGATCGAGATGGACCGCAACCGCAACAACGTCGTGCTCTCGCGCCGCGTCGTCCTGGAAGAGGACCGCAAGCAGGAGCGCCAGGAGATCCTCGAGAAGCTGCACAAGGGCCAGATCCTGCCCGGCACCGTCTCGAGCATCGTGGACTTCGGTGCGTTCGTCGACCTCGGCGGCATCGACGGCCTGGTGCACATCTCCGAGCTCAGCTGGAGCCACGTCAACCACCCGTCCGAGGTCGTCTCGGTGGGCGACAAGGTCGAGGTGCAGGTCCTCGACGTCGACCTGGACCGCGAGCGCATCTCGCTCGGCCTCAAGCAGACCCAGGACGATCCGTGGAAGCAGCTCGTCAAGGACTTCTCGGTGGGCGTCATCGTCACCGGCAAGGTCACCAAGATCGTCCCGTTCGGCTCCTTCGTGGAGATCGGCGAGGGCGTCGAAGGCCTCGTGCACATCTCGGAGATGGCGCGCGGCCACGTCGAGACCCCCGAGGATGTCGTCGCCGTGGGCGACGAGGTCCAGGTGAAGGTCATGGACATCGACGTCGACCGTCGCCGCATCTCGCTCTCGATCCGCGCCGCCAACGAGGAGCTCGGTCTTCCGGACGCGATCCCCGCGCAGGAGGAGAGCGACGAGATCGAGGCCGCCGTCGAGCAGGCGCTCGAGGCCGAGACCGAGGCGTCCGGCGCTGATGCCGAGACCGTCCTCGAGGAGGGCGACGCGCCTGAGGCCGAGGAGGTCGTCGAGGTCGCCGAGGAAGCTGCCGAGGAAGCCGAAGAGGTCGCCGAGGAGGCTGCCGAAGAGGCTGCCGACGAGGAGCCCAAGGAGTAGACTCGACCCACGCACGTCGACGGGGCCGGACGTCCGAGCGGGCGCCCGGCCCCGCTGTCTGTCAGCGAATGGAGGCCGCATGCACGTGCTCGCCGTGACCGGCGGCATCGGTTCGGGCAAGTCCACGGCGGCGCGCTACTTCGCGGAGCGCGGCGCGGTGGCGCTCGACCTCGACGACATCGCGCACAAGCTCGTCGCGCCCGGGATGCCGGTGCTCGAGAAGGTGGCCGAGGCCTTCGGCCCCGACGTCATCGCGCCCGACGGCTCGCTTGACGCCGCGGCGCTCGCCGAGCGCGCGTTCTCCTCGGCGGAGGAAGCGCGGCGCCTCAACGCAGTCGTGCACCCTGCCGTCTTCGCGGCGGTGACCGGCGCGCTCGACATGCTCGCGGCGCAGCCCGACCCGCCCCCGCTCGTCGTCCTCGACGTGCCGCTGCTGGCCGAGTCGCCCGCGTTCCTGGAGCTCGTTGACGCCGTGCTCGCGATCTCGGCCACCGAGGACACGCGCGTCGCGCGCGCCGTGGCGGCGGGCATGGCCGAGGACGACGTTCGCCGCCGCATGCGCTACCAGGCCGACGACGCCGAGCGCCGCGCTATCGCCGACTACGTCATCGAGAACGACGGCACGCTGCCCGAGTTCCTGTCCGCGCTCGAAGCGTTCTGGGAAGACGAGGTGGCCGGACGTGCCACGTGAGCACGTCTTCGCGACGCACCGCGTGGCGATAGGCGTCGTGGTCGTCGTGCTCGGCCTCGTGGTCGTGGCGGCGCTGAAGGGCCCCGTGTGGTGGCAGCGCGTCTACCACCCGTTGCGCTACACGGAGGCGATCGCCGCATCCTCCGCGCGCTACGACGTCGATCCCTACCTGGTAGCGGCGGTCATCAACGCCGAGTCCGGCTTCGACCCCGACCAGCGCTCGAAGGCCGGCGCGGTGGGCCTCATGCAGCTCATGCCCGAGACGGCCGCCGAGCTGGCCGAGGCGACCGGCGCGGGCGCGGTGGACGCCGCGCGCCTGACAGAGCCGTCGCTTAACATAGACCTCGGCGCGCGCCACCTCGCCGACCTTATCGCGCGCTTCGGCGACGTGCGCACCGCCGTGGCGGCGTACAACGCGGGCGCCGGGAGGGTGGAGGCGTGGCTGGCCGAGGAGGGCGTCTCGGCGGTGGGCGCCACGCTCCCGTTCCCCGAGACGGAGCGCTACGTGGAACGGGTACTGACCGAACGTGAGCGCTACCGAGAGCTCTATCCGGACGCATTCTGACAGGAGGGACGCATGCCCGAGTTCAAGGTCGTCTCGGAGTTCGAGCCCGCCGGCGACCAGCCCAAGGCGATCGCCGAGCTGGCCGAGGGCGTGCGCTCGGGCATGACCGACCAGACGCTTCTGGGCGTCACCGGCTCGGGCAAGACGTTCACGATGGCCAAGGTCATCGAGCAGCTCGGCAAGCCCACGCTCGTCATGGCGCCCAACAAGACGCTGGCCGCGCAGCTCGCCTCCGAGCTCAAGGACTTCCTTCCGGAGAACGCCGTCGTCTACTTCGTCTCGTACTACGACTACTACCAGCCCGAGGCGTACGTCCCCACGACCGACACCTTCATCGAGAAGGACGCGTCGATCAACGAGGAGGTCGAGAAGCTGCGCCACGCGGCCACAGCCGCGCTCCTCTCTCGGCGCGACGTCGTCGTCGTGGCGAGCGTCTCGTGCATCTACGGCATCGGCTCCCCGGAGGACTACGCGGGCATGGCGGCGTTCCTCACGGTGGGGCAGCGCTACGACCGCGACGAGCTCATCCGCGACCTCATCGATATCCAGTACGACCGCAACGACTACGACCTCGCGCGCGGCACGTTCCGGGTGCGGGGCGACGTGCTCGACGTCTTCCCGCCGTACGCCGACAACCCGGTCCGCGTGGAGTTCTTCGGCGACGAGGTGGAGTCGGTGGCCGAGGTGGACCAGGTCACCGGCGAGGTGACCGCCGAGTTCGACTCGCTGCCGGTCTGGCCGGCGACCCACTACGTCACCGCGCCCGATCGTCTCGGCGGCGCTGTGGAGAACATCCGGGCCGAGCTGCAGGATCGACTCGCCACGCTCAAGGCCGAGGGCAAGCTCCTGGAGGCGCAGCGGCTCGAGATGCGCACGAGCTACGACCTCGAGATGCTGGAGACGATGGGGTTCTGCTCGGGCATCGAGAACTACTCGCGGCACCTCGACGGCCGCGCGCCGGGTGAGCCGCCCAACACGCTCATCGACTACTTCCCCGACGACTTCTTGTGCATCATCGACGAGTCGCACGTCACCGTCCCGCAGATCCGCGGCATGCACGAGGGCGACCGCAGCCGCAAGATCACGCTCGTGGAGCACGGCTTCCGCCTGCCGAGCGCGCTCGACAACCGGCCGCTGCGCTTCGACGAGTTCCGCGAGCGCGTGCCGCAGACGGTGTTCGTCTCGGCCACGCCCGGCGACTGGGAGCTCGGCACGAGCGCGCAGGTGGTGGAGCAGATCATCCGTCCCACGGGCCTCGTGGACCCCAAGGTCGTCGTCCGGCCCGTGAAGGGGCAGATCGACGACCTCATGGGCGAGATCAAGGAGCGGGCGGAGCGCGACGAGCGCGTGCTCGTCACCACGCTCACCAAGAAGATGGCCGAGGACCTCACCGAGTACCTGCTCGAGCACGGCGTGAAGGTACGCTACCTGCACTCGGACATCGGCACGCTCGAGCGCATCGAGATCCTGCGCGACCTGCGCGCCGGCGTCATCGACGCGGTGGTGGGCATCAACCTGCTGCGCGAGGGGCTCGACCTTCCCGAGGTCTCGCTCGTCGCCATACTCGACGCCGACAAGGAAGGCTTCCTGCGCGACTTCCGCAGCCTCATCCAGACCATCGGGCGCGCCGCGCGAAACGTGTCGGGGCAGGTCATCCTCTACGCCGACAAGATCACCGACTCGATGCGCGCCGCCATCGACGAGACCGACCGCCGCCGCGCCCTGCAGATCGAGTTCAACGCCGAGCATGGCATCGAGCCGCAGACGGTGCGCAAGGCCATCCACGACATCGCGCAGTACATACGCGAGACCGAGGCGGGCCTGGAGTCGAGCGTCAAGGTTGCCGAGGAGCTCTCCGCGCTGCCCGCCGCCGAGGTCGCGCGCATCATCGCCACCATGGAGGAGGACATGCACATGGCGGCCGAGGCGCTCGACTTCGAGACCGCGGCGCGCCTGCGCGACCAGGTCGTGAAGCTGAAGGCCGAGACCGAGGCGACCGACGCCGCTGAGGTGCTCTCGCGGCTCAAGCAGGGCGCGCGCAAGGGCTCCGCGCACGGCGTGAAGCGCCGCCGGCGGTAGGTTGCGGTAGGCTGGTGGGGTAGGTCTGGTCCCGGACGCGGGAAGGAGCACGGATGGACGTCATCACCACCGAGGGGCTCACCAAGTACTACGGGTCCACGCGGGGCGTGGAGGACCTCACGATGACGGTGCCGGAGGGCTCCGTCTACGGCTTCCTCGGCCCCAACGGCGCCGGCAAGACGACGACGATCCGCTGTCTTCTCGGCATGCTCAAGCCCACGCGCGGGACCGCGCAGCTCTTCGGGACCGCGGTGAACCTGGACGGCTCGGAGCTCCGGCGGCGCATCGGGTACGTCGCCGGCGAGGTCATCATGTTCGAGAAGGAGACGGGCCGCTGGCACATGGAGTACGTCTCGGGCATGCGCGGCGCGAAGCCGTCGCTCGCCGATGAGCTCGTCGAGCGCTTCGAGTTCGACCCCTCCAAGCGGGTGCGGGAGCTCTCCAAGGGCAACAAGCAGAAGCTCGCGCTCATCCTCGGCATGATGCACGACCCCGAGCTGCTCATCCTGGACGAGCCCACGAGCGGGCTCGACCCGCTCAACCAGGAGGCCGTCTACGCGGTCATCGACGAGCGCGTCGCCGCCGGACGCACGGTCTTCCTCTCGAGCCACATCCTCTCCGAGGTCGAGCGCGTGTGCGAGCGCGTCGGCATCATCCGCGCGGGTCGCCTTGCCGCCGAGGAGAGCGTCCACTCGCTGCTCGCCAAGCGGTTGCGCGAGCTCGAGGTGACGTTCGCCGAGCCGGTGGAGCCCGCGTTCCTCGCATCCGTCCCCGGCGTGGACAAGGTCGAGCGCATCGGGGAGCGGACGCTCACGGCGCGCGCCAAAGGCGACGTCATCGACGACGTCATCAAGCGCCTGGCCGAGAAGACCGTGACCGACGTGGAGATCGAGCTCGCGAGCCTGGAAGACGTCTTCCTGGAGTTCTACCGGGCCCAGGAGGGCGAGGACCCGTCCGACGACTCGGCGAGCGATGCGGAGACGCCGGCGCGCGATGACGCCGAGGGAGGGGAGGTCCGATGAGCTGGACGCTGCTCAGGGCGACGCTCCACCAGCGCCGCGCATCGATGTTCTGGTTCTCCGTGGGTCTCGTCTTCTACTCGTGGCTCATGGTGTGGTTCTGGCCGCAGATCGGCGGCGGTCAGTATGCCGAGATGATCGAGAACATGCCGCCCGAGATGCTCGCGCTCTTCGGCGGGAACGACATCTCGTTCGCGTCGATGGGCGGCTACTTCCAGACCGAGTACCTCGGACTCATGTGGATGGTCATCGTCGGCTGCGCCATCGTGATGTACGGCGTCGGCTCGCTTGCGGGCGACATCGGGAAAGGCACCATGGAGCTCACGCTCGCCCAACCGGTCTCGCGCCTGACCGTCGTGCTGACGAGGATCGCCGTGCTCGTGGTCTACGTGCTCGTCCTGGCGGCCGCCACGTTCGTCCCCATCCAGGTCTTCGGCCCCACGTACGATGTCGACCTGACGGCACGGACCTTCTGGCTGCTCTTCGCGCTCGGCTCGCTCTTCATGCTCGCGCTCGGGGGCATCGCGATGCTGGCGAGCTCGATCTTCCGCGATTCGGGCAAGCCGGCCGGCATCGCCGCGGGCCTGCTCGTCATGATGTGGATCCTCGACCTCGTGTCCAACGTCTCCGAGGCGGCCGAGCTCTTCGACCCCGTGAACCTCGTGGGCTACTGGCAGCCGGGCAAGGTCATCAACGACAACGTCGTGGCGGCGGAGGCGTGGTGGGTATACGGCGCCGTCGCGGTCGTGGGGCTCATCGGCGCGGTCCTCGTCTTCCGGCGCCGTGACGTCGCGTAGGGAGCGATCGGCATGGCACCCGGACTGACACTGCAGAGCACCGTCACACTGGCCAACGGCGTGGAGATGCCGCGCTTCGGCCTCGGGACGTACAAGGCGCGCGGCGAGGACGTCGAACAGTCGGTGCTGACGGCGCTCGAACGCGGCTACCGCAGCATCGACACCGCGTCGATGTACGAGAACGAGGAGGTCATCGGCCGCGCGCTCCGCGAGGGCGGCGTGCCGCGCGAGGACGTCTTCCTCACCACCAAGGTCTGGAACGACGAGCAGGGCTTCGCCGAGACGCAACGGGCGCTCGCGCGCAGCCTGCGGCGCCTCGGCACCGACTACATCGACCTCTACCTCGTGCACTGGCCCGTGCGGGAGCACTTCTATGAGACATGGCAGGCGATGGAGAGCCTGCTTGCCGAGGGGCACGCGCGCGCTATCGGCGTCTGCAACTTCCTGGTGCCGCACCTCGAGCTCCTGGCCGAGAAGGCCGACGTCATGCCGATGGTCGACCAGTACGAGTTCCACCCGTACCTGCAGCAGCCGGGACTGCACGCGTACTGCGACGAGAACGGCATCGCCGTCGAGGCGTGGGCGCCCATCATGCGCGGGCGGGTGGACGCGGTCGAGGCGCTCGTCGAGATCGGGGAGCGTCACTCGAAGTCTCCGGCACAGGTCTCGCTACGGTGGCTGCTGCAGCGCGGGGCCATCGTGATCCCCAAGTCGGTGCACGCAGGGCGCATCCGGGAGAACGCCGAGCTCTTCGACTTCGAGCTCAGCGACGCGGAGATGGCCGCGATCGACGCGCTCGACCGCGGCGAGCGTCTCGGCCGTGACCCGATGACGATGGCCTGGTAGACACGACGGCACGCCGACCGCGCCGCGCGGGTGCCATGCGACGCGCGCGGCCGGTGACCGACACAGAGGACATGCGATGACGCCGAGCGCCACCGAACGGATCGCCATACCCGAGCTGCAGCGCACGCCGGTGTTCTGCTCGCGCTGCGTCGAGGAGCTGCGCGCGCAGGTCGGTGGGCTGGGCGGGGTGCGCTCCGCCGAGGCGGACACCGCCGCCTGGGTGATCGCCGTGGAGTTCGACCCCGAGGTCATCGGCGCCGACGCCGTGCGCATGCACGTCGAGCGCATCGCGCGCGAGCTCTCGGCCACCACCACGCACACGCTGTTCCGCGTCACGGGGCTCGACTGCCCCGATTGCGCGCGCACGCTCGACCGGTCGGTGAGCTACCTGGACGAGGTCGTCTCGGCGGACCTCAACTTCACGAGCGCGGTGCTCGTGGTGGAGCACGCCGAGGACGTGGACCCCACCGCCGCGGTCACGGCGCTCGTACGCCGGATGGAGTACGGCATCGAGCCGCTCGAGGTCGGCAGGCCGGCGACGCCGATGGCTGAGAGCTGGTGGCAGCGCAACCGCATCGAGGCCCTCACCGCCGCCTCCGGCGCCGCGCTCGTCGCGGGCTCGCTCGTCTCGCTGCTCGACGGCCCGGAGCTCCTCGCGACCGTGCTCTTCGCGCTCGCCATCCTCGCCGGCGGGTTCCTGCCGGCGCGCCGCGCCGTTGCGGCTCTGGGCGCGCGCACGCTCGACATGAACGTGCTGATGACGCTCGCCGTTGTCGGCGCGGCGATCATCGGCGAGTGGCAGGAAGGCGCGATGGTGTTCTTCCTGTTCGGCATCGGCAACGTGCTCGAGAGCCGATCGCTGGCGCGCACGCGGCGCTCCATCCGCGACCTCATGGCGCTCGCCCCGCCGCAGGTGCGCGTGATGCGCGGGACCTCCGAGGTCGCGGTCCCGCTCGCCGAGGCGGTCGTGGGCGACCGCGTCGTCGTGCGACCGGGCGAGCGTGTGCCGCTCGACGGCGTGGTGCGCACCGGCCGCTCGGCCTTCGACGAGGCGCCCATCACCGGCGAGTCGGTGCCGGTGGACAAGGGCCCGGGTGACGAGGTGTTCGCGGGTTCGCTCAACACGAGCGGTCTCGTGCAGGTCGACGTGACCGCGGTGGCCGAGGACAGCACGCTGGCCCGCATCATCTACCTCGTCGAGGAAGCGCAGGCGCAGCGCGCGCCGTTCCAGCGCCTCGTTGACCGCTTCACCCGCTACTACACGCCCGCGGTCATCGCGCTTGCGGCGGCGATCGCGCTCGTGCCGCCGGCGCTCGGCGCGCTCGGCCTCATCCGGACGGTGCCGTTCTCCGAGTGGTTCTACCGCGCGCTCGTCCTGCTCGTGGTCTCCTGCCCGTGCGCGCTCGTGATCTCCACGCCCGTGTCGATCGTCTCGGCCATCTCCCGCGCGAGCCGCGCCGGCCTGCTCGTCAAGGGCGGAGCGTTCCTGGAGGCCGCGGCGCGCGTGCGCGCGGTCGCGTTCGACAAGACCGGCACGCTCACGCACGGACGTCCCGAGGTGGCCGAGGTGATCTCGCTCGACGGGGGCCCCTCCGAGCGCGTGCTGGCGCTGGCGGGCGCTCTCGAGGCGGGCTCCGTGCACCCCCTTGCGCGTGCGGTGGTGCGCGCGGCGGGCGGCGGCACCGCACCCGACGACCTCGAGGAGATCCCCGGGCGCGGCGTGCGGGGAACGGTCGGTGGCGTGCCGTGCGCGGTGGGGAGCGCTGCGCTCGCGACCGAGCTCGGCGCCATGACGCCGGCGGCGGCCGAGGCGATCGACGCTCAGGAGCGCCAGGGACGCACCGCTCTCGTGGTGGTGAGCGTGGACGATTCCGCGCTCCCGGTCGGCGTCATCGGCATCACCGACGCGGTGCGTGAAGGCGCGCGGGCGGCCACCGACGCGGTGCGGCGGGAGGGCGTCACGCACATCGCGATGCTCACCGGCGACAACGAGCGCACTGCCGAGGCCGTCGCGGCGATGACCGGCGTGGACGCCGCGCTTTCGCGGCTGCTGCCCGCCGACAAGGTCGGCGCCATCGGCACGCTCAAGGACGAGCACGGCGTGGTCGCCATGGTGGGCGACGGCATCAACGACGCCCCGGCGCTCGCGGCGGCCGACATCGGCATCGCGATGGGCGCCGCGGGCAGCGACGCCGCGCTCGAGACCGCCGACGTGGCGCTCATGAAAGACGACCTCGCCGCGGTCGCCGCGTTCCTGCGCCTCGGCAGGCTCACCGTGGCCAACATCAAGCAGAACGTGTGGTTCTCGGTGGCCGTCAAAGCCGTCGTGCTCGTGCTCGGCGTTGCGGGCTATGCGCCGCTGTGGCTCGCGGTCTTCGCGGACACCGGCGTCTCGCTGCTTGTCGTGCTGAACGGGCTCCGACTCCTGCGCGCCCGCGTGTAGGACTCGCGCCGCGCGTGTCGAATGACGCGTGCAGAAAGGGGGACGCCGCCATGACCGATGATGTCATGCGCTTCTTCGCCGCCTGGATGCTCACCCACGAGACCGCCGATGAGGGCCTGAAGGCCGCCGTCGAGCGCGGCGAGGCGGGTGGGGCTGAGGGGATGTCGGGCGGTCCCGACGCGTTCGTGGACGGCCTCGCGGCGATGGTGGCCGAGGAGAAGGAGCGCCTGAAGGCCGAGCTCGAGGCGCGCGCCCGGGGCGAGCTCCCGCCGCCGGACGAGAAGCGCGATCCCGTCCTCGATGAGATCCGTTTCGAGGTGGGCGAGCTGCGGGGACGGCTCGACAACCTCGAGTCCATGCTCGAGAGCATCCTGGCGCGCCTCGAAGCGCGCCCGTAGGGCGTCGGCGTGTCCCGACAGTCGCGGATAGCGCTCACGCTTGCGAAGCGCTGGCTGGCAACGCTGCCCGCCGCGCGCTTCGGGCTGGCGTCAGGACCGCGCCGTCGCGCCGCGTTCGCGCGGGGCACGCGCCGCGCTTTCGAGGAGCTCGGCCCGGCGTTCGTGAAGCTCGGCCAGCTCATCTCGGTGCGCCCGGACGAGTTCTCCGACGAGCTCGTGGCGGAGATGCGCTCGATGCAAGACGCCGTGCCTCCGCTGCCGTACGAGCGCATTGCCGAGGTGGTGCGGGCCGAGTTCGGGCGCGACCCTGACGAGCTCTGGGACGCGTTCGAGCGCGAACCGGTGGCGTCCGCATCCGTCGCGCAGGTCCACCGCGCGCGCCTGCGCGAGGCATACCGCCCGGTCTGGGGCGCGGAGCTTGCCGCGGGCACGGACCTCGCCGTCAAGATCGTGCGCCCCAAGGCGGCCGAGGCGATCCGCGCGGACGTCGGCGTCGCGCGGCGACTGGCCGAGCGTGCGGTGCGCTGGGGGCTGGCGCGCCGATTCGATCCCGTCGGGCTGCTCGACGAGTTCGAAGCCAGCGTCGACCGGGAGCTCGACCTGCGCCAGGAGGGCCGGTTCGCCGACCGCTTCGCGTTCGACTTCCGCGACGACGCGCGCATCGAGGTCCCACGCATCGTCTGGCCGAGAAGCGCCCGGCGCGTGCTCACGATGGAGTACATGACCGGCTGGCGGCTCACGGAGATCGACGCGGCCGCCGCCGAGGGCGTGGATTGCTACGGCCTGGCGGTGCACGGCGCCACCGCGTTCATGCGACAGGTGTTCGTCTACGGCCGGTACCACGCCGACCTGCATCCCGCCAACCTCTTCGTCACGCCGCGCAACACCATCGCGTACCTTGACTTCGGCATCGTCGGCTACCTGACGCCCGAGGAGCGCATGAACATCACGCAGGTCATGGCGGCGCTCGTCTACCGTGATGCCGACCGCGCGCTGCGCTACTCGGCCAAGCTCGGCGTCGATGTCCCCGCCGAGAAGGTCGACGTCATCCGCGCGGGTCTCGGCGCCCTGCTCGACGGCACCGAGCGCCCCGACGGCACCCGGGACTTCCGGCACTTCGGCCTGGGCTTCCTGCGCCTGCTCGGGGAGCACGGCATCGCGATCCCGTCCGGCTACGGTCTGCTCATCAAATCGCTCGCCACGGTGGAGGGCGTCGCCCGGGCGCTCTATCCGCAGATCGACATCGTGGCCACCGCGCAGCCGTTCACCACGCGCGTGCTCGCGCAGGCGATGGGGGACCCCGCCCGGCTGGCGGAGCGGCTGCCGGCGGCGGTCAGAGCGGCCCTACGCGAGCTCGTCGTCTGAGCAGTCCTCGGTACGCTTCTCGGCGGGCTCGCCTCCGAGCATCGCGTTCATGCTGCCGCTGCGGAAACCCTCCAGGTCCTGGGCGACGAACATGAACCCGGCGGCCTTCACGGCCGCGGTCACCTGGTCACGAAGCTCCCATGCGCGGTCCATCTCCTCGGGCTCGACCTCGAGCCGGGCGACGTCGCCGTGGGCGCGGACGCGGAACTGGCGGATGCCGAGCGAGCGCAGCGACTCCTCGGCGCGCGCGACGCGACCGAGCGCCTCGTCGGTTATGGGCGTGCCGTACGGGAAGCGGCTCGCGAGGCAGGCTGCCGAGGGGCGGTCCCACGTCGGGAGCCCGAGCTGCTCGGACAGCTCGCGCACCTCGGCCTTGTGCAGGCCCACCTCAAGCAGCGGGCTCACCACGCCGTACTCGCGCGCGGCGCGTCGTCCGGGCCGGTGGTCGGAGGCGTCATCGGCGTTGGTGCCGTCGAGCACCCACTTGATGCCCCGCGCGTCGGCAACGTGCCGCAGCAGGCTGAACATCTCGGCTTTGCAGTAGTAGCAGCGATCGGCGGGATTGGCCGAGAAGCGCGGGTCGGTCAGCTCGTACGTCTCGACCTCGAGCAGCTTGAGGTTCAGGTCGGCCGCCGTCGTGCGCGCGTCGTCGATCTCGTGCTGCGGGTGGACGTCGGAGATGGCGAGCACCGCCAGGCACCCGTCGCCGAGGACGACCGTGCTCGTGAACGCGAGCAGCGTGGAATCCACGCCTCCCGAGTACGCGACGAGCGCGCTGCCGAGGTTCTTGATGCGATTGCGAAGGCGATCGTACTTGAGCGGAAGCACGCGTGAGGTCCCCTGGATACCGATGGCCGACCACTCAATACTGCCACGTCGCCTGCGAGCGTCAAAGACCTTTCGGCCATGCGGCGGCGCACCCTGGGGAATAGAGACCCTGTGGGCGACGGTGAAGGAGTGAGCCATGGCGGACGAGACCCGTTCCGACGCGACGATCGAGCATCTGGCTGCCGAGGGGCGCACGATCGAGCCTCCCGAGGAGTTCGCGCGACGCGCGACCATCGGCACCGAGGACACGTACCGTGTGATGTACCGGCGCTCCCTTGAGGAGCCCGAGCGATTCTGGCGCGAGGCCGCCGAGCAGGAGCTTGACTGGATCGAGCCGTTCGACACGGTCATGTCGGGCGGGTTCGAGGACCTCGACTACCGATGGTTCGATGGCGGCGTGCTCAACGTGGCGGCCAACTGTCTCGATCGCCACCTCGGCACATGGCGTCGCAACAAGGCCGCGCTCATCTGGGAGAGCGATGACGGGCACACCAAGACCTACACGTACCAGCAGCTGCACTACGAGGTGAGCCGCTTCGCCAACGTGCTCAAGAAGAAGGGCGTGGAGAAGGGCGACCGGGTCGCCATCTACCTGCCGATGATCCCCGAGCTCCCCATCGCGATGCTCGCTTGTGCGCGCATCGGCGCCATCCACTCCGTGGTGTTCGGCGGCTTCTCCTCCAGCGCGCTCAGGGAGCGCATCCAGGATTGCTCGGCCAAGATGCTGATCACCGCCGATGAGGGCATCCGCGGCGGACGCAAGGTGGCGCTCAAGGTGGCGGCGGACGAGGCGCTCTTCGAATGCCCGAGCGTGGAGTCGTGCGTCGTCGTACAGCGCGGCGCGGGCGATGTGGACATGGAGCCCGGGCGCGATACCTGGTGGCACCAGGAGATCTCTGCGCCCGAGGTGCGCAAGCCGTGCGCGCTCGAGCCCATGGCCGCCGAGGACCCGCTCTTCATCCTGTATACGTCGGGCTCCACCGGCAAGCCCAAGGGCGTCCTGCACACGACCGCCGGGTACCTGCTCTACTCGGCGCTCACGTTCAAGACGGTCATGGACTACCGGGACGAGGACGTGTACTGGTGCACCGCGGACATCGGCTGGGTCACCGGGCACAGCTACATCGTCTACGGGCCGCTCGCCGCGGGCGCCACCTCGCTCATGTTCGAGGGCGTCCCCACCTATCCCGACCCCGGGCGGTTCTGGGCGGTGGTGGAGAAGTACCGCGTGAACATCTTCTACACCGCGCCCACCGCCATCCGCGCGCTCATGCGGCACGGCTCGGGCTGGCCGCAGCGCTACGACCTCTCGTCGATCCGGCTGCTCGGCACGGTGGGCGAGCCCATCAACCCCGAGGTCTGGACGTGGTACCACGAGACCATCGGCCGCGGCGAGGTACCGATCGTGGACACGTACTGGCAGACCGAGACGGGCGGTTTCCTCATCACGCCGTTCCCCGGCGCCACGCCGCTCAAGCCGGGCTCGGCGAGCTGGCCGTTCTTCGGCGTGGAGCCCGAGGTCGTCCGGGAGGACGGGAGCCGCGCCGACCCGGGCGAAGGCGGGTACCTCACGGTAAGGCGTCCGTGGCCCGGCATGCTGCGCGGCACGTGGGGCGACCCGCACCACAAACGCATGCACGAGGTCTACTTCGAGCGCTTCCCGGGGCGGTACTTCACCGGTGACGGCGCGCGTGTGGATGCGGACGGCGACTACTGGCTGCTCGGCCGGGTGGACGACGTGATCAACGTGTCGGGACACCGCCTCGGCACGGCCGAGATCGAGAGCGCGCTCGTCTCGCACGAGGCGGTCTCCGAGGCGGCGGTCGTCGGCTTCCCGCACGAGGTGAAGGGTGAGGGCATCCACGCGTACGTCATCCTGCGTGACGGGTACCACGCCAGCGAGGACCTCGCCTCGATCCTGAGCGGGCACGTGCGCAAGGTGATCGGGCCGATCGCCAAGCCGGACCGCATCCAGTTCGCGCAGGACCTGCCCAAGACGCGCTCGGGCAAGATCATGCGCCGCATCCTGCGAAAGATCGCCGCCGGCGAGACCGAGACCGACGCGTTCGGCGATCTTTCCACGCTGGCCGAGCCCAAGGTCGTCAAAGACCTGATCGCCGGCCGGGCGGCGCTCTGAGACACGGCACTATCGGGAGTTGGTGTGAGATGAACAGGACGACGCTGCTCGTCGTCGCTATCGTACTGGTGCTCCTCGGCCTTCTCGTGCTGGGGGCGGCGCTCATCGGCGACGGCGGCTTCACGTGGACCGACATCTGCCCGTGGTGTGGGCAGCGGCTGGACGGCGGAGACAGGGATGGCGGCGTCGACGGGGACGGCGTGACGCCTCCGGGCGGGCGACGCGGACCCCGGTCCATGCCGCCGAGCGATGACTTCACGGACCAGTTCGACTCGCTCGGCGAGCAGGTCTACTTCACCGGCGTCGGCGAGGACGGTCTTATCCCGCGCACGGTGCCGTTCGGTCCCGGCATGATGGGCGGCGTATCGTGCGCCTCGTGCCACGGCGATGACGGCACGGGCCGCGAGTTCTTCATGATGGGGCGTACCTGGGAAGCGCCGGACATCCGCTACGACACGCTCACGAGCGAGCATGTCGAAGGCGGCGAGACGCACGAGCCCTGGAGCGACGACGACATCGCGCGGGCCGTGCGTGAGGGCATCGAGCCCGACGGCGAGGAGCTGGACGTGCTCATGCCGCGCTGGGACATGACCGATGCCGAGATGGACGCGACGATCGACCACCTGGAGGAGCTGAGCCAGTGATGATGATGTATCCGGGATACGGCATGGCCGGGACCGAGCTGCTGCTGCTCGGGCTTGGAGGGCTGCTCGTCCTGGCCGGGATCGCAGCGCTGGTCGTCTGGGCGATACGCGGCGGCCAGGGTGGCTTCGCGAGCGGCGGCGGACCCGCGCCGCAGCAGCGCGATGAGGCGTACGAGACCGCCCGGGCCCGCTTTGCGCGGGGTGAGATCACCCAGCAAGAGTTCGAGGAGATCAAGCGCGCGTTGGGCTACTGAGGAGGGCGGCGGGGTCCTCTCCGACCTGGCCCGCATCGTGCTACCGGAATCGCGATACAATGAAGGTTCGTCACGATCCGGACGGCAGGAAAGGACCCCTCCGTGTCCCTCGAGCACATCTCCATACGCGGAGCGCGCGAGCATAACCTGAAGAACCTCACGCTGGACATCCCCCGCGACAAGCTGGTCGTCATCACCGGCCTGTCGGGGTCGGGCAAGTCCTCGCTCGCCTTCGACACCATCTACGCCGAGGGCCAGCGCCGCTACGTCGAGTCCCTCTCGGCCTATGCGCGGCAGTTCCTCGGCCAGATGGACAAGCCCGACGTCGACCACATCGAAGGGCTCTCGCCCGCGGTCTCCATCGACCAGAAGACCACGAGCAAGAACCCGCGCTCGACGGTGGGCACCGTCACCGAGATCTACGACTACCTGCGTCTGCTCTACGCGCGCGTCGGCATCCCGCACTGCCCGGTCTGCGGGCGGCGCATCGAGCGCCAGACCTCGGACCAGATCGTCGACGCCATCCTGGAGATGGCCGAGGGCACCAGGTTCCAGGTGCTCGCGCCCGTGGTGCAGGGGCGGAAGGGCGAGTACGGCAAGCTCTTCGAGGAGCTGCGTGCCGAGGGCTTCTCGCGCGTGCGCGTGGACGGGACGGCACGGACGCTCGACGAGGAGATCGCGCTCGACAAGAAGTACAAGCACGACATCGACGTCGTGGTGGACCGCCTCGTGATGAAGGAGGGGCTGCGCACGCGGCTGGCCGAGAGCGTTGAGATGGCGCTCAAGCTCGCCGGAGGCGTGGTCGTCATCGACGTGGTGGACGGCGAGGAGCACCGCTACTCGCAGGCGCTCGCCTGTCCCGAGCACGACTTCTCCATGGACGAGCTCGCGCCGCGCGACTTCTCCTTCAACAGCCCGTACGGCGCGTGCCCGGAGTGCCTCGGCCTCGGCAGCCGCCTGGAAGCCGATCCGGAGCTCGTGGTGCCCGACGAGACGCTCACGCTCGACGAGGGCGCGATCAAGCCCTTCTCGGGCAACACCAACTACTACCCGCAGCTCGTGGAGGCGGCGGCCCGGCACCTCGGCGCGGACATCGACACGCCCTGGAAAGACCTCCCCGAGGATGTGCGCGACCGGCTGCTCTACGGCATGGGCGACGAGCGCATCCGGCTCGACTACCTCACACGCGATGGGCGCGAGACGTTCTGGTACACCAAGTACGAGGGCGCGCTCGCCTCGGTCATGCGGCGCTACGAGGAGACCGACTCCGAGAACGTGAAGGACAAGCTCGAGGAGTACATGGCGGTCATCCCGTGCAAGTCGTGCGGCGGCGCGCGCCTCAAGCCGGAGATCCTCGCGGTCACGTTCGGCGACAAGAACGTCTACGAGGTGACGAACCTCTCGGCCAAGGCCGCGCTCGAGTTCTTCACGGCGGTCACGCTCACCGAGCGCGAGCGGCACATCGCCGAGCGCGTCATCAAAGAGATCGTGGAGCGGCTGCGCTTCCTCGTGGATGTGGGCCTCGACTACCTCACGCTCGAGCGTGCCACAGCGACGCTCTCCGGCGGCGAGGCGCAACGCATCCGCCTCGCGACGCAGATCGGCTCGGGGCTCATGGGGGTGCTCTACATCCTCGACGAGCCGTCCATCGGTCTGCACCAGCGCGACAACGCCCGGCTCATCGGCACGATGGAGCGGCTGCGCGACATCGGCAACACGGTCATCGTCGTCGAGCACGACGAGGAGACGATCCGCGCCGCGGACTTCGTGGTGGACATGGGGCCGGGCGCGGGCGAGCACGGCGGCGAGATCGTGTGCGAGGGGACGCCGGAGGACATCTTGTCGTGCCCGGATTCGCTCACCGGCGCGTACCTCTCGGGCGCGCGCAGCATCCCGGTGCCGGCGGAACGCCGTATGGCCGAGAAGGGCCACCTCCGCGTGCTCGGCGCGCGCGAGCACAACCTCAAAGCGATCGACGTCGACGTCCCGCTCGGCAATCTCGTCGTCGTGACGGGCGTGAGCGGCTCGGGGAAGAGCTCGCTCGTGAGCGACACGCTCGCGCCGGCGCTCGCCAACGTCGTGCACCGCGCGCGGCGACGCACCGGCAGGCACGCGACCATCGAGGGCATCGAGCAGATCGACAAGGTCATCGTGATCGACCAGAGCCCCATCGGGCGCACGCCGCGCTCCAACCCCGCCACGTACACGGGCGTGTGGGACGACATCCGCTCGCTGCTGGCCTCCACCCCCGAGTCCCGCGCGCGCGGCTACGCGCCGGGGCGCTTCAGCTTCAACGTCCGGGGCGGCCGCTGCGAAGCGTGCAAGGGCGACGGCCAGATCAAGATCGAGATGCACTTCCTGCCCGACGTCTACGTGCCGTGCGAGGTCTGCAAGGGCAAGCGCTACAACCGCGAGACGCTGCAGGTGACCTACAAGGGCAAGACCGTCTCGGACATCCTCGAGATGTCGGTGGAAGAGGCGCTCCACTTCTTCGAGAACATCCCGCCCATCAAGCGCAAGTTCCAGACGCTGTTCGACGTCGGTCTCGGCTACATCAAGCTCGGTCAGCCGGCCACCACGCTCTCGGGCGGCGAAGCGCAGCGGGTGAAGCTCGCTTCCGAGCTGCAACGACGCTCCACCGGCAAGACGTTCTACATCCTGGACGAGCCGACGACCGGACTGCACTTCGACGATGTGCGCCAGCTCCTCGCGGTGCTCCAGCGCCTCGTCGACGCCGGGAACACCGTGCTCGTGATCGAGCACAACCTCGACGTCGTGAAGAGCGCCGACCACATCATCGACCTCGGTCCCGAGGGCGGCGACGCCGGGGGCGAGATCGTGGTCGCGGGCACGCCCGAGGACGTGGCGGCGCACCCCACGTCCCACACCGGGCGCTTCCTGCGGCCGGTGCTCGAGGGCCGGGGCGCGACGGTCGAGCCCGAACGCGCGGGAAGCCCGGCCTAGGGGCGCGCGGTGAGCGAGAAGCCCGACATCCGCGAGCAGCTCGCGCACGTGCCCGACGCGCCCGGCGTCTACCTGTGGAAGTCGGGCGACGAGGTCCTCTACGTCGGCAAGGCGCGCTCGCTGCGCAAGCGCATGCGGCAGTACACGAGCGGCCACGACAGCCGCGACCGTATCCCGCTCATGATGGAGCAGGTGGACGGCTTCGACTACATAGTGACCGACACCGAGGTCGAGTCGCTCATCCTGGAAGCCAACCTCATCAAGCAGCAGCGGCCGCCGTACAACGTGGACTACCGCGACGACAAGACGTACCCGTTCATCGCGCTCACCATGGGAGACCCGTTCCCGGCGATCAAGTACACGCGCGAGAAGCACCGCCCCGACACGCGCTACTTCGGGCCGTACACCGACGCGCGCGCCGCGCGCGAGACCATCGAAGTGGCGCGGCGCGTCTACCCCGTCTGCCGCGCGACGTGCGTGGAGTGGAAGCGCGTCACGCGCCAGGGTGGGGAGCCCACCGGCAAGCCGTGCTTCGACCACCACATCGGCAAGGGCCCCGGCGTGTGCGTGGGCGCGATCTCCGCCGAGGAGTACGCGACCAACGTCGCCGAGGTGACGGCGTTCCTCGAGGGCCGGCAGCGGGCGGTCGCCGCCGACCTGGAGCGCGCGATGGCCGAGGCCGCCGCCGATCTCGAGTACGAGCGCGCGGCGCGCCTGCGCAACTCGCTCGAGGCGGTCCGCACGGTGCTGGAGCGCCAGAAGGTCGTCTCGGACAAGCCGCTCGACATCGACGTGCTCGGCATCGAGCGCGAGGAGACGATCGCCGGAGCGCACGTCTTCCTCGTGCGCGAGGGCCGCATCGTGGCGGGCAACGAGTTCGTGCTCGACAAGGGGCTCGACGTGCCCGAGACCGAGCTCGTCGAGGGCTTCCTGCTGCGCTACTACGGCCAGGCGTCGCACGTGCCGCGCGAGGTCATCGTGCCGTGCTTGCCGGACGGTGCCGAGACGATCGAGGAGTGGCTCTCGGGCCTGCGCGGCTCGCGCGTGCGCGTCCGGGTGGCGCAGCGCGGCGAGAAGCGCGCGCTGGCCGAGCTCGCCGCCACCAACGCCCACCACACGCTCGCGCGCTACCGGCACCGGACCCGCTACGACGAAGCCCGGCTCAACCGCGCGCTGCTCGAGCTGGAGAGCGCGCTCGCGCTGCCGCGTCCGCCGCTGCGCATCGAGTGCTTCGACATCTCGACGCTGCACGGCACGAACTCCGTGGGATCGATGGTGGTCTTCTCGGCGGGGCGCGCCGAGAAGAGCGCCTACCGCCGCTTCCGGGTGCGGATGCCGGCCGGCTCGGCCAACGACGTCGCGATGATGCGCGAGGTGCTGTCCCGACGCTTCGCGCGCGAGATCGCCGGTGACGAGCGCTTCGCCACCACGCCCGACCTCGTCATCGTGGACGGGGGCACGCCGCAGCTCGCGGCCGCGCAGGCGGCGATGGCCGATCTCGGCCTCGAGCTGCCGCTCGCCGCGCTCGCCAAGCGCGAGGAGGAACTCGTGGTGCCGGGCTGGGACGCGCCGGTCGTGCTGCCCACGGGCTCGCCGTCGCTCTTCTTGGTCAAGCGCATCCGAGACGAGGCGCACCGGTTCGCGATCGAGTACCATCGCGAGCTGCGCGCGCGGGCGATGACCGCCTCCGCGCTCGACGACGTCCCGGGTGTCGGCCCCAAGCGCAAGAAGGCGCTCATCAAGGCGTTCGGATCGGTCAAGAAGCTGCGCGCCGCGTCCGCCGGGGAGATAGCGGCCGTTCCGGGGATAGGAACAGAAGTGGCCGAGACGATCTTCGAGGCGCTGCACGCGGATTCGTGACAGCCCGCGCTGGTATACTCGGCATGACCCGCGAGACCGGTCCCTGACGGGAGGAAGCCGCTCATGAAGTTCCTGCTGAGGATGCTCGTCTCCGCCGGCGCGCTCTTTGGCGTCGCGTACATCTCGGAAGGCGCGTTGCTCGTCGTGGACGAGTTCTGGCCCACGGCCGTCATCGCCGCGGTGGTGCTCGCGGTGGTGAACGCCATCGTGAAGCCGATCGTGAAGCTGCTCGCCCTCCCGGTCACCATCCTCACGCTCGGGCTCTTCGGGCTCGTCGTGAGCGCAGCGATGCTCTACATCGTCGCGGCTGTCGTGCCCGGCCTCGAGACGGTCGGCTTCCTGCAGACGGTGGCCGCCTCGGTCATCATCGGCCTGGTGACTGCGGTCGCCGGCAAGCTCATCGACAGCGACGACTAGGCCGGAGGCCGCCATGGACGACAGGCGCCGCGATCGCGACACCACGGTCGCCGAGACGGAGCGCGACCTCGTCATCATCACCGGCATGTCCGGCGCCGGGCGCTCGGAGGCCATCCACACCTTCGAGGACCTCGGCTACTTCTGCATCGACAACCTGCCGCCGACGTTCCTGCCCAAGCTCGTGGAGATGACAGGACTGCCCGGCAGCCGCATCATGAACGTCGCCGTCGTGTGCGACGTGCGCGGTCGCGCGTTCTTCGACGAGTTCGCCGACGCGCTCGACCGGCTCGAGGACATGGAAGCACCGTTCCGCGTGCTCTTCCTGGAGGCGGACCAGCGCACGCTCATCACGCGCTTCAAAGAGACGCGGCGGCGTCACCCGCTCGGCGAGGCCGGCTCCATCTCGGCGGCGGTGAAGGCCGAGCGCGACATGCTGCGTCCCTTCCGCGAGCGTGCCGACCACATCATCGATACCAGCGCGTACACGCCGCGCGAGCTGCGCGCCACCATCCGCGAGTCGTTCCTCCACGCGCCGGCCGAGGAAGCGCTCACTGTGACCGTGTCGTCGTTCGGCTTCAAGTACGGCATCCCCCTGGACGCGGACATCGTGATGGACGTGCGCTTCCTGCCCAACCCGCACTACATCCCCAAGCTGCGGCCGCGGAGCGGTTTGGAGAAGCCGGTCCGGCAGTTCGTGCTCGAGCGCGAGGAGACCGCCGCGTTCCTCTCGCACTGGCTCGGCATGCTCGGGTACCTGCTGCCGCACTACCAGCGCGAAGGCAAGTCGCACCTGCACGTCGCGCTCGGGTGCACGGGCGGGATGCACCGGAGCGTGGTGCTGGCCGAGACCACCGCGTCGCACCTGCGCGACCTCGGCTACCCCGTCAACGTCACGCACCGCGACATCGGCAAGGACAAGGAAGCCCGATGACGGCGGGCGTGTGCAGAGCCGTCGCCATCGGCGGCGGGACCGGGCTACCCCGCGTGCTGCGCTGCCTCGTCTCGGCGGGGATGGAGCCCACCGCGATCGTGACGATGGCGGACGACGGGGGGTCCTCGGGTGAGCTGCGTCGCACGCTCGGTATGCTGCCCCCCGGCGACGTGCGCAACTGCCTCGCGGCGCTCGCGCCCGAGGGGAGCGACCTCGCCGCGGTCTTCCAGTACCGCTTCGAGCGGGGAGAGGGGCTGGCGGGCCACGCGCTCGGCAACCTCATCATCGCGGCGCTCGCCGAGATCGAGGGCGGGTTCGCCGAGGCGGTTGACGAGGCGGCGCGTCTGCTCGGCATCACGGGAGCGGTCGTGCCCTCCACGCTCGCCGATGTCCGCCTCGAAGCGGTGGACGCCCACGGGCAGCGCATCGAGGGCCAGGCGCGCGCTGCGGTGAGCGAGGGACCGCTCGCGCGCGTCGAGCTCGTGCCCGCCGCGCCCGAGGCGAACCCGCGTGCGCTCGACGCGATCGCCTCGGCGGACTTCGTGGTCATCGGTCCGGGAAGCCTGTTCACGAGCGTCATCCCCAACCTGCTCGTCGCGGGCGTGCGCGATGCGCTCGCGGTCACCACGGCCACAGTGATCTACGTCTGCAACGTCGCCAACCAGCGCGGCGAGACCGCCGGCATGGACGCAGCCGACCACGTGCAGGCGCTCGTCGACCACGGGATGGACGGCGTGATCGACGTGGCGCTCGTGCATGAGCCCGGAGCGGGACCCGGGCCGTCGGGCGAGGCGGAGATGGCCCCCGGCTTCTCGCCGGTGGCGTTCGGCGCTCCGCAGCGAGAGCGGATCGCCGCGCTCGGCCCGCGCGTCGTCGGAGCGCCGATGGTCGACCCCGCCGACCCGTTGCACCACGACCCCGCGGCGCTCGGCCGCGCGCTCCAGGAGGTGTGGGGATGTCCTTCACCGCGGAGGTGAAAGAGGAGCTCTCGCGCGTCGAGAGCCGCAAGCCGTGCTGCCCTGCCGCCGAGCTCTCGGCGCTCGTCCGCGTCGAGGGCGCGCTGCACTTCACCGGCAACGAGCGGTTCCGGCTGGAGGTCGCCACGGAGACGGCGCCCGTTGCCCGGAAAGCGATCAAGCTGCTGCACGGGCTGTACGACCTGCAGACCGAGCTCACGGTGCGCCGCTCGGTGCTCCACAAGTCCAACAACTACCTCATCACGGTGCCGGCGCAGCCGCGGCTGGCAGACGCGCTCGGCAAGCTCGGCATCGTGGACGAACGCCTGACCCCCATCTACACCGTGCCGGAGTGGCTCGTCGCCAAGGACTGTTGCGCCGTGGCCTACTTGCGCGGCGCCTTTCTCGGCGGAGGGTTCGTCGCCGATCCGCACGGTGACTTCCACTTCGAGCTGACCGCCGAGACCGACGAGCTTGCGGAGTCGCTCGCCACGCTCATGCAGCGGTTCGACATGCCCGCCAAGATCACGCAGCGCCGCGGCACGTACGCGGTCTACCTCAAGGGCGCGGAGCCCATCGTGACGTTCCTCGCGCTCGTGGGCGCGCACCGCGCGCTCCTGCGCACCGAGGATGTGCGCATCATCAAGGAGATGCGCAACGAGGTGAACCGTCTTGTGAACGCCGAGACCGCCAATCTCGAGAAGAGCGCGCGAGCGGCGCTCTCGCAGATCGAGGCGATCCGCCGGCTTGCCGAGACGCGCGGGCTCGACAACCTACCGCCCGCGCTTGCGGAGCTCGCCGAGCTCAGGCTCGCGCACCCCGACGTGAGCCTCCGCGAGCTCGGCGAGCTTGCCGACCCGCCGCTCAGCAAGTCCGCGGTCTACCACCGCATCCGGCGGATTGAGGAGCTCGCCGCGGAGTAGCCTCGTGTCGCCGTCCGCATGATGGGCTACTATCCTAATGGGCGTTGCCCGGAGCTGATCGAGTCGTCCGAGGAGGGACTGAGAAGTGGCTATCAAGGTCGGTATCAACGGATTCGGTAGGATCGGTCGCCTGGTGTTCCGCGCGTGCGAGGCGGACCCGGCGGTCGAGGTCGTCGCCGTCAACGACCTCACCGACGCCAAGACGCTCGCGCACCTGCTGAAGTACGACTCGATCCACCGGCGCTTCGGCGAGAAGGTCGTGGCCGAGGCTGACGGCTTCTCCGTCGACGGCCGCTTCGTGAAGGTGCTCTCGGAGCGCGATCCCGGCGCGCTGCCCTGGGGCGAGCTCGGCGTGGATGTCGTGGTGGAGTCCACGGGTATCTTCACCGATGCCGAGAAGGCCAAGGCGCACCTGGCCGCCGGCGCACGCAAGGTGATCATCTCGGCTCCCGCCAAGAACGAGGACATCACCATCGTGCTCGGCGTGAACGAGGGCGACTACGATGCCGAGAAGCACCACATCATCTCCAACGCGTCGTGCACGACGAACTGCCTCGCTCCTGTGGCCAAGGTGCTGCGTGACTCGTTCGGCCTCAAGCAGGGCTTCATGAACACGATCCACGCGTACACCAACGATCAGAACATCCTCGACCTGCCGCACAAGGACCTGCGTCGCGCCCGCGCCGCGGCGATGTCGATCATCCCGACGTCCACCGGCGCCGCCAAGGCGATCGGCCTCGTCCTGCCCGACATGAAGGGCAAGCTGGACGGCATGGCGACGCGCGTGCCCACGCCCGACGGCTCGATGGTCGACCTCGTGGCCGAGCTTGAGACCGAGGTGACCGCAGACGACATCAACGCGGCGATGAAGGCGGCTGCCGAGGGCCCGATGAAGGGCTACCTCGAGTACTGCGAGGACCCGATCGTCTCTATGGACGTCGTCGGGAACCCCGCGAGCTCGGTCTTCGACTCGCTCGCGACGATGGTCATGGGCGGGACGGGCACGTTCGTGAAGTGCCTCGCCTGGTACGACAACGAGTGGGGCTACAGCAACCGGGTGGCCGACCTCATCAAGCTCGTCTAGCACTCGGGACCAGCAAGCGGCCGGGCGGATCACCGCTCGGCCGCTTTGCCGACAGGGGAGGACGATGTTTTCCAAGAAGACGGTGAAAGACGTCGACGTCCGCGGCAAGCGCGTCCTCGTGCGCGTGGACTTCAATGTGCCGCTCGCCGATGGCGCGGTCGCCGACGACACGCGCGTGCGGGCCGCGCTGCCGACGCTGCGCTACCTCGTGGACCACGGCGCACGCGTCATCGTGATGAGCCACCTCGGCCGCCCCAAGGGCGAGCCCGACCCGCAGTACTCGCTGCGGCCTGTCCGGCGCGTGCTGCAGCGCCTGCTCGGTCGCAACGTCGTCTTCGTGGACGATATCGTCGGCCCGGACGCGGTGGAGGCCGTGGGGCGCATGGTCGACGGCGAGATCCTCATGCTGGAGAACGTGCGCTTCCACCCTGGCGAGAAGTCCAACGATCCGGCGTTCGCCACGAGCCTGGCGTCGCTTGCGGACCTCTACGTGAACGATGCGTTCGGCGCTGCGCATCGCGCGCACGCGTCCACCGCCGGCGTCGCGGAGCACCTTCCTGCCGTCGCCGGTCTGCTCCTGGCCCGCGAGGTCGAGACGCTCGAGCGCATGCTCACGGATGCCGAGCGGCCGTTCGTGGCGATCCTCGGCGGCTCGAAGGTCTCGGACAAGATCGGCGTGATCGACCGTCTGCTCGAGTGCGCCGACACGCTCATCGTGGGCGGGGGCATGTGTTTCACGTTCCTGGTCGCGAAGGGTATCGACGTCGGCGACTCCATCGTCGAGGACGAGTGGGTGGAGCGGGCGGGACAGATGCTCGAGCACGCCGCCGAGCGCGACGTCGAGCTCCTGCTGCCTGTGGACTTCGTCGTGTCCGACCAGATCGTCGAGGACGCGGAGACGCAGATCGTCGGTCGTGAGGAGATCCCGGCCGGGATGATGGGGCTCGACATCGGACCCACCACGGTGGAGCTCTTCAGCGAAGCCATCTCCAAGGCGCGCACCATCTTCTGGAACGGCCCCATGGGCGTCTTCGAGCTCACGCCGTTCGAGACGGGCACGCGCAAGGTCGCCACCGCCGTCGCGCGCAACAACCGCGCGGCGTCCATCGTGGGCGGCGGCGACTCGGTCGCGGCGCTCAAGAAGTTCGACATCGAGGAGCGCGTCACGTTCGTCTCCACGGGCGGCGGCGCGTCGATGAAGCTGCTCGAAGGCACCCCGCTTCCCGGCGTGGAGTCCCTCGCCGAGAAGGACAGCTGACGCGGAAGGAGTGTGGCGCATGAGCCGTCGCATGCTCGTAGCCGGCAACTGGAAGATGTACACCACGTCCGGGGAAGGAGCGACCCTCGTCCAGGACGTGGCCGATCTGCTCGAGATGCTCGACGTGGAGGCCGAGGTAGCTGTCTGCCCGCCGTTCACCGGCCTGAAAGCGGTCTCCACGCTCATCGAGCTCGATCACCTCACGATCGCGCTGGGCGCACAGGACTGCCACTGGGAGTCGGAAGGCGCCTACACGGGCGCCATCGCGCCGCGCATGCTGGCCGACCTGCGATGCTCCTACGTCATCGTCGGCCACTCGGAGCGGCGCGAGTACTTCGGCGAGACGGACGAGACGGTCAACAAGAAGGTCCGAGCTGTCTTCGATGCGGGCATGACGCCGATCATGTGCGTCGGCGAGAGCCTCGCCGTGCGCGAAGCGCTCGAGACCGAGGCGTTCGTCCGCCAGCAGGTCCGTATCGGTGCCGAGGGGCTCACACCCGAGCAGGCCGCCCGCCTCGTGGTCGCGTATGAGCCCATCTGGGCGATCGGCACGGGCCGCACGCCCACGCCCGAGGCTGCCAACGATGTCGCGCGCTCGATTCGCGCCACGCTCGGCGCCGTGTACGGGCCGCCCGTCGCGATGCAGGTCCGCGTCTTGTACGGCGGTTCGGTGAAGCCGGAGAACGCCAAGATGTTCTTCGAGGAGCCTGACGTCGACGGTGGGCTTATCGGCGGTGCGGCGTTGAAGGCGGACTCGTTCGTGGACATCGTCAAGGCAGCGCGCTAGATGGCCCAGCGCCCTGTCGTCCTCGTGATCATGGACGGGTTCGGCCTGCGGGACGAGTCCGAGGGTAACGCGATCGCCGCTGCCGAGACGCCCGTGCTCGACGAGCTCTTTGAGACGCGGCCGTGGGCGCCGCTCGACGCGGCGGGCCTTGCCGTCGGCCTGCCGGAGGGCCAGATGGGCAACTCGGAGGTAGGGCACCTGAACATCGGTGCCGGCCGGATCGTCTACCAGGAGTTCACCCGAATCTGCAAGGCCATCGAGGACGGTTCCCTGGCGGCCAACGAGGTCCTGCAGCGCGCCATGGACGGCGCCATCGCCCATGGCCGCGCGATCCACTTCATGGGGCTCGTCTCGGACGGCGGCGTGCACAGCCACCAGGACCACCTGTATGCGCTCATCCGCATGGCCGCCGACCGGGGAGCCGAGAAGGTGTTCGTGCATGCGTTCCTCGATGGACGCGACGTGCCGCCCACGAGCGGCCTCGGCTACGTGCGCGAACTGGAGCGGGTGTGCGCCGAGGTCGGTGTCGGCCATGTCGCGAGCGTGATGGGCCGCTACTACGCCATGGACCGCGACAACCGTTGGGACCGCGTGGAGAAGGCGTGGCGAGCGATGGTCCTCGGCGACGGTGTGGAGAAGCCGGGGGCGACCGCAGCGATCGAGGACTCGTATCGCGCGGGTGTGACCGATGAGTTCGTCGTCCCTGTCGTCGTCACGGACGATGCGCGTCCGCGCGCGACCGTCTCCGATGGCGATGCGCTCATCTTCTTCAACTTCCGGCCGGACCGCGCGCGCGAGATCACGCGCGCATTCGTCGATGCCGACTTCACGGGTTTCGAACGGCCAACCATGCCCGACGTGCGCTTCGTCTGCCTCACCGAGTACGACCCCACCATCCCGGCACCGGTGGCGTTCCCCAAGGACCTGCCATGCTGCGTCCTCGCCGACGTGATCGCCGAGGCCGGCCTGCGCCAGTTCCACATCGCGGAGACCGAGAAGTACGCGCATGTGACGTTCTTCCTGAATGGTGGCGCGGAACGCCCGAAGGAAGGGGAGGAGCGCGTGCTCGTGCCGAGCCCCAAGGTCGCGACGTACGACCTGCAGCCCGAGATGAGCGCGCCCGAGGTGACGGACCGCCTCGTCGATGCCATCCAGCAGGCGCGCGCGGACTTCTATGTGGTGAACTACGCCAACTGCGACATGGTGGGGCATACCGGCGTCATGGAAGCGGCGGTCGCGGCGGTCGAAGCCGTTGATGCGGGCATCGGCCGCGTGCTGCAGGCGGTGCGGGCGCGCGGCGGCTCGGCCATCATCACGGCGGACCACGGCAACGCGGAGCGGATGGCAGCCGATGATGGTTCGTCGTTCACCGCGCACACCACCGACCCCGTGCCGTTCATCGTCGTCGCCGACGGAGTGTCCGCGGTGCGCGAGGGCGGGATCCTCGCGGACGTGGCGCCGTCCGTCCTCGAGCTGCTCGGCCTGGAGCAGCCCGCCGAGTGGACCGGGTCGTCGCTGTTGGTGCACGGCTGACCGCTTGAGGCGGGTGGCGACGCAAGCTATACTGGCACGGTTCGCACCTCAACGGAGTGGTCGGATGCGACCCTTCGCGGCCTCATAGGACGGAGAACAGTTCGTGAACGCATTCGCATACGTCATCATCGCTATTCATATTCTGTGCTCTGTCGGGCTTGTCGTATTCGTGCTTCTGCATTCAGGCAAGGGCACCGGGCTGTCCTCGATGTTCGGCGGCGCGATGCCGACGACTCCGACCGGGACCGGCATCATCGAGAAGAACCTCGATCGCATCACGATCGGCTTCGCCGCAGGTTACGCAGTGTCTGCGCTCCTGCTGATGCTCATCTACACGCCGGGCGCGTAGCCCGTCTGAGGGCACGTCTCCGCATCTCACCGAGCACCGTCTTCGCGGCCTGCCGCGCGCTTCCGCATTCTCGATAACAGGCGTTCCCGACGAGGTCGCGATATGCGGCAGGGGTTGCGAATCTATTCGTGAAGCGCAAGACTAATCAGGTTAGGTGTTGTTGGTCGGGGCGGATGGTCGGCCCTGCGGGCCGACTGTCATCCGGACCATCAGGGAGGGATGGGAGTCACGGTACTGCTGTTCGGAGGGGAGAGGCGCCTGAGGGTGTTCTCTCCGTCCAGATTCCGGAGGGAGGCTGAACGTTGTCTGATCGATTCCGCAAGGGCCTGGCGATCGTGCTCGCTTTGGCGCTGGCGCTCACCGTGTTCGGCATCGGTGGTTGTCAGCCCGACGAGGACGACGGCACAGGCGAAGAGCCTACGGGCGATGTACAGAAGGGCGGTACGTTCGCGTACTACATCACTGAGCCCGCGTTCATCGACCCGTACAACGCTCAGGAGTCAGAGGGCACGCAGGTCGTCCAGGCGGTGTTCGACAGCCTGGTGACCTTCGATCCGCTGACGCTGGAGATCCTGCCCGCTGCTGCGGAGTCCTGGGAGGCCAACGCGGACGCCACCGTGTGGACGTTCACCCTCGTCGAGGGCGCCACGTTCCATAACGGCGATCCCGTGACCGCCGCCGACTTCAAGTACGCGTGGGAGCGCATCGCCAATCCTGACAACGCGTCTGAGATCTCGTACCACCTCGCGCCCATCAAGGGCTTCGACGAGATGCAGGCCGGCGAGGCCACCGAGCTTTCCGGTGTCGTCGCGGTCGACGAGCGGACCCTCGAGGTAACGCTCAACTACCCCTACGGTGACTTCGAGTATGTCGTTGGTCACCCGGGTCTCGCCCCTGTCCCGCAGGCGGCTGTCGAGGCGGATGCCGAAGGCTTCGCCGAGATGCCGATCGGCAACGGCCCGTTCAAGCTGGCCGAGCCGTGGGCGCACAACCAGTACATCAAGGTAGTGAAGAACGATGACTACTACGGCGATGAGCCGAACATCGACGGCGTCGACTTCAAGATCTTCCAGGACGAGGACACTGCGTTCCTGGAGTTCGAAGCCGGCAACCTCGACTTCACGCACATCCCGAGCGGTCAGATCGCTCAGGTCATCGAGCAGTACGGTGAGAGCGATGACGGCTTCACGGTCGCCGAGGGCAAGCAGGCTGTGACCGGCCTCGAGATGGCGGTCTACTACTACGCTCTCAACACCAAGAAGGCCCCGTTCGATGATCCGAAGGTCCGCCAGGCGCTCTCCTATGCCTGCCCGCGTCAGAAGATCATCGACACGCTCTTCGACGGCATCCGTCAGCCCGCTGACGGCATGGTGCCGCCGAACCTGTCCGCCTACGAGGCTGGCGCGTGGCCGGCCAGCGTGGACGACATGGACATGGCTGCCCAGCTCCTCGAAGAGGCCGGCTATCCCGGCGGCGAGGGCTTCCCGGCGTTCACGATCGCTGTCAACAGCGGCGTGGGCCACGAGGACATCGCCCAGATCTTCCTCGATAACCTGACGCAGCTCGGCCTTGAGGTCACGTTGGAGCCCCGCGAGTGGGCGCAGCACATCGACGCGCTCCAGAACGGCGAGTACGACATCGCCCGCTTCGGCTGGATCGCCGACTACCCGACGGCCGACAACTTCCTGTACTCGCTCTTCATCACCGACGGCTCGGACAACATCACGTTCTACTCCAACCCGGACGTGGACGCGGCGCTGACCGAGGCTCGTCAGGAGACCGATGAGGACGCGCGCATCGCGCAGTACAAGGAGATCAACAAGATGATCGGTGCGGACCAGCCGGTCATCCCGGTCATGTACTACTCGCACATCCATGTGGGCTCGGACCGGATCCGCGACGGCATCTACAATGCCCAGGGTCTGTTCAACTTCGAGTCCGTCTGGCTCGCTCAGTAGTCTGTGACAGGCGCGGCGGGGCCCCACGGCCCCGCCGCGTTCCCTCCCAACGACCCGACAAGGCACCTGTATGTTCAAGTACGTCATCCGTCGCATCATCCAGATGGTCCCGGTATTCCTCGGCGTCACGCTCATCCTCTTCATCCTGCGAGCGCCGGGCGTCCTACCGGGCGATCCGGTGCGACTCATCACGGGCGAGAAGGCCATCTCCGAGACCCTGTACCAGGAGATCGTCGAGAAGCACGGCCTCGACCAGCCGCTGCATGTGCAGTATGTCCGCTACCTCAAAGGTCTGACCGAGGGCGACCTGGGCACGTCGTACCAGAAGAGCCGTCCGGTCAGCGACATCCTGCTCGACAAGTTCCCGAACACGATGCGCCTGGCCGCCGTGGCGATCTTGTTGGAGATCATCATCGGCATTGCTGCCGGCATCATATCGGCGGTGAAGCGCTATTCCTTGCTCGATGTGCTCGTGACCCTGTCCACCTCCATCCTCGTCTCCGTGCCCGTGTTCTGGCTCGGCATGTTGATGCAGGTGGTCTTCGGCATCTGGTTCAAACGGTGGGGGATCCCGTACCTGCCCATCTCGGGCATGTCGTCCTCGGACTTCCCTGACTGGGTCCACCTCATCCTGCCCGCCATCACGCTCGCGTCGGTCTCGACGGCATACGTGGCGCGCATCATGCGCAGTCAGATGCTCGAGGTGATGGGACAGGACTACATCAGGACCGCGCACGCCAAGGGCCTCTCGGAGCGAGCGGTCATCCGGCGTCATGCGCTCAAGAACGCGCTCATCCCGGTCGTGACGTTCATCGGCATCGATCTCGGGGTTATGATGAGCGGCGCGATCCTCACCGAGACCGTCTTCAACTGGCCCGGAGTGGGCCTTGAGATATTCCTGGCGATCGGGACGCGCGACTGGCCGATCGTCACCGGTGGCGTCGTGATCATCGTGCTCCTTGTGATGATCATCAACCTGCTCGTCGACATCAGCTACGCGTTCCTCGACCCCCGGATCCGGTACGGAGGTCCCGCACAATGACGCCCGAGCACCTCAACTGGGACCACGACAAGGACCCGGACATGATCCCCCTGGACGCCGGGGGTCACCCCTCCCGGCAGTCCGAGTCCGGCGATCACATCACCGCTTCGGCGGGCCACATCGACGTCGGCGAGATATCGACCTCGAGCCGTACCTTGTGGGGAGACGCCTGGTATCGTCTGCGTCGCAACAAGCTCGCGCTCGTGGCGCTCGTGTGGATCGTCTTCATGATCCTGCTGGCCGTGACCGCCGACCTCTGGGTGCCGCAGACGCTTGGCGACCCCATCGTGCTGCCGCAGGATACTGCGGCCGCCAAGCTGCTGCCGCCGTCGGCGGACCACCCGTTCGGCACCGACAAGCTCGGCCGGGAGATCGTCTCGCGCATCATCTACGGCGCGCGGGTCTCGCTCTCGGTCGGTGTTCTCGCCGTGTCGATCTCGCTCGTGATCGGACTCATCTTCGGCGGCCTTGCGGCCTACTACGGCGGGCTGTGGGACACGCTCATCATGCGGACGGCCGACGTGTTCTTCGCGTTCCCGTACGTGCTCTTCGCCATCACGCTCATCGCGGTCCTCGGGCCGAGCTACCGCAACGTCTTCATCGCCATCGGTATCCTCGGCTGGCCGTCGATCGCGCGCGTGTTCAGGAGCTCGATACTCTCGGTCAAGGAGAACGAGTACGTGGACGCGGCGCGCGCCGTGGGCGCGTCCGACCTGCGGATCATGTTCCGCCACATCCTGCCGAACTCGATCGCTCCCATCGTCGTGTACACGACGATGAGCATCGGAAGCGCGATCCTCTCCGAGGCGGCGCTCAGCTTCCTTGGCATGGGCGTGCAGCCCCCGACGCCGTCGTGGGGCGGCATGCTCTCCGATGCGCGGGCCTTCCTCTTCTCGGCTCCGCACATGATGCTCTTCCCGGGTATCGCGATCCTGACCACCGTGCTCGCCTTCGTGCTGATGGGCGACGGTCTGCGCGACGCCCTCGACGTGAAGATGAAGGACTGACATGAGCAAGCTGCTTGAAGTGACCGATCTCAGGACGCATTTCTTCACGCGCGACGGCGTGGTCAAGGCCGTCGACGGCGTGTCGTTCTCGCTTGACTACGGGCAGACGCTGGCCATTGTGGGAGAGTCCGGCTCGGGCAAGTCGGTCACCGCGATGTCGATCATGGGGCTCATCCCCGATCCGCCGGGCAAGATCGTCGAGGGAGACATCCTGTTCAAGGGCGACAGCATGCTCGCGATGGAGCCGGCCGAGGTGCGCAAGCTGCGCGGCGACCGCATCGCGATGATCTTCCAGGACCCGATGACCTCGCTCAACCCGGTGTACCGCGTCGGCCACCAGATCGGTGAGTCGCTGCGCATCCACCGCGGGATGACCAAGCGGGAGGCGTTCGACCGCGCGGTCGAGCTCCTCGATCTGGTCGGCATCCCCAACCCGCGGGAGCGTGCCAAGGACTACCCGCACCAGTTCTCCGGGGGCATGCGCCAGCGGGCGATGATCGCCATGGCGCTCTCGTGCGACCCGGACATCCTGATCGCCGATGAGCCCACCACGGCGCTCGACGTGACGATCCAGGCGCAGATCCTCGAGCTCATGATCGAGCTGCAGGACCGCACCGGCACCGCGATCATCATGATCACGCACGACCTCGGCGTGGTCGCCGACATGGCCGACGACGTGATGGTCATGTACGCCGGCAAGCCCGTCGAGTTCGGTACCGCCGATGAGGTCTTCTACAAGCCGCTTCACCCCTATACGTGGGGCCTGCTCGACAGCCTGCCGCGGCATGACGTGTCCGAGAAAGGCACGCTCGAGCCCATCCAGGGCCAGCCCCCGAGCCTCATCCGCGTCCCGCGGGGCTGCTCGTTCCATCCGCGCTGCCCGTATGCGCGGGTGAAGTGCGTGAAGGAAGTCCCGGAGCTCGTGCCGGTCGAAGGCGGGCACGCGTCCGGCTGTCACTTCTCGGTGGATCCGAGCTTCCGCAAGGGCGAAGCCGCGGTCTGCAGGGAGGTGGTGTAGGTGGCGCTGCTGGAAGTCCGCAACCTCGTGAAACACTTCCCGGTGGAGCAGGGCGTGCTCATGTCGCGCGTCGGCGCGCACGTCAAGGCCGTGGACGACGTCTCGTTCACCGTCGAGTCCGGCGAGACGGTCGGCCTCGTGGGCGAGTCCGGCTGCGGCAAGTCTACGACCGGGCGGTGCATCATCCGGCTGATCGAGGCGACATCGGGCGAGATCGCATTCGATGGCCAGGATGTGCTGACGCTGCGCGGCAAGGCGCTCAAGGAGTTCCGCCGCCAGGTGCAGATCATCTTCCAGGACCCGTACGCGTCGCTGAACCCGCGCATGACCATCGGGGAGATCGTATCCGAGCCGCTCAAGGTCCACGGCGTCGGGACGAGCGGCGAACAGCGCAAGCGCGTGCAGGAGCTGCTCGACGTCGTCGGCCTCAATCCCGAGCACATCAACCGGTACCCGCATGAGTTCTCGGGCGGTCAGCGCCAGCGCATCGGCATCGCCCGCGCGCTCGCGCTGCAGCCCAAGCTCATCGTGTGCGACGAGCCCGTCTCGGCGCTCGACGTCTCCATCCAGGCGCAGGTCGTGAACCTTCTCGACGACCTGCAGGACCAGTTCGGCCTGACGTACCTGTTCATCGCGCACGACCTCTCGGTCATCCGCCATATCTCTGACCGCATCGTGGTCATGTACCTGGGCAAGATCGTGGAGACCGGGGGCTGGAAGGAGCTCTACGACGCTCCGCAGCATCCCTACACGCAGTCGTTGCTCTCGGCGGTGCCCGTGCCCGACCCCGAGAAGCAGCGCGCGCGTGAGCGCATCATCCTCGAAGGCGACGTCCCGAGCCCGATCGACCCGCCGACCGGATGCCGCTTCCATACGCGGTGCCCCATCGCGCAATTCCCGATCTGTGCCGAGCAAGACCCCGAGCTCCGTGAGGTAGCGCCCGGTCAGCGCGCCGCGTGTCACTTCGCCAAGCCGTTCCCCATCCCTCCGGAGCTGCGGCGCAGCACCGTGATCGGTGAAGGGGAGGGGGGCGCCGAGGGGGCCGCGGAAGCGGTCTAGGCAGCCCGCGGCGGTCTTGCTATACTCACGTTCGCTGTCCCCGGGACGGGGACGCCACGTCGGAGTGGCGGAATGGCAGACGCGCTAGGTTGAGGGCCTAGTGGGAGGTTTCTCCCGTGTGGGTTCAACTCCCACCTCCGACACCATCGAATATCACGGGCGGCCTTCCGGGGCCGCCCGTCGCGTATCCGCCTCGCTACGAGCCGTAGCTGAAGGCGAGGACGGCGACGTCGTCGGTGTGACTCCCCTGGGCGAAGCGCTCGGCCGAGGCGAGGAGCCCCTCGGCGACGCGCTGCGGGCTTCGGGTGTCCAGCTCGTCGAGCGCGGCACGGATGCGCTCCTCGCCGAAGAAGTCCTCGCCGTTCCTGGTGTCGAGCAGGCCGTCGCTGTAGAACACCACGACGTCCTCCGGAGCGAGCTTGAAGGTGGTCTCCGGGTAGGCACTGTCTTCGAACAGGCCGAGCGGCACACCGCGTTCCGCGAGGAGCGCCTCGCAGACGTCGGGAGCGCAGCGGTAGGGGTCGGGGTGTCCGGCGTTGGCGAGCACGAGCGCCCCCGTGGTGGTGTCGAGCACGCCGAAGACCGCGGTCGCGAACGTCGCCGCAGGGAGCACATTGAGGAGCACGCGGTTGGCCGAGGCGAGCACCTCGGAGGGCGTGCGCTCTGAGAGCGCGATCACGCGCAGCGTCGTGCGCACCACCGAGCTCGCGGTAGCGGCGTCGATGCCTTTGCCCGACACGTCGCCGAGGAAGAAAGCGACGCGTCCGTCGGCCAGGGTGACCGCGTCATAGAGATCGCCGCCGATGAGCGCCAGCTCGTCAGCGGAGCGATACGTGTGGCCGAGGCGCACGCCGGGCGTCTCGGTGGAGACGTAGAGCATGGAGCGCTGGAGCTTCTCGGCGATCTCGCGTTGCGCCTCCTTGGCGTGACGCTCGCGCTCCTCGCTGATACGTAGCGCCTCCGCGTACTGGGCGAGCTCCCGGAACAGGACGCCGTACGGCTCCTGGAGCGCGGCCTGGACCGTCGCTCGATAGAGGAGGTAGAAGGCCATGATGCGCAGGAAGTGGCCGATGAGGTTCGCCACGCCGAACGGGTCGCTGTAGAGCGTGAAGAAGAACTCGGAGCCGGCGGTCACCAGGATGGAGGCCGAGACGATCCCGAGCAGCGAGGCATCGAAGCGGTCAGCGCGGGCGCGCAGTCGGAAGAGCGCGGCGAACAGCAGGCCGATGATGACGTACTCGCTCACACGCTTGAAGGCTGTGAGCCCGGTCGCGGTCAGGCACGTGGGGAAGAGGTCGAACACGACCGCCGCGATGAGCAGCGCGGTCAACAGCCCGACGGCAGACATCCACATGCGGACGTCCTTGCGCCGGTCCAGAAGACTCGGCGCTATGAGGAAGACGCCCGCCTGCAAGAAGCGTCCGGCGATCCAGAACTGCGTGGGCACATCGACCCCCACGTCCGGAACGATGCCGACGCCCCGGTACGTGATGAGGTGGGCGACATCGATCGCCGCGACGAAGAGCAGCGAGATGCCCAGGAAGAGCAGGTAGTTGTTGTCGAGGAACCGACGCGAGTTCCACATCACCATGAAGACGCTCACCGCGACGATGACAGCGAACAGCTCGGCCACCGTGTGGAACAACGCGAAGTTGAAGTACTGCATGACGAGCAGCAGCACCAGGATGAACGTAGTGACCAGCAGCGTCCGCGGCCGGATGGCGAGTCGATCGGTCCAGCGCTCCATGGTATGGATGATTCTAGCAGCAGTGGTCAGAACAGGCGTATTCGCCCTGTTGAGCCGGTATACTGTTCCCTGTCGCGTCGAGGGCAGGGGAGATGCTGGAGTTCAACCCGATCATCGTGGGAGGCGGAGGGCGCAGCAGGTGCCGCGCGTGTCACGGCTCCGCGGAGCCGGTCACCTACCGGGCGCCTGGTGATATCGCCACCCGGATCGCGGAGGTCGTCTCGGCCTCCACGGCCGTTCCCGGTCCCAACATCCTGCTCACCGGCGCCGACCCGTTCGGCCACCCCGAGCTGCCCGCGCTCGTCGAAGCCGCGGTGAGCGCCGGCGTCGAGCGTATCGCGATCGACACCGACGGCGCGGCGCTGCGTGCGGGCGACAACGCCGCCGGCTCGCTCCATGCGGGCGTGCGGCACTACATCGTTCGCGTCACCGCGGCTGATGAGGCGCTCTCCGTGCGCGTGACCGGCGGACCCTCGGGCCCTGCGGCGCTCGCCGGCATCGCAGCCGTCCGCGCGGCGGCGCAGCGCCTGCAGACGCCCATCGCCATCGAGGCGCGTGTCGAAGCGTGCCGTCATACGATCGCGGCGCTGCCGTCGACCGTCGCGGCGCTCGCGGAGGCGGGTGCCGATGCCGTGCGCATCACCGTAGGCGACGTGCCGCGATCTGCCGAGACGAGCGCGCTGCTGGCGGCTGCGTGCGACACCGGCATGGTGAACGCGGTCTGGGTCGACGTCGTGGGCGACACGGCCCTGCTCCCCGCCACGCACGCGCTCCACATGACCGAGGAGGACGCCGATGCCCTCCCCTGAGCCCACGCGCGTCGTCTTGTGCGCGCTCAACTCCCCTGGTTACCAGTCGCTCGCGCTCGGCTACCTGCGTGCGTACGCGCAGGCGGACAGCCGGCTGGCGGGGCGGGTCGCCTTCCAGACCCTCGACCTGACCGTCGACCTCGACCCGTGGTGGGTCGCGTATCGGGTGCTCGAGCTCGAGCCTGATGTGCTTGGCCTCTCGGTCGTCTGCTGGAACGCGCGCGCGGTCTTCGAGGTCGCCCGTATCGTGAAGGCCGCGCGCCCCCAGACGACGATCGTCCTCGGCGGCCCCGAAGTGGGCCCCGTGGCCGAGAAGGTCCTCGCTGCTCAGCCGGCGGCGGACGTCGTCGTGCGCGGGGAAGGGGAGGCGACCTTCACCGAGCTGCTGTACGCGACGACGCGCGGGCGCGACGTCACGCGCGTGGAGGGCGTGACCGCGCGCGGGCGGGGGGGAACGGTCGTCTCGGCACCGGACCGCGCCCTCATCGCGGACCTCGACTCGATCCCCTCGCCCTATCTCACCGGCGTGATGACGCCGACGGACAACGGTGCGTACATCGAGACGTACCGTGGCTGCCCGCACCGCTGCGGCTACTGCTTCGAAGGCAAGGGCTACGGGCGCATCCGGTCCTTCTCGGAAGGGCGTATCGCCGCGGAGATCGACGCCGTCGCGCAGGCGCCCGGCATGACGGCGTTCTCCTTCATCGACCCGGTGTTCAACCTCACGGGCGAACGGCTCCAGATGCTCGCGCGCCTGCTCGCCCCGCACGCGGCTCGCGGGATCCGGCTGCACACCGTGGAGGTCGATATCGAGCGCATCGACGACGCGGCCGCGGCGCTCCTCGCGCGGGCGGGCGTGGCATCGGTCGAGACCGGCCCGCAGTCGGTGGGCGAGGCGGCCCTCGCCGAGTGTCGACGCGGGTTCGACGCCGAACGCTTCCGAGCGGGCGTGGCGGCGCTCAAGCGCCGGGGCATCATCGTGGAGTGCGACCTCATCGTGGGGCTTCCCGGTGACGCCGTGCGCGACTTCTTCGACGGGCTGGCGTTCGTCATGAGCCTCGACCCCGGGATCGTGCAGACCTCGACGCTGCACGTGCTGCCCGGCACGGACCTGTACGACCGGGCGGACGAGCTCGGGCTGGTCTTCGACCCGGAGCCGCCGCACGAGATCATCTCGACCCCGACCATCGGCTACGCCGACCTGAGGCGGGCCGAGGTGCGCGCGACGTGGTTACAGAAACGCTATCGGGCGAGGCTGTCGCCCGGAGAGGAGCGCTAGCCGATGACCGAGGTATCGAGGCGGGCGCAGGCGATCAGGCCGTTCGTGGTCATGGACGTCGTCGCCCAGGCCAAGGCGCTCGAGGCGCAGGGGATCGACGTCGTCCGCCTGGAGATCGGCGACCCCGACTTCCCGACGCCGGAGGTGATAACCGCCGCGGCCGAGCAGGCCATGGAGGGTGGCGACACGAGCTACACGCCGTCTGCCGGCCTGCCCTCGCTGCGGGAGGCGATCGCCGCGCACTACCTCGGCACGTACGACGTGACCGTCGATCCCGAGGACATCGTCGTCACGCAGGGAACGTCACCCGCCATGCTGCTGCTCTTCGGCAGCCTGCTCGACCCCGGCGACGAGGTGATTCTCTCGGACCCCTGCTATCCTGCGTATCCCAACTACGTGAGCTTCCTGGGCGGCGTGCCCGTGCCCGTGCGCGTGCGTGCCGAGGAGGGCTTCCGCTTTCGCGTCGATGAGGTCCGTCGCGCCATCACGCCGCGTACGAAGGCGGTCATGATCAACTCGCCGGCCAATCCCATGGGCACGACGCTCGAGCCCGAGGACCTGCAGGCGCTCGCCGACCTTGCCGAGGAGACCGGCATCTACATCGCGAGCGACGAGATCTACCACGGGTTGCAGTTCGTCGGCCGGACGCACAGCATCCTCGAGTACACCGACCGGGCGTTCGTCCTGAACGGCTTCTCCAAGGCGTACGCCATGACGGGGTGGCGTCTCGGCTACCTCATCGCGCCGCGCTCGTTCGTGCGCCCTGCCGAGAAGATCCAGCAGAACTTCTTCCTGTGCGCCAACAACTTCGTGCAGGTCGCCGGTACCACCGCGCTGCTCTACGCACAGGACGACGTCGAGCGCATGCGTGCCGTGTACGACACGCGCCGACGCTATCTCACGCCGGCGCTCCGTGAGCTCGGTCTTGTGGTGGCCACCGAGCCCACCGGCGCATTCTACGTCTTCGCAGACGCGCGCGCGTGGGGCGCGGACTCGCTCGCGTTGAGCGGGCGACTGCTGGATGAGGCGCGTGTGGCCGTCGCGCCAGGCGTCGACTTCGGGCCGGGCGGCGAGGGATTCCTGCGGTTCAGCTACGCCACGTCGCTGGACCGGCTCAAGGAGGGCGTCGAGCGTCTGCGCGGTTGGGTCGCATCCGCCTGAGGCGGACGGAACGGAGACGGAGGTCGCGATGGTCATCGCTGGCGAGGGCGGCAGCATCAGGCGCTACGCGGACGGCGAGGTGGTCTTCCGGGAGGGTGACGAGGGCACGCACCTCTACGTCATCAACGAGGGGGCGGTGCGCATCCGCAAGGACGGTGACATCGTCGCGACGGTCGTCGCCGAGTTCGGTCCGGGCGAGATGTTCGGCGAGTCGGCCATCATCGAGCACCGGCCGCGCTCGGCCAGCGCCATCGCGGTCGGCGAGACCGAGCTCTCCCTCTACGACCGCGAGAGCTTCCTCGAGGCGCTGCGTCAGGATCCCGAGCTCGCCCTGCGGGCGATGGGCGCGCTCACCGAGCGTCTGCGGGTGACCACCCAGCGACTGCAGGACGTCTGCACGCAGCACGTGCTCGATCGTGCCGAGATGATCCTGACCGAGCGGGCGATCCTCGAGGCGGAGCTCTCCTGAGGGATGCCGCTCGTCAGCGCGCTATCGAGGCCGGATGTCCCGGCGCCGATAGTAGAGTACAGTGAGACATCGGCGACGAAGACGGTACGGAAGTTGCTCTCGTTCAGCCGATAGCGATCCAGCGAGACCAGGGGGCACCTACGTGAACGAGGTCTGGAGCAAGGCCGACCTGCACATACACTCCACGCACAGCGACGGCACGGCCAGGATCCCCGAGATCATGGAGTACGTCGCGACCAAGACCGACCTTTCCGTCATCGCCATCACCGACCACAACACGCTCGAGGGCGCGCGCTTCGCGAAGTCCCTTGAGGACCTCTACGACTTCGAGGTCGTCGTCGGCGAGGAGATATCGTCCAAGTCGGGCCACATCATCGGGCTCTTCCTCGAGGAGGAGATCCCGGCGGGTCTCTCGGCGCTGGAGACGATCTCGCGCATCCACGAGCAGAACGGCGTGGTCATCATCCCGCACCCGTTCTCTAATCGCGGTATCTTCGGGCCGTTCGGGCGGACCGCATTCGCCCAGGCGGTCAACGAGATGGCCTTCCATGCGCTCGAGATCTACAACTCGGTCCCGTACCTGGGTTGGGCGAACCGGGTGGCCGCCAAGATGTTCGCCGGCGGGCAGGGCATCGCTGCTACAGGCGGTTCCGACGCGCACCTGCTTCAGGGCATCGGGCGGGGTTACACGCTCTTCCGCGGCACGACCGCCGCGGACCTGCGCTCGAGCATCGACCGGCTTGAGACGCGTGCGGAGGCCGCTCCCGGCGGGCTCAACGTGGCGCTGCGTTACGCCTTCCGCATCCCGCGCATCCGGCGGCTTCAGGCCTGGAACTGGGAGCGCTGCAAGGACTGATCGGCGGGCCGATCGGGACCGGCGTCATCTCGCTCCGCTAGACCGCGCTATCGTTCAGCGCTTGCTGTACCGCGCTGACGGCGGTGTCCACGAGCGCCTCGTCCTCACCCCAGGGCGTCAGCGTGATGACCGTTCCCTGCGCCCCGACGCGCGCGAGTCGGACGGCGTGCTCCAGGTCGATCGACGTGCCGAGGGTGGGGAGCGCGATCATACCGGGCGCCACGACGATCCGCGCACACCCCATCGCCGCGAGATGCCGGACGGCCTCCGTCACATCGGGAAGCTGCCACTCGAGCCACGCGGTCCGCACGCGGCGCTCGTCGAGGCCCTCCTCGGCAAGCAGCATCCGCACCCGCTGTGCGAAGTAGTTCTCTCGCTCCGACCACGCTGGATGCGTTGCCGCCCACGCCGGTGGCTCACCGGCACCGACGAGCACGACACCCACCTCGGACAGCGGCGCATCAAGCGCCGCGGCTTTGGTGCGTTCGACGAGGCGCGCCGTCAGGGTGTCCGAGTGCCAGATCGACGGAGCCGAGACGATCCGCATGCCCGCACGGCTCGGGTGGAGGGCCTCGATCGCGTCACGGACACGCTCCACGTCGCGCGACACGTCGGCGCCGAGCGTGACGAGGACGAGGCGGCTTGCGCCCCTGTGGTGGGCGGCGACGGCGGCGGTCTGCACGGTCAAAGGGTCGCACCAGGCGAGCGAGACGCGCTCGACACGCGGGTCGGTGGCGAGACGGTGCTCGACCGCGCTCGCGATCGCGCGGGCGGCCGACCGGGATCCGAGACGGCCCCCGATAGCGCGGTAGCGAGCCATCTCGGACATGTACATGAACGGCACCGCGCTCGTGGGGATGTCGAGCGCCCCGCTCTCGATCAGGTCACGGTGGCGCGCGGCGACAGCGCGCGGCGAGTAGCGTTCGGGCTCGGCGCACGCAAGGAGCAGCACCTCGGTGTGGCCGGCGTGAGGAGGATCGGCAGCCTCGAGCGTATGGGCAGGACGCGGACGAGCGAGAAGTGAAAGCCCCTCAGCGGCCACCCAGTAGCCACCGGCGATGCCGGCGATGAGGAACGCGATGGCGAGACCGGTGGGGGCGGGGGCGTTGTACGCGGACGTGAGATCCCCGAGCGCCACGACCGCGCCCACGATCCCGCTCGCCATGACGATCGCCGAGACGAGCTGCCAGCGTCGCGGCACGACCATCGTCGCCACGATGCCCGCGCCGAACACGATCGAGCCACCGAGCAGCATGAACCAGGATTCGTACACCCGGGCCAACCTCCCTGCCTTAGCCCTGCTTACGATATCGCTTCACGCCGACAGCGGCCACACGGGCAGCGCCGGCGATTGACAGGCAATACCCCCAGGGGTATAGTGGGCGCAGGCACGGTATCGACCTACATGAGGAGGAGGACCCGAGTGAGCGGTTCCATCAAAGACATATCGGCCGCCCAGTTCGACGGCGAGGTGCTTGGCTCCGACGTCCCGGTGATCGTCGACTTCTGGGCTCCGTGGTGCGGTCCCTGTCGGATGGTCGCACCCGAGCTCGAGAAGCTCGCGACGACTGTCGGGGACAACGCCAAGTTCGTGAAGGTGAACGTCGACGAGAACCAGGAGATCGCCATGCGCTACGGCGTCATGAGCATCCCCACCATCGCGCTGTTCGAGCGTGGTACGCTGGTCTCGCATGTCGTCGGTGCCCGCGGCGCGGACGCGCTGGGCAGGGAGTTCGGGTTGGTGTGACGCTGTGCCGACGTATGACCTGATCTGCCGGGAGTGCGGTCACCGGTTCGAGCGATTCATGCAGCGGCTCATTCGAACCGAAGATAAGGTGTGCCCGGTCTGCGGTTCGAACGATGTCACCACCGGCGTCGGTGGCGGCTTCGTGAAGCAGACGTCATCGTCGGCTTCGAGCGGCTGTGCGAGCGTGGGCGGATTCGGTTGAGCGTGACGCCGGGTCCGTGAGACCCACGCCGCCGCCAGGGGTGGCTGCATGGACTTCACCTACAAGCGTAAAGCGACGCGAGACTTCACGACCACTGTCGAAGCCGTGGAGCGCTGCATCGGCGCCCACGGCTTCGCTGTCGCCCGGATCCACGACATGCAGTCGATGGTCGCCTCTAAGGGTTTCGAGATCCAGCCGCTCAAGATCTACGAGCTCGTCTCGGCGCGGTACGCGCGCGGCTGGCACACCGCCGAGCGGGACCTGGTGTACGTGTGCCGCCTGCACGTGTACGCGGAAGGGGATGCCGTGTTCGTCTCGGCGCTCCGCCCGACCGCGCTCAGCCACGTGATGGCGGGGCTGGAGGACGACGAGTACGTCTCCGAACTCGAGCGGGACGTCGAGCGCCTCGTCGACGATGCCGTCGGGTGAGCTACTGCACGCAGCTCGAGTACTTGAGGAACACGCCGATCGCCTCGTCGATGAGCTCATCCCGGGACTTGTCGCCCTCGTCGACCAGACAGGTCTTCATCGAGTAGCCGATGATATGGAGCCCGACCTGGTTGAGGGCCGATTTGGCCGCCATGATCTGCGTCAGGACCGCCTCGCAGTCCTTGCCCGACTCGATCATCGTCTGCAGCCCGCGGACCTGGCCCTCCAGGCGCTTCAGGCGGTTGATGATGCGTCGGCGCTCTTCTTCGTTCGCTATCGGCTGCTCGGTGGTGTCGGCCACGGCTGGCGCTCCTTGCTCGCTGTTCGGATGACGTACAATAGTCGTCGTCATGCACGAATATACCCCCTGGGGGTATGCGACGGCAAGGGGCGCCGACAGCGGTGGGCTACACACGGGCTACAACGCCGCAGGAGACCGGTCGCATGCACGCGGTCAAGCGCACGCTCTGGGGGATCCTCGCGCTGAACCTGCTCGTTGCAGCGGCCAAACTCGGCTACGGCCTGGTCACGGGCTCCGTGGCGATGACCGCCGACGGCTTCCACTCCGTCTTCGACGGCACGTCCAACGTCATCGGGCTGCTTGGCATGGGCATCGCCGGACGGCCCGCGGACGCCGACCATCCCTACGGGCATGCGAAGTACGAGACGTTCGCCTCGGCGGTCATCGCCATCATGCTGCTGATCGCTGCATGGCGTGTGGGCTCATCGGCCGTCTCGGAGCTGCTCGATCCGGGCCCGGGACCGCGTGTCGACGCGCTCTCGTTCGTCGTGATGATCGGCACCCTCATCGTGAACATCGTCGTCACCACGTACGAGCGCCGGGTGGGTCGTCGCCTCGGCAGCGAGATCCTCCTGGCGGACGCGAGCCACACGGCCAGCGATGTGCTCGTGAGCCTCGGCGTCATCGCGGGTCTGATCGCCGTACGGCTCGGCTACCCGCTCGCCGACCCCATCATCGGTCTGGGTGTGGCGGTCGCGATCCTTGCGGCCGCGGTCCGCGTCTTCAAGTCCGCGAACGCGACGCTCTCCGACCAGGCACGGATGCCCGTGGAGGACATCTGCGACGCGGCCCTCACGGTGCCGGGCGTCCTCGGCTGCCATGACGTGCGTACGCGTGGGCTTGCCATGGAGGTCTATGTCGACCTCCACATCCAGGTGGATCCCGGGGCGACGGTGGCCGAGGGGCACGATGTGGCCGAGCAGGTCGAGCGCCACCTGTGCGACGCGTTCGACCAGATCGCCGACGTCATCGCGCATGTCGAACCGTTCGACGCCTACCAGCGGGAGAAGACGGCCCGGCAGAGCGAGGACGGGACTCCATGAGGTCGAGGTCGGCCTCCATCACCGTCGGGGGCGCGGATGCCGGCGGCGCACACCGGTTGCGCGGGTACTTCCTTGCTGTCTTCGCCGCGCTCAGCTGGGCGACCGGCGGCGTGGTCGCCAAGTGGATCTTCACCGCCCCCGGGCCGCAGACGACCGGGTGGCCCTTCCCGCCGCTCGGCCTCGACATCGCTCCCGTCGAGCTGGCCGCGTCGCGCGCGACCGTCGGTTTCCTGATGCTCGTCATCTATGTGGGACTCACGCGGCGCGGCGCCTTGCGCCTGGCCCGTCCCGTGCGCGACCTGCTCTTCCTCGGCGCCTTCGGCGTGTTCGGCCTGGCGCTCGTCCACTTCACGTACTTCCAGGCGATCGCGCTGACCGATGTCGCCACCGCGATCCTGCTCGAATACCTCGCACCGGTCCTCGTGCTCATGGTCTCGGTCGCGGCGCTCGGCGAACGGTTCACCTGGTCGCTCCCGGTCGCGGTCGGGCTCTCGGTGCTCGGTTGCGCGATGGTGGTCGGGGCTGTCGGGGGAGGCGGGCTCGAAGTCTCTCCGGGCGGGCTGTTCTGGGGCCTCGCCTCCGCGCTCTTCTTCGCCGTCTACACGCTCATGGGCAAGTATGCGGCTAACCGCTACTCGGCCTGGACGCTGCTCACCTACGGCCTGGGCGCCGCGATGCTCTTCTGGTTCGCCTATCTGGGAGGACCGGCGACGGTGATACGGGTCGTGAGCGATCCGCGGGGCGCGGCAGCCGTGCTCTTCATCGCCTTCGTGAGCACCGTCGTGCCGTTCGGCGTGTTCCTGAAGGCCCTCGCGTACATCGATGCCACCAAGGCTTCCGTGACCGCCACGCTCGAGCCCTTCATCGCGGGACTCGCCGCGTGGTGGCTTCTCGGGGAGACCCTGACCGGGCTGCAGCTCGTCGGCGGGCTGCTCGTGGTCGCCGCCATCCTCGTCGCTCAGCGCCCCGTTCGTCCGCGGCCGGACATCCCGCCCCTCGGCTGAGCGTCGTTACCTGTCCTCCACCAACGAGCATATACACTGTGGTACGTTCTTTGCTTAAAGGCGCTGCTTCACGGCGCGTCCGGCGCGTTCGGAGGTCGTGATGGAACTCACCCAGCGGCCTGAGCTTCGGCAGAAGGTCACGCTGTCACCACAGGTCTACCAAGGCCTCAACATACTCGCGATGCCCGTCGCCGAGCTCCAGCAGCTGGTGGAGGCGGAGCTTCTCGAGAACCCCGTGCTTGAAGTCGAGGAGTTCGACGAGGGTCCGGAGGAGCTCGAAGAGGACCGCGTCGATGAGGCCGAGGAAGAGCGCTCGTGGGACGAGTGGCTCGACCAATACGACGAGCTCGACGATATCGACTACTCGGGTCCGCGTGACCCGAACGCCGAGGAGATCAACTCCGAGGAGTTCGTCGGCGGCGTCCAGAGCTTCGACGACTACCTGCTCGAGCAACTCGGCATGCTCGACCTCGAGCCTGATGTCGATCGGGCCGCGCGCGCGGTGATCGGCTCGCTCGATGACGACGGCTTCTTCGTGGGTGACTGCTCGGAGATCGCGGCCATCACCGAGGTGACCGGCGAAACCGCCGAGGCGGCGCTGCGCGTCGTGCAGCAGCTCGACCCTCCGGGCGTGGGGGCGCGCACGGTCGCCGAGGCGCTGCACATCCAGGCGCGCTACCTCGGCGTGGATTCGGACCTGCTCGCCGCCATCATCGACCGGCACCTCGATGACGTCGCCGCGAACCACTTCCGCAAGATCGCGCGCGCCGAGAAGGTCGACGAGGCGGAGGTGCGCGCGACCGTCGACGTGCTGCGCGAGCTCAACCCCCGTCCCGCCGGCGCGTTCTCGCCCGGACAGGCGCCCGCGTACGTGCTTCCGGACGTCACGGTCCGCAGATTCGGCGACGAGTGGGTGGTGCTCTCCAACAACGAGGCGGTCCCCGTGCTGCGCGTGAGCCCACGCTACCGCTCTATGCTGCGCACCGGCGCGAGCGTCGACGAGGAGACCAAGCGGTACCTCAAGGACAAGATCCGCAACGCCGAGGCGTTCATGAAGAACGTCGACCGGCGTCGCGACACGGTCTCACGCATCGCGGAGATCATCCTGGAGGTCCAGCGCGACTTCTTCGAGGACGGCAAGGGCGACCTGCGTCCGTTGCGCCTGGAAGACGTCGCTGTCGAGCTTGGCGTCCACCTGTCCACGGTCAGCCGTGGCGTGACGGGCAAGTACATGGCCACGCCCTACGGCCTGTTCGAGCTCAAGCACTTCTTCTCGGGCGGGTACCGCACAGCGCAGGGGATGGATATCGCGGCGACGACGGTCAAGCAGAAGATCAAGGACCTGCTGGAGGCGGAAGACGCCCAGAGGCCGCTCTCCGACCAGAAGCTCGCGGAGGCGCTGGCCGAGGAAGGGATCGCGGTCGCGCGCCGGACCGTGGCGAAGTACCGTGAGGAGATGGGCATCGAACCCTCGTGGGCGCGCAAGCGCCGCTAGAGCGGAGACGACGTGGCCGAGGCGACACAGACGCGGGGAGGCCCCGCGGGACCGCGAACCACCAACGACGGGGCCGTCCGGGACGTCCTGCTCATCGTGGTGCTGCTCGCGGTCGTCACCGCGCTGCACCTGTTCACGAACACGACCGCCGGTGCGATGCCCATGCACATGCTCTACCGGCGCCTGTACTACATCCCCATCATGTACGCGGGCTTCGTCTTCGGGAAGCGGGGCGGGTTCATCACCGCGCTCGCGGCGAGCCTGTTGTTCGCGCCCCACGCGCAGATGTCGCTCGGCGGTCTTCTCGGCCCTCACATCGACAACTTCTACGAGATCGTCATGTACCTCGCCATCGGCATGCTCTTCGGATGGCTGCGGGATCTCGAAGAGGTGCGGACGCGCGATCTCAAACAGGTGAGCGTCCAGCTTGAGGAGGCGTACCGCAAGCTCGAAGAGCGCGCCATCCAGCTCGTCAACATCCAGGACTACACGCAGTCGATCCTGCGGTCCATCACGTCCGGCGTCATCACGGTCGGCCCGGACGGGTCGGTCGCGACGGCCAACCCCGCCGCCGAGCGCATGATCGGCATCCGCGAAGTGGATATGGTCCCGCGCCGCATCCGGACGCTGTTCGGTGACGACGACGGCCTCGACGACGACGTCCGCAAGGTGCTCGAGGGACGCTTGCCGAGGATGCTGCGGGAGATGAAGCTCGTGACGCACAACGGCCGGACCCTGCACGCGCAGGTCGTGACGTCGCGCATGCGCGACATAGACGGGCGTATCCTCGGCGCAGTCGTCACGCTCGAGGACGTCTCGGAGGTGAAAGCCCTCACCGACCAGCTCATCCGTGCGGACCGTCTCGCGGCGATGGGCGAGCTCACTGCCGGCGTCGCGCACGAAGTGCGCAACCCGCTCGGGATCATCCGTGCGAGCGTCCAGCTCGTCGAGGAGTCCGACTGCCAGCCCGCGCGCGTGCGTGAGGCGACGCACGTCATCAAGCACGAGATCGACCGCCTCGACAAGGTCATCAAGGCGCTGCTCGACTTCGGCCGACCCTCGAGCCCCGCGCTGAGCCCGGTGATGATCACAGACGTCCTTGATGACGTCATCCTGTTCACGCGCCGGTTCGCCGGCCAGTCGAACGTCGCGATCGTCCAGGAGCCGCATGACGAGGTGCCGCTGGTGATGGCCGATGCCGACCAGATGAAGCAGGTGTTCGTGAACCTCATCTCCAACGCCGTGCAGGCGATGGAGGAGGGCGGCGGCACGATCACCGTCACGACCGTGCACGAGGGAGCGTTCGTGTCGGTTCGGGTGGCCGATACCGGTCCCGGCATGCCACCAGACCAACTCTCAAAGGTATTCGATCCGTTCTACTCAACCCGTGACGAGGGCACCGGTCTTGGCCTTACTATGGTGCACAGGATCATCGACGAACACGGCGGGCGCATCGAGGTCCGCAGCACCGAGGGATCGGGTACGACGTTCACCGTGGCCCTGCCCGTGGCGCAGATCGAGGAGGAGGGCGTATGAACCGGCGCGTGCTGATCGCCGACGATGAGAAGAACATGCGGTGGGTGCTTCGCCAGGCGCTCGAGTCCGAGGGCTATGAGATCGTCGAGGCGGTCGATGGCAAGGAGGCGCTCTCGGCCGTCGCGGAGCAGATTCCCGACGTCATGATCATCGACCACAAGATGCCCGCTCCCGATGGGATGGAGGTCATCCGGCGACTGCGGGCGAAGGGCGAGCAGTTCCCGATCATCATGCTGACCGCGCACGGCAACATCCAGGGAGCGGTCGAAGCGATGAAGGTCGGGGCCACCGAGTACCTCCAGAAGCCGTTCGACCTCGAGGAGCTCAAGCTCGCCGTCGACAAGGCGCTCAAGATGAGCGCGCTGGCCGCCGAGGTCGATCGGCTGCGCGAGGAGCTCGACCGCGAGTACGACATCGAGGGGATCGTCGCGCAGGACTCCACGATGCTCGCCGTCCTCGAGACGGTGCAGAAGGTCGCGCCCACGAGCGCGACCGTCATGATCTACGGTGAGTCGGGCACCGGCAAGGAGCTCGTGGCGCGCGCGCTGCACAAGCTGTCCGGCCGCGCCGAGAAGCCGTTCGTCTCGGTGAGCGCGGGCGCGCTACCGGAGACGCTGCTCGAGAGCGAGCTGTTCGGCTACGAGAAGGGGGCGTTCACCGGGGCCGTGACCGCCAAGCCGGGGCGCTTCGAGATGGCCAACGGAGGGACGCTCTTCCTGGACGAGATCGGGGACATCACGGCCGCGGTCCAGGTGAAGCTCCTGCGCGTGCTCCAGGAGCGGACGTTCGAGCGTCTCGGCGGCACGCGCTCGATCGAAGTCGACGTGCGTGTGGTCGCGGCCACCAATCAGGACCTTCAGCAGCTCATCGCCGATGGCGCGTTCCGCGAGGACCTCTACTACCGGTTGAACGTCGTGCCGATCACGCTGCCGCCGCTGCGCAAGCGCAAGGGCGATATCCCGCTTCTGGTGGCACACTTCATGGACAAGATCAGCGCGGGCGATAAGCGGATCACTCCCGAGGCCATGCAGATGCTCGTCGATTACCAGTGGCCGGGCAACATCCGGGAGCTCGAGAACACCATCGAGCGGATCGCCATCCTCGCCCACGGTCCGGAGATCACGCCTGAGGACCTCCCCGCCGAGGTACGTGTGGGTGTCACGTCAGCAAGCAGCGGTGCGCGGTGCTTCGTGCTGCCCGAGACCGGCGTGGACCTTGAGGAGGTCGAGATGGACCTCATCAAGCAGGCGCTCGATCGGACCGGCAGCTCGGTGCCCAAGGCGGCGAAGCTCCTCGGGCTCACGACGAAGACGCTGGAAGCGCGCATGTCGAGGTTCGGTCTCTGACGCCAGACCGCTCCGGCTGTTGGCACATGCCTTGCATCGTGCGCGACGTACGTCCGTTCGGACCGGAGCGAAGATGCGGCGCGCGCGAGGGCACACGATCATCCTCACAGCCGGAGTCGCCGTGCTGGCGGCAGTGGCTGTCGTCGGTATGCTGCTCGTGGTGAACGCCGAGACGGGATGGGTCGGCTGTACCCTCACCGCACCTGCGGGATGGCTCGCGCCGATCCTCGCCGCTTCGATCATCGGGGGAGTGGCGTGGGCGCTTCTCGGCCAGGAACCGCGCGATCGCGATCACATGGACGTAAGCCACGACGCGTGTCCCGCGTGCGGTCGGTCCGTTCTCGGCCAGTGGCGCATGTGTCCGTACTGCGGTGAGATGCTCAGACGGCGATGACGCGAGGGGCCGTGCACACGCAGACCCGAACGGGACAGGGGTAACGACGGTCGGATGGGCCGACCGTTTCGAAAGGAGTCAGGATGGCGAGCGTCACCCGGCACTACAAGACCACCGGCATGCACTGCCATTCGTGCTCGATGTTGATCCAGCTCACGCTCCAGGACCTCGACGGCGTCGAGGCAGCGCACGTCGACCATCGTACGGGCATATCCGAGGTGGTCTTCGATGACGGCGTTCTGAGTGATGCCGACATCGTGGCGGCGATCACCAAGGCGGGGTACGGCGCCGAGCCGGCGACCGACTGACGGATCGGCGCGCACAAGGATACCCCTGGGGGGTATGATACGACCGACGGGGCACGGGTATGCATACCGTGCCGGAGCCTTGCTCGACGAAGAGGGTGACTATGGAGGTAGAGTCGGTCGGTTTCGTCACGGCGTTCGTAGGCGGCGTGGTCTCGTTCCTTGCACCGTGCGTCCTGCCCTTGATACCGGGCTACCTCTCGTTCATGACCGGCATGTCGGTTGCCGAGCTCAAGGGCGAGGAGGGCGCGACGAGCCGGGTGATGATCCCGAGCCTCCTGTTCGTCCTCGGCTTCAGTCTTGTGTTCATCCTGGTCGGCGCCGCGGCGGGGTTCGCCAGCAGGACGCTCGGTCCCGCGCTTGGCGCATACGACCTGTGGATCCAGCGCATCGCGGGACTCCTCGTCGTCCTCATCGGCGTGTTCATGCTGGGCGTGATCAAGGTCCCCTGGCTCTACGGCGAAGCGCGCATGGACATGACGAAGTCCCGCCGGTTCGGTCGAGGCGCGGCGTTCTTCATGGGTGTCGCGTTCGGTTTCGGATGGACGCCGTGCGTGGGACCGATCCTCGCCGTAATCCTCGGCTTCGCCGCGCAGACCGGCGACGTGGGCCGTGCGGCGGCGCTGCTCGCGACCTACTCGGCCGGTCTCGCCCTGCCGTTCCTGCTCACGGCCTTCTTCTTCGGTCGGCTGACCCGCACGATGGCGTGGTTCAACCGGCATTCCGAGACGATCAACCGCGTAGCGGGCGTCATCCTCATCATCATGGGCGTGCTCATCTTCAGCGGCCAGCTCGGTCAGCTCTCCTCGCTGCTGCTCAGGGTGTTCCCGTTCCTGAGCAAGCTCGGCTAGCGGGGCGTTGGCGCGCGCGTATCGTGTCCCGTACCATGGCGTCATGACGATGTGACGTCCGAGGTCGGAGGCTTGGATGCCGGCGCGACGCTTGAACCAGAGCTTGCTGCATCGGCTGGCGCTCTACGTCGTCATCCTCATCTTCGGCACGACGGTGCTTCTCGGCCTGTCGTCGGCGTCCGGCGTGTACGACATGGCCCGGCGTGAGGAATCCGCTCGCCAGCGCGCGTACCGGGACGTCATCATCGGCGAGATGGAGAGCCGCCTGGCGATGGCCGAGCGGATCACGGGCATCGTCGGCGAAGGAGCGCCGTCGCGCGAGCCCGACGTCGACCGCGTCGCGGCGGCGCTGAGATCGGCGCTCGCGGAGTACGCTGAGATCATCGACGGCTGGTACGTGATCGACCCCGAAGGTCGGGTAGTCGTCGCTGCCTCGTCCGGCGGCTCTGCGGTCCCTCAAGCGCGCCTACTCGCATCCTCGGCGCTTGCGTCGGCCCGGGCTGACACGTACGTGCTCGAGGGGGCCGAGGGGGACACGCGTGAGCTCTGGGTCGCGCTGCCGGTACGGTACCGGGGATACGGCGCGCGGATCGTGTGTGCGCGCATCCGCACAGCGTTCATCGATCGTGTGCTCACCGATGTGGTCGCCTCGAGTCCGGGGACCCTCGCGCTCGTCCTCGGCGTCCATGACAACGTCCGCTTCTCCGCAGGCGAGGAGGATGTCTCCGCAGGCATCTCGTTGGAGTTCGGGGAGTCCGGTGAGGTAGGGGACGGGTCGGTCACGGGACGCGCGCTCGACGGGACGACGTACGTCGGCAACTTCGCGACCGTCGGAGGCACGGCAGGCATCGGTTGGAAGGTGGCCGTGCTCGAGCCGTCGGGCTACGCGATGCGCGAGACGTGGGCCGCCCTGCGCCCCGCTATCGTGACGTGGTCGATCGTCGCCGTCGCCTCTCTGCTGGCGGCCGTCGGGATCGTGTCATGGGTCGTCCACCCGCTCCGGGAGATGGAGCGTCGCGCCAGCGCGGCAGCGCGCGGCGCGCTCGTGCGACCGCTCGAGGTCGATCGTGCCGATGAGATCGGCAGCCTCATGCGCGCGTTCAACTCGGTCGCCTCGCGACTCAACCGGCTCTACGATGTCACCCAGGCGCTGGCGCGCTCCTCCTCGCTCGACGAGGTGCTCGACGGGATCGTCACCTCGGTCCAGCACATGGTCCCCGCTGCGGACGTGGGCGTCCTGATGCCCACCGAGGACGCTGACCGGCTGGAGCTCGTGCGCGCGGCGGGCGGCCTGGCGGCATCGCATGGCCTCATCTTCGGCGTTCGCGAGTCCGCATGGCTGGGCGACGCGCTCCGGCGAGGGATGCCGGTCGAGTATGCCGAGGGTGACACGCCCGATCCCCTCGTCACGGCCATCGATGACCCGCAGGCGTACGGCCTCGCGGTACCGCTGTCGGTCGGCGCCGAGCGTCTCGGCGCGATCGTAGCCCTGCTTCCGGCAGGAGGACGCCTCGATGATGCCGAGGTGGAGATGGTGCGATGGTTCGCCGCGCAGTCGTCGATGGCGGTGCACAACTCACGTCTCTTCGCCGAGGAACGCCGGTCCCGCCGTGAGGCCGAGATGCTCCGGGAGGTCGCCGAGCACCTTGCGCGGCCGACAGACGTGGAAGCGGCGCTGGAGCAGGCGGCCGGCTATCTCACGGCCGTGCTCGGCATGTCGAGCTCGCTCGTGGCGATCTCAGACCGGGAGCGATACGGCCTTGCGGCGTCGCCGAACCGCGAGCGCGATGCGGCGGCGGTCGCCACCTGGCGTGAGCGGTACGGACGCGCCTGGGACGAGCCCGTCTTGCTGTCGGGCGCAGGGGCGTCGCCGTTCGCCTCGGTCGCCGCTGCGCTCGATGCCGAGAGCCTCTTCATCGCGCCGCTGTGTCGCGGACCCGAGGTCGACGGCCTGATCGTGTGCGGCTCGAGGTTGACCGAGGTACACCTGACTCCCCGCGAGACGGCGGTCGCAGCCGTCATCGCGGCGCAAGCGTCGCTCGCCCTCGACAACGCCCACCTGTTCGCGGAGGTACAGGCCCGCGCCGACAATCTCGAGACCGTCTTCCGGATCAGTCAGGCGGTGAGCTCGTCCCTGCAGGTCAAGGTCGTGCTGAACCGGGTGCTCGACGTGGTGCAGAAGATCCTCTCGGCGGACGCGGTCGTCCTCATGACGCTCGACTCCGACAAGCGCCACCTCTCGGTCCCGATGGCGCGCGGCAAGCTGCATCGCAGTCTGCTCGAGATGCGGATCGTCCCGGGCCAGGACGTGCCCGGAGCGGTCTTCGAGAGCAAGGAACCCGAGCTCTACGGCGCGATCGACGCGCTCGACACGCCGCTCACGCGCTCGGCCGCGGAGCAAGGTCTCTCCTCGATGCTCGTGGTGCCGCTTCTGGCGCGCGGGCGGAGCATCGGTGTGCTCGTCGTGCTCGGTCAGGCCGAGAACGCCTTCGACACGAGCGACCTCGAGCTGCTTCGCACGTTCGCCACCCAGGCCGCGCTCGCCATCGACACCGCTGAGCTGTTCAGCCGAGAACACCGGGTCGCGACGGTCCTGCAGGAGAGCATCCTGCCGACGCGCCTACCGCAGCTCCCCGGGATGGAGTCGAGCAGCGTCTACCTTCCGGCGGGCACCGAAGCCGAGATCGGCGGGGACTACTACGACCTGTTCCCGTCGCCCGACGGGCGGGTCGTCCTGGCGATGGGCGATGTCTGCGGCAAGGGTGTGGTCGCGGCCACGAAGACATCGATGATCAAGTACCTGATCCGCGGCATGATCACCGCGGGACTCTCGCCGGCCCAGGTCCTCCGGGAGCTCAACGAATCGCTGGCTGACTCCGGCGAGCCGACCGACATCGTGACGCTGTGGATCGGGCTCCTCGACCCGGAGACAGGAGCGCTCTCGTATGGCAACGGCGGTCACCCTCCTGGACTGCTGCTGAGGCCGTCCGACGGGGAGATCGTGCGATTGACGACGACCGGAGCGTTGCTCGGCGCGGTGCGCGGCGCCGAGTACACCGAGGAGACGGTGGATGTCGAGCCTGACTCGCTGCTGCTGCTCTACACCGACGGTGTGACCGAGGCGCGGAACAAGGACCGGTTCTTCGGCGAGGGCCGCGTTCGACGCGCTCTCAAGCGTGGGGGCTCTCCGGCTGCGGTCGTGCAGCGGCTGCTCTCGCTGGTCGAGCGGTTCTCCGGGGGATCGCTCAGGGACGACGCGGCCATTCTCGCCGTCCGCCGCATTCCCCGGTGAGCTTTGGGGAAAGTGTAGGTGGAAGGCGCGATGAGAGGCCGCAGCTGGTGCCTGCGAAGGAGCACATAGTGGAGTTGTCCGTCGAGCGACGCGAAGACGCCCGCATGAGCATCGTGCGGCTCGAGGGCGAGATCGACATCGCGACGGTCCCGGAGATCCGCACGGCCGTCGAGACCGAGGTCCGTGCCGGGGCGGTGAACATCGTCCTCGGTCTGTCGCGTGTGACCTACGCCGACAGCTCGGCGCTCGGGATGATCGTGTGGATCGACCGCCTGCTCGACCCTAGAGGCGGCAAGCTTGTTCTCGCAGGTGCCACTCGAGATGTCAGCCGGGTCCTTGAGCTTTCGGGCCTGATCGGGCTGGCTCCCACGCTGAGCGCCTCGGACAGCGTCGCCGATGCCGTCGGCGCATTCGATATCACGGCCGATGCGCAGGAACCGCTCTGGGTGGAGACGATCTACCTGCCGGCCGATGTCGCAGCGCTCGCCGATGCACGAGCCCGCGTGTGCGACTTGGTCGCGCCGCTGACACTCGCTGAGGCAGCGCTCTTCGACGTACGGGTCGCGGTGGGGGAGGCGCTCGCGAACGCCGTGCGCCACGGCTCCGAGACGGGCGCCGACGAGGCCGTGAGCGTGCGGGTGACCGCGTACGACGACCGGGTCGCGATAACGGTCACGGACACGGGCACCGGGTTCGACGGGATGACGGGCGCGCAGGACGACCTGTACGCGGCATCGGGGAGGGGCGTCATGTTCATGCGCGCGCTCATGGACAGGGTGGAGTTCGTGCGCAGCGATGACGGGGGCACCCAGGTCACGCTTACGAAGCACCTGGAGGAGCCGCGCTGAGCGTACCGCAGGAAGTCCGTGCGTTTCTAACGGATGCGTTGGCCGTGAGGAACGGGTATCCTGGACGGTGAACGACGAGGGGCGACACTCCTGCTTGGAGGGACCGTATGGAACTCAATGACGCACTCGAGCAGCGTCGGTCGGTGCGGGTCTTCGCCCGCGAAGCCGTCGCCAAAGAGGTCGTTGACGAGCTCGTGCACGCCGCGACGCTTGCGCCATCCTCCTTCAACACGCAGCCGTGGCACTTCCACATCGCGATGGGGTCTGCGCGCGACCGGGTCATCGCGGTCATCTCACAGACGACGCAGTACCTCGAAGAGTACGCTGACGTGCTCGGACCCGAGGGCACGGAGTTCGCGGCCCGGTTCTACGCCGATCTCGGCGGCGCGCCGGTGGTCATCGGCGTGTCCACGCCGGCATACGATGACGCCTCCGAGCGGCGCAACGCGTACATCGCCGTCGGAGCGAGCATCGAGAACCTCATGCTCGCAGCCAGAGAGCGGAACCTCGGCGCGTGCAACCTCACGGTCCCCAAGTGGGTCGAGTCCGAGCTGACCGAGGCGTTCGAGATCCCCGGCGAGCGGGAGCTGGCGTCGATCCTGATCGTCGGCGTCCCCGCTGAGGAGCCCGAGCCGCGCGGACGTCGCGCGGACGTGGCCACATTCCTCGGCTGATGACGCAGCGCCTGCGCGCGGTCTTCTTCGACGTCGGCAACACGCTGCTCTATCCGCATCCGAGTGTCGCTCACGTGTGTCGTGAGATCCTCGCCGAGGCCGGCCACATCCACGACCTTGCCGTCATCGATCGCTTCATGCCCCTGGTCGACGCGTACTACGAAGACCGCTACCGTGCCGACGACACCTTCTGGACCGACGAGGAGGAGACCTCCTCGGTGTGGGTCGGCATGTACTCCGTGCTCTGTCGGGAGCTCGGGATCCACGAAGACGCCGCCACGCTCGCACGTCGGGTCTATGACGAGTTCGGGAAGGCCGAGCGCTGGCGAGCCTACCCGGACGTGCGCTCTGCGTTCGAGCGCCTCCGCGATCGCGGGCTGCGGCTGGGAGTCATCTCCAACTGGGACCGGCGACTCGCGGGCCTTCTCGAGGCGCTCGGACTCGGCGAGCTCCTCGACACCGTGGTCTCCTCGGCGGACATCGGCCTCCGCAAGCCCGACCCGCGCATCTTCGAGGCCGCGTGCAGGGCCATCGGCGTGGCGCCGGACGAATCGGCGCACGTCGGCGATCATCACTATGCCGACGTGCTCGGGGCACGCTCGGTGGGCATGCACGCAGTGCTCATCGACCGTCACGGGGGAGAAGCGCCGCCTGTCGGGGCCGCTCCGATCGAGACGCTCGATGAGCTTGAGGTCGTGCTCGGCATCTAGCGCGGTGGAGTCCCCGGCGTGTGGGCGGTATCATGACGGGCGGCACGTCATCAGCGTCCGAGGAGGACGAATGGCCTTTCGCGACCTGCGTGAGTTCATCTCGCTGCTCGAGAGCAAGGGACAACTGAAGCGCGTCAGCGCCGAGGTGGACCCGAACCTCGAGATCGGCGAGATCACCGACCGCGTCAGCAAGACGGTCGGACCCGGCCTGCTCTTCGAGCGACCTGTCGATCGGGCGACAGGGACCGCCTACCGCATGCCGGTCGCCATCAACCTCATGGGAAGCTATGACCGCATGGCGTGGGCGCTCGGTGTAGACGCCGAGACAGGCACGTGGCGCGACCTGGACGTGAAGGCAAAGCAGCTCATGGACCTGCTCCCGCTCGACATGCCCTCGAGCATGAAGGGCAAGCTCGACGCGCTCATGGGGCTCAAAGACCTCGCCGGCGCCGGTGCGCGTGAGGTCAAGGCGGCCAAGGCGCCGTGCCAGGAGGTCGTGCTGCGGGGAGACGATGTGGACCTCACGCAGCTTCCCGTCCTGACGACGTGGCCCGAGGACGGCGGCCCGTTCATCACCCTGCCGCTCGTGGTGACCCGCGACCTCAAGGGTCGGCACAACATCGGCATGTACCGGCTGCAGGTCTTCGAGAAGAACCAGACGGGCATGCACATCCACGTCCATCACGACGGCGCGAAGAACCTCCGCGAGTGGGCCGAGGCGGGCTACGACCGTATGCCGGTGTCGGTCGCGCTCGGTGCCGACCCGGTGACGATCTTCTCGGCCACAGCGCCGGTGCCGCCCATCATCGACGAGTACCTGTTCGCGGGGATCCTGCGCGGCGAGCCGGTGGAGGTCGTCAAGAGCGTCACCAACGACCTGCTCGTGCCGGCACACGCCGAGATCGTACTCGAGGGGCACGTACCGGTCGACCAGACGCGCTGGGAGGGCCCGTTCGGCGACCATACCGGATACTACTCGCTCGCGGACTACTTCCCCGTGTTCCACGTCGAAGCGATCACCATGCGCCGCGATCCCATCTATCCCGCCACCATCGTGGGTCAGCCCCCGATGGAGGACTGCTATCTGGGCAAGGCGACCGAGCGCCTGTTCCTGCCGGTCATCAAGGCGATGATGCCCGAGGTCGTCGATTACGACCTACCGCTCGAAGGCGTCTTCCACAACTGCGCCATCTTCCAGATCCGGAAGGAGTTCCCGGGACAGGCGTTCCGCGTCATGAACTTCGCGTGGTCGATGGGCCAGATGATGTTCACCAAGTTCGTCATCGTGGTGGACGAGGACGTGGACTGCCACGATTACTCTGAGGTGGCGTGGCGCTGCTTCAACAACGTGGATCCGAGCCGCGACGTCCTCGTCACCAAAGGTCCCCTCGACCGGCTCGACCACTCGAGCAACTTCGAGAGCTTCGGCTTCAAGATGGGCATCGACGCCACCAAGCCGTTGGCCGGCGAGGGCCATGAGCGCGACTGGCCCGAGGCCATGCGCATGACGCCCGAGGTCCGCGCGCGCGTCGACGCCATGTGGGACGAGCTCGGTCTTGGCTAAGAAGCTGGCCGAGAAGACCCGCATGCTGCTCGAGCTCGTGAAGTTCGAGCACTCGATCTTCGCGCTTCCATACGCGTACATCGGCGCGCTCTACGCGACGGCGCCCGGGTGGCCATCGGTGGCCGAGTTCGTGTGGGTCACCGTGGCGATGGTCGGCGCCCGCAGCTTCGCGTTCATCGTGAACCGGGCCGCCGACAAGGAGATCGACGCCAGGAATCCGCGCACGGCGGGCAGGGCGGTTCCGGCAGGGCTGATCACGGCGTGGGAGCTCTGGTTGTTCTCGGCCATCGTGCTCGGCGCGTTCCTCTTCGCGGTATGGCAGCTGCACCCGATCACGCGATGGCTCTGGCCGATCGTGCTGGCGGTCTTCGTCATCTACCCGTACACGAAGCGCTTCACGCCGCTGTGTCACTACTGGCTCGGGCTGTGCCTGGGCCTCGCCCCGGTCGGCGCGTGGGTGGCCGTGGGCGCGCCGATCGGCGATCCAGCCCCCTGGGTGCTCGGTCTGGCGGTGGCGCTGTGGACGGCCGGGTTCGACATCATCTACGCCACGCAGGACGTGGAGTGCGACGTGCGTGACGGGATCCACTCGATGCCGGCCGACATCGGTGTGCGACGTGCGCTCGGGCAGACGCGTGTGACGCACGCCCTGACGGTGCTGCTGCTCGTGCTCGGTGGAGCGCTCGTTGGAGCGGGGTTGCCGTGGTACCTCGGTGTGGGTGTGGCGGCGGGTCTGCTGTGGTATGAGAACAGCATCGTCTCGGCTGATGACCTCACGCGCGTGAACGCGGCGTTCTTCTCCGTGAACGGCGTCATCGCGGTGATCGTCTTCGCGGGCGCCCTGGCCGATAGACTGCTCGGATAGGAAGGGGAGCGGTGTGAAGCGCTACATCGTCGTCATCACGGGTGCTTCCGGCTCGGCGTACGGGATGCGCCTGGTGGAGCAGCTGCTCGCATCGGGCGGCGAGGTGACGCTCATCTTCACCACCACCGGGGCCGAGGTAACCGCGTATGAGCTCGGCTTCACGCTCCCGGAGGTCGGGACGAAGGAGGCGGTGCTCCGCTTCCTCGAGCTTGCGCCGGACCTACCGCTGCGCGTCGTGCCCGATGACGACCTCTTCGACGCCGTGGCGTCGGGATCGAGCCGTTTCGACGCGATGGTCGTGGCACCCGCGTCGATGGGCTTCTGCGGCTCGCTCGCTGCCGGTCTCGCGAGCGACCTGGCCGAGCGCGCAGCCGACGTCATGCTCAAGGAACGTCGACCGCTCGTCTTGCTTCCGCGCGAGACGCCGATGAACGTCATCCATCTCCGGAACCTCACGACGCTGGCCGAGGCGGGCGCAGTGGTCGTGCCCGCGATGCCCGCGTTCTACCAGCGCCCTGAGAGCATCGATGACATCGTGAACTTCGTCGTCGGCAAGGTTCTCGACGTCCTCGACGTGGCGCATGACCTGTTCCCGCGGTGGCGCGAGTGACCGGGGTTCGCTTGACGGGTCCGTTCCACGGGGGCAGAATATGGCTTTAGCAGGGTCTTTCCAGTCGTAGCAGTCCGTAGTCGCAGCAGTAGTCGTAGAAGGAGAGGCAGCCATGACCCTCGCCCAGGCGCGTAAGCGCTATCCGATGGTGCCCCGCGAGATCCTGAAGTGGGCGCTCCAGAACATCTCGGACCCGAAGGACCTTGAGCTCGGTCTGCACCGGCTCGACCAGGCTCGACGGATCCAGGTCCAGTACGGCGTCTAGCAGACCCACCTCACTTCGTGCGGGCCGTCACGGCACCGGCGAACGTCCACCCCCTCAGACGCCGGTAACCTCTCTCCCCGCGCGATGCCCTCGGGCGTCGTGACCGCGGCGGTCCGCGTACGTGAGAAGGGCCCGCTCCTGACGAGGAGCGGGCCCTGTCATGTGCTGGAGGCGACGCCCGGATTCGAACCGGGGATAAGGGCTTTGCAGGCCCCTGCCTTGCCACTTGGCCACGTCGCCGTCTACCCAGTCTTGCATGAAGAAAGGCTGGCACCCGAGCGGTTCCACGTCCGCGGTGCCAACCTTCGAGTGTGCTTGGAGCGGACGACGGGATTCGAACCCGCGACCCCAACCTTGGCAAGGTTGTGCTCTACCAGCTGAGCCACGTCCGCGCGCAGAGGGTAGACTACCATGCCCCTATCGGTGGTGCAAGACGCCCTCAGAGCGGTCCCGAGAAGGGGGCTGGCGCTTCTCGGCGCTCCTGCTACAATAGTCGTCGCTGTTCGCAAGAGCGGCACCGATGGGCGCTTAGCTCAGGGGGAGAGCACTTCCTTGACGCGGAAGGGGTCAGAGGTTCAAATCCTCTAGCGCCCACCATGGATGAATGAAGGCCCCGGCCGCGCGCCGGGGCCTTTTTCGTGTGCTCGACACCAGCCCGGGTCGACAGCGTGCGCGGCGGCATGCGTCTTCAGGGTCGGAAGGGGCGCGTTGTGACGCGTGGTATGGTTGAAGAAGCTGGCGGGGGGCCAGGCGGTCAGATGCCTTGACGGGTCGAGTCGCGATGGCGATCGGACCATCGCCCTGGGTCGTGTTCTGTGCACGCGGGTGAGCGCGCATCTGTGACCCGATGATCTCCCTGTGTGCTCCGCAGGCCGGACCGTTCAGGCACATGCTCAGGACGGGCAGGGAGGGTGACGCATGAAGATGAGGAATCTGGCCCGGATGGCGTGTATCGTGATCGCGCTGATGCTCGCGGTTGGAATGATCGGATGTGGCGAGGGTGACACTGCTGCCACACCGGCGAACGACACGGCATCCGACGGCGCTGCAGAAGGGGCCGCGTCGGCTGATGCCGGAACCGAGGACGGCGATACCTCGGTGGTCTTCGATGACGCCCCAGACATCGAGGGGTATGAGATCACCGACGAGAGCGAGTCTCCGAGCGAGCGCACGATCTACCTTGTGGCCGATGCCACCGAGGAGGAAGCGCTCAGAGCCTTCAGCGACTGGGCAGCAGCCAACGGGTGGACACCGTACGAGGCTGAGCTGCCCAACATCGACCTCGTCTTCGAGAAGCCCGACCGGGTCTACCCCATGAAGATCGGCGTGTTTCCCCAGCCGTCGTCCGGGGGCGTCGAAGTGCTCGTGATCATGCCCGCTCACGGAGAGAAGCTCGGTGACTGGTAGGGCCGATGGGAGCGGAGTCTGTGCTCGTCGGCGCGACATGAGGCAGTCGTCTGGCTAGGAGTCGGTCGCGTACACGGACTCCCGTATGTAGTGTGGCGCGCTCTCTGTCGCGGCCCGCGTACACCGGTTATGCTGCTCCTGATGCCGTACGCGATCCTCACAGCCGAGACGTCCGCCGACTTCGAGGCCGTCCGTGAGCTCTTCGCCGAGTACCACGAGTGGCTCGGCGAGGTCGTATGCTCGCGTCGGCTGGCCGAGGAGATCGCTTCGCTGCCCGGGCCCTACGCCGCGCCCGAAGGTCGGCTGCTGCTCGCCCGGAACGGTGCGGGCGACGCGGTCGGGGTGGTCGGCATCCGGCCGCATCATGCTGACGCATGCGAGATGAAACGCTTGTACGTGCGGCCAGCCGCGCGCGGGGGCGGGCTCGGTCGCATGCTCGCCGAGAAGGCCATCGAGGCAGCACGAGAGCTCGGGTATCGCCGGGTACTGCTTACGACGCTCCCCGACACGATGCGGGGTGCGCTGGCGATGTACGAGCGCCTCGGCTTCTGGCCGACGGACGCGTTCCTGGATCACAGCCACGTCAGCGAAGACGTGCAGATGCTCTACATGGTGCTCGATCTTGGAGAGTGCCGTGAGTCGCGCGAGCCGGGTACACTCACGACAAACCCGCACACGGAAGGTCGGACATGACGAGACGTCTCTTCGCCCTGGCATGCGCGGCTGCTCTGGCCGCGATGATCCTCGCTCCCGGGACCGCGGCCGCGGCAGCATGGCCCGACAACGCCGTGAAGGTCGTGCTCGATGTAGAGCGCCTGTCGGGAGGGAACCGCTTCGCGACAGCCGTGGCGATCGCCGCCGAGTCCTACCCGGGCTGGAACGGCGTCGATCACGTCATCGTCTCCTCCGGCGAGGACCGCGCGATGGCGGATCCCATGGCGGCGGCGGGGCTCTGCTGGGCATACGACGCGCCGCTGCTGCTCGTGACGCGCAGCGGCGTCCCCGCGCCCACCAGGGCCGCGCTCGCGGGCATCGTGAAGAACAACCCCCGGGTCACCGTGACCGTCGTCGGGGGACCGACCGCCGTCAGCTCGACGTGCGTGCGCGAGCTGCGGGCCATCGTGGGATCGGGCAACGTGGTCGAGCAGCCCTGGACGACGGGCAACCGGCACACCACCGCCGCAAGCATCGCGCGGCGGATGGAGGTCGTCGCTTCCGCAGACGCCTCGCTCACGCTGTCGAGCGCCGTGCTGGTGGCCAACGGCACCGACGCGGCCGGTTACGTCGATGCGCTCGCGCTCTCGGCCGTCTCCGCGCGCATCGGAGCGCCCATCGTGTTCGTCGAGCGCACGTCGGTCCCGGCGCCGACAGCGGCTACCATCGGACGACTGAAGCCGGACGAGGTGATCGTCGCGGGCGGAACGGCGGTCGTCTCGGCGGCCGTCTACAAAGCGCTCGGCGCCGATGCGCGCTGGCACGGCGCCAACCGCTACGCCACCGCGGTGGCGATCGCGAAGAACGCGCGTGCGAAACACTGGCTGGAGGCCGAGCGAGTGGGCGTCGCCGCGGCGGTACCGGACGCCCTTACCGGCGCGACGTACGCCGGCAAGAACGGCGGGGCGTTGCTCTATACCGAGCGTGGCCGTCTCTCTGAGCTCCCCGCACGCTATCTGGACAGCGCGGAGGCCTCGGTCACCGCAGCGACGGTCTTCGGTGGGACAAGCGTCGTGAGCGAGGAGACCGCGGCGCAGCTGGGTGGCAAGCCGGCGGCTCCTGTGATCGTCGACCCGCCCACGGGCGGCTATGTGGCCAAGTACTCGAAGGTCACCGTGCGCGTTGGCGTGAACACGTCGGCGCTGCAGCTGTACTCGGGCGAGTCGCTGCTCGTCGATACAGCGTGCGGCTCGTACGCCACGGTGTCGCTCGACCGGATGACGATGCCGGCAGACGGCATCTCGCTCAAAGCGGTCGCCTCGAACCCGGAGCCCAAGACCGCGACCACGTCACGTACGTTCAAGCGGCTCTCGTATCCGGCGAGCACCTCGATCGTCATCGACAAGTCTGACTTCAGGCTCTACTGGGTGCGCGCTGACGAGCTTGTGAAGACGTACCCGATCGCTATCGGACGCGCGTCGATGGAGACGCCGGTCGCGCTCTGGAAGATCCTCGCGAAGTACAAGACCGACCCCGCAGGCGTCTACGGGCCGCGCAAGATGCGCCTCTTCCGTAAGAGCGGCGACTCATGGGTGTACACCGCCTATGGCATCCACGGGACCAACGAGCCGTGGGTGATCGGCACCAAGGCGTCGCACGGGTGCATCCGCCTCTACAACGCCGACATCCTCGAGCTCTACCCGCAGGTGCCCCTCGGCACCGTCGTGCAGACGCGCCAGTAGCTAGTCGGCGGTCTTCTCATCGGCGGGCAGCTCGGAACCCTCGGGCACGACGAAGGTCGCCCGCTTGGGCAGCACACGCGCGCTGAACGGGGTCGTCACGTCCAGAAGCTCTCCGTCGTACTGCAGGGGGAGCGCGGGCGTCGCTGAGACGCGGATCTCCTTGGCGCTGTGCACCTCGAGGGCGGGCCGCGCAGGATGGTTCCCGAGTCGGTCGAGCAGCGCGGCCCACACCGCCGGGATGAGACCGGCGACGCTGCGCGTCTTGACGACCACGACCTCGAGCAGCCCGTCCTGAGCATCGCTCCCGTGCGTGACGGAGAGATCGAACTGGATGCGTGCCAGGTTCACGAGGATGACCGCGATGCCCTCGGTGCGCACGTGGCGGCCGTCGAGGTCGAGGTCGATCTTCGCGACCGTCGGCTGAAGATTCTGGATGGCGCCGATGATGTAGGCGCCCTCGCCGATCACCGGCTTGAGCTCCCGCGCGCGCTCCATGACCGTCGCGTCGAAACCGGCACCCGCCATGATCACGAATCCCACACGGCGCGGATCATCATCCGCACCGACGCCGAGTTCACCGACGTCGATGGTCACGCTCTTGCCGCCAAGCGTGAGCCGGGCGAGGTCGAGCGGGTCCATGGGGATCTTGAGGTTACGCGCGAGCAGGTTCGCCGTGCCGGCGGGATACACGACGATCGGAACGCCCGTGCCGCGCAGCTCATAGGCGATTGCCGAGACGGTCCCGTCCCCGCCTATGGCGACCACACGGTCGTACGAGGCGGCGTCACGCAGGAGGTGGCCGAGATCCGCGCCCGCGTTCATGAAGCGGAGCGTCACCTCGCATCCGCTCTCACCCAGCTCGCGGACGAAGTCGTACGTACCCGGATCACCGAGACCCGAGCGCAGGTTGCTCACCATGAGGATGTTCATCATGTCGTGAGCCCTTTCGTCGGTGTCACGCGTATCGGCTACACTCGACACGCATCGATGATACGGCAAGACGGGACGGGGGACACGCGTGTACGTCCAGGATAGGGAAGGGCTGAAGCAGCTCGTCGCGGAGCTCAGCGGCGCCGCGTGCGTGGCTATCGACACCGAGTTCATGCGTGAGAAGACCTACTATCCGCGGCTGTGCCTCCTGCAGCTGGCGAGCGACACGGTGGTCGCCGCGGTGGACCCGCTCGCTATCGACGATCTCTCGCCGCTTGAGCCGCTCATGGCCGACGCGGCGACCACCAAGGTCTTCCACGCGGGCCAGCAAGACATCGAGATACTCTACCGCGCGCTCGGTTCGACGCCGGCGCCTGTCTTCGACACGCAGATCGCCGCCACGCTCGCGGGCTACCCGCTGCAGGTCGGCTACGGCGCGCTTGTGGAAGGGATGCTCGGCATCACGCTCGACAAGAGCGACACGTTCACCGACTGGGCGGCCCGTCCGCTCACGGCCGAGCAGGTCGACTACGCGCTCAACGATGTGCGTCACCTCCCGGATGTCTATGCGCGACTGCGCGACGAGCTGGCCGAGAAGGACCGCCTCGCCTGGCTCGCGGATGACTTCGAGCGGCTCGCCGACCCCGCCACGTACGAGGTCGTTCCCGAGGAACAGTGGCGCAAGGTGAAGCGCGCGTCCACACTCGATCGGCGCGGGCTCGCGCGCCTTCGGGAACTCGCGGCGTGGCGCGAGGTGGAAGCGCAGCGCCGGGACCTGCCGCGTCGCTGGGTGCTTGCCGATGAGAGCCTCGTGGAGATCGCGCGCCGTGCTCCGGCGGACCGCCCGGCCCTCGGAGCGATCCGCGGCATCGGCGAGCGCGCAGTGGGCCGCTTCGGCGATGCGCTCCTCAGGGCGGTGGAGCGAGGCAGTGGCGTTCCGGACGAGGATCTGCCGCGGCTGCCCAAGCGGCGCCGCATCGCGCGTGAAGCCGAACAGCTAGCCGATCTCATGGCCGTCGTCGTGCGCGTGCGTGCACGAGAGCACGGGGTGGCGCCGTCGCTGCTCGCCGGCAAGGAGGACCTCGCGCGGTTTGCCGCGGGGGAGGAGAGCCCGCTGGCGAACGGCTGGCGTCACGCACTCGTTGGCGCCGAGCTCGAGGCGCTGCTTGCCGGACACGTCGCGCTGCGCGTCGACGACGGTGCCATCGCCATCGAGCCGTATTCGGACCGATGACCGGCGACCGCAGGGTGCGCGACGGTATCCACGGAGGGGAGCGGGCATGACCGACGAGCGCCGCACGATCAGCGTCTCGGACGCCATGGCGATGGCGAAGGTCGCTCTTGAGCGCGTCCAGGTGCGCGTGGTCGGCGAGGTGTCCGAGTGCACGGTGAAGCCCGGCTACAAGGCCGTGTACTTCACGTTGCGCGATGAAGGTGCCGCCATGCCGTGCCTGATGTGGCGAGACGCCTACGCGTCCTGCGGCGCCGAGCTCCGGGCCGGACAGCTCGTCGAGGTCGGCGGGACGTTCACGGCATACCCGCCGAAGGGTCGGATGCAGTTCTTGGTGCGATCGCTCGCGCTCGCCGGCGAAGGCGCGTTGCGCATGCAGGTCGCCGCGCTTGCGCGTCAGCTCGAGCGCGAAGGACTGATGCGACCCGATCGGAAGCGCCCGCTGCCACCCTTCCCGCAGCGGATCGGCCTGGTGACCTCGCCACGCGGCAAGGCGGTGCATGATGTCATCCGCACCCTCAGGCGGCGGTATCCGTACGCCGAGCTCTGCATAGCGGGCGTGCGTGTCGAGGGCGATGCCGCGCCCGCCGCGATCGTCTCAGGCTTAGAGACGCTCTACCGCCACGGAGGCATCGACGTGATCATCCTCGGCCGGGGAGGCGGGTCGTACGAGGACCTGATGCCGTTCAATGCCGAGGAAGTGGCGCGCGCGGTCGTCGCGAGCCCGGTGCCGGTCGTGACGGGCATCGGCCATGAGCCCGATACGACGATCGCCGACATGGTCTCCGACCTCCGAGCTTCGACGCCGACCGCCGCTGCGGAGGCCGTCGCTCCGTCCACGGAGGAGATCGAAGGTCGCCTGCGGTCGCAGGCACGCCTGCTCGCGCGCGCGCTGCGTCACACCATCCGCGACGGAGAGCATCGCGTGCGCGCGCTCGCGCAACGACACGTGCTGCGGGATGTCTCAGGCGTGCTCGCGGTCCCGGCGCAGCGTCTCGACGCAGCGCGTGCCGACCTCCTGCGCGCCGGCCCGCGCCTCATCGAGGAGGCGGGAGAGCGCATGGCCCGTTCACAAGACGGTATGCGCCGGGCGGCAGCGCACGTCCTGCCCCGACACGGCAGCGCGCTCGCGCTCGCCCGCGAGCGCCTACTCGACGAGGGCGAGCGATTCACCAAGAGCTTCGAGCGGCAGGTCGCGCTCGAAGCGGCGCGGTTGGAGGACCTGTCGCCGCTCGGCATCCTGAGTCGGGGATACGCGGTATGCTATGACGAGACCGGCGAACGCATCGTGCGTGATGCCGGGTCGGTGGGCCCGGGGACCCGTGTCGGGGTGCGCCTGGCGCGCGGCTCACTCGGATGCCTCGTCGAGGAGATTCGAACGGAGGAGTGATGACCGAGGAGAACGTCGCGGCCGCCGAGCTCGCCTTCGGTGAGGCGTTGGCCGAGCTGGAGGCTATCGTGAAAGCGCTCGAGAGCGGTCAACTCGGATTGGAGGACAGCCTCGAGCGGTACGAGCGGGGGGTCGCGCTCCTGCGTGCCTGCCAGGCCAAGCTCGACGACGCCCAGCAGCGTGTGACGATGTTGGTCGGCGAGCTTGAGGACGAGGGCGACACCGGGGAGTGAGGGCCCGTCGCGGCGGGCGGATGGGAGGAGATGCGAGTGGCTGAGTGCATCTTTTGCATGGTGGCGAGCGGTGAGATCCCCGCAAACGTCGTGTACGAGGACGACATGGTGGTGGCGTTCGACGACATCGCCCCCCAGGGCCCGGTACACACGCTGATCATCCCGCGCACGCACTACGCGCATCTGGGAGATGACGTCCCGGATGAGCTGCTCGGCCGCCTGCTCGCGGTCGTGCCGAAGGTGGCGGAGTCGAAAGGCATCGCAGGCTCGGGCTACCGTGTCATCATCAACACAGGCAAGGATGCCTCGCAGACGGTGCATCACCTGCATGTGCACGTGATCGGCGGCAAGCCGATGTCGCACGGGATGGTCAACTTCGCGGACGCATAGGGGTGTGGGATGGACGCAGTTCGTGTCGTCACAGACAGCACGTCGGATCTTCCTCCCGAGGTCGCCGAGGCGCACGGCGTGACCGTCGTGCCGCTGTCGGTGATCTTCGGGGACGAGGTCGTACAGGATGGCGTGCTGACGCAGGAGGAATTCTTCGCGCGAATGGATGCCGAGCCGGTGCTGCCCACCACGTCGCAGCCGCCGGTCGGGCTCTTCATCGAGACGTACGAGCGCCTGCTGGAACGGACCCGTGAGGTCGTCTCGGTACACATCTCGTCGCGACTGTCCGGCACCGTGGAGGCGGCGCGTGAGGCCGCCGAGTCGTTCAAGGGACGGGTGCACGTGGTGGACAGCCTGAACCTCTCCTGGGGAGAGGGGTTGCAGGTGCTCGAGGCCGCACGTGCGGCCGCGAACGGGGCGTCGGCGTCTGACGTCGTGCGGGTCGTCGAGCGGGCCCGTGACCGTGTCAAGATGATCGTGGGACTCGACTCGCTCGACAACCTGGCACGTGGAGGCCGTATCGGGAAGGTGAAGGCGCTTCTCGGCGGCATGCTCAACCTGAGAGTCATGATCACGGTCGCCAAGGACGGGACGTTCGAGGCTGTCGGTCGAGCCCGCGGGGCACAGGCTGCGCTGCGCCAGACGATGGAGTGGGTCGAGCGCCAGATGGGCGATGAGCGCAAGGGTCGATTCGCGGTGCTGCATGCGATGGCGCCCGATCGCGCCGAGTGGCTGCGCGGCCAGATCGAGGACCGCTATGAGATCGTGGAGATCCACACCATCAAGGCGGGCTCGACCATCACCGCGCACACCGGCACGGGGTGGGGCGTCGCCCTCCTCCCGGTCGCGGCCGATGAGGTCTGAGACCGCGCGCGTGACGTTCCTGCCCGGTGGCGAGGCCGCCAGCGTGCCGGTCGGCGTGACGGTGCTTGAAGCGGCTCGCATCGCCGGTGTCGAGATCTACGCGACCTGCGGGGGCAAGGGGACGTGCGGGAAGTGCATCGTGCGGATCGAGGAAGGCGCGCCGGGCCCGACGCGACCGGCCGTACGGCCGGTGCGGATCCCGCCGGGATGGCACCTCGCATGCCTGGTCGAGGTCGCTGGCCCGCTCACCGTACGGCCCCGGTACATCGTCCGAGCGCACGGCTGACGAACGGCCGTCGGCGCGTCCCGACGGTATCTCCGTCGGAGTCCAAACGCGAAACGACCCCGGCCTTCGGGCCGGGGTCGTTCCTATTCCTTCCCTGGTACCCCTGAGTCTCTGTGGTCGCTTCGTCCCTTCCGGGACACTCATCGCGATGCCGGTCGCCGATGGACCACCTTCGTCTGGCGTACGGATCCCCCGCACGCCTGCCTGCAGGGAAGGGAAACCGCTGACGTTCAGGTTACTACTGCTTTCAGGACTATGCAACAGTTGTTACATGCGCTCCGAAAGGGGGGAGCTACGGGGGGCGTGCCGCAGACCGGGCCGGCCCGACCGCCCACCGAGAATTCGCCGCCGTCGGGCCGGGGCGGGGTCATTCCGTGGGGCTTCCCGCGTGTACGATGGTGTGGCAGGGGGTCCTATTCGCCCTCATAGCGTGGTGTGCCGACCGGGCGATCCCGTTCAGCGCCGACGCACGACCTGTCATCGACAGAGAAGGAGGCGACGCAGTGACGGAACCGAACGCAATCGAATCGCTGTCCCAGGAGTACCGGGTCGTTGAGCCTCCCGAGTGGGTCAAGGAGCGGGCTCACATCCAGACCATGGAGGAGTACGAGGAGCTGTACCGTCGGTCGGTCGACGACCCTGAGGGTTTCTGGGGCGACATGGCCGAGGAGATGCTCCACTGGCACAAGAAGTGGGACACGGTCCTCGACTACGACTTCCACGAGCCGCGGATCGAGTGGTTCAAGGGCGGCAAGCTGAACGTGACCTACAACTGCATCGACCGTCACCTGCAGGGGTGGCGTCGCAACAAGGCCGCGCTCATCTGGGAGTCCGATGAGGGCCGGACGAAGATGTACACCTACCAGTCGCTCTACTACAAGGTGTGCAAGTTCGCGAACGTGTTGAAGAAGCACGGCGTGAAGAAGGGCGACCGGGTCGCGATCTATCTGCCGATGATCCCCGAGCTCGCGATCTCCATGCTCGCCTGCGCGCGCATCGGCGCCATCCACTCGATCGTGTTCGCCGGGTTCTCCTCGGCGGCTCTGCGCGACCGCATCCAGGACTGCGGGGCCAAGATGCTGATCACCGCCGACGAAGGTCTGCGCGGCGGACGAGTCGTGCCGCTGAAGGCCGAGGCGGACGTCGCGCTCTACGAGTGTCCGACCATCGAGTCGGTCATCGTGGTCTCTCGCGCCCGCACGCGCGTCGACATGGAGCCGGACCGCGACTTCTGGTACCACGAGGAAGTCCGGGCGGCCGACATCAGCCGTCACTGCGACATCGAGTGGGTGGATGCCGAGGACCCGCTGTTCATCCTCTACACCTCCGGTTCCACAGGCAAGCCGAAGGGCGTGTTGCACACAAGCGCCGGCTATCTGCTCTACACGGCGGCGACGTTCCGCTACGTCTTCGACTACCACGATGAGGACGTCTACTGGTGCACCGCCGACATCGGGTGGGTCACCGGGCACAGCTACATCGTCTACGGACCGCTCGCTGTGGGCGCCACGTCGCTCATGTTCGAGGGTGTTCCCACCTACCCGGACGCCGGCCGCTTCTGGGAGATCGTGGAGAAGCACGGCGTCAACCAGTTCTACACGGCGCCGACGGCGATCCGCGCGCTCATGAAGGCGGGCGAGGAGTGGCCGGCGAAGTACGACCTCAGCACGCTCCGCGTGCTCGGTACCGTCGGCGAGCCCATCAACCCCGAAGCGTGGATGTGGTACTTCAAGAACATCGGCCACGAGAACGTGCCGATCGTCGACACGTACTGGCAGACGGAGACGGGTGGGCACATCATCACGAACCTGCCGGGAGCGACTCCGATGAAGCCCGGTTCGGCCACCCGGCCGTTCTTCGGCATCGTCCCCGAGATCCTGAACGAGGATGGCAGCCCGACCCCGCAGGGGAGCGGCGGCCGCCTGTGCATCAACAAGCCATGGCCCGGGATGCTGCGCGGGACGTGGGGAGACCCCGAGAACCAGCGCATCAAAGAGGTGTACTTCTCGGCGTTCCCCGGCAGGTACTTCACGGGTGACGGCGCTCGCCAGGACGCCGACGGCTACTACTGGCTGCTCGGACGGGTGGACGACGTCATCAATGTGTCGGGCCATCGCATGGGCACCGCCGAGATCGAGAGCGCGCTCGTGAGCCATCCGAGCGTGGCCGAGGCGGCAGTGGTCGGCTATCCCCACGAGGTCAAGGGCGAGGGCATCTATGCATACGTGATCCTCCGTCAGGGACAGGAGGCCGGCGAGAGTCTCCGCAAGATCCTGACCGGCCACGTGCGTGAGGAGATCGGCCCGATCGCCAAGCCGGACTTCATCCACTTCGTGCCGGAGCTACCCAAGACGCGGTCCGGCAAGATCATGCGTCGGATCCTGCGCAAGATCGCTGGGGGCGAACGTGACATGGAGGCCTTCGGCGACATCTCGACGCTGGCCGATCCGTCCATCGTCGCGAAGATCCTCGAGACCGCGCCTGAGGCGAAGTAGACCCGGGCGTCGAGAGGCATGGGATGCGCGAGGGCGCGGGAGACCGCGCCCTCGCTGCGTATCAGCGGGCGGCGACCCGCCGGATGAGCTCGAGGAGCTCTGAGTGCAGCGCCGGGTTCCCCGCGCAGACGTGACGGGTCTCTGTGGTCCACTCGGCGCCGTCATGGCCGGTGACGATGGCGCCGGACTCGCGCAGCGCGAGCACGCCAGCCGCGGTATCCCACGGCTGCAGGCCGAACTCCCAGAAGGCGTCGGCCTGCGACGCCGCCACGCGACACAGGTCGATGGCTGCCGAACCGTCGCGACGGATACCATGCACGGTGCGCATCACCTCGGCGAACACCGCGAGCTGGCGATCGAGCAGCGCGGTGCGGTCGTAGGGGAAGCCCGTGATGATGAGCGCATCGGCGATGCTGGTGACGTCGCCGCACGTGATCGCCTCGCCGTTGGCGTATGCTCCTTCGCCTGATGCTGCCGAAGTCAAGCGATCGGCGGGAACGTCATAGACCGCGCCGGTGACCGGCTGACCGTCCTCAAGGAGCGCCACGCTCACCGAGTAGCAGGGGTAACCGTGGACGAAGGACGTGGTGCCGTCCAGCGGGTCGACGACCCAGACAGCCGGATCCCCGAGCTGGCCCTCCGCTACGCCGGTGATCTCGAACACCTCGCGCTCTTCGACGACGAAGCGGGCGTCCGGCATCGCCTCGGCGATCGCACGCACGACAGCCACGCCTGAGGCGATATCCGCATCTGTGACCAGGTCGACGGCCGTGCTCTTGCTGCGAACAGCGCCGAGCTCGCCTTCGCGTGCGCGGATCGCCGCGCCGCCCGCCCGGGCGGCCGCGATCGTGAGTTCGAGCAGTGCGTTCACCTGCGCCCCCTGTCCGCTATGGGTATCCTTCTCAGTGTAGCGGTTGTGCGAGCGCCGGTCCGGGAGCGGGCCTGCCGAGGAGGTCACATGAAGCGGCACCTGGGATTCACCGAACGTGACCTGGACGCCGACGAACGCACCGAGCTCGAACAGCGCGCTCGCCGACTGCGCGGCGCCATCCTCACGATGACCTCGCTCGCCGCGTCGGGGCACCCCGGGGGCTCCTTCTCCTCGCTCGAGACGTACCTGCTGCTCTATGCGTACGCCCGGCTCGATCCGCTCCGTCCGCGCTGGCCGGAACGCGACCGGGTCGTCGTCAGCCACGGGCATACCTCACCGGGGGTGTACGCAGCCCTGGCTGACGCCGGCTTCTTCTCGCTGGACGACGCGGTCGCCCACTTCCGCCAGGCCGGAAGCCCCTTCGAGGGCCACGTCGAACGGACGGTACCGGGCGTCGAGTGGTCGACGGGCAACCTGGGACAGGGCCTCTCGGCCGGCGTCGGCTTCGCGCTCGCATCCCGCATCACTGAGGTCGGCTGGCATACGTTCGTGGCGATGAGCGACGGCGAGCAGCACAAGGGGCAGGTGGCCGAGGCGAGGCGACTCGCCGCCAAGGAGGGGCTTGCCGATCTCACCGCCATCGTGGACCTGAACGGCATCCAGATCTCGGGCAGGACGAGCGACGTCATGCCGGTCGACGTGAGCGCGGACTTCGCAGCCGACGGATGGGGCGTCGTCGAGGTCGACGGGCATGACGTCGGCGCGCTGTACGGGGCGATCGCAGCCGCGGTGGCCGATACGAGCCGCCCCTACGCGGTGATCGCACACACGGTGATCGGCAAGGGTGTGTCGTTCATGGAGAACGACGAGGAGTTCCACGGGCGCGGTCTGAACGCCGAGGAATACGAGCGCGCGATGGCAGAGCTCGGGCTGGATCCCATGCTCGAGTGGTACCAGGCGTTGCGCGGCGGTCCGTCGGAGACCGTTCCCGTGCGGGAGGTCTCGACTCCCTATCCGCTGGAGGTCACGGCCGCGCGCACGTACGAGGGGGCGGGGAGCGACAACCGGTCCGCATGGGGCGCTGCCCTCGCGGACATCGGCGTTGCCAACCCCGGTGTGCCGATGGCGGTGCTCGACTGCGACCTCGCGGCATCGGTGAAGACGGGCGCTTTCGCCGAGAAGCGCCCCGGGTCGTTCATCCAGTGCGGGGTCGGCGAGCACAACGCGGCAGTCGTCGCCGGGGCGCTCTCAGCCTCCGGTGTGCTCACGTTCTGGGCGGACTTCGGCGTGTTCGGCGTCGACGAGGTCTACAACCAGCATCGGCTGAGCGACATCAACGAGGCGCCGCTGAAGCTGGCGCTCACCCACTGTGGGGTCGACGTCGGCGAGGACGGCAAGACGCACCAGTGTCTCGACTACGTCGGGGCGTTCCGTAACTTCTTCGGCTGGTCGGTCATCGTGCCGGCGGACCCTAACCAGACGGACCGCGCCGTGCGCGCCATGGCCGAGATGGACGGCCGCGTCGCCATCGCGATGGGCCGCTCCAAGCTGCCGGTGCTGCTTCGCGACGACGGCGAGCCGGCGTTTGCCGGGGACTACCGGTTCCAGTACGGGCGCATAGACCGGGTACGTGACGGAACGGACGGCGTCGTGCTCGTCATGGGTACGCCCGCAGCCCCGGCGGTGGAGGCGGCCGACCTGGTCGCAGAAGACGGTCTTTCGGTGACCGTCATGGTCGTCTCGGCGCCGCTGGATCTTGACGACACAGCGATGGCCGAGGCGGTGCGTGCCCCCTGGATCCTCACGGTGGAAGACCACGGTTGGCGGACGGGACTCTTCGCCTCGGTGGCCGAGTGGATGGCGCTGAACGGCGAGTGCACCGCACTGTACGCGCACGGGATCGAGGGCTACCAGTCATCGGGGGCAGCAGCCGACCTCATGCGAGCGGTGGGACTCGACGCCGACGGGATCGCCGCTGCTATCCGCACGGCGGCGGGCGCATGAGAACCTCCGCGGCGCTTCACGCGTTCTTCACACGCGCGGCGCATGATCGTCTCGGCGGAGGTGACGTATGACGCGGTCAGTGCTGGTCGTCGATGACAACGAGAAGATCGTCGAGGTGCTCGCTGCCTATCTGGGCCAGGAGGGCTTCGAGGTGCGCACGGCCGCAGACGGAGAGAGCGCCGTCCGTGCGGTGGAGGAGCGCCGCCCTGACATCGCGCTGCTCGACATCATGCTGCCGGGCGTCGACGGTATCGAGCTGACACGGCGCTTCCAGCGCGATCACGACCTGCCGGTGATCCTCGTGACCGCCAAGTCGGACGAGGTGGACCGCCTCATCGGCCTTGAGATCGGAGCTGACGACTACGTCACGAAGCCGTTCAGCCCACGAGAGGTCGTGGCGCGCGTCAAGGCTGTCCTGCGGCGCGTGGAGGGCAGCCGAGGGACGGCGGAGGGGACACTCCGCCTCGGGGCGCTCGAAGTCGATCCCGAGCGGCGCGAGGTGCGCATCGGGGAGCAGAAGGTGGACCTGACCAAGACGGAGTTCGACATCCTGGAGACGATGGCGCGCCACCCCGGCCGTGTGTACACGCGGCTGCAGTTGCTGGAGGCCGCGTCCGGGGATGCGTACGAAGGGTACGAGCGGACCGTCGACGCGCACATCAAGAACCTTCGGAAGAAGCTCGAAGACGACCCGCGCGAACCGCGCTTCGTGAAGACCGTCTTTGGCGTCGGCTACAAGGTGGAGGTCGAGTGATGGCTCGCGTCCGCCGCCCACGCCTCTTCTTTCAGGTGTTCACCTCGACGCTCATCGTCTCCCTGGCATCGATCCTCGCCACGGGGCTCATCGCACGTGCGGCGCTCTCCCGAGCCTTCGACGACTACATGGTCCACATCGCTGATACGACCGGCATGATGCCGGGTCGGGGTATGGGTCGCATGGTCATCGGCAGCGCGGAGCAGACGTTCCTCTCGGCCGTGGACCGGGGCATCGTCGTCTCCGCGCTGGTGGCCGTCGTCATCGCCGCTATAGCCGCGTACCTCGTGGCCCGGTCGCTCAGTCGACCGGTCGGCCAACTCACGGCGGGAGCGCGTGCGTTGGCGGCCGGCGATCTCGACCACCGGGTGGATGTAGGCGGTCCCGAGGAGCTCGGGGAGCTCGCCGACGCGTTCAACGACATGGCGGGCTCGCTGGAGCAGGCCGAACTCCTGAGACGCCGACTGGTGAGCGATGTCGCGCACGAGCTGAGGAACCCGATCGCCGCGCTCCGGGCGCAGGCCGAGGGGGTGGCCGAGGGCGTGCTGCCGCTCGATGACGCGCGTGTCGCGTCGATGGTCGATGACATATCCCACCTGTCGCGGCTCGTCGACGAACTGCAGGAGCTCTCTGTGGCCGAGGCGGGGCGACTACGCTACGAGTGGGCCGACCTCGACGCCTGCGATCTCGTGCGGCGCGAGGTCGAGCGAGCGCGTGCGATCGTCTCGGACGAGGTCTCGCTGCATGCAGAGTGCCCACCCGACGCGGTAGCGGTGCGTGCCGATGAGTTCCGCATCGCACAGGTGCTGCGCAACCTGCTGGCCAATGCGGCGCGGCACACGTCGACAGGGGAGATCGTTGTGTCGGTGGCGGAGCGCGACGGCGTGGCACGGGTCGCCGTGCGCGACACGGGGAGCGGGATACCCGCCGAGGACCTGCCGCACATCTTCGAGCGCTTCTACCGCGCGGATGCGGCACGTTCGAGCGCGACCGGAGGGACGGGGTTGGGCCTGGCGATCAGCCGGCGCATCGTGGAAGACCACAGCGGCACCGTGACAGCCGAGAGCACTCCGGGCGCGGGCACCACGATCGCGTTCACGCTCCCGCTCGCCACGCGCGGAGAGGCGGAATGCTAGTCGTCCTGATGCCGTGCGCGCATCTCGGCGAAAGCCCGATCGATCTCAGCCAGGAACGCAGCGCGCCGCTCATCGTCCGTCGGGCGGGGCTTCGCCGTGATGCCACGCTCGGCGAGCAGGACGAGCACCGCGGCAAGCGCGCGGGGGAGCGCGGCTTCGACGGGCTCCGAGAGCCCGATGGTGAGCTCGACGGGGCTGATGCTCTCCACCTGGATCCCGATGCACTCGGCCTCGGGCTCGGTCCCCACGAGGGCGCATGACTGCAACACGTCGACGAACTTGATGTCGTGGAGCGAGTGCAGGATCTGGTTCGGGGCGAAGTCGCCGGGCGACAGCCTGATGACCGTTCCCGGCGCGTAGCCCGTGCCCTCCACGGCATCGACGATGATCATGGCGTCGATACCCTTGAACAGGGGCATCATGCCGAGCCCCATCGTCCCGGCGTCCACGACGTTCACGGTGTCAGGGAGTTCGTAGAGACGGTCGAGCTCCTCGACGACGCGCACCCCCACCCCTTCATCGAGCATGAGCGGGTTGCCGATCCCCAGGACGAGGATGCGCGGTGTGTCTGACATCAGGCCTCCCAGATCGGGTCATGCGTTCATCGGTTCGTTCGTGCCGGCGCCAAAGCCGAGGGCCTTGGGGCACCGGCCCCAAGGCCCTCGTGGCGTCCGTTTCCGTCTGCCGTGTGCGGGCAGCCGGGCGCGGTACCGGTAACGCTAGTGCTCGCTCTCCACAGTCTCTTTCCAAGCGAAGATGATCCTGCTCGGTGCGAAGCTGTAGATGTTCGCCAGGTAGGCGTGGATCATGGTGAAGATGATGAACACCCACATCCCGAAGTAGTGGATGATGCGCATGTTCATCGGGCCACCGACCATGTCGACGCCGCCGGCGAAGAAGCCCCAGTCCGCAGTGGGACCGTAGAGGCCGAAGCCGGTGTACGCCATGAGATAGGTCAGCGGGACCGTTGCCAGGTAGGCGATCTTCTGCAGCGAGCCGTACTTGGCCGAGATCGGCGATTCCTTCTTCAGGAACAGGTAGTACTTGACCGTCGGCCAGAACTGATGCCGGTTCTCCTTCTGCGGCAGCCAGTTCTTGATGTCCGTCTCCACCTCACGCGAGCCCAGCTGGGTCGCGGTCTTGACCGTGAACGCAAGGATGATGCGCAAGGTGAGGTTGATGATGATCACGAACATCGCGACGAAGTGCATGCCGCGGGCCACACCCATGAAGCCGTCGAAGAACGGGTAGTGGATGTAGAAGCCGGAGAACGCGAGCATCACCATGCAGACCAGGTTGATCCAGTGGGTGATGACGAACACCAGCGGGTGCGCCTCACGGTAGTGAGCGTGAGCAGCCACCTACATCACCCCCATCGGCTTGGACATGACAGTCGCCTTCTTGCCCGTCTTGGGTTCAACCACGTGAACCGCACAGCCGATTCAAGGATCGAAGCTGCGGATGATCCGCAGCGCCTCGAGCGGACGCTCGGCGTCCTCGATGGGAGCGCCGATGAGCGCCTCTTCCATCGGACCACGGACGTTATTGTCGTCACGCGGCGCGATGTCCCACGTGGTGGGGGCAACGACCTGGTAGTTCTTGATCTTGCCGCCCTGGACGTCGATCCAGTGACCGACGGATCCACGCGGGGCTTCCCACAGGCCGGCGCCCTTGCCGGTGTCCGTGGTCGGCTCGGCGAAGAAGCCGTCCAGCGTACCCTCGCGGACGTGGCCGATGAGCTCGTTCACCCATGCGACCGACAGGTCGGCGACGTACGCGGCCTCGAGGTTGCGTGCGGCGATACGGCCGAGAAGCGAGAGGAGGACCTCAGGCTGGCCGGGCACGCCAAGGGCCTCGAGGGTGCTGTCGATGAGCACCTTGGGGGTGCGGATCGCACCGAAGGAATCAGGCGTGAGGGCCTGACCGGAGGCCTCTGCGAGGTAGGCGACGACCATGCGCGCGAGGGGTCCGACCTCGGCCGGGAGACCCTTGCAGCGGGCTGCCTTGCCCCACGAGTACTTGCCGTCTGCGTCGTAGCCCGTGTAATCGGCGACGGTCTCGCCGTCGGCGGGGTTCAGACCGCTCGCGGACTTGTACCACGAGTGCGAGACGTCTTCGGTGACGTCCGTCGGCTCGACCTGCTCAAGCGAAAGCCCCTGTGCGAAACCGCGCGGGAGGAAGCGCTTGTAGGCGTCGAAGCCGGCTTCCTCGAACACGCCCCACGAGAGGAAGTTGCCGACGCCCTTGCCGTAGCCGACGGCGTCCAGATAGAACGGCGCGACCGCGAGGGTGTCGGGGATGAGGGCCGTGTCGATGAAGTCCTTGACCTTGAGGAAGCGGAACAGGATGTCGTCCAGCTTGCTCTCGGTCGGGACGAACGCGGTACCGCCAGGTACCGACGTCATCTGGTGCGGGAACTTGCCTCCGAGGATACCGATGATCTCGGCTGCCACGGCCTGCATCTCGAGAGCCTCGAGATAGTGTGCGGTGGCGATGAGATCGAGCTCCGGCGGAAGCTTGTAGGCCGGGTGGTCCCACCAGTGACCCGAGAGGATCGAGAGCTGGCCGTTGTCGACGAACGACTGCAGGCGAGTGGCGATGGCGCCGAAGTCCGCGGCGCGCGTGCCGGCTGCCTGGGCGAGCGCGTACGTGTCGGCGATATCGGCCGACAGCGCGTTCACCGGGTTGACGAAGTCGAGCGCGGCAAGCGTGTAGAACCACAGGATGTGGCTGTGCAGGTACTGGGCGGCCTCGATGAGGTTGCGGACGAGCCGCGCGCCCTGCGTGACCGTGATGCCCAAAGCCTGCTCGGAAGAGAGCGCGGAGGCGTGCGAGTGCGAGATCGGGCAGACGCCACAGATACGCTGCGAGATGTAGAACGCGTCGGTAGGATGCCGGTCGATAAGGACCTTCTCCATGCCGCGCCACAGTGTACCGGTGACCCAGGCGTCGGTAACGACGCCGCCGTCAACCTCGACATCGACACGCAGATGACCCTCGATGCGGGTCACCGGATCGATCGATACGCGAGCCACTATTTATCGCCTCCCTTCTTCGCCATCCGCTTCCGGTCGTACTCCTTCATCTCCTCGGTCGGGGCGCCGCCCGGTACGCGGCCGGCAGCCTTCATGCCGAGGCCGTGCACCACGAGGCCGGCAGCCACGACGCCGCCAGCGACGGCGGCGATGGAGCCGGGCTGGACGTAGGTGAGCCCATCGCCCAACCACATGTCGGAGAGCCTCATCAGGAACGGGGTGTTGTTGTCGACCCAGTTCAGGCCGCCACAGCCGATGCAGGGAGAGCCGGACTCGACACACCAGCTCGCACGGCGATTCCACCGCGTGACCGGGCACTGGGTGAAGGTCTGGGGACCCTTGCAGCCGACCTTGTAGAGGCAGTATCCCAACGCCTCTTCTTCGCTGCCGAACTCGGTGACGAACTCACCGTTCTCGAAGTGGCCGCGACGCGGGCAGTTGTCGTGGATCGTCTGGCCGAAGAGGGACTTCGGGAAGAGGAGGTCCACGTCGGTGCCGTACACCGCGTCCGTGATCCTACGAGTGACCATGGGGGTCATCTCAAGGAACTTCGCCGCGTCATCGCCGGCGACGAGCAGGTACTGCACGACCATGGCCACGACCCACTCGGGGTTGACCGGGCAGGTCGGCAGGTTCACGACGGGCGTCGCGATGCCCTCGTGGTTCAGGAAGCCCTGAACTCCGGTGGCCTCTGCGGCGTTCGGGCGGCCCATGACCCAGCCACCGTCGACCGCGCAGGAGCCCACGCAGATGATCGCTTCAGCGTTCTCCGCGGCCTCCTTAAGGTGCTCCAGGCCAGTCTTCCCGGCCACGACGAGCGTTCCGCCCTCGAAACCGGTCATGACCGAACCCTCGTAGATCAGGATGTAGCCGCCCTCCGCGATGGTCTCTTCCTTGACCTTCTCGGCTGCATCGCTAGCTGCCGCCATGACCGTCTCGAAGTAGTTGAGCGAAAGGATCTCGAGGACGATCGTGGCGACGTCGGGCGAATCGGCCTGCGCGACCGACTCCGTGCACCCTGTGCACGCGCCGCCGTTGAGCCAGAGAGCCGGCTTGAGCTTGGCTCCGGACTCGATGGCAGCGGCGATCTGGGGCACCATCGCCTCCGACAACCCCAGCGTCGCTGCGATGGAACCGCAGTACTTGAGGAAGTCGCGACGAGACACGCCCCTGACCGCGAGCAGGTCATACAGCGCGCCGTGCGCCTCTTGCGCCATGCCATACACCTCCTTGGTGTCGAACGATACCGACAGTGCAGGAAACCGTGATGGCCCGGGCTTCGTGCCCGGATCTGACGAACTGGTGGTGTCCTCCCTTCTGGTTGCTTCGGATGATTGCCTATGCCAACGGGAAGCCGGCGCCGGCTGCGACCGGTCGGGCACGGCGCCTCCCGAGGCTGACGCGCTCACTGGGGTGGAGAGGGGACGAGTCGGACACCCGGTGCAGGGTGTCGCATGCAGTCATGGTCAGCGCGTATGCAACGCGCTCGCTACGGGTGGCGTCCATATCCCCTCGGAATCGATAGGCCCTCCGCTCCGCATAGTGTAACAAGACGATGACGTGTGCGGAACGCCCGACTGGTGGAACGTATTCAACAGGAGCGTCCGCAAGCCTGCCGATGTGACGGGCGGCGCGATAGTCGGCAGGAATCGGCGGCCGAGCGCGTAATCATTAAGGAGAGGTCAGTTATGCGTGACGAGAAGACCGGGGCGACGAGCCCCCTCGGAGGAGCGCCGGTGTCCGGCGGCCCTGGCGAGGACAAGGACGCCTTCCGTGACAAGTGCCGCACGGAGCGGGATACTATGAGCCCGCGAGAAACCTCTGACTGTGCGGGCACCGATCTGGCCGAGGAGTACGAGAACGAGGAGGACGGCGGCTCCTAGGAACCGCCGCACGCGGACGGGGGCACGGTGGCGGGGGCTGCTAACGGACTGGTGATGGATCTGCGTGGGCTGACGCCGGCGATGCGGCGCCCCATCGTCTTCGCCGTCGTCGACAAGATGCTCGAAACCGACTGCCAGGACAGCCTCGTCCTCATCTGTGACCACGACCCATCGGGTCTCGGCTACCAGCTCGACCTGCGCCGGGAGTCCCGGGGGTGCTTCGAGTTCGATTGCGACCAGCGTCTCGACGGCGCCTGGGTGGCGCTCATCCGTCGCCGGATCTACTAGCCGGCGTTCTCTGAGACCAGCCTCGGCAACAGCTGGGCGAGTTCCTCCAGCGTACCCCGGTAGTCCGCCGGTGCATCTGCCGAGCTGCCCACGTAGAAGGTCCGCATCCCCACGTCGGCTGCCGGGAGGTCGAGGGCGCGGTCGTCGCCGACCATAAGACACGTGCTCGCCTCCACGCCGACCAGCTCTGCTGTCTGCAGGAAGTAGTCGGGAAACGGCTTGCAGGCGGTCATGATCTCATAGGTCGTCAGCACCGGGAGGTCCAGGTCGCGCAATCCCGCCCAGCCGAGACGCTCCTCGACAGCGACCCGCGGGAAGATCGGATTGGTGGCGACCGCGACGGAAAGCCCCAGTTCGAGGGCCGTCTCGAGCGCCGTGCGCGCGCCGGGCGCGGGGCCTGACGCTCCGCCGAGCCCCGGGAACACGTCGCGGTAGAAGCGCTCGAAGACCCCCCAGTCCTCCTCGAGATCGATCCCCGTGCGTGTGAGGAAGTCCTCGTAGAACACGTCCCGATTGGTGCGGCCGGGATGCGAGCGCATCATCGCGCCGGTCGCAGCCTGCACGGCGTCCATCAGCTCGTCGGCCCGGTCGATCCCGGCCAGCTCGCCGGTCGCGTCGCGCAGCGCCGCGAAGTAGCGGCGGAGAAAGGCATCCAGATCGAGGTCCAGCAGCGTTCCGTCGAGGTCGAAGAGGACGGCGTTCAGCACGCGGACTCCTTGTGGGCAGGGGCGGGTCGAGGCGCATTCTAGCACGCCGCAGCAGCACAGAAGCCCCGTTCGTTGACGAAGGATACCGGCGGGGGTATCCTTGGATACCGAGATACCCGGAGGGGTATGCGCCCGCGTGCCCCGCCGAACGAGACTTGCCGAGAACGCGAAGGGATCGATGAGCGAATGGCTGCTGTGAGCGAACGGGTCGAATCGGCGCTGCGAGAGATCTTCGGCGATCGCGTCCGCACGGACCGCGTCGAGCGCAAGCTCTACTCCTCGGACATCGGGGCGCTACCGAAGCTGGTGAAGCCGCTCATGCCGACGGGCATCGCCGGTGCGGTGGTGAGACCCACGTCCGAGGACGAGGTGGTCGCGCTCATCGAGCTTGCGAACCGCGAGGGGCTCAAGGTCGTCCCGCGCGGGATGTCGACGTCCGGCTACGGCGGCGTCCTGCCGGTGCCCGGCGCGATCGTCGCCGACATGTCCGCGATGGGCAAGCCGCTGGAGATAGACGCCGAGAAGCTCACCGCTCGCGTGCAGGCGGGCACCCTGTGGGAGCCGCTGCAGAAGCACCTCAACGCGCTCGGTCTGGACCTCAGGCTGTACCCGTCCTCGCTTCCGTCGTCCACGGTCGCCGGGTGGCTGGCGCAGGGCGGTGCCGGTTTCGGCTCGTATGAGTACGGCTTCTTCAAGGAGAACGTGCTCGGGGCGCGCGTCGTGCTGCCCACCGGTGGCGTGCGCGAATACACCGGCGAGGAGTTGGAGCGGCTCGTCGCCGACGCCGAGGGCATCACCGGCATCATCACCGAGGTGACCTTCGCACTGCGCGAACTGGAGGCCGAGGTCCACCGCGTCCTCGCGTTCCCGACGGCCGACGCCCTTGCCTCGGCACTGAAGGCGATGTCGGTGCAGCGGCTGCCGATCTGGTCGCTCACGTTCCTGAACCCGGAGTCCGTGCGCCTCAAGGGCGCTCTGCCGCATCGCCACGGTCATCCCTACGAAGAGGCGCACGTCGGCTACGAGCCCGAGCTGCCGGAAGCGTATCTCGCGATCATCGCGTACCCGGAATCGCGCAGAGGCGCCATCGACGTGCCGCTGGCGGCGATCATGGGCGCCAACGGCGGATGGGAGCTGCCGGCCGAAGCCGCTGAACACGAGTGGGAGCAGCGCTTCGCGCCGATGCGCCTCAAGCGCATCGGGCCGTCGATCGTCCCCACCGAGGTTGTCGTGCCGCTCGAGGACCTCGCCGACGTGCTCGCCGAGATCGACCGGAAGCTCGACCAGCCGTTCGTGCTGGAGGGCATGCTCGGCAAGGGCGACAAGGTCGTCCTTCTCGGCTTCATCCCGCACGATGAGCGCACGCTTGCGTTCAACCTAGCATTCGCCCTCTCGCTCGTGGTCATCGGCATCGCCAAGCGACACCACGGCGGCGCGTACTCGACCGGCCTGTTCTTCCGCCAGGAGGCGCGTAACGTCCTTGGCGAGGAGAAGTACCGGGCGCTTGAGCGCTTCAAGGCCGAGAACGACCCCAAGGGCGTGATGAATCCCAAGAAGATCCTCGGCACCGGTGCCATCAACGCGCTCATGGGCATGGCCGGCGCGATGGAGCCGCTCGTGCGCCCCATCGCCAACGCCGCCAAAGCCCCCACCGGCGACATGGTCGGCGCCAAGGACCGCAACGGCGTCCCCGCGGAGGTGGCGTTCTACGCCTACGCGTGCGCGCAGTGCGGGTACTGCGTCCCCACGTGCGAGGAGTACAGCGTTCGCGGGTGGATGAGCCATTCGCCGCGCGGCAAGTACGCCTACCTGAAGGAAGTGGCCGAGGGGCGCGAGAAGTTCGACCAGCGCATGGTCGACACGTTCCTCGTGTGCACGACCTGTGAGGTGTGCAACACCCGCTGCCAACTCCAGCTTCCCGTGGAGCACTCGTGGATGGCGATGCGCGGCAAGCTCGTGCACGACGAGGGTCGCATGACCTTCCCGCCGTTCGAGATGATGGCGGCGTCGCTCCGCGGCGAGCGCAACATCTGGGCGGCGAAGAAGGAGAAGCGCGCCGACTGGGTGCCCGAGCACATCGCGCCCAAGATCGACGAGACGTCAGACGTGCTGTACTTCGCCGGTTGCACCGCGAGCCTCGTGAACACCGACGTGGCTCAGTCGACGGTCGAGCTGCTGGACCGCGCGGGGATCTCGTTCAACTACATGGGCGAGGACGAAGCGTGCTGCGGCATCCCGATGAAGGTCGCCGGGAAGTGGGACGTGTTCGAGGAGATCTACGAGCACAACACCGCCGAGGCGCGCAAGCGCGGGGCGAAGACGATCGTGACCTCGTGCCCGGCGTGCGGTCTTGTCTGGAAGGAGCTGTACGCCAACCTCGCCGCCGAGCGCGGTGACGAGTACGAGTTCGAGGTCAAGCACTACTCGGAACTGGTGGCCGACGCCATCGCCGAGGGGGCGCTCGAGTTCGACCACGAGATCGACAAGCGGCTCACGTTCCACGACTCGTGTCACATGGGTCGGGCGCAGGGCAACTACGAGCCGCCCCGGGACATGATCAAGGCGATCCCGGGAGTGGAGCTCGTCGAGATGGAGCACAACCGCGAAGAGGGCCTGTGCTGCGGTTCGGTCCTGACGCTCATCGGCGAGACGCCGGTCGCCCCCGAGCTCGGCAAGATGCGGCTCGACGAGGCGGTGGACGTCAAGGCCGATGCCATGGTGGCCCTCTGCCCGTGCTGTCAGGTCCAGCTGCGGGACTCCATCGAAAAGAAGGACATCCCGATGGAGGTCATCGACCTTGCGCACCTCGCCATGGACGGTCTCGGCATCCCGCATGAGGACCCGACTCCGTACGCCATGGAGATGTGGGGCTACTTCGAGAAGTTCATCTGGCTCATGAAGCCGGAGTCGATCGCGGACATCATGGTCGCGCTGCTGCCCGACATGATGAAGGCCATGCCGGCCGGCATGGTGCCGATGATGAAGGCAGCGCGTTCGGTGCCCGGCGGGCTTGCGCTCATGGGTGCGATGATGCCCGCGATGATGCCGCGGCTCATGCCGTCGATGATGCCGAAGGTCATGCCGTGCATGTTGGAGGAAGTCTCGCGCAGGGTCGGCCCGCTCCCCGAGGACATGGAGGAGCTCATGCCCGATCTGCTTCCGAAGACGATGGACGCGCTGATGCCCAACATGCTGCCGCTCGTGATCCCGCACCTGCTGCCGCGGATGCTCGAGTACATCCGGACCGACAAGGAGCTGGTCCGGACTGGCTCGGGGTGCGCGGCGCGGGTGCCGTCGTAGCAGGTCGGTATGGTCTCGGGCACGAAGGGCGGCGGCTTTCCGAGCCGCCGCCCTTCGTGTAACACTGGAGCGTGATTCAAGCCCGCACGCCACGTTCCCGATAGGGAGACCATGAACAGCGCATCGAAGGAATACGTCATAGCCAAGCTGCGGTCGTTCCCCATGTTCGACGATCTGGGGTCTGAAGACCTTGAGACTCTTGCGGGGATGCTCGTCTTTCGGGAGTTCCCGAAGGGCGCGTTCATCATCACGCAGAACGATCGTGGCTCGGCGATGTACCTTCTGGTGTCCGGCCGCGTGAAGGTCTCGCTCGCCTCGCCGGAAGGGAAGGAGCTCGCGCTCAACTACCTTGAGGCGCCCGCTCACTTCGGCGAGATGACGCTGGTGGACGCCGAGCCCCGCTCGGCGGACGTCATCGCCGTCACCGACGCCGAGGTGCTCGCCCTGGATGCGCGCGACCTCTCCTCCGCCATACAGCTCCAACCGCGTCTTGCGCTGACGCTCATCGGTACGTTGTCGCGCCGTGTGCGGCAGCTCATCACGCGCCTGGAGGACATGGCGTTCCATGACGCCACGCACCGTGTCATGCGCGTGTTGCTGAATGTGGCGACCGCATCGTACGAGTCCCGTGGCATCCCCGTGGTGGAGGGCCTCACGCACTATGAGGTCGCCACGCTCGCCGGCACGTCGCGTGAGACCGCCAGCCGCGTGATCTCGCAGCTTGGCAAAGAAGGAGTGCTCGCCACCAAGGGCCGCAAGATCGTGGTCGACCTCTTCCAGCTTCGTGACCGCTTAGAGAGCGACGAATAGCCGTTCATCCTCTCAATGGTACCGTTGGGGTACCACAAACCGCCGCTGGTGACTCACATCACCTTGACAGACGGTACCCAAGCCGAACTCTCTCAGGAGTCCGGCGTTGGGAAGGTGCGGCGATGTCAAGGATGATCAGGGTAGTGGTGGCGGCACTTGTCGTGGCGGGTCTGGTGTTGCTCCCCGGTGTCGCCGCGGCCGCTGAGCCCGAGCTGGTCGATCAGCGCGTGGAGACCGTCACGGGTGCCGAGATCGTGTCGGATCTCGTGGCGTCCATCGAGGGGATCGACCTCGGGTCGGAAGGCGCCACGGTGACCGTGGCGACTGCCGATGGGACGCACGACTTGTCGCTGGACCTCAGCGATGCCACCGGGGGATCCGGTGACGATGGCCGCGGCATGTGGGGTCTCGCTGCTCTCGGCGGCGTGGCCGCAGCCATCATGCGCGGAGCGGCGGCGATCCTCAGGGCGGTCCGGGGCTGAAGTCCGCGCGGCTCTGGTCGCGGGATGCATCCCTCCAGCACGGTTGGGGGAGATACACCGTGTATCGGCCCCGACGCAAGGAGGTCCCATGAAGGAGTTCACGCTCGAGGAGCTTAAGCAGTACAACGGCCAGGACGGCAAGCCGGCGTACGTGGCGTACAAGGGCATGGTCTATGACGTGACCGAGAGCGCGATGTGGGCAGACGGAGACCACGAGGGCATGCACGCCGCCGGCGAAGACCTGACGGAAGCTCACGAGGATGCACCCCACGACGAGCACGTCATCGACTTCCCCGAGGTAGGGAAGCTCGTCTAGCGCTGGAACGCAGCCACGGTCTCCACGTGGTAGGTCTGCGGGAACAGGTCGACCGGGGTGACCCGGGTCGGCCTGTATCCGTGTTCGGCCAGCCTGCCCGCGTCGCGCGCAAGCGTCGCAGGGTCGCACGACACGTAGGCGATGCATCGGGGACCGAGCCGCCCGAGCTCAAGCAAGACGCGGTCATCGAGTCCCGCCCGCGGCGGATCGACGACGGCGAGGTCGACCGAGTCGACGTCCTGCAACGCGCGGCCGGCGTCGCCCGGCACGATCTCCGCAGCGAGCCGGGCCGCAGCGAGATTGCGGCGCAGGTCGGCGAGCGCGAAACGCGAGGACTCCACCGCGATGACGCTCCCGGCGCTGCCGACGAGCGGCAACGTGAACGTGCCGACGCCGGCGTACAGGTCGAGGACGACGTCTCCCGCCCGTGGCTCCAGGGTCCGGAGCGCCTCATCCCTGAGCGCCACCGCACCCGCCGTGTTGGACTGGAAGAACGAGGGCGCCGAGACGAGGTAGCGGTGCGAGCCGAGACGCTCACGCCATGCTCCGGGACCGGTAAGCACCTCGACCGACGTCACACGGCGCGCTTTGAGCGGACCCTTGAACAAGACCCGGGTGACCGTGGTCGCGCCGACAGCATCCGCGAGCACCCGCGCGGCGAGCTGTCGCGGGAACGGGCCCGGCGCGGTCCAGACATCGACCTCGACCTGGCCGTCGACGGCGACCCGCAGACCGACGCGCGCGACCGGGACGTCGGCGCGCCCGGCCAGGAAGCGGAGCGCCCCTGAGAGCGCCTTCGGCGCGCGTGAGGCGGCACGGGGGAGCAGGAGGCAGCGGTCGACGGGAAGGACCGTGGCGCGATCGCGAGCGGTGAATCCGAGCGCGGGCCCGGTGGGCGTGTCCGCGACCGAGAGCTCGATCTTGTTCCGGTACCCGTACTCGGAAGGGGAGGCGATGGTCGGCGCGACGGATGCTTCGGCGTGGCCGATACGGGCGAAGGCCTCCGAGACGATCGTCCGCTTGGCCAGGAGTTGGAAGCCGTAGTCCACGTGCTGCCAGTGGCAACCACCGCACTCACCGAAGTAGGGGCAGGGGGGTTTGACGCGATGGGGGGAAGGCTCGATGACATCGACGACGCGCGCGGTGCGGTAGCGACCGTGATCGGCCGTCACCTCGACGCGCACCGTGTCGCCCGGACAGGCATCGTCCACGAAGACCGCCACCCCATCCTCGGCGCGTCCCACGCCGGCGCCGCCGTAGGCGAGGTCTTGGATGTGCAACAGCGTCACGGTCAGCATCTCTCCGGTCCGGGTGGTGTCGCGACAATGATACGCTAGCGGTGCCGACATGCGGTTCAGTGGGCCGGTCGTCCTGCCGATAGGTATGGGGAAGTCGTTTCAGGGGCGCCACCGATATCCGACGTCGCTCCATTCCCGTGGAGGAGGTTCTCAGTCCGTGGCTGGAACAGGGATACTCGTCGTTCACGACGACGCATCGTACTTCGAGCAGGTGAAGGCCGGCATCACGGCCGGCGCGACAGACGCCGAGGTGTACAACGCGATCTCCGGTCCTCGTGCGCTCGGCATCGCGAAGCAGCGGCGACCACAGGTCATCGTCGCCGACGGCGACCTGGTCGGCATGGACGGGTTCGCGCTCGCGCGCGAGGTGAAGTCAGACCCCGACCTCGGCGACATCCCGGTCGTGATCGTCTCGGCTGCTCCCAGCGAGGCGAGCGCTCTGAAGGCGCGACAGGCGGGAGCGGCGGCGCATCTTGCAGCGTCCGACGTGTCCGGTCTCGTGGCGAAGGTGCTCTCGCTCGCGAACGTGCCGGTGACCGCCGCGGCCGCCGGTCAGCCGACACCCGGAGCAGCCGGCGGAGTCCCCGCAGGATATGGCGCTCCGCAGCCGATGTCGGAGTCCTCGGCGGCCCCCGCTCCGCAGTCCGCGGCTGCGGCGACCGCTCCGGACCGCGGCAGCGACATGGCGCACATCGATGACCTTCTGAGGCTCATGATCGACCGTGGCGGCTCCGACCTGCACATCACCGTCGGGAGCCCTCCCGGGATCCGTGTCCGTGGCGAGTTGACGCCGGTCGAGAACAGCGGCGTGCTGACCCAGCGGGACACCCAGCAGATGATCCTCAGCCTGCTGTCGGAGGAGCAGCGTCGGCGCTTCGAGACCGAGCTCGAGCTCGACTTCGCGTACAGCATCCCGGGGCTGTCGCGATTCAGGGCCAACGTCTTCCAGCAGCGCGGTTCCATGGGAGCCGTCTTCCGCGTCATCCCGATCAAGATCCCGACGCTCGAGGAGCTCGCGCTCCCCAAGGTGTGCCGCTACCTCGCGGAGCGGCCGCGCGGGCTCGTGCTCGTGACGGGGCCGACCGGCTCGGGCAAGTCGACCACGCTCGCCGCGATGATCGACCACATCAACGCGAACCGCGCCGTCCACATCATCACGCTCGAGGATCCCATCGAGTTCATGCACAAGAACAAGAAGGCGTACGTGAACCAGCGGGAGGTCGGGGAGGACACGCACTCGTTCGCCTCGGCGCTCAAGCGCGTTCTGCGACAGGACCCCGACGTCATCCTCGTCGGCGAGATGCGCGACCTTGAGACCATCTCGGCAGCGATCACCGCCGCCGAGACGGGTCACCTGGTGCTCGCGACCCTGCACACCACCGGCGGTCCGGCGACGGTCGACCGCATCATCGACGTCTTCCCGCCGCACCAGCAGCAGCAGGTGCGCATGCAGCTCTCCGGCACGCTCGAGGGCGTCCTCTCCCAGGTCCTGCTGCGCAGCAGCGACGGCAAGGGTCGGGTGATGGCGATGGAGATCATGCTCGGCATCCCCGCCATCGGCAACCTCATCCGGGAGGGCAAGACGCACCAGATGGCGAGCATCATCCAGGGCGGCTCGTCGGTGGGCATGCAGACGCTCGATCAGCACCTCAAGGCGCTGCTGAGCGCCGGCAAGATCACCTACGAGGAGGCCATGAGCAAAGCGATGAACCCGCGCGAGCTGGCCGAGATGATGGGCCGGCGCGTCTAGCGGCCGTGTCCCGGCTTCGGGTTACGGGTACACTGGAACGGGCGGGCGCAGTCCCGCCCGTTTGCGTTCGCCGAGAGGAGAGACCCTCGTGGATCATGTGCGCGTGAAGTGGAACGGGAAACGTCGGTTCGTCGGATGGGACGAGGCGGGTCATGGCGTCGTGATGGATGCGACGGCCGAACACAAAGGCGACGGCAGCGGACCGCGGCCGCTCGAGCTCGTTCTCTACGCGCTCGGCGGGTGCACGGGGATCGACATCGTCTCGATCCTCGAGAAGCAGCGGCAGGACGTCGTCGACTTCGAGCTCGACATCACCGCCGAGCAGCGCGACGAGCCCCCGAAGCTCTACCGCCGCATCACGATCGAGTACATCATCACCGGCCGCGATCTCAAGCCCGCGATGGTGGAGCGTGCCATCAAGCTGTCCGAGGAGAAGTACTGCTCGGTGGGCGCGATGTTCGGTCCTGAGACCCGGCTCGAGACCACGTATCGGATCGTCGATGCGTGAGTCGGCGCCACCGCCCCGCGACGCGGTGGTGGTGCCCGTCTACAACGAGGCGCCCCGCGTACGCGAGGTCCTGCGGGCTGTGCGGGCGGTCTTCGACGACCTGCTCATCGTCGTTGACGACGGCTCCGACGACGGGACCGGGTGCGTGCTGGCCGAGCGCGAGGACATCGTGCTGCTTCGCCACGGGCACAACGAAGGCTACGGGCGAGCCCTTGCTGACGGACTGCGCTATGCCGCGAGCCTCGGGGTCGAGCGCATCGTGACCATGGATTGCGATGGGCAGCATGAGCCCAAGCACATCCCCGAGTTCCTGCAACTGGTCTCCGACACCGGCGCGGATGTCGTCAGCGGCAGTCGCTACCTGCCGGGAAGCGTCGCCGTGGGCGCGGCCCCCGCCGACCGCCGCGCGGTGAACGAGCGGGTGACCGAGATGATCAACGAGCGTACCCGGTGGGGCCTGACCGACGCTTTCTGCGGGTTCAAGGCGTATCGTGCGGCTGCGATCGCGGGTCTTCCCCTCGAGGAGCCGGGTTACGCGCTGCCGCTCGAGCTGTGGGCGCGTGCGTGGGCCCGTGACCTCACGGTGGTCGAGGCCGCGGTCGAGCGCATCTACAACGACCAGGACCGTTCCTTCGGCGAGGACCTCGACGATCCGGAGCGTCGCCTCGGGTACTACAGGGATGTGTGGATGCGGACGCTGGAGGAGGAGTCGGGATGACCGACGTGGTGTGCATCGGAGCCCATCCCGACGACGTCGAGATCGGCATGGGTGCGACCATCGCCACGATGGCCCAGGCGGACCTGTCAGTCGCGATCGTCGACCTCACGGACGGCGAGCCTACCCCGTTCGGCGATCCGGAGACGCGCGCGCTGGAGGCGGCGCGCGCCGCGGAGATCCTCGGCGTGGCTGAGCGCAAGACGCTCACGCTGCCCAACCGCGAGCTCGCCGACACGCTGGAGGCGCGCCGGGTGCTGGCCGAGGTCCTGAGAGAGCTGCGGCCGCGCTGGCTGTTCCTCCCGTACCCGCTGGACGCGCACCCCGACCATGTCGCAGCCGCCTCTCTCGGCTCGGCTGCGCGGTTCTGGGCCAAGCTCACCAAGACCGACATGAGCGGCGAGCCACACTACCCGGAGCGCGTCTACCACTACATCGCGGTGCACCTGCGGCTGCACGTGAAGCCGTCGTTCATCGTGGACGCGACCGCCGGTCTCGATGCCAAGCTCGCTGCGCTCGAGGCGTATCGCTCGCAGTTCTCGGCCAACCCAGCCAACCGGGGGATCATCGAGCTGATGCGGGAGCGGGCGGCGTACTGGGGGAGCCTCATCGGCACCGACGCGGGCGAGCCCTTCTACGCCCAGGAGGAGATAGGGATCCGCTCGGTGAGGGACCTGCTGTGAGCGTGCACGCGCGCAGAGAGGTCCCGCTCGGCCACGGCGAGGTGCATGTCGAGCCGCGGGTCGAGGAGTGGCCTGCGGTGATGGACGAGAACGCGCAGGCCCTCGGACGCTCCGAGGTGCTGGTGGGCGGCGTCGCGCTGGCGGCGCTCAGACGCTCCGCGCGCCGCGAGGCGGTCGCGCTGGCGCTCCAATATACATCGGAGCTGGGGATCGAGCATGCCGAGGCGCCGCTCGACGCCCGGCGACTCGTGGTCACGGGCCATCAGCCCGAGCTCTATCATCCCGGGGTCTGGGCCAAGGCGTTCCTCGCCGAGCGCATGCGCCGGGAGGCGGACGCTGTCGCGCTGGACCTGGTCGTCGACACCGACGTCTTCGACGCGGTGGCCCTGCGGGCGCCCTGTTTGCGTCCCCACGTGCGCGTGTGCGACATCCCGCTCGCCCGCGGCGACGGGCGCACGAGCTACGCCGGGGCGCCGGCGCCCGATGCCCGTACCGTCGCGGAGTTCAGCGAACAGTGCGGCGCGGTCCTCGGCAACCTGCCCGCGCCGTCGATCGCGCGCCACTTCGGGGCGTTCGCGGCGGCGCTTGCCGAGAGCGCTCCGCGCGCGGGCGACCTGGCGCGTGCGCTCACGGCGGCGCGCCGGCGGTACGAGGAGCCCGCACGGACTCGCTATCTCGAGCTGGGAGTGGCGCGGCTCGCCCAGGGCACGGCATTCCGTACGTTCGCGGCGCACATCACGCTCGACGCGGCGCGCTTCCGCCGCGTCTTCAACGACGCGCTCAGCGGATACCGCACGAGAACGGGGACCCGATCGCTCGTCCAACCGTTCCCGAACCTGGATGCGGGTCCCGGTCGTGTCGAGCTTCCGTTCTGGGTGCTTCGCTCCGGGGTCCGTGAGGCTGCGTACATGCAAGGCAGTACGCTCCTTGCAGGCGGGGAGGCTGTCGTCGAGCTGCCCGGCACGGTCGAGGCGGCCGCGGCCGCGCTCGACGGCGTCGGTCTCGTTCCGCGCGCCGCGACGCTCACCATGTTCGCCCGGTTGTGCCTGGCCGACCTGTTCATCCACGGCATCGGCGGGGGGCGCTACGACCGCGTCACCGATGATGTCATCACGACGTACTTCGGTGTCGAGCCCCCGTCATACGCCGTCGCGTCGATGACGCTCTACCTTCCCCTCGGTGCGCATGTCGTGAGCGACGCCGAGATCGCCGAGGTCGAGCAGCGTCTGCACCGGCTGGAGCACAACCCCGATCAACTCCTTGAACACACGGAGTTCGACGATGCGGCCGAGGCGTCCGAGGCGCGCAGGCTGGCGGCGCGCAAAGCGGGGCTCGTGGATGCGATCTCGCGCGCGGGAGCGGACAAGAAGCAGCTGGGGAGCGATATCCGCGAGGTGAACGCGCGGCTTGCGGAGCTGTTGGCGCCGCTCGTCCGGCAGACGCGGGATGAACTCGACGCCCTGCGCGAGCAGCGGGAAGCCACCGACGTCCTGACCGACCGCACGTACCCGTACTGCCTGTGGGACCCCTGCGAGGTCATGGACAAGGTCAGCTAGGCGGTCGTTGCACCGTGCGGGCCGCGTGTTTATCATGGGACGACCGCGACCGCGGTAGCAGGCTGTTCGGCGAAAGGATGCATCACATGGGCAAGCCCGTCGTGGATCCTGACCTGTGCACGGCGTGCGGTATCTGTGTCGACGAGTGCCCCACGAGCGCGCTCGATCTCGAGGATATCGCCGTCCTGGCCCGTCCTGACGACTGCACTGAGTGCGGTACGTGCGCGGACGTGTGCCCGAACGAGGCCATCGAGCTCAAGTAGCCGGTGCACACACCACACACGAAGGGCCGGGCGGTCTCGCCCGGCCCTTCGTCGTGAGTGGTCAGCCGCGCGGACCTTGCCGGTCGTGGATATAGAGCTTGGGCTCTTCTCCCCGCAGCAGCCCCATGAAACGGCGATGGTGTGCCGCGTAGACCACCGCGCCCATGACGAGCGCGAACGGCCAGTCGCTGGAGCCCAGGGCCGCAGCGGTGACCGGTAGCGTGAAGGCCGCGGCGACCTGTCCGGCCATCATGTATCGCGTGATGGCGATGACGAGCAGACCCACCACCACCACCGCGACGAAGTAGCGCCAGTCGTAGGCGAACACGGCGCCCGCCCCGGTAGCGAGACCCTTGCCCGTGCGCGCGAACCGTCGCTTCTTGAGGGCGAGCCACAGCGAGTAGTTGTGCCCGATCACGGCGCCCGCGACGGCGAGCTGTGGCACGAGCAGATCGAACCCGTCGGCGACCTCGGACGCCGGCGCCATGACCGCGACTCCTGAGAACGCCTGGACGGCGAAGACGGGCAGCGCGCCCTTGAGCACGTCGGCGACCATCACCACGGCGAACCAGAACCAGGAGCCGGTGGTCCGCCGGACGTTCATGGCCCCCACGTTGCCCGTACCGTGCTCCGTGACGTCCTCTCCGGTCACGGCGCGAACGACGGTGTACGCCGAGGGGATCGAGCCGACCAGGTACGCGCCGAGGAAGGCCGCGACCCCGACCGCCGCGAACGCTCCGGTGAGATCGGCCATCGCGCTCACCTCGGCACGATCACGTCGAGCGCGCCGGCGAGCATATCGATCTCGTAGCGCTCGGCGAGCATCACCTCGCCGTCGATCTGACCGGCGACGGGCTCATCGGCGGTCAGCACGATGGATGCGTGCCGCGCCATGTGCACTTGTGACATCCAGGTGTGTTTGCCGACGATGACGAACGGCAGCCGCCACAACGCGCTGATGAGGGAGAGCTTGTCGATCATGCACGTATCGAAGAGCCCATCGTCGGGCACCGCGGAGGGCGTGATGAAGAAGCCTCCACCGTAGGTCGGGCCGTTGGTCACCGCGAGCAGCATCATGTCGTGCGCCGTGGCAGGACCGCCGTCGTACTCTATACGGACCTGGTGGCTGTAGAACTCGTTGAACAGCACGTAGAACAGCGATCTCAGGTAGAGCGGCAGGCCCGACCACCCGGTCGTGACCTTCATCTCCACGGCCTTCGCGGTGACGCGGGCATCGAGACCGATCGCGATGGAGTTCGCGAAGTAGATGTCGTTGCAGCGTCCAACGTCCACCCGCGCGTGCTTGCCGGACAGCACCTGGCGCACGGCGGTGCTCAGGTCTTCCGAGATGCCGAGCGTGCGACGCCAGTCGTTGCCCGAGCCGGTGGGCACCAGCGACATCGCCGGGCGGTCCTCGGCGGGTCGCGCCATCAAGCCGTTGAGCACCTCGTGCGCCGTGCCGTCGCCGCCGACGGCGAGGACCGTGTCGAACCCTTCGGCCGATCGTGCGATCTCCACCGCGTGCCCCGGTCGCTCCGTGAGCACCGTCTCGTGCTCCACGGTCGTCTCGAGAAGCTCCTCGATCACCGGGACGAGCGGCGCCGTCTCGCCGTGGCGAGCCGCCGGATTGGCGATCACGAGCGTCCGTCCGAGCGCCATGCTGCCTCCTTGTGCGGGCCGGGACTGCGGTGGTCGGTGGAGCGTGCTGGTAGAGAGCATACCGAGGATGTGCGCGCTTGGAAACGCACAGGCGGTGTGCTACTGTTCACGGGCGGTTCCGCACGCCCTCTTAGCTCAGGGGATAGAGCGTCTGCCTCCGGAGCAGAAGGTCGTAGGTTCGAATCCTACAGAGGGCGCCATCCGTGACAGACGAAGAGCCCCGACCGGCTGCCCGGTCGGGGCTCTCGTGCATCCTAGTGACGCGAGGGCTAGTGCCCCTCGGCGCGTTCCTTCTCGTACTGCTCGACGATCTTCTTGGCGATGTCGCCCGGCACCTGCTCGTAGCTGTCGATCGAGATGGTGTAGCTGCCCGTCCCGCTCGTGATCGAACGCAGGTGGGTCGAGTAGTGCACGACCTCCGCGTACGGCGCCTGGGCCTTGATGACCTGGACGCCGGGCTCGGGCGCGTCCATGCCGAGGATGCGGCCCCGGATGGAGCTGATGTCGCCCATGATCGCGCCCGCATACTCGTCCGGGACGGTGATGTCGAGCGTCGCGATCGGTTCCAGCAGGACCATGTCGGCCTTCTCGGCGGCGGCCTTGAAGCCGATGCGCGCGGCGGTCTTGAACGCCATCTCGTTGGAGTCGACCGAGTGGTACGAACCGTCGTAGACGGCGACGCGCACATCCACGACGGGGTAACCCGCGAGGACGCCGTGCGTCATGGTGTCCTGGACGCCCTTGTCCACCGCGGGGATGAACTGGCGCGGGATGCGCCCGCCGACGATCTCGTCGACGAACTCGTAGCCGCCGCCGGGATTGGGCTCGAGCCGCAGCCAGCAGTCACCGAACTGGCCGGCGCCGCCGGTCTGCTTCTTGTGGCGACCCTGGGCCGTGGCGGTCTTGCGGATCGTCTCCCGGTAGGGGATGCGCAGCTCCTCGGTCTCCGCCTCCACGTGGAAGCGCTCATGCAGACGCGAGAGCACGACGTCGATGGCGGTATCGCCCATGGCCGAGAGGACCGTCTGGTGCGTCTCCTCGTCGCGCCGCATGTGCAGCGAGGGGTCCTCCTCAACGATGCCCTTGAGCGCCACGCCGAGCTTGTCTTCGTCGGCCTTGGTCTTGGCGACGATCGCTACCGGGTACAGGGGCTCAGGCAGCGGGAGCGGTGCGAAGACGACGTCGCCGCTCTCGGACAGCGTGTCGTTGGTGAGCGTGTCGGAGAGCTTGGGCGCGACGGCGATGTCGCCGGCGGGCGCCGCCTCGATGTCGGTCATCTCCTTGCCGAGCATGCGGTAGATGTGCGCGAGCCGCTCCTTCTTGCCGGTGCGCGAGTTGATGAGCTCGCTGCCGGCGGCGAGCGTGCCCGAGACGACCTTCACGAAGTTCAGCCGGCCGAGATAGGGGTCTGACAGCGTCTTGAAGACGAAACCGGCGGTCGCGCCCTCGACCGTCACGGGCAACTCACCGCCGTCGGCTGTCGGGAGCGGGCCGTGTGCCGTCGGCTCAGGGAAGAACGAGACGATCTCGTCGAGCAGGTCGCGGATGCCGACCAGCTGCGTGGCGGAGCCGACGAACACCGGGATGAAGATGCCCTGAGCGATCGCCTTGTCCAGGAGGGTCTCAAGCTCCTGCTGGCTGAGGCGCTCGCCCTCGAGGTACTTCTCCATGAGATCGTCGTCCGCCTCGGCCACGAGCTCGAGCAGCTTCTCCCGCCACTCGTCAGCGGCTGCCAGCAGCTCCTCGGGGATGTCGCTCTCGGTGACCGAGGTGCCGTCACCGTGGATGTACGCTTTCATGCGGATGATGTCCACGACGCCCTCGAGGTCGTGCTCCTTGCCGATCGGGATCTGGACCGCTCCCACCCGGTGACCGTAGTCGTCCACGAGCTTATCGAGCGCGCCCTCGAAGTCTGCGTGTTCCTTGTCCAGACGGTTGATGAAGACCGCCCGGGCGATGCCCATGTCGCCGGCGATCTTCCACAGGCGATCGGTCTGCACCTGCGGGCCGGAGACGGCATCGACCACGAAGAGCGCCATCTCGGCCGCTTCCATGCCTGCGATGGCGTCTCCGACGAAATCGGCGTAGCCGGGCGTGTCGATGATGTTGACCTTGACGCCCTTGTGGGTGAGTGGAGCGAGGGAGAGGTTGACGGTCATCGTGCGCTTCTGTTCCTCGCTGTCGTAATCGAGGCTCGAGTGACCGTCGTCGACGCTGCCGAGGCGTGACGTTTCTCCTGCCATGAAGAGCATCGCCTCGGCGAGCGTGGTCTTTCCAGCGCCTCCATGGCCGACCAAGACGACGTTACGGACCTTGTCGGTGCTAGGTGCTCCCATGAGCATCGCCTCCTTGCGGCTCGAACTGACGACAAGGGATGCTTCGCGGACGTCGAGGTCCGGCGCCCACGATCGACGGCGGGTAGGCCACCCGCCGCCGGGTGATGCAACCACCGATCTCTGGTGCCAGAGACGTACGCCCACGATAGCACATGGGACCCCGGTTGAATGGGTGCGAACGGGGCCATCCGGACACGCGATGGCGCGGGTTACAGCGCCACGTGGCACACTGGTAGAATGGGGCGATCCGCCATGCGGCGAGACCCGTCGGACCCGGTCTGGAAAGGAGCGCCGCATGCGGCCGGTACAGCGTGTGGTGATGGTGTGCGTCACGGCTGTCGCGCTTGGTGCGCTCGTCGGGTGCGGCGCCGACAGGACGTCTTCCGGCAGCCGGGTCGACACGTCGACCGTCGATGGTGCGACCGCGGGCGATGCTGATGCATTCACCGGTTTCGAGGAGGTAGCGATGCACGAGTCCGACGTCACGGTCGGGGGCGAGGAACGCGCGCTGGTCTCGACCGACAAGGGCGTGTTCGTGATCGAGTTCTTTCCCGACGATGCCCCCAACCACGTCGCGAGCTTCATCGAGCTCGCCGAGGAGGGCTTCTACGACGGCGTTAAGGTGCATCGCGTGGAGCCGGGGTTCGTCGTACAGGCGGGCGACCCTCAGACTCGCGACCTGTCGGGTGATGACGTGCGACGGATCGTGGCGCAGCAGTCGCGCGGCATCCGCGAGCCCGGCACTCCGGCGCTCGGGACGGGCGGTCCGGGATGGAACCTGCCGGCGGAGTTCAACAGCCGTCCTCATCTGGACGGGACGGTCGCTATGGCGCGTTCAAGCGATCCGGACTCGGCGGGCTCGCAGTTCTACATCTGCCTTGGTGCCCAGCCGTTCCTGGACGGCAAGTACACGGTGTTCGGCACCGTGATCGAAGGCATGGACGTCGTGCGTTCGCTCGCGATCGGCGATACGCTGCAGAGCGTCGCGATCGAGGGTCGGCCGTAGGGAACGGAGGGGACGTGGACCAGGCACGCTACGAGCAGGGCCTGCAAGCCTACGAGTCCGGCGACATGCGCGTCGCGGCACGGGAGTTCCTTGCCGCAGCCGACGGGACGGACGATGCGGCGGCGTATCACCATGCCGGCAACGCGCTCATGAGGCTGCGACGCTACGACGACGCGGTGACCGTATACGGCAAAGCGCTCGCCTCCGAGGGTTACGAGCGACGGACGGCCGTGCTGGCGAACCTCGGCGCCGCGCATGCTGCGGCCGGGCACTTCGATGACGCGGTGGCGGCGTATCGTGCGGTCCTGGCTGATCCGGCCTACGGCCCGACGTACAAGGCCCGGCAAGGCATGGCGGGCGCGTACTACAAGATGGGACAGCTCGCGGAGGCGGCCGAGGAGTATCGCCGCGCCGCGCTCGACGACTCCAACCCCGATCCGGGCAAGGCGCTCAACAACCTCGGCATGTGCTTCATGGCGCTCGGCAGACCGCAGGATGCCGTGGAGGCGTACCGCGCGGCTGTCGACATGGAGGGTTACGCGGGGCGCGGCAAGGCCGCCGCCAACCTCGGCCTCGCGTATGTGGCGCTCGGCATGCATGAGCAGGCGGTGCGCGCGTTCGCTCGCGCACGGGATTCTTTCGGGTACACGTTCCCGGACGCGACGCAGAAGGCGTTCGACGCCAGCCTGGCCGCGCTCAGCGCTGACCATGAGGTCATCGAGGGCTGGAGCACCGGCGAGATGCCCCCGGTGACGGCGGACAGCCGTCCCGGAGGACCAGCGGTCGCCGCCGGATCGTCGGCTGCGCCGACCCGCGCCGCCACGGAGCGTGATGAGGACGAGGAGGCCGAGGAGAGCGCGTTCTTCACGCGTACGGATGACGACATGCGTGTCGCCGACAAGGAGGCCCGTCGTCGCGAGCGTGTCGAGCGGCGGACGAGCCGCAGCGTGTGGGTGACGATCGCCACGTGGGTGACCGTGGTCGTGGTCGTAGCGGGTGCCCTGGTGTTCGCCTGGGTGTCAGGCCTCGGCTACCCGACGCAGGACATGACCGTGCGGCGCATGCTCGAGGCCCACAGCAACGGTGAGCCGGTGGACCCGTATTGGGTGGCCGTTCCCACCGCCGACGTCGAGAAGGAGATGAGCAAGCTGCCGCCGGGCTTCGCATCCTTCGAGATCGGCGCGGTCGAAGGGTCGCCGAGCACCTCGAAGGTGGATGTGACCATCACGCTGGAGACGGGCGCTCCGCTCGACTACCAGATCCTGCTTGCACGCGAGGGCGTGGGCTGGAAGGTCAACGGCGTCACCAACGACTGGCGATCGACCGGCGGCGGCTCGTAGCGCGCCACGTATCCGCTTTTCTGCACAGCCGGCAGGGTTTTACTTGCCTGCGGCGAACGTTTGTATCAACGTGTCACAAAGTTTGTCCCGCGATGAACATGGAGGAACGCACGTGGAGCAGAAGACCTACGTCATGATCAAGCCCGACGCTGTGGCGCGCGGCCTGGTGGGCAGCATCGTCGCTCGCCTGGAGGCGGTCGGCCTCACCCTTGAGCGCATGGAGCTCGGGTCGGTCACGGCCGAGCAGGCAGCGGCCAACTACGCGGAGCACGAGGGCAAGCCCTTCTACGCGGGTCTGGTCGAGTACGTCACGTCGGGTCCCGTCGTCAAGATGGTCGTGTCCGGTCCGGACGCGGTCGCGGTCGTGCGCAAGATGATGGGCGCCACCAATCCCAAGGACGCGGCGCCCGGCACCATCCGGGGTGACTTCGGCCTGACGCTGGATGCGAACATCATCCACGGCTCCGACTCCCCGGAGAGCGCTGAGCGGGAGATCGCCATCTTCTTCGGGTAGGCGTCGCCGCGCACCGGTAGTCGGGGGACTGCGACTGGGGGTCACACATGTTCTTCAGGATGGTCGAGAAGGACCAGATCGCTGATCTCGTGCGCGGGCTCGCGTCCGAGTACGAGGTCGTCGGTCCGGTGGAGAAGCAGGGGCGGTTCGTGTTCGCGCCCGTCACGGGCGCGGAGGAGCTTCGGCTGGATTACGACACGACGCTGCTCCCGCCCAAACGGTGGTTCTTTCCGCCCGAGGAGACGATCATGCGTTTCCGCACGGCTGATGAGGAGGTCACCGACGACGAGGTCTTCGCGCCACCGCGCGTGCTCTTCGGACTGCACCCGTGCGACATCAACGCGCTTCTGCTGATGGACAACGTGTTCACGAGGGACTACGTCGATCCCTACTACAAGGCGCGGCGCGACAACACGCTCGTGGTCGGCGTCTCGTGCACGCCCTCCGATACGTGCTTCTGCAACGTCTGGGACACCGATGAGGTGCACTGGGGATTCGACGTCTTCCTGACCGACCTCGGCGACCGCTACTACGCGTCGCTGCGGACGGTGAAGGGCGCTGAGCTCCTCGACGACTACGTCAAGAGCAGCGAGGTGACCGAGGAGGATACCGCCGAGTTCCAGCGCGTCGTGGGCGAGTTCAAGCAGGCGTTCGACAACGACGTGGACACCACCCAGCTCCCGGTGCTTCTCGACGCCAAGTTCGACAGTCCGATCTGGGACGAGTTCGGTGAGCAGTGCCTCTCGTGCGGGGCGTGCTCGATGGTCTGTCCGACGTGCTACTGCTTCGATGTGACGGATCGGCTCGCACCTGACCAGAAGAGCGGGCGACGCGTCCGTACCTGGGACTCCTGTCAATTCAAGGAGTTCGCGGCAGTGGCACATGGCCAGAACTTCCGAGAGGGACGGGCGAGCCGGGTGAAGTACCGGTACTACCATAAGCAGTGGGGGTACCTGTCCAAGTTCGAGCGCGTGCTGTGCGTCGGATGCGGTCGTTGCGCGCGCGCGTGTCCTTCGGACATCAGCCCGGTGCGCGTCATCGAGGCGCTGCAGACGGGAGGTGTCCGATGAGCGTCATCCCGCAGGATGCGTATCGTCGGGACGCGGAGACGAACCCGTATCGGCCGTGGCCGGCCCGCATCACCTCGATCATCGACCTGACGGAGACCGAGAAGCTCTTCGAGTTCCGGATCATCGATCCGGAGATCCGCGAGTCGTTCACCTTCCAGTCCGGCCAGTTCGTCGAGCTCTCGATCTTCGGCGTCGGTGAAGCGCCTATCTCGATCAGCTCCGCGCCGAGCAAGCAGGGCTTCGTGGAGCTCTGCGTGCGATGCGCGGGCGATGTCACCGGCGCTCTGCACGCCAAGCAATGCGGAGACGTGGTCGGCATCCGTGGTCCGTTCGGGCGCGGTTTCCCGTTCCAGGAGATGAAGGGGCACGATGTCCTGCTCGTAGCGGGGGGTCTCGGCATCGCCCCGCTCAAGTCGCTGATCAACCACATCCACGACGAGCGGCATGAGTTCGGCAAGGTGACGATCCTGTACGGTGCGAAGAACCCTGCCGAGGTCCTGTTCCGCTATCAGTTCGACATGTGGAAGCACCGGGACGACTTCGATCTCATCCTCACCGTGGACGAGCCGGACGAGAGCTGGGACGGGGAACGGGGTCTCGTGACGGGACTGTTCGACCAGATCGAGGTCGATCCGGACAACACGTACGGGGCCATCTGCGGCCCGCCGGTCATGTACAAGTACGTCATCGACGAGATGCGCAAGAAGCACATGGACGTGGACAAGATCTACGTCTCGTTCGAGCGCCGGATGAAGTGCGGCATCGGGAAGTGCGGCCACTGCGGCGTCGGCCACCAGTACACCTGCGTCGATGGGCCGGTCTTCAACTACTGGGAAGCCATGAACCTGCAGGGGGCGATCTAGATGGCGCCGCGTGTCGTCGTCATCGGTCTGGCGAGCGACTTCGGTTGCCAGGTGCAGATGACCAACATCGAGGACCACCTGCTGGACGTTCTCGGCCTGATCGACCTCCGGTACTGGCAGCTCGCGTCGAGCGGACACCTGCCCGACTCGTACGACGTCGCGATCATCGAGGGCGCCGTGACCACCGACGAGCACGTGGCGCTGCTCGAACGGGTCCGCGAGACGGCCGGCGTGGTCATCGCCATCGGGGCGTGCGCGTTCACGGGCGGGATACCGGCCCTGGCCGCGCTCGGCGAGATCGATCGGCACTGCGCTGTCGTCTACGGAGACACGCCGCCGGTCGCCGGTGTCACGCGTCGTACGCCGGGTCCGGTCGGGTCTGTGATCGCGGTCGACTACCACGTACCGGGGTGTCCCATCGATACCGACGAGTTCGTGCGGGTGCTGCACCGGGCGCTGCAGGGACTGTCGGACCGCCCGCCGCAGGACCCGCTCTGCGCGGTGTGCAAGACCATGGAGAACGTGTGCTTCCTCGAGCGGGGACAGGTCTGTCTCGGCCTGGTGACGCGCACGGGATGCGGGGCGCGCTGTGTCACGCTGGGTCGCCCGTGCACAGGGTGCCGCGGGCTGTCGCCTGAGGCGAACCTCCCCGCAGCGGCCGGGGTGCTCGAGTCCCGGGGGCTGGACGGCGCCGAGCTCGTGCGGCTGTTCGATCTCTACAACGCTGCAAGGGAGGCCGTCCGATGAGCACCATCACCGTCGAGCACGTCGCGCGCATCGAGGGACACGGCACGATCACGGTGGACGTCGAGGGCGGCGTCGTTCGCGATATCAAGATGGACATCATCGAGCCTGCGCGGTTCTTCGAGTCGATGGTGGTGGGACGACGCTTCGACGAGGTGTCCCTGATCACGAGTCGCATCTGCGGCATCTGCTCGCCCAATCACGCGGTCACGTCGCTCAGGGCCGTCGAGGATGCGCTCGGCATCGAGGTTTCCGAGCGCACGAAGGTCCTCCGCAAGCTGCTCGTGTACGGTTCCTACCTCCAGAACCACGCGACGCATCTCTACGTGTTCGCCGCGCCCGACTTCGTGGGTCTGCCGAGCGTCTTCCCCCTCGCCGAGACGCACCCGGAGGTCGTTCAGCGCGCGCTCACCATCAAGAAGATCGGCAACGAGCTCACCACGCTCATCGGAGGGAGGCCGGTACACCCGATCACCGCGCTCGTCGGCGGGTTCGCCTCCGAGCCCGACGCCCGTTCGCTCGAAGAGTTCGCCGAGCGGCTGACGCGTCTGGCGGGCGAGGCCGAGGAGACCGCCCGCCTGTTCGCCACGTTCGAGGTGCCGGCGTTCGAGACCGCGGGAGACATGCTCGCGCTCGTCGCAGACGACGACTATGCGATCTACGAAGGCGAGACAGCGTCCCTCCAAGGCGCGTGGCGCAGGCCCGTCGCCGAGTACCGCGACTTCATCCGCGAAGACGTCGTCGGCCACAGCAACGCCAAACACAGCACGGTCGCAGGGAGCCCATTCATGGTGGGAGCGCTGCCGCGCGTGAACCTCTCGGCAGACCGGCTCGCGCCCCGCGCCGCCGCTGTTCTGGGCGAGCTCGGTTGGAGCGGTGTGAGCCGGAACCCGTTCATGAACAACGTCTGCCAGGCGGTCGAGCTGGTGGATGCCTGCGAGCGGTGCGCGGGCTACGCTCGCCAGCTGCTCGAGATGGGCGGTTCGAGCGAACCCGTGCCGTTCGCGGTCCGTGCGGGCTCGGGTGTGGGCGCGACCGAGGCGCCCCGCGGCACGCTGTACCACGCATACAGCATCGACGACGACGGCTTCGTCACCGCGGGGGATGTGATCACGCCGACCGCGCAGAATCTCGGCAACCTCGAGGCTGACATGCGTGCTTTCGCGCCGACCGTGGTCGACGAACCACGTGACCGATTCGTTCTTCTGGTAGAACAGTTGGTGCGGGCGTACGATCCGTGCCTGTCGTGTTCGGTCCACTAGCCGCTGACCGAACGGATGCCGCCGCTCGCGAGCGGCGGCATCGCCATATGCAGGAGGACGGGCGCGCCCGCCGAATGGTGCGGGACCCACCGTGCGCGGAAGGACAGGGGGAGCGGATGTGAGCAAGGCGGCGTTCAAGGGCGGGGTCCATCCCGCCGGACGCAAGGAGGCTACTTCCGGCACGCCGATCGAGGAGATGCCGGTCCCAGCACGCCTCGTCGTGCCGATGAGCCAGCATCTTGGCGCACCGTGCGAACCGACGGTTGAGGTCGGCGATCGCGTCGTGCGCGGTCAGGTGATCGGCGCGACGGACGCGATGGTCAGCGCGCCGATACACAGCCCGGTCAGCGGCGAGGTCACGGCGATCGGCCCGACACTGACCACGGGCGGGACGAGGGTCACGGCCGTGAGCGTCACGCCTGACGAGACGCAGGACCTGGCATCGTTCGAGCGCGTGGTCGCGGAGGGTGGCGTCCCCGCGATCGTGCGCGCGGCGGGTGTCGTGGGCATGGGCGGCGCGACCTTCCCCTCGGCGGTGAAACTGCGTCCGCCCAACGGCATGGAGATCACCACGCTCATCCTCAACGGCTGCGAGTGCGAGCCCTTCCTGACGTGCGATGACCGCCTGATGGTCGAGATGCCGGAGCGCATCATCGCCGGTGCGAAGATCATGGCCGAGACGGTCGGCGCACAGCGCATCGTCGCCGGTGTGGAAGACAACAAGCCGGACGCGATCGCCGCGCTCCGGGAGGCAGGACGATCGGCGGGTGTCGAGGTAGTGGGACTCGTCACGCGCTACCCGCAGGGTGCTGAGAAGCAGCTCATCTGGGCGATCATGGGTGTCGAGGTGCCGCACGGCCAGTTGCCGGCGGCGACCGGTGCGCTCGTGCACAACGTCGCGACGGCGGCTGCCGTCGCAGACGCCGTCGAGCGGGGCAAGCCGCTCACCGAGCGTGTCGTCACGGTGACCGGCCGGGTCGCGAGGCCCGGCAACTACCGGGTCCTCCTCGGCACGCTCGTCGTCGATCTCATCGATCACGCGGGCGGCACGGTCGGCGAGGTGGGGCGCATCATCGCGGGCGGACCGATGACCGGGCAGGCGCTGGCGTCGCTGGATGTCCCGGTGACCAAAGGGACATCGGGCATCGTGGTGCTGGGTCCCGACGAGGCGGCGCCGGACATCCACGATGACCAGCCGTGCATCCGGTGCGGGCGCTGCCCGGAGGCGTGTCCAATGTACCTGGAGCCGTACGCGATCGCGAACTACGCGTACCGACGTGAGTGGAAGGCTGCCGAGGAGTTCCATCCGATCGACTGCATCGAGTGCGGCGTGTGCTCCTATGTGTGTCCGACGAAGCGTCCGCTGCTGCAGCTCATCAGGCTGGCGAAGGCGACCGCGATGCAGAAGGGAGCGAAGCTGTGAGCGACACGGTGACCAACGAGCGTCGCATCGTCGTCGGCAGCTCCCCGCACATCACGTCGCCCGCGACATGCACCGGCATCATGCTGTGGGTCGTGGCAGCGCTTCTGCCGACGACCATCTGGGCGTGCATCACCATGGGATGGCCCGCGATCCGACTCATCGTTCTCTGTCTCGTCGCCACACTCGGGACCGAGGCGCTGTGGAACGCGGCGGCGCGCAAGCGTCAGACCCTCACCGACGGCAGCGCGCTCGTCACCGGCTTGCTGCTGGCGCTGAGCCTCCCGCCGCTGACTCCGTGGTGGATCGCGCTTGCGGCGGGCATCATCGCGATCGCGCTCGGCAAGCTCGTGTTCGGAGGGCTCGGCTTCAATATCTTCAACCCGGCGCTCGTGGGCCGTGCGTTCGTCGCGATCTCATGGGCGGGCGTGTTCGCCGAGGCCCCGAATCGCGGCTGGTTCAGGGCGCTCCCGGAACTGACGGCCGAGGGATACGATGCGGTGCAGGGCGCCACGCGCCTGATGGCCGCGGCGGCCGACCGCGCCGCCGACGGCGCCTACGGCTTCGATCTGGCGGCGCAGTACCGCCCGCTGCTGTTGCTCAACCTCGAGGGCTCACTTGGCGAGGTCTCGGCGCTCCTGCTCCTGCTGGGAGGCGCGATCCTGCTCGCGAAGCGCATCATCGACTGGCGCATCCCGGCGGGGTACATCGGGACGATGGCGCTGCTGTCGTGGGTATTCGGGTCGGACCCGCTCTTCAACGTCCTCGCAGGAGGTCTCATCCTCGGTGCCTTCTTCATGGCGACGGACTACGTCTCGTCTCCCATGACCAAGAACGGGCGCCTGTTGTACGGCGTAGGGTGCGGTGTCTTCAATGCGGTCGGAAGGTTCTACGGCTCCATGCCGGAGGCGACGACCTTCGCGATCCTGTTCATGAACGGTCTGGCGCCGCTGATCGACCGGGCGTTCAGGCCGCGCACGTTCGGGTGGGTGAAGCGCAATGGCTAAGTCCCTCCGTCTCGTGATCGCGGTCGTTGTGACCTGCGTCGTGGCCGCGACGGGCCTGGCGCTCGCGTACGGAGCCACCAAGGACCGTATCGCCGACCAGGAACGTCGCGCCGAGCAGGAATCGCTCGCCGCGGTCCTGCCTGAGGCCGACTCGTTCGAGCCGGTTGCCGAGGACGTGCTCGCGGCGGCGCAGGACGCCGCCGGCGACGCGGACTGCTCGGCCATCTACGAGGCGCTCGACAGCTCCGGAGCGCTCATCGGCTGGGGTTTGCGCGTGTCGGGACGTGGATATGGCGGACCCATCAACGTGGTTTTGGGTTTGGACAGCACCGGTAAAGTCACGGGTGTCACAATCCTCTCCATGAGCGAGACGCCTGGTCTCGGGACGAAGGTGCAGTCCGAGCCGTGGTTCCTGGAGCAGTTCACCGAGCTGCCCGCGGCGTTCGCCACGGAAGACGTCCGTGCGCTGGATTCCATCTCTGGGTCCACGAAGTCCTCGCGCGGTGTCCGCGCTGCGGTCGAGGGCGCGGGTCGGGTGTATGCGGAAGTGCTCCAAGCACGCGCGGGAGGTGAGCAGTGATGGCCGAGTGGCTGAGGACGTTCCGGCAGGGTATCGCGATCGAGAACCCCCTGACGGTGCTGATGATCGGCCTGTGCGCCACCCTTGCGGTGTCCACGCTCGTCCAGGGCGCGCTGTTCATGGGACTCGCGGTGGTGTTCGTGCTCACCATGAGCAACATCATCATCGCGGTCTTTCGGAGCGTGATCCCCCACGAGGTGCGGATACCGGTATTCATCGTCGTCATCGCCTCGTTCGTCACGATCGTCGACCTGACGATGCACGCATTCCTGCCCGAGATATACCAGTTCCTGGGCATCTGGATCCCGCTCATCGTCGTCAACTGCCTGATCCTCGGGCGCGCCGAGGCGTTCGCGTACCACAACCGCGTGTCGCTCGCGATCGCTGACGGGCTCGGGATGGGCATCGGCTACTGGCTTGTGATCGTCGCCCTTGCGATGATCCGAGAACTTCTGGGCACCGGTCGGATCGTCATGTTCGAGCGGACGCTGATCGCCCTGCCGGCAGGATACGCGCCACCGGGTCTTGTGCTGCTGTTTCCTGGCGCGTTCATCATCTTCGGGCTGATGATCGCTGCCTCACGTTGGCTGGGCGAACGTACCGAGCGACGGAAGGAGCGCTGCTGATGAGCACGATCAGCCAACTCGCGCTGCTGTTCCTCGGCGCGGCGCTCGTCAACAACATCCTGCTGACGCGATTCATCGGCCTGTGCCCGTTCTTCGGGGTGTCGGGCAACATGGAGACGTCGGTCGGGATGAGTATCGCCGTCGTGTTCGTCATGACGCTCGCGTCCACGGCGACGTGGGTGGTCTGGACGTTCGTCCTCGACCCTCTCGGCGTCGGCGAGTTCCTCTACATCCCGGCGTTCATCCTGATCATCGCGTCACTGGTGCAGTTCGTGGAGATGTACCTGCGCAAGGCGAGTCCCGTGTTGTACCGGGCGATGGGCATCTATCTACCGCTTATCACGACCAACTGCGCGGTGCTGGCCACGGCGACCGAAGCGGCCAAGCCTGGCTTCTTCAAGATGAATCTCGACCTCGGTGCCACGCTCGGACTGGGAGAGGCGCTCGTGTACACGCTGGGAGTGTCCGTCGGCTTCGGTTTTGCGCTGCTGACCTTCGCCGCGCTCAGGGAGCGACTGGAGATCGCGCCCGTCCCACGGCTGCTGAAGGGCAATCCGATGGCGTTCATCACGGCTGGCCTCCTCTCGCTCGCGTACGTGGGCGTCGCCGGCTGGTTCGGACTGTGAGGCGATGATGGTGGATCTGACACTCATCCTGAAGGCGGTCGTCGCGCTGAGCGTTATCGGCGTGGTCACCTCGGCCGTCCTCTCGACGGCTGCTCGGCGGTTCCACGTGGAGGTCGATCCCCGCGTCGAGCGCGTTCTCGATGCTCTTCCCGGCTCGAACTGCGGGGCGTGCGGCAATCCGTCGTGTTTCGCGGTGGCCGAAGCCATCGTCGTGGGCGACTTGCCGGCGAACGCCTGTGTCGCGGGTGGCCAGGCCGTGGCTGACGAGGTCAGCACGATCATGGGAGCAGTTGCATGCGAGGTCGCCGTGGTAGTCTCGGCGCGCCAGTGCGGGGGTGGCGACAGAGCCGCTCGCGCCTACGAGTACAGCGGCGTACAGAGCTGTGCCGCCTCGGCGCGACTGGCCGGCGGCCCGCTCGTCTGCGAGGCAGGCTGCTTCGGCTTCGGTGACTGCATGCGCGCGTGCCCGTTCGACGCCATCGTGATGGACGAGCGGGGGTTGCCGCGGATCGATCTCGTGAAGTGCACAGGGTGCGGCATCTGCGCGAAGGAGTGCCCGAGAGGAGGGGCCGGGCTGTTGCGGTTGGTTCCCGAGGACGCCCCGGTGGTGGTGCGCTGCAACGCGCACGACAAGCCCAAGGATCGCAAGGCTGCGTGCTCCGCATGCTGCATCGCGTGCAAGCGGTGCGAGAAGGACTGCCCCGAGGACGCGATCCATGTGATCGACCGGCTCGCGGTCGTGGACTACGAGAAGTGCACCGGTTGCGGCATATGCGTCGAGGTGTGTCCACAGAACTGCATCGACCTGCACGGGCGAGCCCGCGGCTCTGACGCGGCAGACACCGACGGCGTCGGCAAGAACGTCCCCGGCTTCACCACCGCGTGACAGCATGCTGACCCGTGGCGACAAGCTGCTTGTAGTCGGGTTGGCGGCACTGCTGCTGCTCAGCGCGCCGGCGGCTCTCGCGGCAGCGCGGACCCCTGTTGACTCGGTGGTCATCGACAGCCCGTCCGGACGGACCGTCGTCCCGCTCCACCGTGACACCGACGTGATGGTGGACGGTCTGCTCGGCACGGCCACGGTCGAGATCCGTGAAGGTGCCGTGCGCGTGTCGAGCGCACCGTGCCCGGATCACGTCTGCGTTGAGACCGGGTGGGTGGATCGTGGCGGTCGCGTGATCGCCTGCGTGCCTGGCGGCATCAGCGTTCGGCTGTCCTCGTCTCGGGAGGGGGCGCTCGATGCGGTCGTCCGCTGACGTCATGGATGTCCCGGCGGCGCGCCCCGCGCTCACGGCTCGCACGGTCGCCATCGCGGGCCTCCTGGCCGGCGTGGGTGTCGTTCTCGGTCTCGTCGAGCAGTGGGTGGGGCTTGCGCCGCTGCCGTGGTTGCGTCTCGGGATAGCGAACATCGTGGTGGTCCTCGGTCTCCGCCTCTTGGGCCCGCGAGCCGCGCTCGGCATCAGCCTTGCGCGGTGGGCCATCGTGGGCCTCCTGACCGGGACGCTCGCGGGGCCGACGGGCGGACTTGCGCTGTGCGGGGCAATCGCCGCGTGGGCCGCGATGTCGGCGCTGTCGCTCTGCGGAGCGCGCTTCTCGGTCGTCGGCTGGTCCGTTCTGGGTGCAGTCGCCCACTCGACTGCGCAGTTCTCGATCGCGTCGGTGCTCGCCGGCTCGGTCGCCGTATTGACTCTCTATCCACTGTCCGCAGCAGCGAGCCTCCTCTTCGGCCTCGCCACCGGGTTCGTCGCCCGGCTGCTCCTCTCCCGGGTGTCGACCGTCACCGGGTGAGATGAGGAGGTGGCGCCGTGGCTCCACGCCATCTGCGCCAGGGAACCGACGTCCGAACACTCCTGCTTGAAGGACGTGCTGACGTCGTGCCGGACGAGGCGTTGCTTGCTGTCCTGTTGGGGAGTGAGCAGAGCGTCGCCATGGAGATGCTCGAGCGATACCCGATGCCCGCGGGGCTGTGGGGCCTGAGCCCGACGGAGCTGACGGCGCACCGCGGCGTTGGCCCGGCTGCCGCTGCGCGCCTGCTCGCCTCTGCTGAGATGAGCAGACGGTGGGCGGCGAGGCCGCCCTGTGAGCGCCCCGTCGTCTCCACTCCCGATGACGTGGTCCGCCTCTGCGGACCGCAGCTGGCGGGGGCCGAGCGGGAGCACTTCTGGGCACTCGCGCTCAACACCAAGAACCGTCTGCTCCGCGTCGTCGAGGTCTCGGTGGGGAGCCTGAATGCATCGATCGTGCACCCGCGTGAGCTCTTCAAGGAAGCGGTCCGGTTGTCTGCGGCATCGATCGTCGTGGTCCACAACCACCCGAGTGGCGATCCGACGCCTTCAGCGGCCGATCAGCAGCTGACGCGGAGGCTCGTCCGTGCGGGGGACGTGCTCGGCATCGAGCTGCTCGATCATGTGGTCATCGGCGAAGCGGGGACCCACGCGAGCTTCCGCGACCTCGGACTCATGTGATACCGCCATCAGGCGCGTGCCGGCGCGGATGCCGTCAGACCGGCGAAGCAAGCTCATGCTTGGGCACCCTGACCAGCGGTGTTACCATACTGATGAACGGTTCCGCGCATGGGCCGCGAACCGCTATGTTACACTTTGCGCCGTGCAAACGAACCGTCCGCGCGGGTGCTGATGGCTCCCCGCGCGTTCTTTTGGCTGTCCGGGTGACCGGACGGGCGCGCGGCGTCGATGCCGGGGCGTCGAAAGGAGAGCGCACGTGTCGCTTGTCGACATGTTCTTCAACTCCTGGGGAAACGACATGGCCGTCGACCTGGGAACCGCTAACACGCTCGTGTCCGTGCGCGGTCGGGGCATCGTCCTGATCGAGCCGTCCGTCGTGGCGGTCGAGCAGGAGACCAAGCGCGTCCTCGCCGTAGGTGTCGAGGCCAAGCGGATGCTCGGCCGGACGCCGGGTTCGATCGTCGCCATCAGGCCGCTCAAGGACGGCGTCATCGCCGACTTCGAGGTCACCGAGGCGATGCTTCGCTACTTCATCAACAAGACGCGCGTGAAGCGCTTCCCGTGGCAGCCCAAGCCCCGCGTGGTCGTCTGCGTGCCCTCGGGAGTCACCGAGGTGGAGAAGCGCGCTGTCTTCGAGGCGACGATGCAGGCGGGCGCGCGGCAGGCATATCTGATCGAGGAGCCGATGGCGGCCGCTATCGGCGCAGGGCTGCCGATCCAGGAACCCACGGGTAACATGGTCGTGGACATCGGTGGCGGTACCACCGAGGTGGCGGTCATCTCGCTCGGCGGCATCGTCGTCGCGCAATCGATCCGGATCGGCGGCGACGAGTTCGACGAGTCGATCATCAACCACATCAAGCGTGAGTACAACGTGCTGGTAGGAGAGCGGACCGCCGAGGAGATCAAGTTCGAGATCGGTTCCGCATTCCCGCTTGCCGAGGAGCTCGACGTGGAAGTGCGCGGCAGGGATCTGCTGACCGGCTTGCCGCGGACGCTCCAGCTCTCCTCCGAGGAGATCCGGACCGCCGTCGAGGAGCCCACACAGGCGATCGTCGCCGCGGTCAAAGGCACGCTCGAGCGGACGCCGCCCGAGCTGGCGAGCGATCTCATGGAGTTCGGCATCGTGCTGACCGGCGGCGGGGCACTGCTGAAGGGTCTCGACGATCGGCTCCGGCATGAGACGGGGATGCCCGTGCACGTCTCGGAGAACGCGCTCATCAACGTGGTCCTCGGCTCGGCTATGGCCCTCGAGGAGATCGACGTCCTCAAGAAGGTCCTCACGGTCTCCCGATGAGACCTGAGGTTGCGGCGCCATGAGGATCTCCGCCGAAACCCCCAAGCGAGGCAACCCGACGCTGCTCGTCGGACTGGTGGTCGTCTCTCTCATCCTGGTCACCGTCTACTACCGCGAGGGTGATACCGGACCGCTGCACCGCATGCGCGACGGCGTGCTCGCCGTCAGCGCGCCGCTTGCGCGTCTCGGCGATGCCATCGCGAGCCCCTTCGAAGCGGCTGGCGACTGGGTCTCGGGCATCGGCGTTCGGCGTGAAGAGCTGGACTCTCTGAGCGAGCAGAACGAGGAGCTCCGGGCACGCCTGGCGGAGCTCGAAGAGGCCCGACAGGAGAACGAGCGGCTCCGCGAGCTCGTGGAGTTCGCCGAGGAGCGGCAGCTGACGAAGCTGGGGGCGCGCGTCATCGGGAAGCCGGCCACTCCGTGGGAGGGCGCCCTGTTGATCGATCGCGGGTCGGCGGACGGCGTTGAGCCGGGGATGCCGGTGCTGGCGGCCCAGGGGCTCGTCGGCCAGGTGTACGAGGTGTCCGAGCGTGTAGCGAAGGTGCGACTCCTCACGGACCAGCGCAGTGGCGTGGCCGCGATGGTGCAGTCCAGCAGGGTGCCGGGCGTCGTTCAGGGATCGGTGGAGGGAGCGCTCACGCTCGAGTTCGTCGCCGCGGATACGGCGCCGGTCGTCGGCGACGTCGTCATCACGTCGGGGTTGGGCGGCGTCTACCCCAAGGGGCTCGTCATCGGTGACGTGACGAGCGTCACCGAGCGTCGCGGGGAGCTGTTCCCGAGAATCGACGTCGTATCGCGCATCGACATCGACCAGCTCGAGGAGGTGCTGATCCTGCTCGGTACCGTCTCGCAGGACGAGGCATCCGGAGGTGATGTCGAGTGAGCCGGGTATGGGCGAGCGCGGCGGCGCTGTTGGCCGCCTTCGTGCTTCAGATCGTCATCGCACCTCATATCGGGGTGCTCGGCACCGTGCCGAGCTTCCCCGTGCTCGTGGTCATCACCCTCGCACTGGTGGAGGGTCCGCGTGCCGGCGCATGGTCCGGGTTCTTCGCCGGCTTGCTGCTCGACCTGCTCGGCACGCACCCCGTCGGTGCGTGGGCGCTCGTGCTCACCGTCGTCGGCTACGTGGCGGGGATGGTGCAGGCGAACCTGTTCGCCGAGGGGTGGCTGCTTCCGGCTACCGTTGCGGTGATCGCGTCGGTCATGGCCGAGCTCGCATACCTGATCGTGCTCATCATCCTCGGCACCGGCACGCCGCTGTGGTCGTCGATCATCGCCGTGGTGCTGCCGCGGGGTGTGTACAATACCGTTCTGACCCTGCTGTTCTATCCGTGGTTGGCGCGCTTCTTGCGGCCTGACCAGGGAGTGAAGTCGTTCCGGCGATTTGCCTGACGTCCCGGGAGCGGGGCCGCTTGCGGCGCCCGCCGTTTGGAGTCGCACCGCATGATCACCTTCCGTGAAGAGCTCAAGTCTCGTTTCGCCGCACTCGGCATAACGGTGCTCGTGCTGCTCGCGGCGTTGCTCGTGAGGCTGTGGACGATGCAGGTGCTCGCGGGCGAGTCGTTCGCGGCCCAGGCCGAGAACAACCGGGTCCGAGAGCTGTCGGTGAGCGCCCCTCGGGGCAGCATCTACGACCGTGACGGACGGCCGCTCGTCACCAATCGCGCCGCGCTCGCGGTGAGCATCGACCCCGCGGATGCCGAGGTGCGCAGCCTGCTCGTCAGACACCAGAGCTCGAGCAAGGACGACGATCCGACGCGCAAGGAGATCCAGGAGGCGTTCGGTGAGGTCGCGACGATGCTCGGTATGTCCACGCAGGAGGTCTGGGAGAAGGTCTCCGACACCCGGGTGGAGGCGCTCCGCCCGCGGGTCATCGCCATCGACGTCCCCATCGACACGGTGTCTCAGCTCGCGGAGCGCCAAACCGAGTTCCCGTCGGTGCGTGTCGACGAGATACCGGTGCGGGAGTATCCCAACGGCGAACTGGCGGCGCACGTGCTCGGCTACACAGGCGAGATCTCCGAGGAGGGCCTCGCCCAAGCTGATCCGCTCAGGGGGTACGAGCTCGGAGACATCGTGGGTAAGACGGGAGTGGAAGCCCAGTACGAGAGCGTCCTCCAGGGCGACAAGGGATGGCGGCTCATCGAGGTGAACGCGTCGGGCGCGCCGCAGCGCGTCGTCAAGGAACAGGCCGCTGTGCCCGGTCGCGACATCGTGCTCACGCTCGACCTCGAGGTCCAGCAGGTGGCCGAGCAGGCCCTGGCAGATGCGATCGATGAAGCGCACCGGCAGGACTACCCCAAAGCGGCGGCAGGCGCGGCCGTCGTGCTCGACGTGAAGACCGGTGGCGTGGTCGCCATGGCGAGTGCGCCGACGTTCGACCCGACGCAGTTCCTCGGAGGCATATCACAGGCTGAGTGGGATGCGCTCACGTCCGAGGGCAGCGAGTACCCGCTCCATAACCGTGCCGTGATGGGGGCGTACCCTGCTGCTTCGACCTTCAAAGCGGTGAGCGGTCTCGCCGGCCTTGAGTACGGCATCACGTACGAGAACAAGACGTACTACTGCGCCGGCAAGTGGACCGAGATGGGCGAGCAGTGGCCGAAGTGGTGCTGGAAGCGCAGCGGGCACGGCACCATCTCGTTCCGCACGGGCGTCGAGGAGTCGTGCGACACCGTCTTCTACGAGATCGGTTACGAGTTCTATAAGCGCCGCCAGGAGGAGCTGCAGGCGTTCTCCCGTTCGATGGGCCTCGGTGCGAAGACCGGCATCGACCTGCCGGGCGAGGTCTCCGGCCGGATCCCGGACGCCGCGTGGAAAGAGGAGTTCAACCGCGACTACCCCGAGTACCAGATGTGGCTGCCGGGAGACACGGTGAACATGGTCATCGGACAGGGCGACATGCTCGTCACTCCGCTGCAGATGGCGGCCGTCTACGCGGCCATCGGGAACGACGGCGTGACCATGCAGCCGCACGTGCTTGCCTCGGTGATGGACTCGGAAGGCGGGACGGCGCGCGCCTTCGAGCCTGTCGTGATAGCCGATCCCGGAATCGATCCGGCGAACCTGGCGGTCATGCACCGCGCGCTCGTCGACGTGACCGAGGAGGGGACCGGCGCCGGCGCATTCCGCGGGTTCGGTGCGACGGTGGCCGGCAAGACCGGCACCGCTGAGGTGTACGGGAAGGACGACTACGCGTGGTTCTGTGCGTACGCGCCTGCCGAGGACCCGCAGTACGCTGTCGCGATCGTGATCGAGCAGGGCGGGCACGGTGGTTCGACGGCCGGACCCGCCGCTCGGCAGATCCTGGCAGCCGCCCTCGACCTGCCGGTCGAGCGCGTCCATGCGACGGATCAGTCGAGGTGACGATGGACAGGGACCTGACGACACGCGTGCGGGGCGCCGTTAACTTCCCGCTCGTCCTGTGGGCGACCGCGCTCGTCGTCTACGGGACGGTCATGGTCTACTCGGCTACCTCGGGCATGAGCTCGGGCGACGCGCTCATCAGGCGACACCTTCTCGGCATCGGTGTCGGGCTGGTCCCGCTCGTGATCGCATGGGCGTTCGACTATAAGCTGCTCAAGTCGTGGAGCGGTCCACTGATGTTCGTGCTGGGGATCCTCCTCATCAGCCCCCGGATCCCGGGGCTCGGCTACGAGGCCGGTGGGGCGACCGCATGGTTGCAGGTGTTCGGGGTGCGGCTGTTCCAGCCGTCCGAGCCTGCGAAGCTCATCCTGATCGCCGTGATGGCCTCGTTGATCTCAGAGTACAAGGGACACATCGATAGGCCGCGCGATGTCGCGCGTCTCATGGCCTACCTTGGCATCGCGCTCGTGCTCATCTTGCTGCAGCCGGACCTGGGCACGGGGCTCATCTTCGTCGCCATCGCCCTGGGCATGTTGCTGCTCGGCGGCCTGAAGGCCCGCTGGTTTGCGGTGTTCGCGCTCATCGGCGTCATCGCTATCGGCGCGATCCTGCAGTTCGGTCTCCTGCAGGACTATCAGGAAGACCGGCTGCTCGTCTTCGTCGATCCGAGCCGCGATCCCCAGGGGGCAGGCTACAACCTCGCACAATCGCGCATCGCGGTGGGCTCCGGCGGGCTGACGGGGCAGGGCCTGCAATCGGGGACGCAGTCGAACCTCCACTTCTTGCCGGAGCGACACACGGACTTCATCTTCGCGGTGCTGGGGGAGGAGCTCGGGTTCCTCGGTGCAGCGCTCCTGCTTGGTCTGTACCTTGCTCTGCTGATCGCGGCCCTCGTGGTATCCACGTCATCGCGCGACCTGTACGGCGCGCTCATAGCTGCGGGTATCATCAGCATGTGGACGTTTCAGATATTCGAGAACGTCGGCATGACGATCGGCATGATGCCGATCACCGGCATCCCGCTGCCGTTCATCAGTTTCGGCAGTTCCGCGATGGTGACCAACCTTGCGGCCGTCGGCATGCTGCTGTCCGTCTGGTCCCGGCGCTACGGTACCTGACGGCTGCGGCCGCTCAAGAGGAGGGGCGATGGCGCTGCCCGTGGACGTGCGTGACCTACTGAAGGCTGGCGACCGCATCCGGAAGGACCGGGAGCAACCGGTCCGCTTCGCCGTGATCGTCGAAGTCGATGCGAGCGACATGCTCATCGACGGGCTCCGCGATCGGCTGAGGCCGGCGACGGCTGCCGCATCCCTGCGGATCGAGGTGGCCGAGCCGGGCAAGCCGATCGACTACGCCGAGTCCACAGACGCCGTGATCGCGGCGGTCGGCAGCGGCACGACCGGCATCGAAGCCGCTCTCGCACCCGCACGCGCTCGTCGCATCCCCCTCGTGGCGGTGGCGGTGGGCGAGCCTTCGACGGCCGACGCGCTGGCAGACCGGCTCCTTCAACCGACGGCCGACCTGTTGGTAGACCACGATGTCGCGCGCCTCCTCGATGACGAGCTCGGCGAGTGGCTGGTGGACCGACTCGGCCACAAGCGCCTCGCCCTCGCGGCGAACTTCGGCTTCCTGCGCCGGGCGGTGGCCGAGGATGCGGTGCGCACCACGTCCTGGCAGAACGGTCTCGTGGGCGCGGTCGCCCTGATCCCCGGCGCGGACATGCCGATCATGACCGCGAACCAGGCCAAGATGCTGCTGCAGATCGCCGCAGCCTATGGCGAGCACCTCGGGCCCGAGCGGATTCGGGAGCTCGCGGCGGTCGTCGGTGGAGGCTTCGCCTTCCGGGCGGTCGCGCGACAGCTGCTGACGGCAGTTCCGGTGCTCGGCTGGGCCGTCAAGGGCGGTATCGGCTACGGGGGAACCGTTGCGATGGGCAAGGCCGCCATCACGTACTTCGAGCAGGGCGCCGACCTCGGCCAGGTCGTCTCCCGGCTCAAGGACGAGGCGGGAGAGCGCCTTACGAGCGCACGGAGCGGCATGGCGCGGTTGCCCCGGGCGACCGCATCGCACGTCCTTGAGCCCGTGGAGCAGCCCGCGCTGCCCGGGACGGAGCCCGGCGTCGATGACTGATCTGTGGCCGAGGGTCGAGCCGCTGCTCGCGGCCGTCGAACGGCCCGCCCGCTATGTCGATCACGAGTGGGGCGCGCACCATGACGCACAAGCCGCGTACCGCGCGGCTCTCGTCTATCCCGACACCTACGAGGTCGGCATGGCGAACCAGGCTCTTGCCATCCTCTACGAGCGCCTGAACGGCATCGACGGCGTCGCGGCGGAGCGCGCGTTCGTGCCGTGGAGCGACATGATCGAGGCGTTGCGTGCATCGGACGTGCCGCTGTTCACCCTCGAGTCCTGCATGCCGCTGAGGGAGTGCGACCTGATCGGCATCACGCTCCCGTACGAGCTCACCTACAGCAACGTCCTCGAGGTGCTCGACCTGGCGGGCATACCGGTGCGCTCCGCCGACCGGAGCGGCGAGCACCCGCTCGTCATCGGCGGCGGACCGTGCGCGTACAATCCCGAGCCGGTCGCGCCGTTCTTCGATGCGATCCTCATCGGCGACGGCGAAGATGCCGTGCTCGAGATCGTGAGCGCGCACCGCGCTGCGCTGGCGGCCGGCTTGAGCCGAGAAGAGACGCTTGGGCGCCTCGCCGGTATCCGGGGCGTCTACGTACCGAGCTTGTACGATGCGACCCCTGAGGGCGCGCTCGTCGCGTCACCCGGCGCGCCGGAGCGGGTCGTGAAGCGCGTGATCGCCGACCTGGACGCAGTGCGATCGCCGCTCTGTCCTGTCGTGCCGTTCATGGACGTCGTGCATGACCGGGCGACCGTCGAGGTCCTGCGCGGCTGCTCCCGGGGCTGCCGCTTCTGCCAGGCCGGCATGGTCTACCGCCCGACGCGCGAGCGGTCGGCCGACTCCATCGTCCGTGATGCGATCGCTGCGCTTCAGTGCACGGGCCACGAGGAGGTATCGCTGACGTCGCTCTCGACCGCGGACCACGCGAGCCTCGAAGAGGTGCTGCGCCGTCTCTCGCGCCGGCTGGAGGGGACGGCTGTATCGATCTCGCTGCCCTCGCTGCGCGTGGACGCGTTCTCGCTCGGCATGGCGCGCCTGCTCGGTGGAGGTCGCAAGGCCGGGCTGACGTTCGCGCCGGAGGCTGGGACGCAACGGCTGCGCGACGTCATCAACAAGAACGTGACCGAGGAAGAGCTCCTCGAGACGATCGATCGCGCGTTCCGTGCCGGCTGGCGGCGCGTGAAGCTGTACTTCATGATCGGCCTGCCCACCGAGACCGAGGACGACGTCCGTGGCATCGGGGCGCTCGTGGGCCGGGCGCTCGCTGCGGCACGGGGGGCGACCCCGGCCGATCAGCGAGGCGGCGTCAGGGTGGCGGTGTCGGTGTCGACGTTCGTCCCCAAGGCCCATACGCCGTTCCAATGGGAGCCGCAGATCCCGCTGGAAGAGGTGCGTCGCCGTCAGGTCGTCTTGCGTGATGCGATGCCGCACAAGGGGGTCGGCCTCTCGTGGCACGACCCGGACACCTCGTTCCTCGAGGGCGTTCTGGCGCGTGGCGGCCGAGAGGTCGCCGACGTTATCGAGGCTGCGTGGCGAGCCGGAGCTGTGTTCGACGCGTGGAGCGAGGAGTTCGACCTCGGCCGATGGATCGACGCGATGGAGCGGTGCGGGATCGATGGCAGGGCGCTCGCGAACGAGCCGAGAGACCCTGATCGACCGATGCCGTGGGAGCACATCGACACCGGTCTCAGTCGACGATTCCTGCTCTCGGAGCGTGACCGCGCGTATGCGGGTGTCGTCACCGAGGACTGTACCTTCGAGGAGTGCACGGGCTGCGGGGTGTGTCCGTCTCTCGGGGTGGACATCCGGCTCTCGGGGGTGCGCCATGGCTGACGAGCACTTCCGCCTGCGCGTCGCCCACGCCAAGTCCGGCAGGCTGCGCTTCTTGTCGCATCTCGAGCTGACCCGGGCATGCGAACGGTCGGTGAGGAGGGCCCGCCTGCCCTTCTCGGTCACGCAGGGATTCAACCAGCGGATCAAGATGGCGTTCGGTCCGGCGCTGCCGGTGGGCACCGCGAGCACGGCGGAGTACTATGATGTGTGGTTGGACTCGTACGTGCCTGCCGAGGAGGCCCTGGCGCGCCTGACCGGTGCGACGCCCGAGCTTGTCGGGCCCGCGGAAGCGGCGTTCGTGCCGCTCAGGGCACCCTCCCTCGCGGCGGCGCTTACGATCGCCAGGTACGAGGTGATTCTGGAAGGAGGTGAGCGCGCCGCCGACGTGCTCGAGTCTGAGCTCGGTGCTGTGGTCGCGGACGGGACGTTCGCGGTCGAACACAAGGGCAAGAGCAAGGTTTTCGATCTCGCCCGCACGCTCCCGAAGGAGCCGCAGGTGAGGTCAGTGGAAGGACGCGTCGTCGTCGAGATGACGACGAGGATGGGTGAGCATGGCTCCCTGCGTCCGGACGCCCTGGTGGTAGCGGCGATCGAACGCTCGCGGTCGGGTGCGACGGTCATGTCGGTCACGCGGACCGGTCTGTTCATCGAGGACGGGGACGGGTTCCGCACACCGATCTGACGGCGGTCGCGGCATATGGGGGACATCATCCGCGAGATGCTCATCTCGCATGACTCGCAGGAGACGCGTGTCGCGCTCCTGGAAGACCGAAAGCTCGTCGAGCTCTACATCGAACGGCCCAAGAAGAGCGTGGTGGGCAACGTCTATCTCGGCAAGGTACGCGACGTCCTGCCGGGCATGCAGGCCGCGTTCGTGGACATCGGCCTGGAGAAGAACGCCTTCCTGTATGTGGACGAGATCGTGGCGCCCGAGGATGCCGAGAACGTCCCGCGCCGCGACATCCAGCACCTGCTCAAGCCGGGCCAGCAGGTCATGGTGCAGGTCCTGAAAGACCCGATGGGCACAAAGGGTGCGCGCGTCACCACCGAGATAACCCTGCCGGGCCGGTTCGTGGTGCTCATGCCCTTCTCACGTTTCGTAGGCGTGTCGCGCAAGTTGCCCGAGTCAGAGCGGGACCGCCTCCACGACCTCGTCGCGTCGCTCGTACCGGAAGACGCGGGCGCGATCGTCCGCACCGCGGCCAACGGCGCGTCGGAGGGCGAGGTCAGAAGCGACATCGAGTTCCTGTTGCGACTGTGGAAGCGCGTTCAGACGCAGGCCCACGAGGGTCTGGCGCCCGAGGTCGTGTACACCGAGATGGACCTCGCGCTCCGCATGGTCCGCGATGCGTTCGGCGAGGAGCACCGACGGCTGCTCGTTGACGACAAGCGGCTGTACGAGAAGGTCGTCTCGTTCCTCAAGAAGACGTCGCCGAAGCTGGTCAAGCGCGTATCGTACTATCGCGACCGCACGCCGCTGTTCGACGCGCACGACCTCCAGCCGGACATCGATCTGGCCACCCAGCGCGTCGTACCGCTGCCGAGCGGCGGTCACATCACGATCGACAAGACCGAGGCGCTCACCGCGATCGACGTGAACACCGGGCGGTACGTCGGCAAGAAGAACCTCGAGGACACCATCGTGAGGACGAATCTGGAGGCGGCCGAAGAGGCGGTCCGCCAGATGCGCCTGCGCGACATCGGCGGGATCATCGTGATCGACTTCATCGACATGGAGAACGCCGAGAACCGCGCCCAGGTCTTCTCGGCGCTGAACGCCCACCTGGAGCGCGACCGCACCAAGACGCGCGCTATCGAGATCTCCCGACTCGGCCTCGTCGAGATGACGCGCAAGAACGTCACCGACGGCCTCTTCGAGGTCCTGACAGACGCGTGTCCCCGTTGCGGCGGAACGGGACGTGTCCTGTCAGGAACATCCCGGCGCATCGCGGCGGAGCGGCGCATGCGCGAGATCCTGCTCTCGGGCAAGTCCTCGGCGTACCTGTTCGGCCTCAATCCGCGGACGTACGAGCTGGTGATGGCGCCGGGGACCAACGCGCTTGCCCAACTGCGTGCAGAATCGGGTAAGCAGGTAGCAGTGATAGCCGAGGAGGACTGCGGTCCCACCGAGGTGCGGGTGCTGATCGAGGGGCGGGCGGGCAGCGAGGGAGGCGCGTAGACCGCTGTGGCTACGCCCGGGGCCGTTGACGCTGCTCAACCCCTGTGTTAGCATTCTCCCTCGCGTGAATTTCCCTTCAGGAACTGGAGCCGGATAGATGTATGCAGTCGTAGCGAGCGGCGGCAAGCAGGAGAAGGTCGAGCAGTCCGCCATCGTCGTCGTCGAGAAGATCGACGCCGAGGTCGGAGACACCGTCGAGCTTCCCGTCGTTCTTATCGCCGATGGCGAGACGATCCTTGCCGGGGCCGACGCGCTCGCGGGCGCATCGGTGACCGCGCGCGTCGTCGAGCACTTCAAGGGCGACAAGCAGATGGTCTTCAAGTTCAAGCGCCGCAAGGGGTACAAGCGCACCAAAGGCCACCGCCAGTGGCAGACGGCGCTCGAGATCGAGGAGATCTCGGTGAAGGGCGGGGCGAAGAAGCCCGCCGCCAAGGCCGAGAAGCCCGCGAAGGCGGCCGAGAAGCCCGAGGCCAAGGCCGAGAAGCCCGAGGCCGTCGCTGCCGCTACGGAGCCCGGTCAGTGCGAGGCGCTCAAGGCCGATGGGTCGCAGTGCCAGAACAAGGCCAAGGAAGGCTCCAAGTACTGCGGCGTCCACGCCAAGAAGTACGAAGGCTAGACCGTACCGGTCGCGTCGAAGAGCAGGGTGACTGAAGATGGCTCATAAGAAAGGTCTGGGCTCCACCAAGAACGGTCGCGACTCCAAGGCCAAGCGCCTCGGCGTCAAGCGGTTCGCCGGTCAGACCGTCACGGCAGGGTCCATTCTCGTACGCCAGCGCGGCACGCGTCTGAAGCCCGGCACGAACGTCGGGCTCGGCAAGGACGACACGCTGTTCGCCAAGGTCGATGGCGTCGTCGAGTTCACGCACGGCAAGGACCGTCGCGTGCACGTGCACCCGCTGCAGGGCTGACAGGCCCACGAAGCTGCAGCGTACGACTTCGAAGGCCCCTCACGGACCGTGGGGGGCTTCTTCATCTCCCCGCCCCATCTCGTATGATGGGCGGGAGCAGAGGAGACGACATGTTCGTCGATGAGGCAACGATCAACGTGAGAGCGGGGAACGGCGGCGCGGGGTGCGCGTCGTTCCGCCGGGAAGCACACGTGCCCAAGGGCGGCCCCGACGGCGGCGACGGCGGCCGGGGTGGAGACGTCGTGCTCGAGGCGGACCAGAGCCTCTCCACCTTGCTCGACTTCCACTACCGGCGTCACTTCAAGGCCGAGCGCGGCACGCACGGCAAGGGGTCCCAGCGCGACGGGGCCGAAGGGGACGACCTCGTGCTCCGCGTGCCCGTCGGCACGGTCGTGCGCGACCGGGAGACCGGCGAGCTCATCAGCGACCTCTCCCACCACGGTCAGCGCGTGGTCGTCGCACGCGGCGGGCGTGGTGGGCGCGGAAACCGCCACTTCGTGACGCCGACGCGTCGTGCACCGTCCTTCGCCGAGCTTGGTGAGCCAGCCGAGGAGCGGTGGATAGAACTCGAGCTCAAGCTGCTTGCGGATGCCGCCCTGGTGGGGTTGCCGAGCGTCGGCAAGTCGTCGCTCATCGCGCGGATGAGCGCGGCGCGGCCCAAGGTGGCCGACTACCCGTTCACGACCCTCGTCCCGAACCTCGGCGTCGTCGGCGCCGGCGAGCGGTCCTTCGTCGTCGCCGACGTGCCCGGTCTCATCGAGGGCGCCAGCGAGGGCGCTGGTCTCGGACATGCCTTCCTCCGTCACATCGAACGCACGGCGCTGATCCTCCACGTCGTCGACCTCTCGGGCGGATGGGAGCAGCGCGACCCGATCGCCGACATCGCGGTGATCGATGCCGAGCTCGCCGCGCATGCCGAGGAGCTGGCCGATCGGCCACAGATCGTGCTCGGCAACAAGGTCGATGCCGACGGAGCGCGTGAGGCGTCCGAGCGCGTCGCGGCATGGGCGGAGGAGCACGGCCGCCCGTACTTCGCGGTCTCGGCCGCCACCGGCGAGGGGATCGAGTCGATGGTGCGCGCTGTCGGAGAACGCGTCCATGCGTTGCGCGAGGAGGCGGCCGCGGCGGAGCCCACGTACGAGGGTGTGTACGTCTACGAACCTGCCGATGAGCGCACGATCACGGTGACGCGCGCGGGCTCGCGCGAGTACGTGGTGACCGGCGGGACGATCGAGCGCATGGTCATCATGACGGACATGAACAACGAGGACGCCGTCGCCTACCTGCAGCAGCGTCTCGCGCGTGCAGGCGTCGAAGACGCGCTGCGCGAAGCGGGCGCGCGCGACGGGGACACGATCACGATCGGCCCGGTATCATTCGAGTTCGAGACGACCGGCACGGGGGGCACGTCCGATGGCTAAGCGCGTGATCGTCGTCAAGGTGGGCAGCTCCACGGTGACCGGCTCGGACGGTCGGATCGACCGCGCGTATCTGCACGGACTGGTCGACCAGATCGCGAACGTGATCGATGGTGGCGACCGCGTCGTGCTCGTCACGTCGGGCGCGATCGCGGCAGGCCTCGAAGCGCTCGGCCTCGACGCGCGACCCACCGACATGCCCACGCTCCAGGCGACCGCTTCTGTGGGGCAGGTCCGCCTTGCCGAGACGTACGGCGCGCTCTTCGCTGAGCGCGGCCTGACCGTTGGCCAGGTGCTGCTCACCCGACAGGACACCGGACATCGCCAGCAGTATCTGAACGCGTGTCATACGCTGCTGCGACTGCTGGAGCTCGGCATCGTCCCCGTGGTCAACGAGAACGACACCACGGCGGTCGACGAGATCCGGATGGGGGACAACGACCAGCTTGCGGCGCTCGTCTCGCTCATGGTCCATGCGGATCTCGCGATCCTGCTGACCGACATCGACGGTCTCTACTCGGCGGACCCGCGCACGAGCGCCGACGCGCGCCTCATCGAGCGCATCGAGGACCTGAGCGCCGACGTCATCGCGGGGGCCGGTGGGCCGGGCAGCGCGGTCGGCTCGGGCGGCATGGCGACCAAGCTCGAGGCGGGTCGCATGCTCATGAAGGCAGGTGTCCCGATGGTCATCTGCGACGGCCGTCGGCCGAACGTCGTTGTGGACGCGGCGGCGGGCGTGCCGGTCGGAACGTTGTTCGCGGGCGGGGAGAGCGCGGTCAAGGCGCGCAAGCTGTGGATCGCCTACGGGGGGCGGCCGGCGGGTTCCATCACGATAGACGATGGCGCGAGGGACGCGCTATGCTTGCGGGGCGGTAGCCTGCTCCCGGCCGGAGTGATCGACGTGACCGGGAGTTTTGTCATAGGGGACGCGGTGACCGTGGTCGATGGGAGCGGGACGGCCATCGCGCGCGGTATCGCGGGCATGTCCGCCGCAGACCTTCGTAAGGTCAAGGGCCTGAAGACGGCCGAGATACCCGAGGTGCTACCGGCGTGGGAGGGCGAGGAAGTCGTCCACCGCGACCACCTGGTCATCCTGTGACGTGCCGGCAGACGGACGGATGAAGGGACAGCGCACATGTCCGAAGTGACCATGCTCGCCACGCGTGCGCGCGAAGCGGCCACCGCGTTGGCCACGACCTCGACCGAGCAGCGCAACCGAGCTCTCCTGGCGATGGCGCACGCGCTCATCGCCAAGCAGGACGAGGTCCTCTCGGCCAATGCCGCCGATGTCGAGTCTGCGCGACAGAAGAGCACGCCCGCGCCCCTCGTCGACCGGCTCGAGCTCAACCCGCAGCGGCTGAAGGCGATCTCCGAGGCGCTGAAGAGCCTGTCGGTGCTGCCGGACCCCATCGGCGAAGTGGTCGCCGGATCGCGTCTCGCTAACGGCATCTGGTTGCAGCAGGTGCGTGTCCCGATGGGCGTCGTCGCGATGATCTACGAGGCCCGGCCCAACGTCACTGCCGACGCGGCGGGGCTTTGCATCAAGACGGGCAACGCGGTCATCCTGCGTGGCGGCTCCATGGCGGTCCGCTCGAACCTGGCGCTGACCAGGGTACTCTCGGCCGCCGCAGTGGGTGCCGGCCTTCCCGACGGCTGCATCCAGTCGGTGGAGTCCACCGAGCGGGAGGCCGCCGAGGAGCTCATGGGCCTGCACGGCATGATCGACGTGCTGATCCCGCGTGGAGGCGCCGGCCTCATCAAGAGCGTGGTCGAGAACGCCAAGGTGCCGGTGATCGAGACCGGTGTCGGCAACTGCCACGTCTACATCCACGAGACTGCCGATGCGGCGATGGCACGGCGCATCGCGGTCAATGCCAAGGTCCAGCGCCCGGGCGTGTGCAACGCCGCGGAGACGCTGCTGGTGGACTCGGCCATACATGAGCGGGTGCTGCCGCCGATCCTGAAGGAGCTCGAGGAGCACGGCGTCACCGTCTTCGGCGATGAGAAGACGCGTGCCCTCGGAGCCATCATGCGCATCCAGCCTGCCACCGAGGAGGACTGGGCCACGGAGTATCTCGACCTGAAGATCGCGGTCAAGGTCGTCTCCGGTCTGGACGAGGCCATCCGGCACATCAACACGTACGGGACCAAGCACAGCGAGGCGATCGTCACCGAGGACTACATGGCGGCGCGCCGCTTCCTCAATGAAGTGGATGCCGCGGCCGTGTACGTCAACGCCTCCACGAGATTCACCGACGGCGGCGAGTTCGGTCTGGGTGCCGAGATCGGCATCTCGACGCAGAAGCTGCATGCGCGCGGCCCCATGGGACTTACCGCGCTGACGACCACCAAGTACATGGCGATGGGGAGCGGACAGATCCGCGAGTGAGGAAGCAGCAGCGTATCGGGATCATGGGCGGGACGTTCGACCCGATCCACTACGGTCACCTCGTCACCGCCGAAGAGGCGCTTGTCCAGTTCAACCTGGACAGCGTCGTGTTCATGCCTACCGGTCGCCCGGTGCGCAAGACCCATCGCGTCGTCACCCCCGCGGAGGACCGGTACCTCATGACGGTCATCGCCACCGCGTCGAACCCCGACTTCTCCGTCTCGCGGATGGAGATCGACCGGCCGGGGCCGACCTATACCGTGGACACCATGCTCCAGCTGCGTGAGACGCTCGGCGCGAACGCGGAGCTCTACTTCATCACGGGCGCCGATGCGGTGTGGGAGATCCTCACCTGGAAGGACACCGAGCGGCTGCGCGACACGTGCACCTTCATCGCCGCGACGCGGCCCGGCTACGACCTCGGCAAGTTCCGTGAAGAGGGGCTCGCCGAGGGGCTCGAGCTCGAGTTCATGGAGGTGCCCGCGCTCGCCATCTCGTCGACCGACATCCGTGCGCGTGTCATGCAGCGTCGCCCCATCCGCTATCTGCTGCCCGAAGCGGTGGCCTCCTACATCGCCAAGAACCGCCTCTACAAGGACGGCGACGATGGCGCTGCCTGAGTGGGAGACGATGCGCGCGGCCCTGGAAGCGCGACTCTCGCGCGAGTCCTACGCGCACTCTCAGCGGGTGGCCGAGACCGCCTCCAGCCTTGCCGCCACGTACGATGCGGATGTGGCGCTGTGCCGTGCGGCGGGGCTGCTGCACGACTGGTGTCGTGACCTCCCGCACGCCGCGCTCATCGACCGCGCCGAGGTCGTTGGCGTGCCGGTCGGGCCGGTCGAGCGTTGCTGCCCCTACCTGCTGCACGCACCTCTCGGCGCGCACGAGGTGAGCGAGGCGTTCCCCGGCATCGACGAGCGGGTCGTCTCGGCCATCGCGGCGCACACGTACGGTGCCGAGGAGATGGACGCCGTCGCGCGTATCGTCTACATCGCCGACGGTATCGAGCCGGCGCGTGCCTGGGAGGGCGTGGACGCTCTTCGCGCGGACGTGGGTATCGTGGACCTGGGCGAACTGTTCGCCGCGGTCTACGCCCGGGCCGTGCGCCACTTGCTTGAGCGGAGGCGGCCGCTCCACCCGGTGACGGCAGCGGTATGGAACCGGTTCGTGGCGGTCGAGCCGTGATGAGCCGGCGGAGCCGCAAGAGTCGGAGCGAGCACGACGCGGTCGAGGTCCCGTCGGCCGGGCAGGGCTCGGACTATCCTCGCCGCCGCACGCACGTCGAGCGAGAGCCCCACGAACCCATGGCGACCGGCTACCGGACGAGTCGCCGGTCTTCGAAGTCAGGCAAGAAGGCGCGCAAGACCGCTCAGTCCGAACGCCGCAGAGCCGAGGTCAAAGACCGCGTGCGCCGGACCGGGACGGGCATCGCCCGCGGAGTCGCGATCGGTCTCGGGGGCGCGGTGGCCCTTGTTCTCGTCCTCTTCCTCGTCGCGACCGGCATCAATGCGGCAGCGCGGTGGTGGGCGGAGCGACAGGCGGCCGAGGAGGCATCGCCGGAGGCGATCAAGGAGCGAGCCAGGGAGAACCTGCTCATCATCGGGACCGGCGAGAACCAGGGCGCGGACTTCCTCGCGGTGCGGCTCGACCGCGAGAACGATCAGATCCTCGGCATCGCTATCCCGGACGGCGCGTTCATGGAGGTCCCCGGTCAGGGCTTCGAGCGCGTGGGAGACAGCCTGCGCGCCGGCCCGGACGTGTCGCTCGCGACGATCTCCAATTACCTCTCGGTGCCGTTCGAGAAGTACGTCATCGTGGACAAGGCGACCTATCAGAGCGCGCTCACCGACCAGACGCTGCGCGGCATGATCGATGCGGTGACGGAGAGCAATCTTGAAGCCGCCGAACTGCAGGATATCGCGGACTTCGCTGATGGCGTCTCCACCGAGAGCGTCGCGCTCGTCCCGCTGCCGGTGAAGCCGATCAGTCTGGGTGACCAGACGTTCTTCGAACCGCAACGCGAGGAGGTCGCCGAGCTCCTCTACTCATGGTGGGGCGTGAAGGTGGGCGCCGAGGACAACATGGTGCGGGTGATCGTGTACAACGGCGCCGGGACCCCGGGCATCGCCGGCGAGGCGGCCCAGGAGCTCATCGGCGCGGGCATGCGTGTCGTCGATACGAAGAACGCCGATCGCTTCGACTACGGGCAGACGCTCATCGTCGTGCAGAACGGCGACACGGCGGCCGGCGAGCGCGTACGGGAGGTCCTGCGCGTCGGTGAGGTCATCGACCAGCCCTCGGACCAGGACGTCGCTGATATCATCGTCATCATCGGTCAGGACTACGCACCGGCCGATGACGGGCAGACGGAAGGGTGATCGCGCTGGACCCCAAGGACCTGGCGTTGCTGGCGGCGGACGCGGCTGCCGAGAAGAAGGCCGAGGACGTCATCATCCTGGATGTGGCGTCCACGCTCGTCATCACGGAGTACTTCGTGCTGTGCACCGGCCGCACCGACCGCCAGGTCAGGACTATCGCCGATGAGGTCGAAGCCCGCCTGAAGGCGGCCGGACGCGCGCCCATCGGCCGGGAGGGCGAACGGGAGGGGCGCTGGATCCTGCTCGACTTCGCGGATGTGGTCGTGCACATCTTCCAGCCCGATGAGCGCGAGTTCTACCGGCTCGAGCGCCTGTGGGCCGATGCGCCCCGGGTGCCGCTACCGGCGGAGGTCGCGAATCCGAGTTACCGGGAGGCGACGGAGGCGTGACCGATGGCGCCCGGCGCTTCTGGGTGTCGATCGCGCTCGTCGGCGTCGCGATGGTGTGGGGCGCGACGTTCGTCGTGGTCAAGGACGCCGTCGAAGCCTATCCGCTCTACGCGTTCCTCGGATGGCGCTTCGCCGTCGCGATCGTGGCGTTCGTCGCCCTCTTCCCGCGGGCGGTCTTCCGGCTGAACCGGCGCACGCTCGGAGCCGGAGTGCTCGCGGGGCTCATGCTCACCGCCGGCTACGTCTTCCAGACGTGGGGTCTCCAGGACACGAGCGCCTCGAAGGCGGCGTTCATCACGGGCATGTTCGTCGTGATCACGCCGCTCATGCAGGCATTCCTTCTGCGACGGGTGCCTCGCATGTGGACCATGGCCGGCGTCGTCTTCGCCGTGACGGGCCTGTGGCTCCTCTCCGGCACTGCAGGCGGAGGCTGGAACGTGGGAGACACCCGGACCCTTATCTGCGCCGCCGCGTACTCGGCGCACATGATCGTGCTCGGCAGCATCGGACGCGAACATGACGTCAGTGCGCTGACGCTCGTCCAGCTCGTGACGGTCGCCGTGCTGTGCGGCGGCGTCTCGCTCTTCGCCGAGCAAGCTCCGCTGCCGACAGGCGGGAGCCTCATCGTCGCGCTGCTCGTCACGGGCGTGCTCGGCTCGGCGGCGGCCTTTCTCATCCAAACGTATGCGCAGCGCTTCCTCTCGCCGACGCGGACGGCGCTCATCCTCATCAGCGAGCCGGCGTTCGGAGGGTTGTTCGGCTGGCTGGCGGGCGAGGTCCTCGGGGTGCGTGGGCTGGCGGGCGCCGGGTTGATCCTCGCGGGAATGCTCGTGGCGGAGTTGGCGGGCGTACGCGCGGCCCGGGAGGCCCAGCTCGTGCTGGAACCGAGCATCGAGGGCCCGCCCGTCGTGCTGGTGGAGGAGGACGCCGTGTCCGCCGAGACGGACGCCCGGGACGCCACCGTCGACCGCTGAATCCGCTGCTTGACCGGCCCCCCGCGCTTGGTATACTGTGCGTTGCGCCTTTTGGGCGCCCAGCGAGTGGGGCCATAGCTCAGCTGGGAGAGCGCATGGCTGGCAGCCATGAGGTCAGGGGTTCGATCCCCCTTGGCTCCACCAACAGAATCGAACGACGCCCGCCCTCGTGGCGGGCGTCGCGCTTCTCGGGGTATGCTCCTCTGTGGTGCCGAGGGAGCGGGGGAGACCATGCGCATCAAGGTGATGGTCGCGGCGTTCGTGGTGGCCGCGTTGCTGGCAGTCGCGGGCTGCGATGCCGCCGCATCGGAGGTCATCATCGACGACCAGGATGACGGCGGCTCGGTGCGTCTCGGCATCGGGCAGGTGCTCGTCGTGCGGCTTCCGGCGAACCCCACCACCGGCTTCACATGGACGGCTGCCGAGACGCCTGCCTTCCTCGAGCGTCTTGGAGAACCGGAGTTCTCGCCCGAGTCCGATGCGCTCGGGGCCGGCGGCATACAGGAGTTCCGCTATGCGGCGAGCGAGCCGGGCGAGGGTAGCCTGGAGCTCGAGTACGCGCGCTCGTGGGAGGATGTGCCCGCCGAGGACGAGTACACGGTGACCGTGACGGTGAAGTGACGCGCGTCCTTCTCGGCTGACGTGCCATGCACCCGCTCCTGCCGTAGAATGGTGTGCACTCGCGCCTCGGCGCGCAGGCAGGCTCGCGACAGCACGGGAGGTAGTCGGTGACGCGTCAGTTCGCCCCGCACGAGTTCGAGGAGAAGTGGCAGTCCGCGTGGGAGTCCGCGCGGCTGTACTCGGTCGCCGAGGACCCCGATCGCCCCAAGAAGTACGTGCTAGAGATGTTCCCGTATCCCTCGGGCGACATCCACATGGGGCACGTGCGCAACTACAGCATCGGCGATGTCGTCGCGCGCTATTCCACGATGCGCGGCATGAACGTGCTGCACCCGATCGGGTGGGATGCGTTCGGGCTGCCCGCCGAGAACGCCGCGATCAAGAGCGGCACGCACCCCGCGACCTGGACGTACGGCAACATCGAGAAGCAGGCGGCATCGTTCAAGCGCATGGGCTTCTCCTACGACTGGGACCGCACTGTCGTCACGTGCGACGAGGACTACCACCGCTGGGGGCAGTGGATCTTCCTGAAGTTCTGGGAGCGGGGGCTCGTCGAGCGCAAGGCGTCGCCGGTCAACTGGTGCCCGGGCTGCAAGACGGTCCTCGCCAACGAGCAGGTGCTTGCCGGTGGCGTGTGTTGGCGGTGCGGCAGCGTCGTCGAGAAGCGCGAGCTCGAGCAGTGGTACTTCAAGATCACCGAGTACGCCCAGGAGCTGCTCGATACGCTCGATGAGCTGCCGGGGTGGCCCGAGCGCGTCAAGACGATGCAGGCGAACTGGATCGGCCGGTCCGAAGGCGCCGAGGTGGACTTCACGCTCTGTGACGCCGACGGGGAGCCGACGGAGCGGACGATCACCGTCTTCACCACCCGGCCCGACACGCTCTTCGGCTGCACCTTCTTCCTGCTCGCCCCGGAGCATCCGCTCGTCGATGAGCTCGTGAGCGGCACCGAGCACGAGGACGCGGTGCGGTCGGTGGTGGAGACCTCGGCACGGGAGACCGCGATCGATCGTGCCGCGGGCGAGGTCGAGAAGATCGGCGCGTTCACGGGCCGCTTCGTCATCAACCCCGTCAACGGCGAGAAGGTCCCCGTATGGGTCAGCAACTACGTCCTGATGGAGTACGGGACCGGCGCCGTCATGGCGGTTCCCTGTGGCGACCAGCGGGACTTCGAGTTCGCCCGCACGTACGGGCTCCCCATACCGCCGGTGGTGCTGGCCGAGGATGACCCGCTGTTGGCGCAGCTTGGCGCGGAGCGTGGTCGCGCGATCGACGACGTGCCCTGGGCTGAGGCGTACGACGGCCCGGGCGTCATGGTGCAGTCCGGCGCGTTCACGGGCAAGCCCGGCGGCAAGGACTCCGAGGGCATGCGCGCGGTGACCGAGTGGCTTGCGGAGCGTGGCGCAGGGCGCTTCTCGGTCAACTTCCGCCTGCGTGACTGGCTCATCTCGCGGCAGCGCTACTGGGGCAACCCGATCCCCGCGGTGCACTGCGACGCGTGCGGCCTCGTGCCGGTGCCGGAGGACGAGCTGCCGGTGCGGCTGCCGCGAGAGGTCGACATCACCAAGGGCGAGACGCTCGCGGACCATCCCGAGTTCTACGAGACGACATGCCCGCGCTGCGGCGGCGCCGCACGCCGCGAGACCGACACGATGGACACGTTCACGTGCTCGTCGTGGTACTACTTCCGCTACTGCGACGCGCGCAACGGCGACGCGATCTGGGATGTGGACAACGTCGGCTACTGGATGCCGGTCGACCAGTACATCGGCGGCATCGAGCACGCCATCCTGCACCTGCTGTACTCGCGCTTCTTCACCAAGGTCTTCCGGGACATGGGCCTGTGCGACTTCGGCGAGCCGTTCACCAACCTGCTGACGCAGGGCATGGTCAAGAAGGACGGCGAGGTCATGAGCAAGTCGCGCGGCAACGTCGTCGCGCCCGAGGACATGATCGCCGAGTTCGGCGCTGACGCGCTGCGCGCCTACATCCTGTTCATGGCACCGCCCGACAAAGACCTCGAGTGGAGCCAGGAAGGGCTGGAGGGCGCGTACCGGTTCCTCGGCCGCGTGTGGCGCTATGTGGCCGAGGTCGCCGAGCGCGCTGAGGGCACCGCCGCGGATGCCGAGCGCGGCAACGGCGGCGACGCGGATGCGGGCAAGGCGCTGCGTCGCGAGCGGCACCGGGTCGTCGGCAAGGTGACCGACGACATCGAGCGGTTCCAGTTCAACACGGCGCTCGCCGCGATGATGGAGCTGCTGAACGCGGCGGGCGAGTATCGCCGTGCGACATCCGACGACGAGCGCGACGTGGCGCTCGAACGGGAGGTTGCCGAGACGCTCGTCTTGCTGCTGGCGCCGTACGCGCCGTACATGTGCGAGGAGCTCTGGCGCGAGCTGCTCGGGCACGACGGGTCGGTGCACCGTGAGCCGTGGCCGACCTACGACGCGTCGCTGGCAGCGGCGGACGAGATCGAGATCGCAGTCCAGGTCAACGGGAAGGTTCGCGGACGTGTGGTCGTGGGTGCCTCGGCAAGCGAGGACGCGGTCCGCTCGGCCGCGCTCGCTCTTCCGCGCATCGTGGAGCAGACCGAGGGCCGCACCATCCACAAGGTGGTCGTCGTGCCGGGCAAGCTGGTGAGCATCGTCGTGAAGTAGTCGGTGGCTGTTCAGCGGGCGGTAAGGCCCGCCCGGTAGGCTCGTACCCGACGCCCCTTCCGTCATCGACAACACGGAGGGGGCGTTGCTGTGGAGCGAACGGCGCTCGATGCCGTCGTCGAGGCGATGCGGCGGCTTGGGCTGACCGGCGTGACCCGCCGACACGTGCTCATCGGCGCGGCGGCGATCGCGGTCGGCGCGGTGGTCGCCTTCGCGGCGTTGTCGTCAGGCGCCCCGGATGAGGTCGCCGTCTTCGGCGGCGGGGAGGATGCCGAGTTCCCGCAGTTCGACCAGGCCGAGGAAGCGACGGGCGCCGCCGGTGTGCCGCTGATCGTGCTGCACGTAGCGGGAGCGGTGCGGCATCCGGGAGTCTACGAGCTTCCCGACGGCGCGCGTGTCCACGACGCGATCGAGGCCGCCGGAGGCGTGCTCGCCTCGGCGGCGCCGGATGCGCTCAACCTCGCCAGGATCGTCGCGGACGGGGAGCGGCTCTACGTCCCGACGGCAGATGAGGTCGACGCCGGCATGGCCGATGGAGAGCCGTACGGCGGCGGCCCGGGCGCGTCGACAGCGTCGGGCGGGGCGGCGCTCGTGGACATCAACACCGCCGATGCGGCCACGCTCGAACAGCTGCCCGGTATCGGGCCGGCGACCGCGGCGAAGATCGTGGACGACCGGGAGAAGAACGGGCCCTTCAAGACGGTCGATGACCTCGCTCGCGTGAGCGGGATCGGAGCCAAGAAGATCGAGGCGCTGAGAGACTCCGCGACCGCGGGATGAGCGCCGTCGTCGACACGCCGCGGCCCGTCATCGCGCGACTCGCGTGGGTCGCGGCCGGGTTGTGGGCGGGGGTGGTGGTAGGTGAGGCGGCGTGGTGGGCGGCGCGCACGGGGGCAGGCGTAGGGTCGTGGGCACCGCAGTCCTGCGCGGGACTCATCGTGACCGGCATGGCGCTCGCGGCGCGTCCAGCATGGCGGCGGTGCGTGACGCTGCTCGTGGTGGGAGTCGTGCTCGGCTCCGGCCTCTCGGTGGCCGCCGGGGCGCGGATCGCAGCGGACGGACAGCGGCTCGCTGACGCGGGTGCCCGGGAGTGGACCGGAACGGTGATCGCCGATCCGCGGGACGGCATGTTCGGTCCTTCAGTGAAACTGCGACTGTCGGAAGGGCCAGCGGAGGGCGCGCTGGTCTCGCTCGGGTGGCCCGACGGCGTCGTCGTGCCTGAGCTCGGGGAGCGCGTGTGCTTCTCGGCGATCTTCACGCCGTACGGCGTCGAGGACACCGACCGGCGAGCGCTGCGCGCGGGCCTGACGGCTCGCGGGAGCGCGTGGAAGGCGGAGTCGCACGGCCATCCCGCCACGCCCGCCGGTGTGGTGTTGCGCTGGCGTGCCGAGCGGATCGCGCGATTGCCGCCGCTGAGTCCGACTGCATCCGCGCTCGTGCGCGGCATCGCGCTCGGTGATCGCCGGCAGCTTGCGGGAAGCGCGGTAGAGCGGCGGTTTCAGACGCTCGGTCTCTCGCACGTGCTCGCTGTCTCGGGACTGCACCTGGGTCTCGTATGTGGAGCGGCGGCGTGGCTTGCTCGCGTGTGTCGTGTGGGCGTTCGAGGCGTATGGATGGTCGCCCTGCTCGCCGGTGCGGTCTTCACGATCGCGACCGGCGGGCAGGCCTCCACGGTGCGGGCGCTGTCGATGGTGGGCGTCGGAGCTGTCGGGTCCTGGGTGGGCGTCCGTCGCGATGGCGTCGCCACGCTCAGCGCTGCCGTGTGCGTGCTGGCGCTGTCCCGCCCCTGGGGCGTGTTCTCCATCGGTCAGCAACTGTCGGTCCTCGCGGTCGGGGGCTTGATAGTGTTCGGGCCGCTCGCCGGAGCGTGGGTCGAGGCCGCCGCGCCGCGTCGCCTTGTCGGCGCGGCACGCGTGATCGCGATGACGCTCGTGGCCCAGGCGGTGACGATGCCGGTCACCGCGGCTGCGTTCGGCATGGTGTCGCTGGTCGCTCCAGTGGCCAACGCCCTCGTCCTGCCGCTCGTGCCGGCTGCGCTCGTGACCACGCTCTGTGGCTTGATCGTGGAAGGCCTCAGCAGCCCTGCGGGGATCCTCGTGCTCCGCATTTCCGGGTGGGTGTTCGACGGCGTGGGGTGGTTGGCAGAGACGCTCTGCCGCGTGCCCAGGCCCGCAGTGCTCGTCGGTGCTCCGGGTCCGCTCGAGGTCAGCGCGCTTGTGGCGGCAGCCGTGGCATTGTGGCGCTGGTGGCCGCTGCCGCGAGCCCGGACGTCGGCGCGGCGGCTGGCCGTCATCGGCGTCACGCTGACAGTGCTCGTCGGCATCGGACCGCCCTCGGGAGGGGCGTGCAGCATCACCATGCTCGACGTCGGGCAGGCGGACGCCATCTTACTGAGCGGCGGCGGCGCGCGCGTTCTTGTCGATGCCGGCGCTGACGCGCGGACGATGCGCGCTGCGCTCGCGCGGCACGGTGTACGCACCCTGGATGGGATCGTGCTGACGCACCGGCACGACGACCACACGGGTGGCGTCGCCGGTGTCGCCGGGGTCGTCGACGTCGCTTGGGTGGGTCTGCCCGCCGTACCCGAGGAAGACTGGGACCCCTGGCGAGCGGAGGTGCAGACGCTCTTCCCGGATGCGCGGGTGGTTCGGCTTGTGCGCGGCATGAGCATCGGACTAGGCGAGGCGTCGCTGCGCGTGCTCTGGCCCGAAGAGACATGCATTGCCGAGAACACCAACGACACGAGCGTCGTCCTCGAGATGACCGCGGGGGGCTTCTCGGCCGTGCTTACCGGCGATGCCGAGCAGCCCGTGCAGGCCGAGCTGGCGGCATCGGGACTGCTGCACGATATCGACGTGCTCAAGGTGCCGCATCACGGGAGCCGCAACGGACTGGATCCTGCGGCCGCGCGAGTCTGGGACCCTGAGGTCGCGCTGGTGAGCGTCGGGCGACCCAACGACTTCGGCCATCCCTCGCCGGAGGTGATGGCCACGCTCCGCGCACTCGGCGCGCGTGTCTGTCGGACTGACGAGCTTGGCGACGTGACGGTACGGATCGGCGCCCGCGGCTACACGCTCGACGCGCGAGTTGTGTGCGAGAATGGACGAGGCGCGTCACCGGCGCGCGCGGTCAGAGGGTCATCGGGTATCAAGGGAGAACATGGCTTCGAACGCGCTTGCGGGTCTCAAGCCCGTCTATCTCATCTGGGGCAAGGAGGAGCTGCTCCTGGAGCAGGCGATCGCCCGTCTGCGCGCCCGCGTGGCCGAGGTCGCGGATCTGGACTTCAACTTCGAGCAGTTCGACGGGGCAACCGCAGAGGCCGCGACCGTGATCGCTGCCGCGAACACGCTGCCGTTCGCATCCGACCGCCGCCTCGTCGTCGTGCGCGATGTGGACAAGATGAGCGCGGACGGTCAGGCGCTGCTTGCTCAGTATGCGCTCGATCCCGCGGAGACTACCGTCCTCGTGCTGGTCGCGACCACCATCAGCCGCTCGTCGAAGCTCGCGAAGGCGATCGAGGCCCTGAGCGGGGTCTCGGAGTACGAGGCGCCGCGTGCACGCGAGTACCCGGCGTGGGTGGTGAAGCACTTCGGCGCCAAGGGACGCGAGCTTGATCGGGAGGCAGCCGAGTTCCTCGTGCGCGCAGTCGGGAAGGACCTGCGGCGTCTGGACACCGAGGCCGAGAAGGTCATCGCGTATGCGGGTGAGCGTCGGCAGATCGGCAGGGAAGACGTGGAGGCCGTCGTCGCCCAGACAGCGACCGCCTCGATCTTCGAGTATCTGGACGCGCTGGGCGCCCGGCAGGCGGCCACGGCACTACGGTTGCTTGAGGAGCTCATCGCTGACGGTGAGTCGCTCTTCGCGATCCAGGGTATGACGCTGCGCCATCTGCGCTCGCTCATCAGCGTGCGGTCGCTGCTGGACCGTGGTCTTTCGATCCGCGAGATGATGAAGGTCGTGCGCGGGGCGGAGTGGCAGGTGCAGAACCAGGTGCGACAGGCGCAACGATACGAAGAGGCGGAGCTCACGGGCGCGCTCCGTGCTGCTGCTCAACTGGAGGCGTCATTGAAGACCGGGGTGGGGGACCCCCGATTGCTCTTCGAGCGATGGGTGATCGAGACGTGCGAGCGTGATGGTGCTCGTGGGAGGGGTTAGCAGAGCTGAATGGTCATTGACCAGTGTGATTGTACGCTGGTACGGTAGTTGCGGTACCGTTATCGAGACAAGGCCAGGCGTATCGGAGGCCTCTCTGAGCCGTTCTTCCCAACTGCGCCGCTGTATCGCCGCGGGTATCTTCACGGGCACGCTCATCGGAGCGTTGCTCGTGCCTGCGCTTGCATTGGCCTACCCGACCGACGACGGTCCGTTCACGTGCAACCAGTGCCACGCCACCGATAGTGTGAGCGGGACCGAGGATTGGGAGGGCAAGGGGCCGCACGGTTTCTATGCCGAGACCACCCAGAAGTGCGAGGTGTGCCACACGGTGCACGCCGCACCCGGCGACAGCGTCTTGCTCCTGACCGGCCCCACGGTGTCCGCCTCATGCCTCAACTGTCATGACGGCACGGGAGGCGTGGGTCCGTACCACGCGATCGAAGCGCGCGGCGGATCGGTGGTGGCGTCCCATACGGTGGAGACCACGACGGTCGTTCCCGGTGGATCGACCGAGCTGTCCGAGGTTCTGAGTTGCTCGTCCTGTCACAGCGTGCATCGCTCCGGGACGGTATCGCCATTCTACCGGGACAGCGGGTACGCTTTCGCTTCGCAGCAGCTGACGCTGTCCGACTGCCTCCTGCGCAGCGATGTCAACACCGACACGCCGGACGCGTTCCCTGTATACGGCGCGCAGTGGTGCGCATCATGCCACGACGAGCGGCACTCGCAGGCAGCGAGCGTGAACAACCATCCGGTGGAGTCGAGCTACTCGTTCGGCTACGGGGAAGTCACGAGCACTCCCGGCGCTGAAGGACCTGCACGCGCGTGGGGGTCGGAGGAAGCAGCACTCGGCGGATATATCCTTGGCATGGGGCAGACGAACGCCGGATACGTGATGGCGCCGGCAGATGCGTCGCCGGACGGCCGTGTGGAGGCGCGACGCGCGCCGCTCTGCATGCAGTGCCACGAGGATGCCCGCAACGTCGAGTCGACGTACACGGCGGACTACACGGGCGACGACCCGGCCGCTGACAACCCGCTGTTCCTGAGCTTCCCACACCAGGCCACGAACCCGTCGTTCCTCGTCGAGACGGACGACGATCTGTGCCTCAACTGCCACGCGGTGACGCTGCTGCCGTGATGCTGCGCTCCGCGGACCCCTCGATACGATGTGGTCCGGGAGCTCGTCAGCCGCAAGACAACAGGGCCGGGGAACTACCCCGGCCCTGTTGCACGTCTGATTGATCGCGCGCTGAGCTAGTGTTCGAGACCCTTCACCTTGCTCATGACGCCCGACTTGCGGTTGGCAGCCTGGTTCTTGTGGATGACGCCCTTGCTGGCAGCCTTGTCGAGCGCGCGCGAGGCGGCGCCGGCAGCGGCGACGGCGGCATCCTTGTCGCCCGCGGCGACGGCCTCGTCGACCTTCTTGACCGCCGTCTTGACAGCGGACTTCACGGCCTTGTTGCGCTGGCGCGCCTTCTCGTTGGTGATGTTGCGCTTCTTCTGGCTCTTGATGTTGGCCACGTTCTGTTTCCTTCCGATGGTCGTGCCCGTCGCAGTGGGGTGTCGACGAACCCGTGTAGAGTACCACACGCACGGGGTGCCGCCAAGCGCGATGACGCCTGTGACCTCGGACACTGTACGGCGCACGAACGGGGCCGATAAGATACGGTAAGGAAACCAGAGACTCGTTGAAGACCACTGCGCGACCGACGGAGACCGCCGGCCGCGGCGTGCTGTTGCAAGCGCAAGGAGGCTGGACGCGTTGCCGAGACGTGCTCGAGCGGATCGTTGGATCGTTGCCTCGCTGGTCGCGGCGATGCTACTCGCTGCGGGCGTGACGCTCGCCGACCGGATGGGTTCCAGCCCGGCCGCGCGTGACGCAGGCGAGGGCGGCCGAGTGGGAGCGTCGCTGTCGACGACCGCCACGCCCGGCGCGCTGTCCATCGCTGACGCGACGCCGTCGGGGTCGTCGGAGGACGCTGTGCGGGAGGCGGGAGCCGATGCCACGCAGCCCTCCGCCGGTCCGGGCGCCGCTCAGCTCCCGGCCTCGCCGCCGCAGCGCCCCGCCTGGGCCGACGTCTCCCCGTCGCCTGCCGGACCGCGCGACGACGCCCCGGCCACGCCCGCGACTCCCGCGCCCAAGCCGCCCGCCGACGAGAGCGGGGGAGAGGTCGCCCTCACGGTGCTCTCGGGAGACATGCGCGACCTGCTCTCCTTCGAGCCGGCGGAGGGTGCGGCCTCCTACCGCGTCTGGCGCATGGGCGCCACGGGCGAGGAGCTCGTGGCCACGCTTCGCGCCGGCGAGACCTCGGCCGCGATCGCGGTCTCGACGCCCGGCCCGGCCTCGTACGCGATCGAGGCACGCACGCGCTCGGGCGCGCGGGCCCGCAGCCCCTACGTGGACAACAGCGAGGTCCGGATCGAGTCCCTCGCGGGGCCTGAGGGCGGTCAGGTGCGCTCCTCCAACGGCGAGGTCTACGTGACCTTCCCGGAAGGCTCGCTTCCCGGCACCACGACCGTGACGGTCGCAGAAGCCGACGGCGGCCCGGGGCAAGGGTTCTTGCGCCTTGCCGGCGTCTATGACATCGGGCTGGGAGCGCCGCTTTCCGCCCCCGCCACGCTCGGGGTCAAGACCGCCCTTGCGGTCACCCAGTTCCAGATCGCGGGGCGCCTGCTCGCCGCCGCCGAGCTCATGACCCAAGACGCCGCGGGCGCGTGGGTGGCGGGCGCGAACGAGACGACGCTCACCGCCGAAGGCTACCTGCAGGGCTCGGTCGACCACTTCAGCTACTGGACGGGCGCGACCGTCCAGCCCCACGGCACCACGCCGGAGAAGACCGACTACTGCACGGGCGTCTGCCACGACCTGCAGACATCAGAGGGCATGAAGATCGCGGCCCGCTCGAGCACCACCTGCTACTTCTGCCACGGCAACGCGTCTGCGAGCAACCCGCCCGCGGGCGCCACGGGCGCCAACGTCCAGGCCGCCTTCTACGCCTGCGAGGGCCAGTCGCGCCCCGGCGCGGCGAGCACGCACCCGGTCGAAGACGGCGACCTGTACTGCACCTCGTGCCACGACCCGCACAAAGACCCCGGCCAGAACCCGGGCCTGCTGCGCTCCTTCGACGCGGTGACCGGCAAGCCCGTCACCTCCGGCGAGGCGTACTGCTGGACGTGCCACGGCGTCGTGGCCAACCGCGCCATCGACCGGCTCGTGCCCGGCTACTTCGCCCGTGCGGGCGGGGACAAGAAGACATACCTTCTCGGCAGCGCGCACCAGAGCCTTCCGACCACGAGCGCATCGCAGGCGACGTGTTCCGCGTGTCACGCGTCGCACGGGTCCCCGTCGAGCGCGCTTGTCCTTGTCGGCGAGGTTGCGAGCGCGACGGTGACCGGAAACGATCAGTCGCTGTGCCGTGCGTGCCACGTCGAGGCCATTGGCGCGTACCAGGGCTCCGCGGTCTACGGTACGACGCTGCATTCGACGGTGATGTCCTCCGAGAAGGCCGCCACGACCTGGTCGACGTCTGCGTCCGCGGCGGGGTCCTGCCAGAACTGTCACGATCCGCACGGCTCGGCGAACGGCGACTTCCTGAGGGTCACCGGGGCGCAGCTGTGTGTCGGCTGTCATGATGTCGCCGGCGCCGCATATCCCGCGGACTACAGCTACCGCGGGGGAGCCGCGTTCGACGCATCGGGGCACGACGGCATCAGTCGGTCCGTGGGCTTCATCAGCGTCGGTCCCTCGAGCACCGGCTTCGCGGCGTGGGAGTCGGCGACGTTGCCCACGCCATCATCGCCGGGGACGCCGATGTCGGCCGAGCGCGCGATGCGGGTGGAGAGCGAGGACGGAACACGGGTGGTCACAGCCCTGCAGACCGCGACGGGGGACCACGACTATCAGATGTACCGGTTCGCTGTCCCCGCGGAGGCTGCCGATGTGGTGACCGCCACGCTCTCGTGGTCAGGCTACGGTGAGGAGACCGCCGGCTACCCGGTCAGCCTCTACCTGTGGCGTCCTGCGACCGGCACATGGGAGCAGGTCGTCAGCAGGGTGATGGCCGGGCAGCAGTCGGTGCTGGTCCCGGTCCGTGCGGCCGACCATGTGGACGCCGGCGGGTACGTGTACGTGCTTGCCTCGGCACGCTATGTGTACGACGGGCAGCTGGTCTCCGGCCCCACGTTCACCGTGCTCAGCGACACGAGCGTGCGCGTGGACTGGGTGACGGCAGGCAACACGACGAGCTGGGTCGATTACGGTCTCACCACGGCGTACGGCGCCACTGCGGGCTCGAGCACCAGGACGACGAATCACTCGGTGACGATCGGCTCGCTCACCACGGGGGTCTGGCACTTCCGCGTTCGGTCCGCCTCGCCCTCGGGTGAGGACTACGTGTCGGGGGACTGGGCGCATGGATTCCCCCGACCGAAGCTTGCATCGCCGTATCCGCCCGATCAGACATGGATGGGGACGCCGCTTTCAGCATCGTTCTACTGGGAATCCCTATCGGCGGCCGAAGGTCCCGTCGAGTACCGCCTGCAGCTCTTCCAGGGCTACAACGGGGGCACGCTGCACCTCACGACCCCGTGGCAGGCGAGCACTTCATACTCGTACGCGAACCTTAACGCCCCCGGCTACTGGTCCTGGCGGGTGGAGGCGCGGGACGCCAACGGCGTGACGTTCGGTTGGTCGGTCTTCGACAACTTCTACTTCTCTGACGGCCTCTCCGGCTCGTGCCCGTTCCTGTTCACGTGGGACGGGGAGCGGTTCGCGTTCGAGGCCGACCTGTACGGCCCGGGCAAGCTCGCCCTCAAGACCAAGAACGGCTACATGAAGCCGACGCCCGACGACGTCTACCTGCTCTCCTCCACGCCCGCGGCGGTCGACGGCGAGCTCGACCTGAGGCTCGTCGAAGAGCGCTTCGAGACCGACTACCTCGACAAGCTCGCCCTCTACGCCATCGACGTGCCCGACGGCCTCGACGTGTTCGCCGAGAAGCGCGAGGCGGGCGGCGCCGCGTTCGGCGGCGTGCAAAGCGTCCTGCACACCGTGGGCGACCTCAAGCCGCCCGTCTCGGCCATCCACGTGCAGACCGGCGCGGACGTGAGCGACGCGATCGCCGAGGACGACGAGCGCTACCACGTCCTGAACGAGGACCGCAACGCCGGCTTCACCTACCAGACGATCGAGCTCGACTTGGGAGACGTGGCAGACGCGCCGCAGCTCAAAGTCGTCATGGACGCCATGTCGATGTTCCCGACGACGCCTGAAGGCGCCGCGCACGCCGCCACGTTCGGCCCGCGCACCAAGCTCGAGGTGCAAGACGCCGCCGGGGCCTGGGTCGCCGTGCCCTCCTCGGCGGGCGCGCTGCCCAAGCCGCCGGAGTTCAGCCGCCCCTACGTCTTCGACCTCACCGACGTCTGGGTGTCTGAGAGCCGCAAGGTCCGCTTCACGTTCCTGTTCAAGACCTACCTGGACCACATCGCGATCGACACCACCCAAGACGTCCCGGTCACGCTCACGATGCTGCCGCTCGCCTCGGCCGAGCTTGGCGAGCGCGGATACGACCCGATGTCTTCAGAAGAGGAGATCTACGAGTACGTGTACGGCGAGCCGAGCGGCCGCACGAGCTACTTCCCGGGCGCCTACACGCGCCTGGGCGAGGTCTCGCCGCTGCTCGCCGCCACCGACGACAGGTTCGTGATCTACGGCGGCGGCGACGAGCTGCGCCTGCGCTTCGGTGCCCCCGCCCCGCCCGCCGAGGGGACGACGCGGCGCTACGCGATCCACACCAACGGCTACTACAAAGACACGAAGACCGACGTGGCGCCCACCGTCGAGCCGCTTCCGTTCGCCGAGATGAGCACCTTCCCCTACGGCGAGGACGAGTCCTATCCCGACGACGACGCGCACCAGGCGTACCGCGCCGAGTGGAACACGCGGCTGAAAGGCGACATCACGGCCGAGTCCGCCCAGGGAGCCGTGATCGCAGGCGACGGCGATCATCAGAGCCTGGCCGAGAAGATCCTCGTGCTGGCCGATGCGCGGACCGCGCGCCTCACCGAGGCGGCAGCGGGCGTCGTCGTCGGCCCGTCGGACTATGCGGCCGGGCATCGGTCGCTCAACACCGACCAGATCTCGCTCGAGGTCGCCGTCGCCGACGGCGCCGCCGAAGACGGCGAGTGTCTGGTGTGCCACGCGGTCCACGGGACCGCCGAGGGCGGTGAGCTGCTCAGCGGGGGGCGTGTCGCGTCCGATGGCCGCACGTGTCTGGCCGAGGGAACCGGGGGATGTCACGACAGCGCCGCGAATTCAGCGTCGGGCGTCGATATCCGGACGCGCTTCACCGTGAACGCGGACCCGCGGGCCCATCACGACGTCCTGCGTGCCGATCAGCTGGCGAGCGGTGGGAAGACGACGTGCGCCGATTGTCACAACCCGCACACCAACACCGCGGTCGAGAAGTACGCAGACCCCGATGACGTGGCCGTGGCCCTGAGCACCAACCTGCGCACGGCGGTGGGGGAGGACGGCTCGCTCTACATGCTCGTCGGTGCCCAGCACGACGGGGCGGCGCCGCTGATCTCCGGGATCGCACTGACCGCCATCGGCTCGAACTACGCGTCCCCGCGGATCACCTGGACGACCAACGAGGCCGCGACATCATGGATCGACTGGGGGCTCACCACGTCCTACGAACTCGGCAACGAGAGCGCGGGAGCGCCGTTCGGCAACACGAGCCTCGTTACAGCGCATGCGGTGCAGATGTCCGGTCTGACTCCGGGCGTCACCTACCACTACCGCGTGCGGACGACCGACGCCCTCGGCAATACCGCATACTCGGCCGACCGGACGTACAAGCCCGTCGCCCCGCCGCCTGCGCCCGTGCCCTCCGACACGACGACGGTCAGCGGCACCGGGTGGGGGCCCATCAGTGCGACGGTGGGGTGCTCTCCGGTCTCCTCGAGCGACGGGCATGCGGTCCAGTACGAGTTCCGGATCGACGGGAACGGGGCGCTCTCGTCCGGGTGGACCTCCAGCACGTCCTACACCACGCCGGCATGGCTGTACACCGGCACGCACTACGTCGAGGTCCGTGCACGCGACGCGGTCGACACCGATGCGATATCCGAGTGGTCCTCCCGTGACTACTTCGTTGTGCAGTATGCCGACGAGTGGTCCGGCTCGTGCCCGTTCCTGTTCACGTGGGACGGGGAGCGGTTCGCGTTCGAGGCCGACCTGTACGGCCCGGGCAAGCTCGCCCTCAAGACCAAGAACGGCTACATGAAGCCGACGCCCGACGACGTCTACCTGCTCTCCTCCACGCCCGCAGCGGTCGACGGCGAGCTCGACCTGAGGCTCGTCGAAGAGCGCTTCGAGACCGACTACCTCGACAAGCTCGCCCTCTACGCCATCGACGTGCCCGACGGCCTCGACGTGTTCGCCGAGAAGCGCGAGGCGGGCGGCGCCGCGTTCGGCGGCGTGCAAAGCGTCCTGCACACCGTGGGCGACCTCAAGCCGCCCGTCTCGGCCATCCACGTGCAGACCGGCGCGGACGTGAGCGACGCGATCGCCGAGGACGACGAGCGCTACCACGTCCTGAACGAGGACCGCAACGCCGGCTTCACCTACCAGACGATCGAGCTCGACTTGGGAGACGTGGCAGACGCGCCGCAGCTCAAAGTCGTCATGGACGCCATGTCGATGTTCCCGACGACGCCTGAAGGCGCCGCGCACGCCGCCACGTTCGGCCCGCGCACCAAGCTCGAGGTGCAAGACGCCGCCGGGGCCTGGGTCGCCGTGCCCTCCTCGGCGGGCGCGCTGCCCAAGCCGCCGGAGTTCAGCCGCCCCTACGTCTTCGACCTCACCGACGTCTGGGTGTCTGAGAGCCGCAAGGTCCGCTTCACGTTCCTGTTCAAGACCTACCTGGACCACATCGCGATCGACACCACCCAAGACGTCCCGGTCACGCTCACGATGCTGCCGCTCGCCTCGGCCGAGCTTGGCGAGCGCGGATACGACCCGATGTCTTCAGAAGAGGAGATCTACGAGTACGTGTACGGCGAGCCGAGCGGCCGCACGAGCTACTTCCCGGGCGCCTACACGCGCCTGGGCGAGGTCTCGCCGCTGCTCGCCGCCACCGACGACAGGTTCGTGATCTACGGCGGCGGCGACGAGCTGCGCCTGCGCTTCGGTGCCCCCGCCCCGCCCGCCGAGGGGACGACGCGGCGCTACGCGATCCACACCAACGGCTACTACAAAGACACGAAGACCGACGTGGCGCCCACCGTCGAGCCGCTTCCGTTCGCCGAGATGAGCACCTTCCCCTACGGCGAGGACGAGTCCTATCCCGACGACGACGCGCACCAGGCGTACCGCGCCGAGTGGAACACGCGGCTGAAAGGCGACATCACGGCCGAGTCCGCGCAGGGAGCCGTGATCGCGGTCTGGCGGACGTCGCACGCAGGGCTCTCGACGCCCGAACCCGGCCTGACCTACTCGGTCGACAGCGACTACCTCAGGCTCAAGACGCTCTCCGCGGCGAACGTGACCGCAGAGCTTGCGCCGGCAGCGGGGTGGGAGAGCGCGTCATCGGCCGGAGCCAAGCCGACGCCTGCGGCGCCCGGGACGGCGGTCTCCGCGGCCACTCTCGGCAGTCTGGACGTCGAGACGGGGCGTATTGGCGCACCGACCTGACCGGCACCGACCGTGACTGGAACTGGCAGGTCGTGCGCTTCGACCTGGGCGCCGACGCCCTCGCGCAGCTCAAGGGGCTCACCGTGGTCTGGAACGGTCACGGCGAGCCGACCGCCGGCTACCCGGTCGCGCTCTACCTGTGGAACCCCACGACGGGGTCGTGGACGCAGATCAGGAGCCAGCAGATGGCGACCGACACGACGGTGGCCGATGAGGTCAACTCCGTACCCGACTCGTTCTGCCTGAAGTGCCATGACGGTTCCGCTCCTGAAGGTGTGACGTTCCCGGCCGGCCTCACCAACGTCGGCGCGGCATGGATGAGCACGAGCGGCGACTTCCATGGCGCGGCTTCGGGAACGGGATACGGCACCGGGTCGCTCAAGCCGCCCTACATCAGGGGACAGGCGCCCATCGACTGTGCGGTCTGCCATGACACGCACGGGAGCGCGAGCATCTTCCACGTGCCCGAGGTGGTCAATGGCCAGGCGGTGGCGCCCGTCTCCGGCAGCGAGCAGATCGCGCAGTTCTGCCGTGCCTGCCACAACGGGACGTCATACGAATGGCACGACACCGGCAGCGGTTGCTGGTGTCACTACGTGGACAAGTACGAGACCTCCTATCATGCGGACGCGTTCAACCTCAACGACGGCATGGACTGCCTGATGTGCCACGGTCACGGGAAGGTCACGAGCCATCCGGGTGTGGACTGCGAGGACTGCCACGGCGGGACCACCCAGATGCGGGGCGCTCGCGGGTTCTGATCCCCAGCGGTGATGGCCGAGGGAGCGGCGGCGTTCGTTCCCTCGGCCATGCCCGCCTGTTACACTACGCGTCTGATGACTCAACCCGCCTACATACGCAACTTCTCGATCATCGCGCACATCGACCACGGCAAGTCCACGCTTGCCGACCGCGTGCTGCAACTCACGCACACCGTCGACGAGCGCGACATGATGGATCAGGTGCTCGACTCGATGGATATCGAGCGCGAGCGCGGCATCACCATCAAGGCGCAGGCGGTCCGCGTCTGGTACGACGCGGAGGACGGTCATCAGTACCAGCTCAACCTCATCGACACGCCGGGCCACGTCGACTTCACGTACGAGGTGTCGCGCTCGCTCCAGGCGTGCGAAGGCGTCCTGCTCGTGGTCGACGCCGCCCAGGGGGTCGAGGCCCAGACGGTCGCGAACGCGCTTATGGCGATGAACGCGAACCTCGAGATCATCCCGCTCATCAACAAGATCGACCTGCCGGCTGCCGAGCCGGAGCGGGTACGCCACGAGATCGAGGAGGCGCTTGCTATCCCCGCCGATGAAGCGGTGCTCACGAGCGGGAAGACGGGGGAGGGCGTCAGAGAGGCGCTCGAGGCGGTCGTCCGTCGCGTCCCGGCACCGGTCGGCGATCCCGAAGCGCCGCTCAAGGCGCTCATCTTCGACAGCTACTTCGACGCGTACCGGGGCGTGGTGGCGCTCGTGCGCATCATCGACGGCACGCTCGCTAAGAACCTCAAGGTCAAGATGATGGCGACGGGCGTGGTGACCGACGTCGAGGAGGTCGGCGTGCGTCGGCCCGCCAACACGCCGGTGGACGAGCTCGGCGTCGGCGAGGTCGGCTACCTCATCACGGGATTGAAGGACCCCGCGCTCGTACGCGTGGGAGACACCGTCACGCTCGCCAAGCACGGCGCGGTCGACCCGCTGCCCGGCTACCGGGAAGCAAAGCCGATGGTCTTCACCGGGCTCTTCCCGATCGACGGGGACCAGTACCCCGACCTTCGCGACGCGCTCGACAAACTCAAGCTCAACGACCCCGCGCTGCTCTACGAGCCCGAGTCGAGCCATGCCCTTGGGTTCGGTTTCCGCGTCGGCTTCCTCGGCCTCCTGCACATGGAGGTCGTGAAGGAGCGGCTGGAGCGCGAGTTCGATCTGGACCTGCTCGCCACTGCGCCGAGCGTGGAGTACCACGCATACCGGACGAACGGCGAGCTCGTGGAGGTGCACTCGCCCCAGGACATGCCGGACCCCGGCGGCATCGAGCGCGTCGAAGAGCCCTACCTCCGAGCGACGGTGCTCGTGCCACCGGACTTCGTGGGTGCGGTGATGGAGCTCTCCGAGAGCCGTCGCGGCGTGTTCAAGGATATGCAGTACCTCTCGGCCACCACGGTCGAGATGCACTACGAGATACCGCTCTCCGAGCTCATCATGGACTATTTCGACCAGCTCAAGAGCCGTACGAAGGGCTACGCGAGCCTGGACTACGAGTACATCGGTTACCGGCCGAGCAGCCTCGTGAAGCTCGATATCCTCCTCGCCGGCAAGCCGGTGGACGCGCTCAGCTTCATCGTCCACAAGGACAAGGCGTACCAGCGGGGGCGTGTGCTCACCGAGAAGCTGCGCGAGATCATCCCTCGGCAGATGTTCGACGTGCCCATCCAGGCCGCGATCGGCGGCAAGATCTTGGCGCGCGAGACCGTCAAGGCCAAGCGCAAGGACGTGCTCGCCAAGTGCTACGGCGGCGACATCACGCGCAAGCGCAAGCTGCTTGAGAAGCAGAAAGCCGGCAAGAAGCGGATGAAGAACGTCGGCAACGTCGAGGTGCCGCAGGACGCTTTCATGGCGATCCTCAAGGTGGATGAGTAGCGCCGCCGACACGTCCGCCCGGCTGCCCGCGCACCTCTACGTGCACGTCCCGTTCTGCCGCTCCAAGTGCTCGTACTGCGACTTCTTCTCGCTGTCCGACGCGGCGGAGGCGGCGACGTCACGCTGGGTCGCCGAGGTGCTGGCAGAGGCGCGCTGGTGGGGCGCGCGCGGCATGCGCGGCGCGCTCGAGACCGTCTACGTGGGCGGCGGCACGCCCAGCCTGGTGGCCGAGAAGGTCGCGGCGGTGCTCGCCGGCGTGTCGGCCGAGTTCGCGATCGCTCCGGGCGCCGAGGTGACGGTCGAGGCCAACCCGGACTCGCTCGACGCGAAGTCGCTCGCGAGCCTGCGTGCCGCGGGCGTGACGCGTGTGAGCGTGGGCGTGCAGTCCTTCGACGACACCGTGCTCGGCATGCTCGGCAGACGCCACGACTCCCGACGCGCCGCCCAGGCCTGCGCGGACGTGCGCGAGGCGGGCCTCGCGCTGTCGGTCGACCTCATCTGCGGCGTCCCGGGGCAGTCGTTGACGTCGTGGGCGGAGACGATCGCGACGGCGGTCGCCACCGGAGCACGTCACGTCTCCGTCTACCCGCTCGCCCTCGAGGAGGGCACGCCGCTCGCGGTGGCCGTCGACGGCGGCATCGTGGAGCCGCCCGACCCGGACACGGCCGCCGACATGATGGTGCTCGCCGAGGAGTCGCTCGCGCGCGCCGGGCTGGCGCGCTACGAGGTCGCGAACTACGCCGTTCCCGGCGCGGAGTCACGCCACAACCTCGCGTACTGGTCGGGGGTGCCCTACCTTGCCCTCGGACCCGCGGCGCACGGCATGCTCGACGTCGCGCAGGCACGGGTGGCGGGGCTTATCGGCAATGACGACTACCCCGACGCCGCGCGTGTACGCTGGTCCAACGCCGCGGACCTGGAGTGGCGGACCCTTCCGCGCGAGGTCGAGGTGCTTACACGCGAGGAGGTCGCGCGCGAGGACGTCATGCTCGGGTTGCGGCTCGTGCACGGCGTGGCCGAGGAGGATGTGCGTGCAGCCGAGCTGGAGGAGGTCATGGCCGAGCTCGGCGCCGAGGGTCTCGTGGTGCGGGCGTCGGGGCGGTGGCGCACGACGGCCCGGGGCTGGCTTCTCGGCAACGAGGTGTTCGAGCGCGTGTGGTGCGGGTGACGGTCATCGGCGCGACCGGGAGGTCGACCGGATCGACGGTCGGCCCAGGCGCGGGACGCGGCGCCAGGGCTGGAAGTGAGCGCCGTTCGACAGTATCATGAGCGGGACTTGCTCATTGTGAACGAAGGCGGCAGAGGGGTCATGCCGCCGGAGTGCAGGGGGATACCATGCGTATGCTGTCGGGACGCCGACTGCTGCTCGCCGCTATCGTTCTCGCGGTCGGCGCGGCAGGTATCGCCGGTGCCGCAGGGCCGTCGGATGGCCCCGCGCCGAGCGGAGCGGTCGCTCGCCTCGCCGCCGTGCCGTCTGACGCGGTGGCGGCGGTGGGCGAGATCGTGAGCTACCACGTCGTGAGCGGGAGCGCCGAGTCGCCGCTGTGGTGGCGCCGGGCCGACATGACGCCCGAGGAGGCCGTCGCGCTGCTCACCGGGCGCGATGATGGCCGAGAAGGACAGCGCCCCGCCTGGGCCGACGTCTCCCCGTCGCCTGCCGGACCGCGCGACGACG
>JASEEU010000004.1 GCA_030019445.1 Anaerosomatales bacterium | reverse complement strand
GCTCCAAGGCGCCCGTCCAGCGGTTCGCCGACCGCATCTCGGCGGTGTTCGTGCCCGCCGTGCTCGGTGCCGCCGTGGTGACGTTCCTCATCTGCATGTTCATCGTCCCGAACTTCGTGGACGCGTCGTTCTACGGCGAGCTCACGCCGTTCGTGAAGGCCCTGCTCACCGCAACCGCGGTCGTCGTCATCGCCTGCCCCTGCGCGCTCGGCCTTGCCACGCCCACCGCCATCATGGTCGGCACGGGCAAGGGTGCCGAGAACGGCATCCTCATCAAGAGCGGCGAGGCGCTCGAGACCGCGTACAAGCTGAACGCGATCGTGTTCGACAAGACGGGCACCCTCACGCACGGCCGACCGGTGGTCACCGAGATCGAGGCGTTCGGCGACACCGACGTCGGGGAGCTGCTCCGCCTCGCCGCCGCACTCGAGAAGGGCTCCGAGCACCCGCTGGCCGAGGCGATCGTCAGCCACGCCGCCGAGCAGGGCGTCTCCCTGCCGACCGTCGCGGGCTTCTCGGCCGTGCCCGGCCACGGCGTCGAAGGCGACGTCGACGGAAGGCGCGTCGCGCTCGGCAACCGGAAGCTCATGGCGCGCGAGGGCGTCGCGCTCGAAGCGTTCGACGAGCGCATCGGCGCGCTCGAGGCCGAGGGCAAGACCGTCATGCTGGCCGCGATCGACGGCGTGCCCGCAGGACTCGTCGCGGTGGCCGACACCATCAAGGAGCATTCCGCCGAGGCGGTGTCGCGCCTGACGGCCATGGGCGTCGAGGTCTTCATGATCACCGGCGACAACCGGCGCACCGCGGAGGCGGTGGCGGCGCAGGCCGGCATCCGGCCCGATCACGTGCTCGCCGAGGTGCTCCCGGAACACAAGGCCGCCGAGGTCGTGAAGCTCCAGGAGGCCGGCCGGTCGGTGGCCATGGTGGGAGACGGCATCAACGACACCCCGGCGCTCGCGGCCGCGGACGTCGGTATCGCGATGGGCGCCGGCACCGACGTCGCCGTCGAGACGGGGGGCATCGTCCTCATCAAGAACGACCTGCGCGATGTCGTCACCGCCATCGAGCTCTCGCGCGCGACGATGCGCAAGATCCGCCAGAACTTCGTGTGGGCGCTCGGCTACAACACGCTCGGCATCCCGATCGCGGCGCTCGGCCTGCTCCGGCCGGAGCTCGCCGGCGGCGCGATGGCGCTCTCGAGCGTGAGCGTCGTGACGAGCTCGCTGCTGCTGCGGCGGTTCAGGCCGAGCCTTCGCAACGCCTGACCCGACATGCGACGTCTCCGCGGCCGCGTGAGCGGTCGCTGGGGCATCGGCACCGAGGACGACGAAGGCCGCCCGGAGTCTCGGGCGGCCTTCGCGCACGCAGCGCCTGGAACCGTCAGGCGTCCATGCCCATGAAGTCTACGAGCCAGCGCCCGTCCACACGCCTGATCTCGAAGTTCTCCTGGTACTGGCTCTCGGACCACTCGGCTGAGTCCATCAGTCGCACGAACAGCAGATACGTGCCGTCCTCCGTGAGCGCCACATCGGTCATCTGGGCGAACACGACCTCGGCGCCCTGCGCACGCAGATAGTCGTCCGGATGGGCCGCCAGATCGGCGCGCAGCCGCTCGGTGCCCATATCCCTGAGGGCCTCGAGGTCGCCCGCGTACTGCGCGCGCACGAAGCTCATGGCGAGGTTCTGCACTGCCAGGGCCTCATCGGCAGGCACATCGGTCTCCGGATCCTGCACCACGGGGACCTCCTCGCCCCCGATGGAACGCAGCTCGATAGTCAGGCTCGCGACCTCGCTCGCCAGTCGCTCGTTCTCGCTCTCAAGCCGGTCGAGCTTGCGCGCCACCGGGACCGGCAGCTGCTGGGCGATGGCGGGCACCGCGAGCGCGGCCACCGAGAGACCGGCGAAGATGAGCGCGACCGCTGCGGTCAGCCGCCAACCCCAGAGCGCCGGCGACCGTCGTGGCGCGGCGCTCGGCACCTCGTAGCGCTCCAGCGGGGCGAACGACTCGCCGAGCTCCTTCAGGTCCCCGATGAGCGAGCGGGTCCGCTCGTAGGCGGCACCGCACGTCGGGCACGACTCCAGGTGGTCGGCGACGACACGCGCACGGTCGGCGCCGAGGTCGCCGAAGACGTACGCCTCCAGGTCGTCTCGGATCTCTTCGCAGTTCATTCCGCCACCTCCACGAATGGGTTCGAGCCAAGGGCGCTGCCGAGGCGGCCGAGCGCCCGGTTGATGCGGGACTTCACGGTGCCGAGCGGACAATCGAGCACCTCGGCGATCTCGGTAAGCTTCATGTCACGGAAGTACCGCAGGGCGATGACCTCGCGATGTTCCAGGTCGAGCGAGCGGACCGCTCGCATCAGGTCGAGCCCTTCCTCCCTGCCGAGATGCGTGTAGGCCTCCGGCTCCGGCGGGTCGGCCGTCAGCACGTCATGCTTGCGTTTGCGCAGCACGGCGTAGCACCGGTTCACGAGGATCCGCGTGAGCCATGCCTTGAACGCCACGGCATTCCGCAGCGCCCCGATCTTGGCGTACGCCTCGGCGAGCGCGTCTTGGACCGCGTCGGCGGCATCCCACTCGGAGCGCATGATGGCGTACGCGGTCGCGAACAACGAACGCTCGTGTAATCGCACAAGCAGCGCGAAGGAGCGCTCATCGCCGTTGCGCGCACGCTCCACCAGCTCGATCTCGTCCATACGTCCTTCCTTCCGTCGCCCGACCATATGATGCGTCAGGCCCCCGAAAGGTTCCGAGAAACACGCGACATCGTCTAATCCGCTCGCACGACCCGGTCGCGACCGGCCTCCTTGGCCGCGTACAGCGCGTCGTCGGCCCTGCTCAGCAGCCGGTCCGCGTCATCACCGGGAGCAAGCTCGCTCACACCGGCGGACAACGTCACGGAGAGCGCACCCTTCTCCGAGGAGGTACGCGCGGCCGCCACCGCGAGACGGATGCGCTCGGCGATCTCGACCGCCTCGGCCGCCCCTGTCTCGGGAGAGATGACGAGGAACTCCTCGCCGCCGAAGCGCATCACGTGGTCGTAGCTGCGCACCGACGCCGTGATCGCGTCCGCGACCGTGCGAAGCACGTCGTCGCCCGCTCCGTGGCCGAAGGCGTCGTTCACACGCTTGAAGTGGTCGATGTCTGAGATCATGACCGAGAGCATGCGGCCAGTACGCTGGGCGCGCTCCACCTCGCTACGCAGACGGTCCATCGCCGCGCGACGGTTCCCCAGGCCGGTGAGGTAGTCGGTCGTCGCGATCCGCTCCAGACGCGACGCATTCGCGGTGACCTCCTCGGTGTACCGGCGCAGCACGACGCGCGCGCCCGTGATGCTGAGGCCCGCGAGGAACGCGACGACGAGCCCGCCGACGAGCGCGTCGCGCGCGAAGCCGGCCATGTACGGCTCGATGGGGACGGTGACGCTCAGCCCGCCGCGCACGTCGCCTACCGAGTAGCCCTGCCCTGCGTGACACGTGAGACACGCCTGCTCGGTAGCGAGCGGGCGCATATAGCGGAACGCGAGCGCGTCTCCGTCCGCGAGGGCCGAATGCTCCTCGGCGCCCTCCTCGAACGCCGCAAGCGCCTCGCGCTCCCACGCGTCCGGCGCATTGCCCGGATTGAGCGGGCGCTCGCTCACGAGACGGAAGCTCACACCGTCGCGCGCGTCGACGATCTCGGAGACCTCGCGCGTCATCGCTGCGGGATTGCGGAGCGTGAGCACACGTCCGTCGACGCTCTCCAGGTCGGGATGCTCGACGATGCCTTCGAGGTACGGGTTGGTGTCCACGCCCGGCCGCTTGACGACCCAGACGCCCTCGTGACCCGCATTCCAGACGCGCATGCTCACGATGAGGTCGAGGTACGCGCGCGACTGAGCGAGCAGGTCCTCGCGCAGGCGGAACCCCGTGTACACCACGAGCATCGCGTACGCGAGGACCAGGGTGGCGACGAGCACCGCGGTGAGCCGAAGCGTCGTCGCGCGCGTCCGATCGATCCGGTCCTGCAGCACCGCGTTCAGGTCGTCCGCCATGGGACCTCCTCGTAGCACGCCCGCGGCCCGCGGCCTGCCGTCGATCTGATCGTCCGTCGCGAAGGGACGACGGAGCGTGCGTGCGCGTGACAGGCAGATGGTAGCACGGCCCGGCACCCTGTATCCTCGGTAGGAGCCCGCATGACGAAGGAGCCACGATGAGCGAGACGGAGCAACCGACCCGCCCGCCGACGGCGGAGATGCCGCCCGTCCCCTCGCCCCCGGCCCCGTTGCCCGCTCAGCCCACCCCCGCGCGCTCCCGGACGGGCCTCGTCGTGCTGGTCCTCGTCGTCATCGCGCTGCTCGCCTGCGGGTGCGTCGTCGCAGGCGCCTTCATGCTCTACGCGCCGTTCACATCCGACGTGTCGACGGGCGAGGCGGATCCGTCGCCCACCGCCACACCCGACGATGACGAGCGCCTCACCGAGTGGCTGGCCTGGTCACCTTCCGTGCGTGCGATGCTCGAGCCGGCACCTGCCGAGAAGACCACGCTCGTGTCCGAGGCAGTCGCGCTGCTCGCTCCGGGATTCCGTATCGAGGAGACGACCTGGGAGCCCGGCTGGTACGACGCCGTCGAAGACTGGTACTACGGCGACCTGTTCATCGTCCGCGCCACGCACCCTGCAAGCGACGCGGTGAGCGCCGGCATCGAGTTCACGGTCCAGAGCGACGATATGGTCGCCGAGGACATCCCCTTTGAGATCGAGGACTCCGCAAGCACCGTCGACACGCTTGGCGCGGGAGAGCGTGAGATGATCTCGCTCGGCCCGTGGGAGCCGGACGGCCTGAAGCTGGACGCTCCGGATGGCGCCACGCTCTGGCGGACGCTCGGCGACGACTGGCCCGAGGCGGTCGTCATGCGGATCACACCCGACGCGGCCGATCCGCGGGTCGTCGAGGTCTCGCTCACCAAGTGGCGCTTCTACGCCATCTCTACGTACAGCCCACGGGTGTGGGCGTACTATCAGCTCGAAGATGGCGCCTGGCGGCTGACCGACTGGGAGTATGAGCTGCCCTCCGAGATGCCGACCGAACCCGAGCTGCCCGCGATCTAGCTCCCCGCACGCCGGACGCACAACGGGCGCCCGGAGGCGCCCGTTCGTGAGCAAAAGAGTGTCCCGAGAAACCTCGCCTGCGAGACCGCTACTCCGCGATTTCCCGTTTCACACCTTTGGAGACTGCGACGGTCCGGCCCGCTTGCGCTAAACCTTTCCGCCGAGACCCCGCCGGCAGCTACTGGTACGTCGCCTTTGGCGGTTCGCCCGGTCCGACCTCTCGGGACGTCGACCACGTTACCGGAAGGTGACACCCCCCGCAAGAGGGTTTTCGGGAAATGCCGGGATTCCTGACGGGCGGTCATGTTGAGGTGTCTGAAGGCCGCATCCGGGTGCTCAGCGCGCCGCGCTGGAGTGACCGGCGTCCACGCCGGGGCCGGACGGGGCCGCTCGCGCTCCATGCGGCTCACAACGCCTGCCAGCACCCCCGGTGCGCGTCGATGAAGAACTCGGCGAACCCCTGCTGCAGCAGCTCCGACAGGAAGCCCTTGACCGTCGTGACCGCGAGCCAGTACTGCGCGGGGTTCTGAGCGATCTGCAGGTGCTCGCACAGCGCGGCGATCGCTTCCTCGGTCGTATGCGGCACGCGAAGGATGTCGAGCAGCGCAGCCGAGATCGCGTCGATGCGATCGCGGTGGTGCGCGATCTGCGTCGCGACCGCCGCCCCCTCCACCGGGTCGCCGTGGCCCGGCACGATCCAGTCCGGTCCCAGGCGCCCGATGAGATCGAGCGAGACGCGCACGAGCGTCGGATCGATGCAGTACGGCAGCGGGTGCCGCTCCCACAGCGCGGTGACGTAGAGCGCGTCACCCGTGAAGAACACGCCGTCATCGGTCATCACGCCGGTATGACCGAGCGTGTGACCGGCCAGCGGCACCGCCTGGAGACCGGGGCGTCGCCACTCGTCCAGGTAGCCATCGACGGGGCAACCCTCGCCCCGGAAGAGCTTGGTCACCATCTCGTCAGAGGGCTTCGCCCACGAGAACATCCCGCGGATGTTGACCTCAGGATTCTCGATGAGGGTCGCCTCCTCGCGCGGAGCGACCACCCGCGCGCCGGCGCGTCGGATGGCGGCCGCAGTGGAGAAGTGGTCCGCGTGTCCGTGCGTGACGACCACCGTCGTCGCGCCCGTGGCGACGTATGCGGCCTCATCGATGCCGGGATCGACGAGCACCTCCTCGTGCCATCCCGTGTTGGTGATGCCCGGGAAGTAGGCGGTCTTCTCGGTCAGCCTGCGCGCGTCGGCCAGCGGCATGCGCTACTCCTCGACCCTAAGGCGGAAGACGACGGGATTGGCGGGGTCGGGGCAGCAGACGAGCGCTTCCCCCTCGGCCTCCCAGGGGAACGCTCCGCCGAACCGGAGCGGCTGCAGGAACGGCAGCATCGCAGCGTAGGCCCATCGGCAGAGCCCCGCGGGTACGATGGCCGACTCGACCTCCCATCGGTCTCCGACCACGTGTCCCACGGGACAGGCGCCTGAACCCTGGATCTCGACGATCTCGATCGAGACCGCTCTACCCTCCGGCGGCACGCCCATGCGCGACTCCCCCCTTCGCACGCGACTCCGACAAGCCTACCACCGCTGCACCCGAAGGACACGAGCAGCGGAGCACAGCCGGACGCACAACGGGCGCCCGGAGGCGCCCGTTCGTGAGCAAAAGAGTGTCCCGAGAGACCTCGCCTGCGAGACCGCTACTCCGCGATTTCCCGTTTCACACCTTTGGAGACTGCGACGGTCCGGCCCGCTTGCGCTAAACCTTTCCGGCGAGACCCCGCCGGCAGCTACTGGTACGTCGCCTTTGGCGGTTCGCCCGGTCCGACCTCTCGGGACGTTGACCACGTTACCGGAAGGTGACACCCCCCGCAAGAGGGTTTTCGGGAAATGCCGGGATTCCTGATGGGCGGTCATGTTGAGGTGTCTGAAGGCCGCATCCGAGTGCTCAGCGCAAAGGACCGGAGCGAACGGCGACGCCCGTCCCGCGCACGGCGCAAGACGGGCGTCCGGCGGTCGTCATCTCCGGGAGACTCATCCCGGACGCCCTACCCGTTGGTCTGCTGGACGACCTCCTCGAAGGGCTGCAGGACGACGAATCCCTGCCCGTCGAAGCGCATCTGGAACGTCTCGCCGCTCGCGCGACCGGTGAGCGTCTTGAGGTTCACATCTGTCTTGACCGTGGTCTGCAGGCCGTCCGACCACGCCACCGTGGCGTTCGGGTCGGTGAAGAGCGGCTGGCCCTGAGCGACACCCAGTACGAGCGGCTGGCCGTGCGTCGTGATCGCCACGTAGCCGGTTCCCGAGAGCTTCAGGGAGAAGAGCCCTCCGGCCATGAAGCCCGCGCCACCCGTCATGACGATGTCCCACGACAGGCTGTCGGAGTACGCCAGGCAGTCGCTCCCGTTCACGAAGATCGTCTCGTTCTCCAGGTAGAGGATCGAGATCTCCTTCCCCTGGTCGGCACAGTACAGGATGCCCGAGCCGGTCACCTGGGTCGTCGCGGCGCGCTCGCCGGTCGCCGCGGCCTTGAGGAACTTGCCGGCGCCGCCGTACCCCGAACGCTCGAACTTGAGGTCGCCGTAGTAGCCCACCATCGCGCCAAGCTTGGTGAAGACCCTGCCGTTGTTGAGGTGTATCTCAAGCATCTTCTTGCTCTCGAGCTGCCACGTGCCGCCCGTGTCCTGCTGCGCGTGACGCTGCACGAACTCCCCGAGGCGAACCGCCACCCCGGCGCCCACGCTGTCCGACATCTCCGCTCTCCTCTCGACATGGCACGCTTGTCCGCTAGTCCAGCAACCTGCCCTGCGCCTCGGCAGCCGCAGTCACCCTATCGAGCACGCGCAGCATGAACGCGCGAGGTTGCGCGGCATGCGGTGCAAGCTGATCCAGCAGCCGTGCGAAGGCGGCGGTCGCGATATGCTCGACCTCGGCACCCTCGGCCATGTCGGCCGCCACAGAATCCTCGGTGAAGAGCAGGAAGGCCCGGGTGCCGTCGGGGAAGGCGCTCGTCTCGGCGACAGGGGAACGCTCGACGATGAAGCGGAAGCCGGCAGGGACGCGCGTCACGGCGATCTCGAGCTCCTCCGGCTCGAGCGCGGCACGCGCAAGCCTGTCGAGCATCAGCACGACCTGTTCGTGCGGAGCCACGAATGCCGAGTCGCCCGTGCCCACCTTGACTTCTCGCCCCTTCCTACCGCTGCGCCAGCGCCCGACGACCTAGCCGAGCCGGGCGCGTAGCACGTCGTTCACCACGCCGGGATTCGCCTGGCCACGCATCTCCTTCATGACCTGGCCCACGAAGAACCCCATGAGCCCGGTCTTGCCGTCACGGTACCGAGCGACCTCGTCGGGGTTCGCCGCAAGCACGCGGTCCACCACCGCCTCGATCGCCGCGCTGTCGCTCACCTGGCGCATGCCGCGCTGCTCGACGATCGCCGAGGGCGCCATGCCCGTCTCGATCACCGCCGAGAAGACCTCCCGGCCCTGTCGCGCGGAGAGCGTCCCACCGTCGACGAGCTCGACGATCTCAGCGAGCGCACCGGGCGTGACGGGGCTGGCGTCCGCGCCGATGCCCGCGGCGTTCAGGTGCGCCGCGAACTCACCGGTCACCCAGTTCGCGACCGCCTTGGCCCGCTCCGCTCCCGCGGCCGCGACGGCGTCCTCGAAGTACGTCGCCAGCGCGGTATCGGACGTGAGCACAACCGCATCCTGCGCCGGCAGACCGAGCTCGGCAACGAAGCGCGCCTTGCGCGCGTCCGGCAGCTCGGGCAAGCGTCCGGCCAACGCCGCGATCCACTCCTCGGTGAACTGGAAGGGCACCATGTCGGGCTCGGGGAAGTACCGGTAGTCGTGCGCCTCCTCTTTGGAGCGCAGCGCGCTCGTGCGCTTCGCGCCGACGTCCCAGTGCCGCGTCTCCTGCTGGATCACGCCGCCGGCGTCGAGCACCTCGGCCTGACGCACGATCTCGTAGGCGAGCGCGTCGTGCAGCGACTTGAACGAGTTCATGTTCTTGACCTCGGTCTTGGTCCCTAGGCCGGTCGCGCCGCGCGGTCGGATGGAGACGTTGGCGTCGACGCGCAGCGAGCCCTCCTCCATGCTGCAATCCGACACGCCGAGTGCCAGCCAGATCTGGCGCAGCTTCTGCGCGAACCGACGCGCCTCCTCGGGCGTGCGGATGTCGGGTTCGGTCACGAGCTCCATGAGCGGCGTCCCCGCCCGGTTGAAATCCACGAGCGAGTAGTCCGCTCCGGCGATGCGGCCCTCGGCCCCGCCGACGTGGACCATCTTGCCCGTGTCCTCTTCGAGGTGGATACGCGTTATGCCGATGACGGTCGTGTACGCCTCGGCATCCCCCGTGAGCAGGCCTGACTCGAGCGCGTGCCCGCGGTCGAGGCGTTCTGCCGCCCCGGGTCCGTCCACTTCGACGCTCACGCGTCCATCGCTGCAGAAAGGCAGGTCGTACTGGGAGATCTGGTAGTCCTTGGGCATATCGGGATAGAAGTACTGCTTGCGGTGGAACTGGCTCCAGAGCGCGATGTCGCACTCCGTGGCCAACCCCGCGAGCACCGTCCACTCGATGGCCGCCTCATTGGGCACGGGGAGCGCTCCCGGCATGCCGAGACACACGGGGCAGACCCGCGTGTTGGGCTCGCCTCCGAAGGCGACCGGGCAGCCGCAGAACATCTTGGTGCGCGAGGCGGTGATCTCCGTGTGGATCTCAAGGCCGATCACGGCCTCGTAGCGTTCCATGACGTCGGTCAGGCGATCGGCTGCCACTGGGCGGTTCTCCTCCCGGATGCGTGTGGGTGCAGCGCGCATGCGCGTACCGTCAGATTCTAGCGCAGTCGCCCGGCGCGAGCAGGCGGCCGGGATCACGCCCGACCGCCCGCCGATCGTCCTCACGCGCCTACCACGGGAGCGACAGGATCGTCCTCACCTGGTTGCGCGCGTCAGTGCTCACCACTCCGGTGCCGCCGAGGAAGCGGATCTCCCAGATCATGTCCTTGTTGGCCTCGAGCGCCGCCGCCGCGGACGGATGGAGCGAATCCGACGGTGTGAGCAGCAGCACGCTCGCGTCGCTGCCCTGCAGCACGCCTCCCGCAAGCGCGTCCGGGAAGTCCTCTCCCGTGGCGATCGCGGGTCTGCTCCAGAGCATCCCCATCCCCGTGTACCCGGTCTGTGCGACCTTCGCCGACGTCGTGTAGCGGTTCGAGCCGAAGATCCGGCCGAAGCCGAAGAACGGCGCGGTCGCCAATTCGGTCTCAACGGCGTCGCCGACCGCGGCCTCGCCGCCGATGATGTAGCCGTGGTTGGACGGGTTGCCGCCCCACGTCTCGAGCAGCGCCGTCCTCACGTTCGCAGGCAGGTGGTCGGTCGGTGTCAGGTAGATGGGCCACCCGTTGGCCGCCGCTATCGGCGCGGCGGAGAGCGCGTCCGGGAAGTCGTTGCCGGTGCAGACGAACGCCGTCCCGTCATACGAGCTGCCGCGGGCCTTCTTGAGCTCGCGCGCGATCAGGATGGCCGTCTCGTAGCGGTTCGCGCCGCCGAGACGGACGGCATCGTGGCTGGTGAGGCTCGCCTTCACCGCGTTGAAGACGGCCGCGCTCACCGCCGAGTCCCCTCCCAGGATGTACGCCTTCTCGCAGCCCAACCGCCCGATCTCGGTCACCACAGCCGCGGGGAGCGCATCCGGCTCCGTCAGAAGGATCGGCCCGTTCACGGCGCCCGCAAGGGCGGTGCCGCCGAGCGCGTCGGGCCAGTTGTAGCCGGTGGCGATCACCACGGCCGGCGCACCGTTGGGGTACGCCTTCTTCGACGCCGCGATCGCGGTCGCGACACGGTTCGAACCTGCGACGTTCGCGACCTCGGTCGGCGCTGTGATCGTCCACTTCGATATGCGGTCGTTGGCGTAGTCAGCGACGTACAGGCTCCGACCGGGGCCCACCGCGATACCGTAGGGCCACCAGAACTGGCCGTCGCCGCCGCCGCTCGAGCCGAATTGCGCCAGGAACGCGCCCTGCGGCGTGAACACCTGACCTCGCTCGCCCTCGGTCTCGATGACGTATGCCCGGCCGAGCGGGTCGGTCTCCACGTCGTAGGGCCGGTCGAACTGACCCGGAGCCGTGCCGTATCCGCCCCACGTCAGCGTGGGCGTCCCCCAGACGGGGTCGTAGACCGCCACCGAGTGCGTTATGCCGCTGGGGGAGTCGGTCGTCGTGTAGACCTTCCCGTCCTGGGAGACACCAAGCCCCATCGTCGGCTGCCCCACCGGGGTGAAGGAGTCCATGAAGCTCTTGTACATGGTCCACCGCTGTATGTTGGCGGTGAGCGTGTCGGTCAGGTACACGTAGCCGTCCAGCGAGACGCCGATGCCGCGCGGGTCCGTGATCGCGCTCGGCCCGGCGCCGTCGAAGACCCCGTTCCAGTCGGTGAGCGCATAGCCGAACGTGTGGATGCGCCCGCCGTTTCCTGCTTCCCCGACATACACGTTTCCCCACCGATCGGTGGTGACACACCTCGGGGTATCGAGGTCGACCGAGCCTGCGCCTGTCGTCCCGCGGCTCGTGATGAACGTCCCGTCCGATGTGAACATCTGGACCCGGTGGTCTCCGCTGCTGCCGCCGCCGGCGACGTAGACGTTGCCGAACTTGTCGACGGCCACGTCGACCGGGCCGTTGAACTGGCCGGCCGCCGTCCCTTCGCTGCCCCAGTCGCTATCGAACGTGACCGCCACCGCCGCCCATGCTGCGGCCGGAACCACCCCCCACGATACGACCGCGACCAACATGGCCACGCACAGACGCCGCCACCCGTTCATGCGACACCCCCCTCGCGCAGGTCCGCAAGCGCGGACACGCTACATGCATGGGATGTACCCTCGAGGTAGCGGACCAGACACGCGACACACGCCGGCGTCTCCCGCCGACGGATTGCCCGTCCGGCGCCTTACGTATACCCTGGCGTGCAGAGTGCATACGCGCAGCGCGAGGAGCGCCCGCAGCCGCGCGACGTCGTCCCGCCGCCCGAAGGAGCCCGCATGACCGAGTTCGCCGTACCCGTACCCCCCAAGACGGCCGAGCAGATCGATCGCGACGAGCGCTTCGGCGCTCCCAACTACCACCCGCTCCCCGTCGTGGTCGCCGAGGCCGAAGGCGCCTGGGTGACCGACATCGAGGGCAAGCGGTACCTCGATCTCCTCTCGGCATACTCGGCGCTCAACTTCGGGCACCGGCATCCCGCGCTCGTCGACGCGGCGAAGCGGCAGCTCGACCGGCTGACGCTCACCTCACGGGCTGTCCACAGCGACACGTTCGCCACGTTCGCCGAAGCGCTGTGCGACGTGTGCGGCATGGACATGATGCTGCCGATGAACACGGGCGCCGAGGCCGTGGAGACCTCCATCAAGGCCGCGCGCAAGTGGGGCTACGACGTCAAGGGCGTGCCGGCGGACCGCGCGAGGATCGTGGTGTGCGACGGCAACTTCCACGGGCGGACGACCACCATCGTGAGCTTCTCCACCGATCCGACCGCGCGGGGCGGTTTCGGGCCGTTCACGCCGGGGTTCGTCACCGTCCCGTACGGCGACGCAGCCGCGCTGGCCGAAGCGCTCGCCGACCCGATGGTCGTCGGCTTCCTCGTCGAGCCCATCCAGGGCGAGGCCGGCGTGATCGTTCCGCCTGCGGGTTACCTGCGAGAGGCTCGCCGCCTGTGTACCGAGCACGATGTCCTGCTGATCGCCGATGAGATCCAGACCGGCTTCGGCCGCACGGGCGCGACGTTCGCGTGCGAGCATGAGGGCGTGGTTCCCGACATGTACCTGCTCGGCAAGGCGCTCGGCGGCGGCATCCTGCCGGTCTCGGCGGTCGTCGCGCGCCGGGAGGTCCTCGCGGTGCTCGTCGCAGGGACGCACGGCAGCACGTTCGGCGGCAATCCGCTCGCATGCGCCGTGGGCACCGCCGTGCTCGACCTGGTGAAGACCGGTGAATACCAGGAGCGCTCGCGTGTGCTCGGCGACAAGATGCTCGCGCGTCTGCGCGCCGAAGCCCCGGTGGCGGTCGCCGAGGTGCGCGGTATCGGGCTCTGGGCCGGCGTGGAGCTCAAGATCGAGGCCGGTCCGGCGCGCCGCTACTGCGAGCGGCTCCTGGAGCGCGGCGTCATCTGCAAGGACACGCACGCGACCACGCTCAGGCTGGCTCCGCCGCTCGTCATCGAGGAGCGCGACCTCGACCACGCGACCGATACGCTCCTCGAGACGCTCGCCACTCCGGAAGCGTTCTAGACCGCTTCCGCGCCTCAGCCCTCGGCACGCAGCGCCGCATCGCGCTGCGCGGCCATGCCCGCCTCGGCGGCCTGCGCGTCGAGCAGCTCGGTCACGAGCGGCGGCGTGAGGTCGAGCGCGCGCTCGGCTTCGATGGCCGCAGCGGCACGCAGGATCGTGGCCTCGTCGAAGTAGTCGCCGGTGATCTGCAGCCCGATCGGCAGGCCGCTGGCCTCGTCGAGCGCGCACGGCACGCTCACCGCGCAGACGCCGGCAAGGTTCACCGGGATGGTGTAGACGTCCGAGAGGTACATGGCGTACGGGTCGTCGGCCTTCTCGCCGAGCTTGAAGGCGACCGACGGGGCCGTCGGGGTGATGAGCACGTCGAAGTGCTCGAACGCCGCACGATAGTCGTCGATGATGCGCGTGCGCGCCTTCTGCGCCTGCCCGTAGTAGGCGTCGTAGTACCCTGCGGAGAGCGCGTACGTGCCGAGCATGACGCGCCGGATGGTCTCGGGGCCGAACCCTTCCGCGCGCGAGCGCGTGTAGAGGTCGAGCACGTCGGTCGCGTCGGCGGCCCGATGACCGTAGCGGATCCCATCGAAACGCGCGAGGTTCGACGACGCCTCGGCCGGGCCGATGATGTAGTACGCCGCAAGCCCGTGGCGCGCGGTCGGCAGCCGCACCTCGCCGACCTCAGCGCCGAGCGACGCGAACGTCTCGGCGGCGGCATAGAACGCCGCGCGCACCTCGGGCGCGCACCCCTCCACGTCGAGCAGGTCGGAGACGATGCCGACACGCAGTCCTTCGACGCCCTCGCCGAGGCCCGCCGCGTACGACCGCACGGGCTCGGCTGCGCTCGTGGCGTCCAGGGGGTCTTTCCCCGCGATCGCCTCGAGCGCGAGCGCGCAGTCTTCGACCGACTTGCCGAACGGCCCGATCTGGTCGAGCGACGAGCCGAACGCGATGACGCCGTAGCGCGAGACGCGGCCGTAGGTGGGCTTGAGCGCGACGGTCCCCGTAAGCGCCCCCGGCTGCCGGATCGACCCGCCGGTGTCGCTGCCGAGCGCGATCGCCGCCATGCCGGCGCTCACGGCCGCCGCGCTGCCACCCGACGAGCCGCCGGGTACGCGCGAGAGGTCCCAGGGGTTGTGCGTGGGGCCGTACGCGCTGTTCTCGGTGGACGAGCCGAAGGCGAACTCGTCGAGGTTGCACTTGCCGACGAGCATGCCGCCCGCGTCGAGCAGGCGCCGCGCGGCGGTGCAGTCGTAGACGCTCCGGTAGGGCCCGAGGATCTTCGACCCTGCCGTCGTATGCGTTCCGACGAGGTTCATGTTGTCCTTCAGGGCCACCGGCACACCCGCGAGGGGTCCTACGGGCTCGCCGGCGGCCACCGCGGCGTCGATCCGCCCGGCGGCCTCGTACGCGATCTCAGGGGTGAGCTCGAGGAACGCGTGCACGCTTGCGTCGACCGCCTCGATGCGCCCGAACGCCGCCTCGGCCACCTCCCGCGCGGAGACATCGCCGGCGACGACGCGGTCGCGCACCTCGCGCGCGGTGAGCGTGTTCAGGTCGATCACGCGTCATCCCCTCCCCCGACGATGGGGGGCACGACGAACGCCCCGTCCTCGGTCTGAGGGGCATTGGCCAGCGCGTCTTCGCGCGTGAGACCGGGCCGGACCTCGTCCGGTCGCATGACGTTCGTCATGTCGAGCGGATGCGCCGTGGGCTGCACGTCGGCAAGGTCGAGATGCTGCAGCTCGTCGATATGGCCGAGGATGGCGCCGAGCTCCTCGGTAAGCTGCGTCACCTGCTCGTCGGAGAGGGCGAGGCGTGCCAGCATGGCGACATGCCGGACATCGGACTCGGAGATGGGCATACGGTCCTCCAGGCGCGGTGGAACGGACGCGTCCTATGATAGCGGAGCATGCGCTCTCCGCGGACGGCCATACCTCATGCCGAGACAAGCACCCACGCCACCGCCAGCAGCGACACGGCGTTGTACGCCGCGTGCAGGGCGACAGCCGGCCAGAGGCTGTCCCGCTCGTGCGCGAGCCAGCCGAGCGCCACGCCGAGACCCGTCATGGGGAAGAGCAGCCACCACGACCGGTGGAATGCGGCGAAGACGAGCGCCTGCACCGCGATCGCCGGCCACGCGCCGATGCGAGACTCCAGGCCGCGCATGCACACGCCGCGGAAGATGAGCTCCTCCACGAAGGGGCCGACGATGACGAGCATGACGAACGCCAGGAGCAGGCCGCCGATCTGCGTGCCGAAGACCCGCGTGACCGTCTCGGTCCCCGCCTGGGGAGTGAGGCCCAGTTCGCGCGTCACGAGCCCGTAGACCGTGGCGACTGCGCGCGTTGCGAGGAGCCCCGCCACCACGAGCCAGACAGAGCGCATCGCCTGGAAGAAACCGCCCCGCGGCCGACGCAGACGCAGCGCCTCGGCGAACCCCTCGTCCCGGCGGCTCACGAGCCAGGAGAGCAGCACCAGCTGGATGATGTAGTAGAGCGCAAGGACACCCACGCGCACCGGCGCCTGTACGTCGGCCGGCAAGCCGCGCACAGCGTCCGAGAGCAGCACCACCTCCTTGGCCATGAACGCCGCGAACGTCACGGAGATGGCGGCGACAGCTTCCAGGACGCTCCACTCGCCCGCGGCGAGCCGGCCGCCCGCGCGAGCCGATGCCGCCCGCGGCTTCGCGGCGACCGTCCCGGAGCGTGGCCGCCTGGCGGAGGGCGTCGGCTTGCTGGAGGCGCTCCGGGCGCGTGGCGTCGCGCGCGCGGAGTCGGCTGCGGCGAGCGCGCCCCGTTCGCAGACCGCCACGCACTTGGCGCAGCCGTCGCACCGCGCCCAGTCCACCATGATGTAGGCGCGTCCCACTCGGACGGCGTTGTGAGGGCAGGCGGCAAGACAGCGCCCGCACCGGTCGCACGCCCGCGGCGTGATGAGGAGCTTGGCCCGAGGGCTCACAGGAGCGCCGTTCCCGCGCCGGTGGGTGCGCACGCAAGGCCGAGCGCCGGCAACACGTACAGGATGACCAGCGCCGATGCATTGAAGAGCGCGTGCGCGATCACCGCCGGCCAGAGCGAGCGCGAGCGTGACATGATCCGGCCGAGCAGCAGCCCGAGCACGAAGATGGGCGCGAAGACGTAGAGCTCGAAGTGGAAGGCCGCGAACACGCCGGACGACACTACGAGACCCACGAGCTCGCCATAGCGGTCCCGCAACCCCGCGTAGATCACGCCGCGGAACAGGGCCTCCTCGGCCAGCGGCGCGACGAGGAGCGCGAGCAGCACGGTGGCGACGATGCCCACGGGCGTGTCCGGGAAGAGTCGCGTGATATCGATGGCGGAGGGCGGCTCGACACCGAGGGCCGAGAGGAGCGACGTGTACGCCACGTTCACCAGACGCGCGATGACGACGGACCCGATGGCCGCGGCGATGCTTCGACCTGCCTCGAAGCGACGAAAGCCGAGCGCGGCGGCGAGCGTCACCCCCGCCGCCCGGGCACGCTGCCACACCACGGAGAACGGCAGCGCATAAGCGGCGGTGAGGATGCCGAGCTGCGCGAGGGTGAGCGCGTCGCCCGTCACGCCCAGGACATCGGACGCGCTGACGGCGAGCGCTCCCGCTGCCAGCATGAGAGCGACGACGATGACGGTGAGCAGCAGCACGCTGCCGGTCGACCACCTGAGCGGCACGAGCGGCTCCGGGCTCACGCTTCGTCTCCCGGCGGCTCGCCCTCGAGCAGACGCTCCATCTCGTCCTCGGCAAGCGTCGTCACGCCGAGCTCGCGGGCCTTGTCGAACTTGCTCCCCGGCTCGGCGCCTACCACCACGTACGACGTCTTCTTGCTCACGCTTCCCGACACCTTGGCACCCCGCGCCTTGAGCGCGTTCGCCGCCTCGTCGCGCGTCCAGCGCTCGAGCGCGCCCGTGAGCACGAACGTGAGACCGGCAAGCGTCTGCGGGAGCTCCTCCCCGCGCTCGGCCTCCATCCGGACGCCCGCTTCGCGCAGCTGTCCGATGAGCGCGAGGTTCTCCTCGGCATCGAAGAAGCGGCGCACGCTCTCGGCGATCACCGGTCCGACGCCCTCCACCTCGGCCAGCTCCGCCTCCGACGCCCCGGCGAGCGCGTCGACGCTGCCGTAGGCGTCGGCAAGCGCTTCCGCGACGGTCGAGCCGACGTGCCGGACGCCGAGCCCGAACAGCAGGCGCGCGAGCGGACGCTCCTTGCTCGCCTCGATGCTCGCCATGAGCTTGCCGGCGATCGTCTCGCCGAGCAGCACCGCCGAGCCGTCCTTGCGCGTCCGGCCGGTATCGAGCCCGGCGAGGTCCTCGAACGTGAGCGCGTAGAGGTCGGCGATGTCCGAGACGAGCCCGGTCTCCTCAAGACGCGCGGCGATCTCCTCGCCGAGCCCGTCGATGTCCATCGCGCCGCGACCCGCCCAGTGCAGGATGCGCTCGTGCCGCTGCGCCGGGCACGCGGCGTTCGGGCACCTCCAGACGGCCTCCCCCTCCGGGCGATACGCCTTCGCGCCGCACGAGGGGCAGTGGTCGGGCATCTCCCAGGCGCGCTCGGAGCCGTCGCGCAGCCGCTCGACGGGACCGACGACCTCGGGGATCACGTCGCCGGCCTTGCGCACGACGATCGTGTCGCCGATGAGGACGCCTTTGCGCGCGACCTCGTCCTCGTTGTGCAGCGTGGCGCGCGCGATGGTGGAACCCGCCACCGTGACCGGCTCGAAGACCGCGTACGGCGTCATCGCGCCGGTGCGGCCGACGCTCACGCGGATGTCCGTGAGCGTCGTGGTCTTCTCCTCGGGAGGGAACTTGAACGCGATCGCCCAGCGGGGCGCCTTGGCGGTGTACCCGAGCTCGTCTTGGAGCGCGAACGAATCCACCTTCACCACGACGCCGTCGATCTCGTACGGCAGGTCGTTGCGGATCTCGAGCGCCCGCTCGCAGAACGCGCGGACCTCATCGGCCGAGGCGCACGTCGTGATGTCGGGGTTCACCTTGAAGCCGGCGGCACGCAGCCAGCCGAGCGCCTCGCTCTGCGTCGTGATGCCGAGCGCGCGGGTCTGGACGACCTGGTACATGAACGCCGAGAGGTCGCGCGACGCGGTCACTGCGGGATCCTTCTGGCGGAGCGAGCCGGCCGCGGCGTTGCGCGGGTTGGCGAACGGCTGCTGGCCCGCCTCGTCCTGCTCCTCGTTGAGCCGGGCGAAGCTCTCCTTGGGCATGTAGACCTCGCCGCGCACGTCGATGCGGCCCTCCGCCTCGTGGAGCAGCACGAGCGGGATGCTCTTCACGGTCCGGGCGTTGGCGGTCACGTCCTCGCCGGTGGTGCCGTCGCCGCGCGTGGCTGCTGTCGCGAGCCTGCCGTCCTCGTAGGTGAGCGCGATGCTGCTGCCGTCGATCTTGAGCTCGCAGACGTACGCGCACGAGCGTCCGCCGACCTCCCGCTCCATGCGCTCGAGCCAGGCGTCGAGCTCGTCGAGACCCATCGCGTTGTCGAGCGAGTACATGCGCTGCACGTGGGTGACGGGCGCGAACTGGTCGCCGGGCGGTGCGCCGACGCGCTGCGTCGGCGAGTCGGGCGTCACCAGCTCCGGATACTCGTTCTCGATCGCCTCGAGCTCGCGTACGAGCGCATCGTAGGCCGCGTCGCTGATCTCGGGCTCGTCGAGCGCGTAGTACCGCCAGTTGTGGTGGCGGATCTCCTCGCGAAGCTTGCGAGCGCGCTCCGCTGCGCGGTCGCGATCGCCCGGAACCTCGACACCGTCTGATGCCATCCGGCTCTACTCCTCGGCCTTGAGCTTCTGGACGTGCACGTCGGTCACCGACCAGATGACGGCCTCGGGCACGAAGCGATTGAGCCGTTCGGCCTCGTAGATCCACACGTCGGTGAGCGTGACCTTGAAGTAGACGCCTCCGGGCCCGTTCACCGGCTCGACCGCGACGTCGTTGGCGAGATACGCGCGCAGCTCGGTCTCGATGTAGTACGTGAAGACGCGCGCAGCGTCACGGTACTCGTTGTAGAGCGCCATCCGGCGCTCGGCCTCGAACATATCCAGTTCATCGATGCTGTCCACGGTTGCCCCTCTCAGCGCTCGGCGTACCGGGTCGTATTGTATCTTCCTCCACGCGCGTGAGGCGCACATCGCCCCATGCGCCGAGATGATCGCCGAGGATGACCACGACGCCCGAGACGCCCTCGATGCCCTCGGCGTGCCGCAGGATGGCCGAGACGTCCCCGGCATCCCGCACCCTGTTGGCGAGCGCGGTCGCCACGGCGTCCGCAAGCGCGCCATCGCGGGCGATGACCGTCACGGTGTCGGCGCGGCCGAACGACTGGCTGTGCCCGATGGTCCCCGAGGAGGTGCACACCGCGATCGGCATCCGATCGGCGTCGAACGCGATCCCCACCCGCCCCGAGAGCGGGGACGTGCCGGCCCAGAGCGCGACCGTTCTCGGGTGAGCGCCCATCATGTACAGGTCCCCGCCGTTCTCCACGATGACGTCGGGGCTCTTCTCGGCCAGCCCGCGCGCGACGCGCTCGGCGATCGCGCCCGCCACCGCCGCCATCGGTCCCACGCCCGCCGCCTGCGCGGCCGCGGCCATCGCGCGCACGATCTCGGATGCGCCGGGCTCCACATCGAGCGGCGCGTAGCTCTCGGCGAAACGCGGCACGCGCCCGATGTAGCGCTCCAGGTCGGCACGGAGCGCATCCACGAGCTCGACCGCCTCCGACGTCAGATCGCGCACGGCGCTGATCTGCAGGTCGGTCTCCCGACGCACGACCTGAAACGTCTGGAGCCCCGAGGCGCTGACCGTATGCCGATACGTGCGTGGTTCGTATGCCATGCGCCAATCCTAGCAGCCGGATTTGGGATATGCTCTTGTCAGACGAGGGAGGCGTGCATGCGGGAGATCCTCGAGCACTGCGTTGCGATGGACACGCTCGCCGAGCAGACCTACGCGTCGATGGCGGCGGTGTGCGACGATCCGGAGCTGGCCGAGACGCTCCGCGTCATGTCGCGAGAGGAAGGCTCCCACGTCGCGTGGTGGCGTGACCTCCTGCGCGCCTGGGAGGAGGGCCTGCTCCCCGACGTGGTCAACGACACCGCGGGGCTGGCGGCGCGGCTCGAGTCGCTCGAGCTCGAACTGCGGCAGCTTCTGCCATCCGACTTCACCGACTGCGAGCCTCAGGCGATGCTCGCGCTCGCCGCTCGCATCGAGTTCTTCATGATCGACCCGATCTTCGGCGAGCTCATCGACCTCACCGAGCCAGGCCGAGCGGAGCAGCGACACCAGGCGTACGACCGCCACCTGCAGCGGCTCGTGGAGGCGATCGAGCGGCACTATGCGGGAGACACCCTCCCTGCGTTCCTCGCGAGCATCCTCTCACGCACGTGGCGCGACAACCTTCGGCTCGCCGTGTTCGCCACCCGCGACCCGCTTACCGGCATCCATAACCGGCGCGCGCTCGACACGCACCTGCCTCAGTGGGCGGCGTGGTCGGCCCGCTACGGACGACCGCTCGCGGTGCTGCTCGTCGACGTCGACCGCTTCAAGGAGCTCAACGACGAGCACGGCCATGCCGCCGGCGACGCGGCGCTCGAGGCGATCGCCCAGGGCGTCAGCCGCGCCATCCGCGCGTCCGACCTCGTCGTGCGCTACGGGGGCGACGAGTTCGCGGTGATCGCTCCGGAGACGGACGCCGACGAGTACTGCCTGCTCACCGACCGCATACTCCAGACGGTTCGTGCCATCGAGCTCATCGGTCCCGACGGCACGCGCCTGTCGCTCAGCGTGTCAATCGGCGGCGTCGTCGCCGCGGATGACGCGGGGTCGCTTCCGCGCAGCATCGATCGTCTGCTCGCGACCGCCGACCAGGGGCTTTACTCGGCCAAGCAGGCCGGCCGCGACCGCGCCGCCGACCCCATCGTGCTCGGCCGTACGGGCACCTAGACCGACGCTTCCCCGTCCGCCATCTCACCTGCGTGATAGCTGCTGCGCACGAACGGCGCGCTCGCGACACCCGTGAAGCCGAGCTCCTCGGCCAGGCGCGCATAGCGATCGAACGTCTCGGGCGACACGAACTCGGCCACCGGCAGATGACGGGCGCCCGGCCGCAGGTACTGCCCGATGGTGACGAGCGTGCATCCGGCCTCCCGCAGGTCGCGCAGCACCGTTTCCACCTCGGCGGGCGTCTCCCCCAGGCCGACCATGAGACCGGACTTGAGTGGCATGCCGGCGCGGGAGCGCGCGACGTGAGCGAGCACGTCAAGGCTCCGTTGATACTCCGCCCCCGGCCGCACCTGACCGTAGAGACGGGGCACCGTCTCGATGTTGTGGTTGAAGACGTCGGGGCCGGCGCCCGACACCGCGTCGACCGCCCCGAGGTCGCCGCCGAAGTCGCTTACGAGCACCTCGACCCGCGTGCCCGGCGAGACCTCGCGGATCGCGGAGATGACGGCGACCACGTGCGCCGCGCCGCCGTCGGGAAGGTCGTCGCGGGTCACCATCGTGACGACCGCGTGCTTGAGCCGCATCGCCAGCACCGCCTCGGCGATGTGCGCGGGCTCTCCGGGGTCGAGCGGGGCAGGCGCCCCGCCATCGACGGCGCAGAAGCGGCATCCGCGCGTGCAGACGTCGCCGGCCACGAGGAACGTGGCCGTGCCGCTGCTGTAGCACTCTCCTCGATTGGGGCAACGGGCCGAGTCGCAGACCGTGTGCAGCTCGAGCCGCTCCATCAACTGCTTCACGGTCTCGTAGGAGCCCTCACGCGCGATGGGGCGGCGCATCCATTCGGGAAGCCGCGCCGTCGCGCCCGTCTCACCGTGCCGGTACCGGGCCACGGTGTCAGCAGCCGCACTTGCCGGCCGCGTCGCGGCAGGCCATCTTGATCACTTCCGAGACGGTCGGGTGCGCATGCACCATCTCGGCCACCTCGAGCACCGTGAGGTCCTCGCGCATCGCGAGCGCGACCTCGTGGATCGTCTCGACGGCGTGCGGGCCGACGATCTGGCATCCGATGATGCGACCGCTGCCCTTCTCGGCCACCACCTGCACGAAGCCCTCGGCCTCGCCCTCCCCGAGCGCCTTGCCGTTGGCAGCGAACTTGGCGACGGCCTGCACGGCGTCGATGCCGCGCTCCTTGGCCGCATCGCGCGAAGAGCCCACGACCGCCACGTTGGGGAACGTGTAGACGCACGCGGGGATGCAGTCGTAGCGCACGCTCTCAAGCTGCGCCTCCGCGCCGACGGTCGAGAGCTCAGCCACCGCGTTGCGCGCGGCGATGACGCCTTCCTCCTCGGCCACATGCGCGAGCATCATGCCGCCGATGAGGTCGCCGACCGCGTAGACGCCCTCCACGCTCGTGCGGAAGTCAGCGTCCACCTTCACGGCGCGCCGGTCGAGCTCGATCCCCGCCTCCTCGAAGCCGAAGCCCGCCGAGTTGGGCACGCGGCCGACCGCGCTCATGACGACATCGCTCTCGAGCGTCGTGCCGCTGCGCAGGGTGCTCGACATCCGCTCGCCGGCGCGCTCCACACGCTCGACGGCGTCTCCCAGATAGAACTCGACGCCCATCGCCTCGAGCGATGCCTGCGTCTGCTTCACCACGCGGCGGTCGTTGCCGGGCAGGACCTGCTCCATGAGCTCGACGACGGCGACGCGGCTGCCGAACGCCGCGTATGCGCACGCGAATTCCAGGCCGATGACGCCTCCGCCGATGATGACGATGTCCTTGGGGATGTCCACGAGCGAGACGGCGTCGTCGCTCGTCCAGACGCCGGGCATCTCGTGGTCGATCGACGGGAGCTTGAAGACGACCGAGCCGGTGGCGAGGATCACGGCATCACCGGTGACGGTCTCCACGCCACCGTCGGCGCGGGTCACACGCACGCTCCGCGGATCGGCGAGCACGCCCTCCCCCTCGACGACCCGTACCTTGAGCCGACGCGCGGTTCCCTCGACCTGCCCGACGAGCTCGTCGACGACTCCCTCCTTGCGGGCGCGCAGCGCCTCCACGTCGACGCTCGCCACAGCGGCGTTCAACCCGAACTTCCGGGCGTTGCGGGTGTCGGCGACGATGTGCGCCGAGCGCAGGATCGTCTTGGTGGGGATGCAGCCCCAGTTCAGGCACGTCCCGCCGAGACGGTCGCGCTCCACGAGCGTCACGTCGGCGCCGAGGCGTGCCGCCTCGAATGCCGCCGCGTGTCCGCCCGGTCCGCCCCCGAGCACGATGATGTGCATAGCGACCTCCACGAGACAGGGTCAACGAGTCCGACGATTGTACCACCGTGGCACGGCGCGTACGGCCCCATGCGAAGACCCGCGCGGCGCGGCTTCCGCTAACCTCCGGCACGCGACATACCGATACAAACGGCAGTTGATGAGGTAACCTTAATCCAACCGGGGAACGTGCTGGCTGCCGAGATGGGGGACCGAGATGCGCCAGCAGGGCACATCGGGCAGTGCGCATGTCGTGCCGCCCCTCATCGCCGTGGGAGCGGGAGCCGTCATCGTCGTCTGGGTCGGTGATTCTACGCTCCGCGCATTCCTCCACGGCGAGCCGGGCGGCCTCCTCGCGCAGCTCCTCACCCCCAACGCGCCGGCGATCGCCTCACGCGTGCTCGCCATCGCCCTCGTGCTCGCGAGCATCGCGTACACGCGGCGGCTGCTCAAGCACCACGAGCACACCGAGCGCGAGCTTGCGCACGAGCGCATGAAGCTCGGGCTCGTCTACGACCACAGCCCCGACGCGATACTCGTGGTGGACCCCGACTTCCACGTGCGCTACGCCAACAGCCGCGTCGCCGACATCTTCGGCGTGGAGCCGGAGGCCGTCATCGGCGCGCTGTGTCACACGGCGCTCCAGGGTTCCGACGACCCGTGCGACGGCTGCCGGGTCCGCTACGTCCTGAGGACCGAGGCCACCGCCGTCGCGGTCCGGCGCAGGGTTCGCCCCGACGGCGACGACCAGTGGCTCGAGCAGACCTGGTACCCCATCCCCGGCGAGAGCGGCAGCGCGGAGTCGGTGGCAGCGGTCACGCGCGACATCTCCGAGATCAAGCGCGCCGAGTTCTCGCTCCAGGAGTACAGCGAGCGCCTGGAAGACCGCGTTCGCGAGCGGACCGCCGAGCTCGAGCAGGCGAACCGCGACCTGAAGGCCGAGGTGGCCGAGCGCAAGAACGCCGAGAAGCTCCTGCGCGAGTCCGAGGAGCGCTTCCGCCGCCTCGTCGAGCTCTCCCCTGACCTCATCCTCGTCCACATCGAGGGAGTCATCGCGTTCATCAACCCCCAGGGCGCGCGGATGCTCGGCTACGACGGGCCGGAGGACCTTCTCGGCGGACACGTGATGGAGCTCGTGCACCCCGACGACCACGAGCTCGCGGCGTCGCGCATCCGTCGCACCACGCTGGAGCGCGAGGCGGTGGGAGCGACCGAGGTGCGCATGAAGCGCGTCGACGGCAGCCTCATGCACGTGGAGATCGCCGCGACACCGCTCACCTACCACGGCAGGCCCGCAGTGCAGGCCGTAGCGCACGATATCAGCGCGCGGAAGGAGGCCGAGGAGACCATCCGTCACATGGCGTACTACGACATCCTCACCGGCTTGCCCAATCGCGCGCTCTTCGACGACCGTCTCGCGGTGGCCATCCACCGGGCCGAGCGGGAGGAAGCGACGTTCGCCGTCATGTTCATGGACCTCGACGACTTCAAGGCGGTCAACGACACGCTCGGGCACACGGCCGGCGACGAGCTGCTGGCCGAGGTCGCCCGCCGGCTCGTCGACTGCGTCCGGAAGTCCGACACCGTCGCGCGCCTCGGCGGCGACGAGTTCACGATCCTGCTGCCGCAGACCCCTTCGCCCGAGGCGGTCGAGCTCGTGGCGCGCAAGATCCTCGACGTGATGGCCGAGCCCGCGGCGACCTCGCGCGGCGCGATCGACATCGACCTCAGCATCGGGATCGCGTTCTACCCGGAGTGCGGTCGCAGCTTCAGCGAGCTCATGCACGCGGCGGACATGGCGATGTACGCGGCCAAGACCGAAGGCCGTCGATTCAGTTTCGCCGAGCCGACCGGGACCGCGCGGGTCGAGGGCTGACCCCTCGTCTTCCCTGCGTCTCCCCGTCCGGACGCCGCAACCACTCGAATCACGCCGGGAATCGGTATTCGACTACGTGGCAACGGGTATGCACAATGGATGGAGGTCCGTTGCGCGTGCCGGCGATCCGGCGCGTTCCCCGGGGACGGAAAGGGAGGTCGCTATGAGAGAACTGCTACGTGTGGACATGTCGTCGGGTACCATCGAACGACAGCCGCTGCCCGAGGCCTGGGCACGCTACGGAGGGCGGGCGCTCACCGACGCCGTGATCTTCTCGGAAGTGCCGGCCGACGCTGATCCCCTCGGCCCGGACAACGTGCTCGTGATCTCGCCCGGACTGCTCGGCGGGACGACCGCCCCCAACGGCGGCCGTATCTCGATCGGCGCCAAGAGCCCGCTCACCGGGGGCATCAAGGAATCGAACTCCGGCGGGCAGGCCGCTCATGCGCTCGCGCGCAACGGGATCGCCGCGATCGTCGTGACGGGCAAGCCGGCGGACGACGGGCTCTACATGCTCGTCATCGAGTCCGGCGGCGAGGCGCGCCTGGAGCGTGTCGACGACTGGAAGGGACTCACGAACTACGCGCTCAGCGACCGCATCGCCGAGATGCGCGCCGATGACGACCGCTACGCCACCATCACGATCGGCCCCGCCGGCGAGATGGGCGCTCGTGCGGCGGCCATCGCGGTCTCCGACCCCAAGGGCTACCCGAACCGCTTCGCCGGCCGAGGCGGGCTCGGTGCGGTCATGGGTTCCAAGGGGCTCAAGGCCGTCGTCGTCTCCGACAAGGGGCTCGGCTACCTCGACCACGCCGACAAGGAGGCGTTCAACGCCGCGATGAAGCGGTTCGCAGCCGCGATGAAGGAGCACGCGGTCTCCGGGCAGGCGCTGCCGACGTACGGCACCAACGTGCTCACCAACATCCTGTCCGAGGCGGGCGGCCTGCCGACGCGGAACTTCTCGGAGGGCTCGTTCGAGAGCGCGGACGATATCGGCGGCGAGCGCCAGCGTGACACCATCCTCGAGCGCGGGGGCAACGCGCAGCACGGCTGCCACACCGGCTGCGTGATCCAGTGCTCGCGCTACTGGGTCGACAAAGACGGCCACTACAAGACCAAGGGCCCGGAGTACGAGACCGCCTGGTCGATGGGCGCGGACTGCGGCATCAGCGACCTCGATGCGATCGCCGACCTCGACCGCGCGTGCGGCGAGCTCGGCCTCGACACCATCGAGATGGGCGCGACGCTGGCCGTCTACATGGACTCCGGCGCGATCGCGTTCGGCGACGGCTCTGCCGCGCTCAAGGCGCTCAACGCGGGGCTCGATGACCCCGAGATGCGGGTCATCTGGGACGGCGCCGAGGCGACCGGCATCAAGTTCGGTGTGAAGCGCATCCCCGTGGTCAAGCACCAGGCGCTACCGGCGTATGACCCGCGCGCCGTCCAGGGCATCGGCGTCACGTACGCCACCTCGACGATGGGCGCGGACCACACCGCGGGCTACAGCGTAGCCACCAACATCCTCAAGGTCGGGGGCTATATCGACCCGCTGACCTCGGAAGGCCAGGCGGAGCTCTCCAAGAACCTGCAGATCGCGACCGCGATGCTCGACTCGCTCGGCTTCTGCATCTTCGTGGCGTTCCCCGTGCTCGACATCCCCGAGGCGTTCGCCGCGATCCACGAGATGGCCGCAGCGCACACCGGTGACGCGTGGGACGTGGACGCGCTCATGCAGCTCGGCAAGGAGACGCTCACCTACGAGCGCATCTTCAACCAGCGGGCCGGCTTCACCGCGGCCGACGACCGGCTGCCCGAGTTCTTCAAGACCGACGCGCTCCCGCCGCTCGACGTCGTCTTCACCGTCTCCGACGAGGATCTGGACTCGGTCTACGACTTCGTGCCCGAGACCGCGGCGGCGATGGGCATCTAGCAACGACGTTCCGCACGCCGACGACACGCGGGGCGGGCCCGAACACGGTCCGCCCCGCACATCGAACGAGGGATGCACATGCACGTCGACGTCGCGCTCTTCGCGCATCTCGCCGCGTTCCAGCCGGACGGCAAGGGCGGCCGCGCTCCGCGGTCGTTCGAGTTGCCTGACGGCACGACGATAGCCGAGGTGATCGAGACGCTCGGGCTGCCGGACCAGCCGCGCGTCGTGTTCGTCAACGGGCGCCATGCCGAGGAGGACGCGGCCCTGCACGACGGCGACCGCCTGGCGATCTTCCCGCCGGTGGCCGGAGGCTGAGGCATGCCCGACTACAGCGACCTGAGACCGCACGACCGTCCCGACGTGCGGGTGCCGGTCCCGCCGGTCGAACTCGACGCCGAGCTCCGCGCCCGTCTGCGCGAGTGCTCGGCATGCATCCTCGGGGTGGGCGGCCTCGGCAGCAACATCGCGGCGATGCTCCTGCGGAGCGGTCTGCTCACGATGACGCTCGTCGACTTCGACCGGGTGGATCCCGGCAACCTGAACCGGCAGCTGTTCTTCCGCGACCAGATCGGCATGCTCAAGACCGAGGCGCTCGCCGCCACCCTCATGCGCATCGACCCCGACGTCAGCCTGACGCTCGTGAGCGAGACGCTCACCGCTGACAACGTCGTCCGGATCGCGCAAGGAGCGGACGTGATCATCGAAGCCGTGGACCGCGCGGACACCAAGGCGATGATCATCAACACGGTGCTGCGCGACCTGCCGGACACGCCGCTGGTCACCGCATCCGGACTGGCCGGCTACGGCTCGGCGAACGCCATCGTCACCGAGCGTTTCGCTGAACGCCTCTTCGTCGTCGGCGATCTCACGAGCGATGTCCGAGAAGGTCATCCGCTGTTCGCGTCACGCGTCATGGTCGCGGCGGCGCACCAGGCGCACGCCGTCATCCGGCTGCTGCTCGGCTTCCCGGACCCGTAGACGTCACTCGTATCGTTCCGTCTCGGCCACGACCTCGGTCTTGATCATCGTGACGAGGGCCTGGAGCGCGCCGAAGACGTTCTCGCGGACATCCCCGCCCACGAACACGTACATGATGTCATCCCCGACGTCGAGCGTCCCCTCGTTCACCCACACGCGGACGTGGGCGATCCCCTCCATCAGGCGCGCCGTCTCCACGATCTGGGCGAGACGCTCCCTGTCCACGGCAAGCTCCATGCCCGTGACCGCGCGTCCGTCCCGCGAGCTCGCGCGGACGATGCCGTTGTGCGCGAGGAACATCCCGACCCCGGCAGTCTCGCCGCCGGACTTGATCTCCTCCAGCCAGGTGTCGATCGACGGTCGCCCGGGGGTCATGGCGCTCCTCTCGGTGGGATTGCATCCGTGCCGAACAGTATACTCCGCCAGGCTACGCGGCAGGTCCGCGCAGCGCGCAGTGCGCCGGGACGGCATGGCGGAACGTGACCGCCTCGCAGGCGACGAACTTGTCGAGCACAAGCCCTGCCAGGCGCAGGGCGGGATGCTCGGCGCCGCGGCTCACCACGACGGCGAACAGCACCGCCCAGGCGCTCAAGTGGTCCGCGAAGAAGCGTGAGGCGCAGCCCGCAGCGTCGGCCTCCCCCCGGGTCACGCGTTCGAGCAGGAAGCGCATGAAGTCCAGCTCGACCGCGATGTGGTCGTCTCCGAGGCACTCGGTCAGCGTCTCGGGCGCCGCGTATCCCGCGGCCTGGTAGTGCGCGCGCACCCGCGCGGTGCAGACGTCGCCGCCGAGGAACACGCACTCGTTCGAGGGGACGACGTGCACGAAGGGATCGAACCCGTCCGCACCGCCGATAAGGGCGCGCCGCGCGCTCTCGAACGCCTGCTCTCCCGCAGCGTCGCGCAGAGCGTCCTCGGAGTCGCGCGCGGTGGCTTCGATGGCCGCCTGGTCGATGTAGGGCTGCAGGTGACACGTGCTCGTCGCGACCAGCAGCGGCCCGATACTCGCCCCGAGCCCGCGCGCGGACCCGCCGAAGAAGCGGGCGAGGATCTCGTAGGCACGCCGCCGATCGCCCAGGGCGCACGCGCACCCGGCGTCCACGGCGGTCATGCGATCATCCTCGCGCTGCATGCCTCAGCCTCCCCGCCCCTGACGGCCAGCGTCTGGGCCTACTCTACGACAGTCCGAGTCGGTGACGCACCTCGGCGATGTGCTGGCGACCCACCGGCACCTCACGGCCGGCATCGCCGACGATCAGCACGAAGCGTGACGATGTCACCCAGCGGCAGCCGTGGACAGCGGCTACGTTCGCGGCATAGGACCGGTGGACACGCATCATGGTGGGGCCGCTGTGCTCCACCACTTCCCGCAGCGACCACGGGCAGCGCGTCTCAGCCCGTGCCGAGAACAGGCGCGTCCCGTCCGGTCCGGAGGCCGCATACTCGATCTCGGACACGTCCACGAGACGACGCTCGCCCGCCTTCGAGATGACGGGGAGCTTCCCGCCTGAGGCCCGCTCGTTGCCACGGCGCAACAGGACGTCCACGCGGGCGAGGAACTCGCGTATCGCGAAGGGCTTGGTGAGGTAGTCGTCCGCACCCATCTCGAGCCCCCGCACGCGGTCATCCACCGCCGAGCGCGCCGTGAGCATCATCACCGGCACGGTCGCCAGGACGGCGCTCTCCCGCATGCGGGCCAGAAGCTCCCACCCGTCGATCCCGGGCATCACGACGTCGAGCACGATGAGGTCGGGGCGGACCCTGGTGGCGGTGGACACGGCGCTCAGCCCGCTCGTGAGGACGTGGGCGGTCATGCCGTTGGACTCGAGCAGACGGCCCAGCCCTTCGGCCAGACCCGCGTCATCCTCCACGATCATGATCGTCGCGCCCCGGCTGGACTCGTGTGTCACGTCACGTTCACCGATCCTTCGGCCGGACGGATCTCGTCGGGGTCGTCGACGGCAGCCAGCTCCATGACGAGCTCGCTCCCGCTGCCGCCCGCGGGCCGGCGGGCGTAGAGACGACCGTCATGGGCCTGCAGGATGCGCGCGCTGATCGCCAACCCGAGGCCCAGCCCGGCATGGCGCGGATCGGGGTCGGAGCGATTGAAGAGCGTGAAGAGGTCGTCTTCGGGCTCGAGCCCCGGGCCGTTGTCCTTCACGACGACCCGCGCCGTACCGGGGTCGCGCTCGATCCACAGCGCCACGGTCTCCCCCTCTGGGGAGTACTTGAGGGCGTTGGAGAGCAGGTTGTCGAGCACCTGCCGGATACGGAGCCGGTCCGCCCTCACCCACACCTCGCCGCCAGGCGCGCTCGCGCTCACTCGCACGCTCACGCGCAGACCGAGCGCCGCGGCGTCCCGCCCCGCCTTGCGGACGACATCGCGCAGCTCCACCGCCTCAAAGCGCATCGGCAGCTCGCCCCGCTCCAGGAGCGCCGCGTCCATGAGGTCGCTGACGATGGAGCTGAGACGCGCGGCGGCGGCGACCACCGCTTCGACCGCCTGCGTCTGCTCCGGGCTCAGCTCCCCGTATACGCCGCGCTCGAGCATCTCCGAGTAGAGTCGCGCCACGGCGAGCGGGTTGCGCAGCTCATGCGATGCGACCGCGACGAAGTCCGACTTCGTGCGCATGAGCTGTTCGATCTCGTCCTTCATGCGGCTCTCCGAGCGGTACGCCTCCTCGAGCGAGGATAGGGAGCCGAGCAGGCGACGCTCCTTGTCCTCGAGCTGGGAGGCCATCTCTGAGAGCGCGCGGGAGAGCAGTCCGATCTCATCGGCACGCGACGCACCCGCCTGGAAGGACAGGTCGCCCTCGGCCACCCGGGCGGCGTCCTCGGTGAGCGCGGCAAGCGGCTGCACGACCGAGCGCAGCACGAGCCACACGCTCCAGGGCACCGAGACGAGCGCCACGCCCGCGACGACGAGGCCGGCAGCGAGCAGGGGGGCGGTGACCGAGCGGTCGATCCCGGCCGCCGAGAAGCCGACGGTGACCTCGGCCACAGCGGTCCCGGCGTACTCCACCGTGTGCGTGATCGTGCGCGGCCCTGTCAACTGCTCGAGAAGTCCGCGCGACCCGTCCTCGGGCACCGGCTCCCCCATCTCGGCGAGCACGTGGCCTGCGCTGTCGCGGACGCTGACGGCCTGTATCCCGTGCACCTGCCCTACGGCGATCAGACTTCGGAGCTGTGCGTTCAGCGCGCGCTCATCCTGCTCCGCCACGATGGGCATGATGGACGCCGCGGCTACCGCCGAGATATCGCGCAGGCTGTCGGCGCGCTCGCGGGCCACGGCGCGCAGGCTGAACATCGCCACGATGACGCCCAGACCCAGCCCGAAGACGACCTCGGCGGCGACCATGAACGCCACGAAACGGAACCCGAGCGAGTGGCGGACCTTGGGCTCCCGCGAGCTCATCGGCGGTCGAGCCCCTCGGGCACGTGCGCCATCAGGTCGCGCGCGAACGCGTAGTCCTGCGCGCTCACGGGCTCGAAGCCGCCGAGCACCGATCCGGGGGGTAGCATGGCGCCCGCGTCGAAGGCGAGCAGCGCCTCGGTGATCGCATCGGCGAGCGCGGGGTCGAGCGACGTCGTGACCACGAAGGGCGGCAGGACGTATGGAGGTGACTCGGCAAGCGCCCGGAAGGTGCCAGCCGGATAGTCAGCGACCTCGGTCATGCAGCCCACGGTGCAGTCGACGGCGCCGTCGGCCAGCAGATCGAGCGCCTCTTCCTGCGTCCCGCACACGATGAGCTCCGCGAAGCGTGACTCGACGTCCCAGCCCTGTCGCTCGGCAAGCCAGTACAGGTAACCGGCTCCGGTGACCGATGTCTTGGATGAGATCGCGGCGGTGCGGCCCTCGAGCCCCTCCGCCGAGGCGATCTCGCTGTCGCCGCGCACGAGGAGCATCGCGGTCTCGGTCGTCGCACCCGATGTGACCGGCACGGCGACAGGACGTACGATGCCCTCGGCCTGCAACGTCAGATAGCTGCGCGTGCAGACGAATCCCGCGTCCACCTGCCCGGACTCGAACGCCTCGACGGCGGCCTCGCGGTCGGTGAGGTACCGGAGCTGCACGGGCCGGTCGATGCGCTCGGAAAGCCACTCCGTGAGCACGACGTAGTTCGCCCACTCGGCCTGTCCGCCCGGCGTTCGGCCCATCGCGAGCCGGACTTCGCCCTCGCCCTCGCGGCCCGCCTCGCTCTCCTCGAGCGGCTCCGTGGAGACCTCGTGGAGCAAGGCGATGAGCAGGTGCGCCGAGAAGACGCCGGCCGCGACGGTGCTCAGGACGGCGACGGTGAGCCAGCGGTTCGCGATCCGATGAAGCGTCGAGGCACGCCCGGGTGATCCCTGCCGCTCGACCCTGTTCTCTGCGCGATGATTCACGTTCGCTCACCCCCCGACCCGATGATACTCCGTATCGGGGGCGCGTCGGGAGCGCGTGGACGCTACGAGGCCACGGACAGAGAACGCAGCCGGTGGCGCTCGCACGCCATGAGCTGCTCAAGGGTGCAGCCGGCGTATCGCAGCACGGGGTTGGCCGCCTGGTTGGCGACCGCTGCGCCGAGCACGAGCGCCCACGGCAGCAGGTGTTCGATGATGAAGCTGTCGGCGGTCCGGCTCATCTCTCTGAGCCCGAGCCGTGACAGCATGAGGCAGTGAGCGACGAACGCCAACTCCTGTCCGACATGTCCCGGACACTCCACCGTGCGCGAGTCAGCGGCGCTCCAGAAGCCGAGTGCCTCATACTGCTTCCTCAGCTCCCCGGCCAGCTCGTCGGGATCCCCGGCCACGTACGCTCCTTCGCACACGGGCAGGATACCGCGCTCGCGATGAGCTACCCCGGGGAGGCCGAAGAGCCGGGCGTACTCCGCGCTCAGGCTGCAGGGATCGCCGACGTTCCGACACCACGCCAGAGCATCCTCGCCGGCACGGCGGATCTCGCGCAGGTGCGGGCTATCGATGAACGCGCAGTCCTCGCACGGCTCGATGACGGCCCGGACGACCGGCTCTAGTGACGACCCTGGAGCCGAGAGGAGGCACGCCAGGGCCTCGTAGCGTCGCACGCGATCATCGGCGAACGCGTAGGCGAGCACCGCGCCCGCGTCCGGTTGCGTACCCGCGTATGGCACCTGATACCCACGCATCGGGATCGCCCCTCATCGTGCTGGCAGGCAAACCGTTCCATGGATATCGTACGTCGCAACGGTGCTGCGGCACGTCACCACGGGCGCGGACGACCGATAGCAGCCCGTGAATGAGCGAACCTTAGGGGCCGTCCGGGTCGCTCAGGCTACTCGGCGTCCGCAAGGCCGGCATCCCGCAGGATCCGAGGCACCTCGGCATCCAGGCCAAGGGGCATGACGTGGACGCCGTGGGCGATCTCGCGCACGGCACGCACCTGCTCCGTCGCGAGGCGTACGGCCTCCTCGGCGGGGTCCGTCGCGGAGCGTATCCGGTCGGCCACGGCGTCGGGCACCATCAGGCCCGCAAGGCGCTTGTTGATGAAGTCGATGACGCGGGGGCTGCGCAGCACGAGCACGCCCGCGATGACCTTCGCACCGCTCGGCTCAAGGGCGGCGACGGCACGTTCGAGCTTGTCGAGGTCGAAGATCGCCTGCGTCTGGAAGAAGCGCACGCCCGCCTCGACCTTGCGCTCGGCACGTGCGAGCTGGACGTCCCAGGGTTCCGCCTCCGGGAAGAGCGCCGCCCCGATGTAGAAGTCGGTCGCTCCCGCGAGATCTCGACCGAGCATGTCGTGACCCTCGTTCATCCCTGCCGCCACCCCGGCGAGCTGCGTCGAGTCCAGGTCGAAGACACCCTTGGCCTGCGGGTGATCGCCTGAGCGCGGATCGTCCCCGGTGACCACGAGCAGGTTGCGCAGGCCGAGCGTCCACGCCGCGAGCAGGTCGGACTGCAGCGCGAGCCGGTTCCGGTCCCGGCACGTCTGCTGGAAGATCGGCTCGTACCCCATATCAAGCAGCTCGCGTGACGCCGCCAGGCTCGAGAGGTGCAGCGTCGCGCCCTGGTTGTCCGTCACGTTGAGCGCGGTGCAGTACGGCCCCACGGTCTCCACAGCCGTGCGCATCGAAGCCAGGTCCGTACCGAGGGGCGGCGCGACCTCGCCCGTGATGACGAAGTCGCCGCGCTCCAGCGCATCGCGAAGGCGGCTCATCGCGCATCACCCGTGCCGCGTCGCCGTGTCTCCCGCAGATTGAGGCTGCCCGGCTTGAGCTTTGCCGAGAAGTCCTTCGGCTCGATCCTTCCGGCCGCGCCGCGACCCTGCTCGGCCAGCCGGCGCGCGATCCGCACGTGCACGCATTCCCGGTCGGCGACCACCTCGCACATGCCGTCCCACATCCCACCGCACGGCCCGTTCAGCAGCCCTTTGGGACACGTGGTGACCGGGCAGATCCCGGCGGTCCGGTCGAGCACGCAGTCGCCGCACATCTGGCAGCGCTCCTCGAAGACGCCGTGGCGTACGACATTGCCGAGGAACGCCGACTCCAGTCCGGGGAAGACCGGCTTGGCGATCGCATCCGCGACCGTCTGGACGCCCGCCCCGCACGAGAGCACGAGCACCGCATCGGATCCCGCTATCTCGGTGTCGTGCTTGCGCGACTCCAGACGCGTGCCGCCGGAGTGGCAGGTCACCTCGCCGACCGCCCAGCCGGTGACCTCCCAGCCGCCCTCTTCGAGCCGACGGGCCGCCTCGCGCACCTCCGGCTCTCCTCCGGTGCCGGCGACCGTCGCGCACTGGCCGCAGCCCATGATGAAGACGCGGCGGGCGCCGATCTCGGTCAGATTCCGCTCGATCCGCGCCCAGTCGCGCGGCTTGGTGATGATCATCGCTCGCCTCTCCCGCCCGCGACCGCCCGGCCGACCGCCGCCACGCAACCCGGGGCGTCGGCCGCGTAGCCGGCACCGATGGATGCGGCGTACTCCTCGGTAACGACCGCCCCGCCCACCAGCACCGGGACGCTTCCCGTCTCGCCAAGCGCCCGCACCGTGGCCTCCATGCCCGGGAGCGTCGTCGTCATGAGCGCCGAGAGGCACACGCAGTCGGCCCCCTCGGCAACCTCGCAAAACCGCTCGGCGGGCACGTCGACACCCAGGTCGACGACCTCGTATCCCTGGCTCTCGAGCATGCTCACGCAGATGTCCTTGCCGATGCTGTGGATGTCGCCCTTCACCGTGCCGAACACCACACGACCCTCGCTCGCCCCGGCCCCTTCGGGCAGGTGCGCCTTCGCGCGGGCGACGGCGGCCTTCATCGCCTCCGCAGCAGCCATGAGCTGCGGCAGGAACGCCTCACCGCGACCGTACGCGTCGCCCAGCCGCTGGATGGCGGGGGTCAGCACCTCGGCGATCACGCGCTGTGGTTCGAGCCCGCCCGCGATCACCTCGTCCGTCAGCGCTGGAGCGCGCTCCGCGTCGCCGCGCTCGATCGCGACACCGAGCGCTTCGCGCGGGTCGCTCCCGGGCTTGGCGCCCGCTTCGGCGCCTCCCGGTTCGGCCGGGTCCGGCGCCACGGACGTCACGCCGGTGGCCGAGAAGCGCTCCGCCCCCGCGACCCATCGGCCGGCGCGCGCATCGCGCCCGGTGAGGACATCGGCAGCGGCTACCGCGCGCATCGCCTCGGCGTCGGAGGGGTTGATGATCGCCGCATCCAACCCGGCTCCCGCCGCCATCGCAAGGAACGCGGCGTTCAGCGCGGGTCGGGCGGGCAGGCCGTGGCTGACGTTGCTGACACCGAGCACGGTGGCGAGGCCGCGTCCGGCCGAGACGGCACGCACCGCCTCGAGCGTCGTGCGTGCGGCCCCGCCGTCGGCCGCCGCAGTCAGGGTCAGGCAGTCAACGACGAGATCCGCGTCGCTCAATCCGGCTTCGTGCGCGGCCGCACGCACGCGGTCGACGATCGCGACGCGGCCCTCGGCCGTCTGGGGGATGCCGTCATCGTCGAGCGCCAGCACGACCACCGCGGCGCCGTAGCGCGCCGCGAGCGGCAGCACGGCGGCCATGGACGCATCGCCGCCGTTCACGGAGTTCACGAGCGCGCGACCCGGGTAGCGCGCGAGCGCGCGCTCGAGCGCGATCGGATCGGTGGTATCCAGCACGAGCGGCAGGTCCGTGATGCCGAGCAGCGTGCCGACGACGCGCGGGAGCGCCTCGGCGGCGTCCACCCCCGCCGCTCCCACGTTCACGTCGAGCGCGTGCGCGCCCGCCTCCTGCTGCTCGACCGCGAACTCGCGGACGACCGTGCCCGAGCCCTCCCGGAGCGACTCGGCCAGCCGCTTCTTGCCGGTCGGGTTGATGCGCTCCCCGATGACCGCGAGCGGGGCGCCGCCACCGATGCGCGCGATGCCACGCGGACCCGCGAGCACGGTCCCCGGGATGCCGGTGCGCCCCGTGACGACCGGACGCTGCCGGGCGAAGTCGGAGATGGCGCCGGTGAACGCCGGCGTGGACCCGCAGCACGAGCCGACGAGCGTCGCGCCGAGGTCGACGAAGCGCGCGGCTGCGAGCCCCATCTCATCGGCGGTGCCCGGGAATACCGTCTCCCCGTCGACGAGCTTCGGCAGACCGGCGTTGGGCTGCACGATCACCGGCAGCGACGTGGCGGCTGCCATGCGCTCGGCGAGCGGCACCATCTGCTCCGGCCCGAGGCCGCAGTTCATCCCGACGACGCTCGCGCCGGCGGCCCCGAGCACCACGGCTGCGGTCTCAGGATCGGTGCCCGAAAGGTCCATCCGACCCGACAGGCCGAACGTGACGCTCGCGATGACGGGCAGGTCGCAGACCTCGCGCGCCGCGAGCACCGCGCAGCGGGCCTCGGCGATGTCGGTCATCGTCTCGATGATGATGGCGTCGGGCGCCTCGGCTGCGAGCGCGGCGATCTGCTCGGCGAACAGCGCGTACACCTCGTCGAAGGTGGCCGGGCCCAAGGGCTCGAGCACGAGGCCGGTGGGGCCGACGTCGGCGAGCACATGCTGGGCGCCCGAACGCTTCGCGACGCGCACCGCGGCGCGGTTGAACGCCTCGACCTCGTCGGCCAGACCCCACTCGGCCAGCTTCGCGCGCGTGCCCCCGAAAGAGTTGGTCGTCACGCAGTCCGCCCCTGCGAGGACGTAGTTGCGATGCAGCTCCTCGACGATCTCCGGCGCGGTCACGTTCAGCTGCTCGGGGCACTGCTCGGCAGGCACGCCCGCGCGCTGCAGCATCGTGCCCATCGCGCCGTCGATGACGAGCACGTCGCGTCCCAACCTGATCGCGATGTCGGGCATGCCTCAGTCCCTTCCTGTACGAGCCAGGTCGCCCACGTACCGGGCGGCCACGAAGTAGATCATCATCCACATGACGAGCACGAACGAGCCGAACTGGACCGTCCCGTCGAAGCCGTACTTCGTCCAGAACGACGCCGCCTCGCCGGTGCCGAGGCCGAGCAGCAGCGCGGCCGCGAACGCCGCGGCGAGCAGGCCGATCGCCGTGCGAAGGACGAGCCGGGCGGCCCGTCCGCCGCGCTTCGCTCCGGCGACGAACGTCGCCAGCAACGCCGCCCACGAGAGCCCGGCGCCGATCATGGCGACGCGCAGAAAGGCGTACTCCGGCATCGTTCGAGACTCCTCAGAACGTCAGCGTGACGGCCCTTCTCGGACAGGCTACCACGCACGCTTCGCAGTAGACGCACTTGTCCTTGTCGAAGACGAGCTCGTCGCCCGTCTCCCCCATCACGAGCGCACCGGGGCGGCACACGGCGGTGCAGAGCCCGCACCGGACGCAAAGCTCGTCGTCAAGCCTGATGTCGGTCGCCGCCGGCTTGACGGTGACGCCCTCGTTCTCGAGGAAGGCGATGCCCGCCTCGAAATCGCCCTTGGCGCCGGTGAGCTCCAGCAGCATGCGGCCCTCCTGGCCGGGCTGGATCTGCGCCCGCAGGATGTTCGGCACCAAGTCGAAGTCGCGCGCCAGGTGGTATGTGATGGGCTTCGTCGCCTGTCTCGGCGGGAACGTGAGGTCGAATCGCTTGCGCGGCATCTAGATCGCCTCCTCGGTGCGGATCTCGAGCGGCCTGACGCCCTGCGTCCCCGGCTGCGGCAGCTGCTGCAGCGGCTGCGCGAGCGTGAAGCCGCGCTCGGCCACCCAGCTCTTGAGCTCGGCGGCGATGCGCCGCGCGACCTTGAGCGAGCTGATGGGCCCGGTCGGCACCGTCTTGCCCTCGACCTCGATGCTGCCGCTCCGCAGTTGCGCGTACGTCACCCGGCCGAGCGCCGGCCTGCTGCGACGCGCGACGCCGTAGTCGATGACCGTCGCGGTCAGGTCGGCGTCGGTCAGCGCGAGCGTGGCCGCGATCTCCTCGTCGAGCACGGGGATCGGCGCGCCGATCCCGACGAACGCGCTCACGCCATAGCCGGTGAACGACCCTGCCGAGAAGTACTCGGCGCTCGCTTGCTTCAGGTCGGCGATGACCGCGAGCGTTCCCGCCGGGCCGGTCGGCACGCCGTGCTCGTCACGGTTCTGGTTCGGGTTGTGCTGTGTGCCCTCCCATGCGACGAAGCCCGGCGCGCCGGCGACGAAGATGCGCGAGCCCACGCCGATCGTCCGATAGGTCGGGTCGTTGAGCAGCGGCGAGAGCGCGCCTGCCGAGCAGTACGTGGCGTTGCCGAAGCGCGGCAGGAGCGTGCCGAGGTAGGTGTGGATCGCCTGGTCGCCCGAGTTCACCGCCACGGCGTAGTTCTGGTACGCGTTGCGCGGGTTGAAGATGTATGCCTGGTTGAGCTCCTCGAGCGTGACCCAGGTGTCGATCTCGGTCCGCGGGTAGCAGTCCGTCCCGCCGCTCGTGGCGCGCAGGCGCACGGACCTGCCGCGCAGCAGGTCCTCGATGACGTGCGCTCCGCCGTATTCGAGCCCGCGCGACGCGCTCGGTTGCGTCACGCCGAGGTACGTGTCGACGGCGGCCAGCCCGCCGTACGCCTCGACGTCGTTGAGCGTGATGCGGCTCATGCGGATGGGCGGGTCGCTGTGACCGAAGTTGAGCACGACGCCGGACGAGCACATCGGCCCGAACGTCCCCGTCGTCACCACGTCCACGCGCTTCGCGGCGGCTGACACGCCCTCATCTCGGGCGAGCTCAGCGAACTCCTCGGCGGTGAACACCACCGCCTCGCCGGCCGCGATGCGGGAGTTGATCTCCTCCCAGCTCTTGGCCACGACCATCACCTCCAGGTACGAGAAAACGCCTCCCGCCCGACAGTCCCTGTCAGGGCGAAAGGCGTCTGCCTTCGCGGTACCACCCGACTTCGCCGTCGCGTCGCGACGGCCTCGTTCAAGCACGGGACCGGTGGTGTCGTTCCGCTCGGCGGGCGGGATCGATGCGCCGAGGGGGTCCGATGCTCAGTAGGCCATGGTATCGGGGCCGTCCGTCCGGCATTACTCCGCGTGACCGCGTTTCCTCCGGATGCCTCCGGGGCCATGTTCGGCGGCGTTCCAGGCGCCGGTTCGCAGCATTCCCGGCTCTCTGTGGCCCTACCGGGCCGCCTACTCATCCCCATCTGCGGCAGGCTATGCAGATTGTCGTGAAGATACGGGGCGTCGAACCGCTTGTCAACCGAGCTAACGCAGCAGTGCGTCGATCCCCGACTGCACCGATGCGCTCACGGCGGTGACGCCACCGAACACGCGCAGCCGAGCGATGCCCGCTCGTGGAGCGTCGATCGTGGCCGCTGTCGGCGGGGAGAGCCGGGCGGGGTCGGTGAGCAGCAGCACCCCGCCACGCTTGCCGCACGCCACCCCGCCACCCAGCGCATCGGCGAAACCCGCGCCGGTCGCCACGCCGACGTATCGGTAGGTGGCGAGCCCTTCGTTGACGCCCCAGGCCGCCACAGCCGTCGCGGTGCCGTACCGGTTGGAGCCCTCGAGCCGGGTCGCCGGACCCGTGATGCGCACGATGGCGCCTTCTGCCGCTGCCGAGATCGCGCTCGAGCCGCCCGCGAGCACCGCCCGGTCGGCCCCGATCTCCTCAAGGACGACAGCGCTCGCCTGTGGCAGCGCGTCCGGCGCCGTCAGCACGACCGGAGCCGCCGCCGACCACGCGAGCGGCGAGACAGCGAGCGCATCGGCGAAGCCGTCTCCCCGCGCAACGAACACCGTACCATCGTAGAGCGGCCCACGCCGGGAGATCACCTGTCGCGCGACGGCCGCTGCTGTAGCGTACCGGTCTGGCCCTGCGAGGCGCACCGGCGTGGTCATGCCGGGCAGGGCGTCGATGGCCGAGAGGACCGACCCGCCCACGGCCCGGCTCCCGCCCACGACGAAGCAGCGCGTAGCGCCCAGTCGCCTGATCTCCTCACGCACGGCGGAGGGCAGGACGGTCGGCATCGTGAGCAGGACCGGGGCGTCATACGCTCCGGCCAGGCCTGAAGCGGCCAGGGCGTCGGGGAAGTCCGCTCCGCTCGCGATGACCACCGTGTCGGACCCATCGGCGAACGCATCGCGGGAAGCTGCGACCGAGGTCTGGTACCGATTCGAGCCGGCGAGCCTGAGCGAGCGTACATCGATCGACCACGACGTGGTGACGTCTCCCGGTACGAGCGGTGTGACCCCCAGGTAGTGCAAGCCGTCACCGCCTTCGGGGACGGTCCAGGTGAGGTTCTTGGGGTCGCCTGGTCCCGTCTGTGACGCGAGCACCTTCTCTGTGGCGATATCGGTCGTTCCCCGGGCGAGCAGCCGCAGCTCCACGCGCGCCGTGGTGACGCCGTCCGCCGTCGCCCGCAAGACCGCAGGGTACGGGATGTCGAGCGGATGGAGCACGGGCGCGGCGACGCTCTCGGTCACGCGCGCGGAGGGCACCGGCGCCCCCGGCACGTTCGGTCCGCTCGCGGTCCACGTGAGCGTGTAGCCGGCGTCGAGGGCGTCGAGGGCGTCCACGTCGATGTAGTAGACACCGTCTTCCCCGGCGGGCACAGCATAGGTGAGCGTCACGTCGGCGCCGGACAAGAATGCGACGCGGCTGCCGTGAAAGATGTCGTCGGTGGGACCGAGCGCCTCGTCATCGGGCTCGTAGAGGCTCAGCACGAGCGTGTCGGATGGATCGTCGGCGACCAGGCTGACCTCGATCGCTGCGCCGGGCCCCGCGGGAAGCCGGAAGACATCGTTGGCATCGGTGAGGGCGTCCACACGACCACGCGTCACGTCGAGCGGCGTCGGAGCGCCCGGCACGTTGCCGTCTGCGCGGCTCGTCACGTTCCACTCGAAGGTATAGCTGCCGGCGCCGGATCCGTCGTCCAGCGCGGTGGGGACGATGTGGTAGCGCCCCGAACCGAAGCGCGGAGAGACCGTGTAGCAGACGCGCTCGGTCGAACTCCCCGCAGCGCGCGACTCCACCACGATGTCCGGCACGATGAGCGACACGGTGTCCGGGCTCCACAGCTCGAGGTCGAAGTCGGCGCCGGTGCCGGTCATCAGGACGATGAGTTGCTCGCCCTCGGCAAGCCACACCGAGTAGATGTCGCGAACGTCCGTGGCCGAGAGGGTGCCGGTCACCTCGTGGGGTGGCCGCGGTTCCGCGTCGAGCGCGATCCCCGGCAGCGCGTCATCGGCGGCCTGCGCGGTGATCTCACCCGCGGCTCCGATCGGCGCCACGCCCTCACCATCGAGCAGCCGCTCGATCTCCGTCGCTGCATTGGGACCGGGCGCCATCGCGCGCCAACGCCCGGCGTCAGCGGGCTCCGGCGACGCCACGACAGTGGGCACGCCCGTCGCGAGGAACGTGACCACGGACAGGAGGGTGCAGAGCACGACGGGCCGAGAGCGCATCCGGACCTCCACACAGGCGACTGGTCAGCATCATCAGGCCGATCCAGCGCAAGCGTATCACGGGATGCGCGCGTCCACGGCCTTGAGCGTGGCGTCTGGGATCGCGGTCGTCCCGCCGAACACCTGGCAGCCGGTGATGATCGCGCCCTTGGCGCTCAGGCGCGTGGCGGTCGGCGCGCTGAGCGCGCCCGGGTCGGTCATGAGCAGCACGCCGCCCCGCTTGGCGCATCCCGGGCCGCCGCCGAGGGCGTCCGGGAAGTTCGTGCCCGTGGCGATGCCGACGAAGCGGTAGTCAAGGAAGGGACTGCTCGCGCTCCAATCCGCGATGAGCCCGGCGGTCACGTACCGGTTCGAGCCCCCGAACCGTTCGACGTCATCGCCCGGGCCCAACAGCGTGTCCACACGTGACTCGACGCCCGCGCTCACGGCGCCGGCGCCGCCGGCGATCGCCACCGCGTCGACGGGAAGCAGCGTCATCGCGTACTCGGTCTGCCCGGGCAGCGCCCCCGGCTCGGTCAGGAAGACCGGAAGCACGGCGCCCCACGAGATCGGTCCGAGCGCCAGCGCGTCGGCGTACTCGTCGCCCCGGGCGAGGCAGCCCACCCCCAGGAAGTGCACGCCCTGCCGCGTGAAGACGCGCTTGGCGACCTCGGCGGAGGTCGCGTAACGGTTCGAGCCCGCCACGCGCACCGGTGTCGTCATGCCCGGGAGCGCATCGATGGCGCTCCTCACGCGGTCGCTCACCACAGCCGGCCCGCCCACGATGAAGCATCGTGTGGCCTTGAGCCGCACGATCTCGGCAGCGACCGTGGAGGGCAACGCCGTCGGCTCGACGAGCAGGATCGGCGCGTCGTACGCACCCGCGAGACCGCCCGCCGCCAGCGCGTCGGGGAAGTTGGCGCCGGTCGCGACGACCACCACGTCCGAGCCGTGCGGGAAGTCACGCTGCGAGACCGTCACCGCCGTGGCGTAGCGGTTGAAGCCGTAGACGCGCTTCACATCGGTCCGGGCCGACCAGGTGATCGTGTACTCGACCGGCACGTGCACGTCGACGTACACGTAGTAGCGTCCGTCACCGTCGGCCGGCACGCTGTAGGCGACGCTCTTGCTCGTCGCCGTCCCCGTCCGCGCGACGAGCGGCGCCGAGGTGTCCACGTCGACGGCGCCAGGGCCGAAGAGGTACAGGTCCGCCTGCCCGTTCGGAACGCCCACCGTGGCCGAGAAGGTCTGGCCGTACACAAGATCCACGGCATAGACCTGCGACGGGGCACCCGCGCGCGCGACGGGGGATGGCGGCAGCGGCACGCCCGGGATGTTCGACCCGGTCGTCGTCCATTCTGCCTGGTACTGCAGGTACTCCTGGTCGTCGGCAGAGACGTCGAGGTAGTACGTGCCCGCCTCGCCGGGCCCCGGCGCGTAAGTCACGTGGACCTCATCGCCGGTCTGCGTGTCAAGGAAGACGCTCGACCACACGTCGGTCGCGCCCGGACCGTAGAGATACGTCGTCACCGTGGACGCCGGATCGACGCTCACGGTCGCCTCCAACGTCTGGCCGACGCCCAGGTCCACCGCGAAGACGTCATCGGCGTCATAGACCGTGTCGACATCCCCCACGAACGAGCCCATCGGCATCGTCACACCGGGTATGTTGCCGTCTGAACGAGAGTCGATCGTCCATACGGCTTCATAGCCGCCCGAGCCCGCGAACGCGTTGATTCCGAGGTAGTACGTCCCTTTCGGCGCGCTCCCGGGGATCGTGTAGCAGATCCACTCCTCGGAACCCGCGCCGTAGAAGTCGCTCTCCTGGAGCGACAGGCTGCCGACGCTCGTCGCACCCGGACCCCACAGCACGAGGCGGATGTCGAGCGTCGAAGTCGCGGACGTCGGAGCCGCGTCGACGACGATCCGCTCTCCCGGCGCGGCACGGAACGAGAACACGTCCCAGGCATCGGTGGCGGCGTCGACGCTGCCGCTGATCACCGGGGACGGCAGCATGCTCACGGAGTCGAGCGGCACGCCCGGGATCCCGTCGTCGGCCGCGAGCGCGCTGATGGGGCCCGCGTCCTTCTCGGCATGCACGGGCGGCGTGACACGCCACCGCTCGAGCGTCGGAGCAACGCGGCTGACCGGGGTTTCGGCGCTCATCGCGCGCGTCGCAGCGGGACGTGCGTCGACCGTCGCGGGCACGGCGAGCGCGGTCAGTAGCGCGACGACGACGAGCCCTGCGGCACAGCGGCGCGTTCTGGAGACGTTCATCCCGGGTCATCCTCGAGCAGAGCGAGCGTGTCGCGCACGATCACGGCATGGTCGAACGCCAGGTCAGGGAGCGCGTCGACCCGGTGCCACGCGGCCTCGGCGGCGTCATCGCCACCACGCACGGCAAGGTCGGCGTCACCCACTGCGGCGAGGTACGCGCACGAGATCGTCCACCCGCGCGGGTCGCGGCCCGGCTCGCCATACACGCCGACGAGCCGCAGGGGGCCGACCCACCCGAGACCGGTCTCCTCCTCGAGTTCCCGACGGGCCGCGTGCTCCGGTACCTCGAGCGCGTCGAGGAAGCCGCCGGGAAGCGCCCAGCGGCCGCGGAAGGGGTCGTTGCCGCGACGGATGAGAAGCACCTCGCGCCCGTCGCCGTCTTCGCGCACCGCGACGACATCGGCGGTCACCGCCGGACGAACGTGATCGCCCGAAGCCATGACACCAGTGTACCCCCGCGATGCGGGAAGCGGTCGCGACTGCCCTCTTCCTGCCCCGCGCGCGCAGGAGTACCCTGGCATGACCTGACCTCGGAGGAGACCGAATGTCGCTGAATCCGCTCAACTGGCCGCACAAGGTCAAACTCGTCGTCGCATTTGCCGCGCTCTACGTCGTCTGGGGCTCGACCTACCTCGGCATCCGCGTCGGTCTCGATGCTGCGCTGCCCCCCTCGCTCTTCGCGGGGCTGCGCCTCGTGCCCGCCGGACTGCTGATGCTCGGTTTCGCCCGCCTCCGCGGCCGCCGGCTCCGCATCCCGCTCTCCGAGTACCGCATCGTCGCTACCGTCGGCATCTTCCTGCTGTGCGGCGGGATGTACTTCACCTTCCTGGCCGAGCGGACCATCCCCTCCGGGCTCGCCGCGCTCATCGTGGCGTTGCTGCCGCTGTGGGTCGCGCTCGCCGAGTCGGTCGTCCCGGGCATGGACCGACCCTCGGCGCGCGGCTACCTGGGTCTCGTGGTCGGCTTCGCCGGTCTCGGCATCCTGCTTGCGCCGCGTCTGACCGGCATCCACGGCACGCCCGCGGAGCTCGTCGGCGTCGGGCTTCAGATCCTCGGCACATGGCTCTGGACCACCGGCTCGATCATCAGCAAGCGCAAGCCCATCAAGACCGACGCGCTCGTCGCGACCGGCTACGAGATGCTCACCGCGGGATCGATCCTGCTCGTCATCGGGACGATCGCCGGCGAGTGGCCAGAGGTCACCCTCACCGCCAAGGGCGTCGGCGCGCTCGCCTACCTGAGCGTCATGGGCTCCTGCGTGGCGTTCACCGCGTTCGTCTGGCTGCTGCGCAATGCGCCCGCGTCCAAGGTCATGACGTACGCCTACGTGAACCCGGTCATCGCCGTCTTCCTCGGCTGGACCGCCGGCACCCTCGGCCTTGTGCCCCCCGAGCCCGTGGACGGGTGGGTGCTGGCGGGCATGGTCGTCATCGTCTCCGGCGTCGCGCTCACCACGACCGCGCCGACGCGCCCCGCGGAGCTCCCCGCCCCGATGCCGGTCGCCGAGGTCGCGCTCGCCGCCGAGGAGCCGCTCGGCGAGGCCTGACCTCCATCACTTCTGCACACCGCGGTCACGGGCGGTCCATACGCGCACGGCACACTCCTTACAGGCAAGCCTGAAAGGAGCAGAGCATGGACGCACTCGCACAGGTAGGACGCCTCAGCCCGTACGGGCGGATGGGCCGACCTCTCGCGGAACGCGCGGTCGAAGGCTTCCCCTTCGGCGGGATCGTCGTGGCGGTCGGCTTCCTGGTGGTGCTCGCGGTCGTCATCGCGCTCGTCGTGTGGGCCGTGACGCGCCGGAGCCGCACGACGTCCGGCGCGGTTCCGATCGATACCGGGACGCGAACCACCCCGGCGATGGACGAGGCGCTGCGCATCGCCCGGGAGCGCCTCGCCAGGGGCGAGATCGACGCCGAGCAGTACACGACGATCGCCGAGGCTCTCAGAAGCTGACCCCCTCTCCTGCGCGGGCCGGGACCTCCCCCTCAGGTCCCGGCCACCCTCTCCCTCCCCGAGCGGGCCGCCTCCCGGCGGCCCGCTGCGCTATCCTGGTCACACGAGTTCCGCTCCCCGGGGATGGTCATGCGTAACGACCTCGTCCGCTCGCTTCGATTCATGCGCAACTACCGGCTGCAGGCTGTCGCCGCAGTCGTCGCGGTGCTGGCCGCGGCCGCAGCCGACCTCGTGGCCCCCCAACTGTTGCGCCGGATCATCGACGTCGGCATCGCCCAGAGCCGCTCCGACGTCATCTGGACGGGAGCGCTCGGCCTCGTCGGCGTCGCGGCGGCCGGCGGCCTCGCGCAGTTCGTGCAGGGGTACCTCTCGGCCAAGGCAAGCCATGGCGCGGCCTACGACATGCGCAACGCGATATTCGCGCGACTGCAGGAGCTCTCGTTCTCCTACCACGACCGGGCGCAGACCGGGCAGCTCATCACGCGCGTCACCTCCGACGTCGACCTCGTGCGCGACTTCGTCGGCGGCGGTCTCGTGCAGGCGGTCTCGGCGGTCATCATGCTCGTGGGCGCCGTCGCGTTGCTGCTCGCCATGAACCTGAGGCTCGCGCTCGTGAGCTTCATCGCGATACCGGCCACCATCTTCGTGCTCGTGCGCTTCGTCTCCGGCCTCGGCCCGCAGTTCCGCGAGTTCCAGCAACGCCTGGCGGCGCTGAACTCCGTGCTCCAGGAGAACGTGGCCGGCGTCCGCGTCGTCAAGGCGTTCGGCCGCGAGCCGTTCGAGGCCGAGCGCTACCGCGCCGCCGACCAGGCGCTGCTCGACCAGGGGCTCGCGGTGCGCCGCACGGTCGCAACCGCCTTCCCGCTGCTGTTCAACGTGGGGGCGCTCGGCGTCGCGCTCGTCACCTGGGTGGGGGCCGTCTCGATCGTCCGCGACACGCTCACCGTCGGCGAGCTCGTCGCGTTCACCGCCTATCTCGGGTTGCTGCTCCAACCCCTGTACACGATCGGGTTCGGCGCGCAGAACATCGCGCGGGCGGGCGCCTCGGCAAGCCGTCTCTTCGAGGTGCTCGATGCCGAGTCCGACGTGACGGACCGCCCGGGCGCGATGGCGCTCACGACGCTCGACGGGGCGGTGGCGTTCGCAGACGTCACCCTGCGCTACCCGGGGTCGGACCGCGCCGTGCTCGACGGCGTGTCGTTCTCGGTCGAGCCGGGGACCTCGGTGGCGCTCGTCGGGAGCACCGGAAGCGGCAAGACCTCGGTGGTGAACCTCATCCCGCGCTTCTACGACGTCTCGGAGGGCGCGGTGCTCGTGGACGGGCGCGACGTCCGGGACGTCACGCTCGCCTCACTGCGTTCGCACATCGGCGTCGTCATGCAAGACCCCGTGCTCTTCTCGGGCACCGTGGCCGAGAACATCGCGTACGGACGCCCTGACGCGACCCGCGAGGAGATCGAGACGGCGGCGCGCTCGGCCGAGGCCCACGACTTCATCACCCGGCTGCCGCAGGGCTACGAGACCCGTGTGGGCGAGCGCGGCGTGAAGCTCTCGGGCGGACAGCGTCAGCGCGTGACCATCGCCCGCGCGCTCCTCACCGACCCGCGCGTGCTGATCATGGACGACTCGATGTCATCGGTGGACGCCGAGACGGAAGCTGCGCTCCGCGCACAGCTCGACCGGCTCATGGAGGGCCGGACGACGTTCATCGTCGCCCAGCGCCTCTCCACGGTGCGCAAGGCCGACCGCATCCTGCTGCTCGAGGAGGGCCGACTGGTCGCCGAGGGGACGCACGAGGAGCTGCTCGCCACGAGCTGCGCGTACGCCGAGATCGCCGCGAGCCAGCTCGCCGGGGACGACGTCATCGACGCCCCCGACGCGTGCGAGCTGGCCGAGGAGGGCGACGCGTGATGGCTCGCGCCTCCCTCCGATCGCTCGCCAAGAAGGAGCGTCCCGCCGCCGCGTGGCCGACGCTCAGGCGCCTCACGCGGTACCTGTCAGCGCATCGCGGACAGCTCGCGTTCGCCGTGTTCTGGGTGGTCTTCTCGGCGGCGAACTCATCGGCCGGCCCCGCCATCATCGGCTGGGTCGTCGACACCGCGGTCGCGGCGCGCGACGCCGGACGTGACGCCGGCGCGCTCACGCTGCCGGTCGCCGCGCTCATCGTCTCGTCCATCGCGGGGTGGTGGTCGCAGCGCATGCAGATCCTCGAGCTGGGGATCGTCGGCCAGAAGGCGCTCTACGACGTCCGCGAGGACGTGTTCGCGGCCGTGCAACGACTCTCGGTCGCGTTCTTCGAGCGTACCGAGTCCGGCGATCTGATGAGCCGGCTCATCAACGACATCGAGCAGATCAACCGCTTCCTGGCGCAGGGCTTTCGCCGCGTGATCGGCGCCGGGCTCGGCGTGGCCGCCACGCTCACCGGCATGCTGCTCGTGGACTGGCGTCTCGCGCTCGCCACGGTCGCGGTCGTCCCGGTCATGATCGGCACAACGCGGCTGTTCGGCCTCGTAGCGCGCCGCGCGTTCCGCCGGCGGCAGGAGTCGATCGGCGACGTCTCCTCGACGCTTGCCGAGGAGCTCGCCGGCATCAAGGTCGCGCAGGCCTACGTCCGCACGGGGCGGAACCGCTCGGCGTTCGAGCAGCGCAACGCGCTCAACCGCGACGCCAACGTGACCGCCTCGGCGGTCTCCTCGGCGTTCTCTCCGGCGCTCGCGGTCATCTCGGCCAGCGCCACCGCGCTCATCGCCGGCCTCGGAGGCTTCATGGCGGCGCGCGACCTGGTCACCATCGGCGTCGTGGTCGCCTTCTTCAACTACGCCCGCTCGTTCTTCAACGGCGTGACGCAGCTCTCGGGCCTGTATGCCGAGACGCAGGCGGCGCTCGCCGGCAGCGAGCGCGTCTTCGCGCTCATGGACACCGAGTCCGAGGTGACCGACGCCCCCGACGCCGTCGCGATCGGCCGCGTGACGGGCGCCGTGGCGTTCGAGGGCGTCTCGTTCCACTACGGCGACGGGCCGGTCGTCCTGCATGACGTCGACCTCGCCATCGAGCCCGGCGAGACCATCGCCATCGTCGGGGCCACCGGCGCCGGCAAGACGACGCTCGCCAACCTCATCGCGCGCTTCTACGACCCCACCGAAGGCCGCGTGACGCTCGACGGGCACGACCTGCGCGAGATCACACTCGCCTCTCTCCGCGCCAATCTCGGCGTCGTCCTCCAAGACCCGTTCCTGTTCAGCGGCACGGTGGCCGAGAACATCCGCTACGGGCGCCTGGACGCCTCCGACGCCGAGGTCCGCGCCGCCGCCGACGTCGCCCGTGCGACCGACTTCATCGAACGGCTCCCCGACGGCTTCGACACCCGGATCGGCGAGCGGGGCTCCACGCTCTCGGTCGGACAGCGGCAGCTGCTCTCATTCGCGCGCGCCGTGCTCGCCGACCCAGCGCTGCTCATCCTGGACGAAGCGACCTCCTCGGTAGACACCCGCACGGAGCTGCTGATCCAGCAGGCGCTCTCCGAGGTGCTTGCGGACCGCACGGCGCTCGTGATAGCGCACCGCCTCTCGACGATCCGCTCGGCCGACCGCATCGTGGTGATCGACGACGGCGTCATCGCCGAGCAAGGCACGTACGCCGGGCTGCTCGCGGAAGACGGCATCTTCGCCCGCCTGCACGCCGCGCAGTTCGCCGAGGAGTGACTCAGACCCCGACGCCGGCTTCACGCAGCATGGCGTCCGTGACCGTCACGCGCGCATCCTCGTAGCCGACCCAGGGGTCTGTGCCGAGCGCCCGCAGACGGTACGGCGTGTTGCGCACGGTGTACCCGTCGGACCGCACGCCCGCCTCGATCTCGTCCCACCGCACCGGGAACGAGACCGTCGCACCCGGCTTGGCGCGCGTCGAGTATGCGGCCACCGCCGTCGCTCCGCGCGTGTTACGGATGTAGTCGAGGAACACCTTGCCGCCCCGCCGTTCCTTGCGCGGGTTGGTGGTGTAGCGCTCGGGCTTCTCGGCGGCGATCGCCTCCACGACGGCCCGCGCGAGATCGCGCGCCTCGCCCCACCCGCGGTCCGGCGCGATCGGCGTCACGACGTGCAGCCCCTTGCCGCCGGTGGTCTTGGCGAACGCGTCCAGGCCGAGCACCTCGAGCCGGGCGCGGACGTCGAGCGCCGCGTCGACGACGGCGCTCCATGCTACGTCGGGTCCCGGGTCCAGGTCGAACGTGAGCCGGTCGGGGCGTTCGATGTCCGCGGCGGGCGCGCCCCACGTGTGTATCTCCAGCACCCCGAGCTGCACGAGCGCGAGCAGGCCCTCAAGGTCGTCGACGAGCGCGTAGCGGACCGGGCCCTCTTCGTGGCTGACCTCGAGGCGCCCCACGCTCGACGGGAATCCCTGTGAGACGTCTTTCTGGTAGAAACACGACCCGTCGGCGCCTTGGGGGCAGCGGACGAGCACGAGCGGGCGGCCGCGCAGGTGCGGTAAGACGTGCTCGGCGACCTGCTCGTAGTACTCAGCGAGCTGTCGCTTGGTGATGCCCTGCTCGGCGAAGAGGACGCGGTCCGGATGCGTCAGGCGCACGCCGGCGACCCGCGCTTCGGCATCGTCGCTCTCGCCGCTCGCGTCCGCTCCGCTCCCCCCCGGCGGATCGGAGGATGGGCCCGCGCCCACCGGTGCCGCACCGTGCATGCCGACGTACGCGGGATGCCGCAATCGGCCTGCGTCGGTCCACTCGGCGAACTCGACGTCCACCGTGAGCTCCGGGCGGACCCATCGCACGCCCCGCGCCTCGGCATCCGGCACCTCGACCACCGGCTCGGCGGCCTCGCGCTCCTCGAGCGTCGTGCGCAGCTTGCGGGACTCCTCGTCGTCCCAGCCCGTGCCGACGCGCCCCGCATAGGCGAGCGCGCCCGACGGCGATGCGCTCGCGAGCGCGAGCGCGCCGAGCCCCGCGCCGCCGCTCGAGGGCTCGGTGAAGCCGATCACCGCGAACTCCTCGCGCGTGCGGCATTTGTGCTTGCGCCAGTCGCCGCCTCGCCCCGCGCGGTACGGTGCGTCGACCCGCTTGCTGATCGAACCTTCGAGCGCGTGCACGCACGCGGCCTCGAGGAATCCCGGGCCCTGCCCGCGCACGTGGTCGAGGTAGCTGATCCGCCCGCGACCGGCGCCGAGCACGCGCGCCAGCAGCCGCTTCCGCTCGATGAGCGGCGCGTCGCGCAGGTCGTAGCCGTCGAGGTAGAGGAGGTCGAACGCGAAGCAGCGCAGGTCGGCGTCGCGCCCGCGCGCGAGCTCGGCCTGCAGAGCACCGAACGATGTCGACCCGTCGGAGCGCACGACGACGACTTCCCCGTCGAGCCACGCCTCCCCGACGGGCAGCGCGGCCGCGTCAGCGACGAGCGCCGAGAAGCGATCCGTCCACTCCGCGCCGCTACGCGTGTAGAAGCGCGCCCGCCCGTCGCTCACGTGGATGAGCGTCCGATAGCCGTCGAGCTTGATCTCGTGCAGCCACCCCTCGCCCTCGGGTGGCGTCGAGGTGAGGCGGGCAAGCTCGGGGTCGATCCGCTCCGGCGCCGGCGCCGCGCGGGCGCCGGGAACCGAGGACGGGTCGGCATCCTCGTCCTCCCCGGCCGACTCGTCGCCCGATTCCTCGCCATCGGCCTCGATCTCGGCCATCGAGCGCCCGCTCAGCGCCGAATCGGGCTTCTCGGCAAGCACGTCTCCGTCCTCGCGCACGTGCTCGTCGCGCTCCTTGATGAGCAGCCAGTTCTCGCGACCGTCCTTGCCGTCGCGGCCCTTCATGTGGACGAGCACGAATCCGCCCGTGAGCTTCTCGCCGTGCAGTTCGACCTTGATCTCGCCGCCGTCGATCGCCTCTGCCGGGTCGCCGTTGCGCGGCTCGTAGGTGCCCCGGTCCCACACCATGACGGTGCCGCCGCCGTACTCGCCCCGCGGGATCACGCCCTCGAATCCCGCGTAGTCGAGCGGATGGTCCTCCACGTGGACGGCCAGGCGCTTCTGGGCGGGATCGAGGCTCGGCCCCTTGGGCACCGCCCAGCTGGCGAGCACGTCGCCGACCTGCAACCGGAAGTCGTAGTGCAGCCGGCTCGCGTCGTGCTTCTGCACGACGAAGATCGGCCGGCCTTCGCCCGGTGTGCCGCCGCTCGGCTCGGGCGTCTTGTCGAAGTCGCGCTTGGCGTCGTACTCCTCAAGCCCCATCGCTCAGGCGCCCTTCGCATCCGCGGAAGCCTTCTCGAGGCTGCGTTTGAGCAGCTCCGTCATGTCGACGAGCTCTCCGGGCTGCTCGGGCCGCTCGGCTGGCTCCGGCGGTGCCTCCACCGTCCCCGTCTCCACCTTCCGCTCGATGAGCGCGAGGAGCCGCTGGCGATAGGTGTCGACGTAGCGCTCCGGCTCCCATTCCGTCGCGAGCGCGTCCACAAGCTGACCGGCGAGCGCCACCTCCTTGTCGGTCACGCCGAGCTCATCGAGGTCGGTGCCGGGGATGTCGAGGTCGTCGGTCCCGCGCAACTCGTGCGGCCAGCGCAGCAGGTCGAGGACGAGCGCGTCGCCGCGAACGACGAGGGCCGCAAGGTGCTGCCTCGTGCGGATGACGACGCTCGCGACGCCCACGTAGCCGGAATCGACGAGCGCCGCGCGCAGCAGCGCGTAGGGCTTCCGGGCCGCCTTGGTGGCCGGCACGAGGTAGTAGGGCTTGTCGTAGTAGGTGAGCGGGATCGTCTCGGCATGCACCATGGCGAGCACGTCGATGGTCTGCGTCGCTTCGACATCGGCGGCGCGGAAGTCCTCGTCGGTGACCACCACGTAGCGGCCCGTCTCGTACTCGTAGCCTTTGACGACCTCCTCCCACGGGACCGGGTCGCCGGTGACCGAGTTCACCCGCTCCTGCTTGACAGGCGCCATGTTGCGGCTGTCGAGCAGCTTGAACGTGAGGTCATTGCGCTCCTCGGCGGCGTGCAGGGAGACGGGCACGGTCACGAGACCGAAGCTCACGGAGCCGTTCCAGATGGCATGCGGCATGGCGTCACTCCCGGGTCGGGGCACTCACGGAGAGGAGATACCCGGAGCATGGACCTCGCACGCGCTCGATCACTCCGGCGCGACGCCCCGCCTAGGCTCCCGGACCGTGGACGAGCAGGCGCATGACCTCGTGCCCGGGATCGACGGGCATGCCCGCCGAGCATGCCGTCTCGTTGAAGCCGGCGGCGCCCGAAGGCGGCACGCCCGGCCCCCACAACACGAACGGCACGGCCTCCCCCACGTGCGTCTTGAGCGCGACCGGCGTGGGGTGGTCAGGCATCGCCAGGATGCGGACATCGCGCAGCTCGCGCAGGCGCGCCGCGATCTCGCGGTCTATGGCCTCGATCGCCGCCACTTTGCCCGCCGCGTCGCCCGCGTGGCCCTCCTCATCGGGCGACTCGACGTGCACGACCACGAGGTCGTGGTCGCCGAGCGCCGCGATCGCGCCCTCGGCCTGCGCCGCATAGTCGTTGTCGTGGCCATCCGTCACGCCCTCGATGTCGAGCCGGTCGATTCCCAGGAGCACCGCGAGCCCGTTGAGGAGGTCGACGCCTGACGTCATCGCCGCGCCAAGGCCCCACTTCTCCGAGAAGGGAACGAGCCCGCCGGCCGCCACGCCCGGCCAGAACGGCCAGATATCGGTCGCCGCCACCTCCCCGCGCGCGGCGCGGGCGCGGTTGGCCGCCGAGGCGGCGAGCACCGGACGCGCGCGTTCCATCAGGTCCAGCAGCACCCAAGCGCCCTCCCCCCGCGGGTACTCGCCATCGACCGGCTTGTCGGAGATGTCGTGCGGCGGCGTGTAGCCGAGGTCGGTCAGCCCGGTGTGGCCGCGCACGACGAGGATGTGCCGGTACGCGACGCCCGGATGGAACGTGGAGGTCTCGTCACCGAGCGCCATCTGCAGGTCCGCCACGATCGCGCGCGACTCCTCGGTGGTGATGTGCCCGCAGGAGTACGACGCCATGAGCCCGTCCCGGATCGCCACGAGGTTCACGCGCAGCGCCACCTCGTCCGGCGCGAGCGTGATACCCATGCTCGCCGCCTCGATAGCGCCGCGACCGACCGCGTCGCGCACCGGATCGTAGCCGAGGATCGATGTGCATGCGGCCGAGGAGGACGGCTCGGTGCCGGGAGGCACGGTCTGCGCCATCCCCACGAGCCCGGCGGCCGCCATCGCATCCAGATGCGGCGTCTGGGCCGCCTCGAGCGTCGTCATGCCACCGAGCTCCGGCAGGGGCCAGCCGGCGGCGCCGTCACAGATCAGCACGACGTGCTTCATGCGGGTCACCTTGCCTCTCGCGGGGATATCATCCAACAGAGTACCGCACGTCGAGACGGGAGGAGACGCCGTGGGCGCCCCGTTCGAACTGCTCGCCGAAGGCGATCTCGCGCTGCGCCCGCTCCCCGCGGACCGCGCGGTCGAGCTCGCGCGCCGGATATCGACCGACCCGATCGCATCCCCGTGGTGGACCGAGGACGCCGGGGAGATAGCCCGCTGGCTCACGGATCCCGCGACGGCGGCGCATGTCATCGAGGCGGGCGGCAGGGTCGTCGGCGTGCTGATCGTGACCGAGGAGGACGATCCCTACTACCGGCACGCCCAGCTCGACATCACGCTCTTCGCCGACGCGGTGGGCAGGGGCATCGGCCCCCGGGCGCTCACGCTCGTCATGGACGCGCTCGCCACCGAGCGGGGGCACCATCGCTTCACGCTCGACCCCGCCGCCGACAACGCCCGCGCGATCCGCGCGTACGAGAAGGCAGGCTTCCGCCGCGTCGGCGTCATGCGCCGCTACGAGCGCACGGGAGACGGCACGTGGCGCGACGGCCTGCTGATGGAACGCGTCGTGGAGCCACCGAACGGCTGATTCCCGGACCTGAGCGGGACACACCGTGCATCTCCCGGCGGACGGAGCGCAGATGCGGGCCGAACACGGGTACGCACCCTCAAGAGGGGCACTGAAGCCGAGGGGGTCTGTCATGCGTATCCGTATCCGCCGCTGGTGCGCGCTGCTCTGCTGCGCGCTGATCGCAAGCCTGCTCGTCCCGTCCACAGCACTCGCCGCGTTGCCGTTCACGGTGCGATCGATCACGAGCAACGGGCTCCTCTCCTCGGAGGCCGTACCGGACCTGGACGGACGGTACCTCGTCTACTCCTGGTCGTCGGTACTCCTCCCCGGCAACGGCATCGACGTGATCGTCTACGACCTCAAGACAGGCACCACCCGCTCGTTGTCCGGCGCCGGCAACCAGTCGAACCCGCGCATCGCGGAGCCGTGGGTCGTCTACATGGACGACGCCGCGGGGGACGCTGAGATCAAGGCGTACAACATCGAAGAGGACTCCACGGTCACGCTCACGGCCAACGGGACCGATGACGTCGGGCCTGACATCGACGGGACGCTCGTCGCGTGGATGGACAGCCCCGTGACGCCCCGCAACATCCGCTGGCGCGACCTTGCGACCGGCGAGACGGGCACGGTCCCCGGCGTGTCCCACCCCAACGGCGTCACCGTGGACAAGCGGCGCATCGTCTACTACGACGACAAGGTCGCCGGCACATGGGGCGTGTACGTCTACAACGTCGACACGGGCAACGAGATCACCGTCCGGCAGGTCAACTCGGGTACCACCAGCATCGCCGACACGTGCCTGTTCGGCGATGTCGCCTCATGGACCGAGTGGAGCAACGCCACGCCGGGCGACAAGAACATCGTCTCGGGCATCCTGTCCACCGGGACCCTGGCGTACACGGCCAACCTGCCAGGTATCCAGCAGTATCCGACCCGGTCACGGGACATCATCCCGTTCCAGGACGAGCGCAGCGGCACGCCTGACATCTACACGTACTGGGCCGAGGAGATCACGACGCACCATCCCGTCGCCACGGGCACCGGCATCCAGATCACGCCCGAGGCATTCGGGAGGCGTGTCGTCTATGAGCAGGACGACGACATCAAGCTCTCCTCGGCAGCGCCGCTCGTGAACCGCGTCGCCGGCGCCAACCGCTACTCCACGGCGGTGGCGATCCGCAACGAGCACTACTACGGCACGGACCACTTCGTCATCGCGAGCGGCGAGGACTTCCCCGATGCGCTCTGCGCCTCCGGGCTCGCGGGCGCCCTGGAGTGCCCGCTGCTGCTCACTCCGGGTGACCACTTGCCGGCCGATGTCGCCGCGACCATCCAGGCGATGGGCGACCCGACGGTGTGGATCGTCGGCGGTCCGGCGGTCATCGGAAGCGCCGTCCGCACCACGCTCAAGAGCGCGTACCACGTCGAAGAGCTCTCCGGCGCCAACCGCTACGAGACCGCGCGGATCGTCGCGTTCCGGATCGTCGACTACATGAACAACGCCTCGGAGAGCGGCTTCGGCGACCGTGCGTTCTTCGTGCGCGGCGATGAGTTCCCCGACGCCCTCGCCGTCGCGCCTCACGCCTACGCGCTGCAGGCGCCCATCGTGCTCGTCGAACCGGACACGCTACCGGGCGCCGCAGCCAACATCATCCGGTTCGCCCCTATCCGGGAAGGCTACATCGCCGGCGGGACGGCAGCGGTGTCGGCCGACACCAAGGCCGCGATCGACACGCTCGTCATCGCCAACGGCGGCAGCGCCACGCAACGGTGGTCCGGCCCCGACCGGTACGCCACGGCGGTGGCGTGCGCCGAGGCGGGCGTCGCTGTCGGCTGGCTCGACCTCGACATGATCGGGATCGCCACCGGCCTCTCCTACGCCGATGCGCTGGCGGGAGGCGCCGCCTGCGGCTACTTCGGGAGCCCGCTCGTGCTGACCGCGCCGACGACGGTCCCCGCCGCCGTGAGCGCGTACTTCACTCGAAACGACTACCGCTTCGGCAGCCTCGACGTCTTCGGCGGTACCGCCGCCGTGAGCGATGCGGTGAGAAACGACCTCGGCGGTCGCCTCAAGTAGCTGCGAGGCTCGCACCGGGCCCGGCGCGCGGTCCTACCGCGCGTCGAGCTCCCGGAGCACGCGTGTCACACCGAGGTCTTCGTCGCGATTGTCGATGGCCGAGAAGCGCACGCCCGACGCCGCGAGCCGCTCGCGAAGCGCCCGCGCGAACACGCCGCACCCGGGCACTCGGACGGTGCCTTCCCCATCTGCGGCGGACACGTTCGTGACGCACACGCCGCAGCTCGGGCTGCCTTCTACGCCGACGACGAGCGCCACCTCGACGCCCGCCGCGCGGTAGGCGTCGCAGAGCGCCTCCACGTCGGCGGCCAGCCGGTCGCACAGGTCTCGGAAGGCCGGCGTGTCGTAGGTCTCCACGGGCGCCGGAGCACGGTCCAGGCCCTCGGCCAGCACTTCAGGGCACGGGAGCTGCACGATGCCGTATCCTTTCTCGGCCAGCGTGCCGATGAGCGGATGCACGCCCGCGTAGCCCGCAAGCCCGGGGACGCGCGCGTTCACGTTCAGCAGGCAGTGCGCCACGAGCACGATGCGTCGACCGCGTTCGGTCATGCCCCCGCCTCCTCTCCGCGGTCATTGTCCCACAGCGGCACGACGGCGTGCGGCCGCGCCGTGCGTGCCCGTGCTCTGCTATCCTGCTCGCATGAAAGAGACGCTCTACCTCGACACCCGTGACCGCGACGTCACGCGCCCGACGTTCTCCGACGTCGTCGTGAAGGGCATCGCGCACGGCGGCGGCCTCTACGTCCCCGAGCGGCTGCCCGAGCTCACGCTGCCCGAGGTCCTCTCGTTCGGCGACTGGCCGTACTGGCGGCGGGCCGCCGCGCTGTTCTCGCGCTTCGGCGTGGACCTGCCGGCCGAGCGGATCGACACGCTCATGCAGCGCGCGTACGCGCAGAACTTCGACGACGAGCGCATCGCGCCGCTTGTGGAGGTCGTGGCGGGGATGCACGTGCTCGAGCTCTGGCACGGCCCCACGAGCGCGTTCAAGGACATGGCGCTGCAGTGCATGCCGTTGTTCTTCGCCGAAGCGGTGGAGCGCAAGCAGCAGGCGGGCGAGCTCGCAGACGACTTCCTCATCCTCGTGGCGACCTCCGGCGACACGGGCAAGGCGGCGCTCGAGGGCTTCGCCGACCGCGCGCACACCGGCATCGTCGTCTTCTACCCCGCCGAGGGCGTCTCGGACATCCAGCGCAAGCAGATGGTCACGCAGCGCGGCGACAACGTGGGCGTCTTCGGCGTGCGCGGCAACTTCGACGACTGCCAGAACGCGGTCAAGGCGGCCTTCAACGACGAGGCCTTCAACGAGGCGCTCCATGCCGAGAAGAACCTCAGGCTCTCCTCGGCCAACTCGATCAACTGGGGCAGGCTGCTCCCGCAGATCGTCTACTACGTGAGCGCGTACGCCGACATGGTGGCGTCCGGCGGCGTCGTGGCGGGCGAGCCGATCGACGTGTGCGTGCCCACCGGGAACTTCGGCAACATCCTGGGCGCGTACTACGCCAAGCAGATCGGCGTCCCCATCGACCGGCTGCTGTGCGCCAGCAACGAGAACAACGTGCTCGCGGACTTCATCGCCACAGGCACCTACGACATCTCCGGGCGCGCGTTCGTCACCACCCCCAGCCCGAGCATGGACATCCTCATCAGCTCCAACCTCGAGCGGCTCCTCTTCCACCTCGCCGGGCCGACGCACGTGCGCGCGTGGATGGCCGAGCTGGCCGAGACAGGCCGCTTCCGCGTGGACCGCGAGACGTTCGGCGCGATGCGCGCAACGTTCATCGGCGACTGGGTTCGCAACGACGAGAGCCTCGCCGTCATCCGTCGCGTGTTCGAGGAGACCGGCTACCTCATGGACCCGCACACCGCCGTGGCGTGGGAGGTCGCCGAGCGGCTGCGCGACCAGAACCCGGTGCTCGTGGTCTCCACGGCGCACTGGGCCAAGTTCGGCGCCGACGTCTACAAGGCGCTCACGGGTGTGGCGTACGACGACGCGCTTCCCGCCGAGGTCGCCGGGCTGTCCGGCGTCCAGCTGCTGGCCGAGGTGCAGGCACTCGCCGGCGACGGCGCGCGCGTGCCGCGCGCGCTCGCTGAGCTCGATGCCGCGGCCGAGCGATTCACCGACGTGGTGGACGCCGGCCGCGACGGCGTCGAGCGAGCGGTCCGGGCGTGGCTGGGGTAGCGGGCTTCGCGACGCCCGCTGCGCTACCATCTACCGCATGCGCTTCCCCGATGACACCCACGAGTCCCTCGCCCGCGTGATCGACGCGGTGTTCGCGTCCGCGCACCGCGCGCCGCGCCTGGAGATCATCACGCGCGCGCACGTCGCCGACCTGCCCGCCGAGGTGCTCGGCCTGCTCGACCTGCTTCCGCCCGGCACGTACACCCGGCAGCGCCTCTGCGACCAGCTCAACTCGGCCATCACCGGCCACGGGTGGGGCAGCACGCTCGGGACGTTCGAGTAGCGCGACCGGCGCCGCGGCGCGATTCCCCGCGCCACACCCCTCGGCTACACTGGCACAGGACACGTCGTACCGTCGCAGAGGGGGACCCGATGGCCGTTCGCATGCGCTCGCGCCGCCTGATCGCTCGCGCGCTCATCGCTTCCGTCCTGGTGGCGTCCGTGCCCGGGACCGCGGCCGCGGTGGCGCCGGACGCGGCCGTCTTCGCCGGGACCGTCACCGAATACGAGACCGGTGTGCCGCTCGGCGGGATCGATGTCGAGGTCTGGCCGTGGGAGGCCGCCTGGGCCGAGACGACGAGCACGCCCGCCCACACGGTGACCTCCGCGCCGGACGGCACGTACGAGGTGACCGTGCCCTCGGCGGGCCCGTGGATCCTCGCGTTCGTCGACCGCTCCGGCATCTACCGCGACATGACCTTCCCGCAGCGGGGTCTGCCGGTACAGCGCAGCTACGGCGTCTCCCCCACCCTCGGCGCCACGTACACCGCCGACGCCAGCCTCGTCCCGCTCGTCCGCCTGAAGGCCGAACGCACAGTGCGCGTGGCGGGCGCTGACCGCTACGCCACCGCGGTGCAGGCCGTGCGCTCGACCTTCCCCGACGGGCTGCCGACAGGAACGCTCCTGCTCGCCTCGGGAGAGGGCTTCGCCGATGCGCTCTGCGCCTCGTTCGTGGCACATGCCGAGAGCGCTCCGCTGCTGCTCACGGCCCGCGACTCCCTGCCGCCCGTGGTGGCGGCGGAGATCGAGCGGCTCAAGCCGTCAAAGGTCATCATCATCGGCGGCACGGCGGCGGTGTCAGAAGGTGTGGCGGACCGCCTCAAGACCCTGAAGCTTCCGTCGGCACCGACGGTCACACGCATCGCCGGTTCGAACCGCTACGATACAGCCGCCCAGATCGTCTACCGCTACCAGGACCGTATCGGCGAGGACACGGTCGCGTTCGTCTGCCGCGGCGACTCGTTCGCCGACGCGCTCAGCGCGGCGCCCCACGCGACGACGTACGGCTATCCGATCCTGCTCACCCAGAAGTCCAACGTGCCCGCAGCCGTGACCAGGGCATGGAACGCGATGTCCAAGAAGGGTGCGGACGTCCTCTACGTCATGGGCGGCACGGCCGCGGTCGAGCAGCGGGTGATCCAGGAGTTCGCCGGCACGAGCGTCGACCAGCAGGTGAGCTACGCCCGCATCGCGGGCGCCGATCGCTACGAGACCTCGGCCATCGCGACCGTCGCCTTCGGCGCGAACTGGCCGTTCGACGTCCTCGGGATCGCGAACGGCGACCGCTACCCGGATGCGCTCGCCGGCGGGATCGTGATGGGCATGCTGCGCGGGTCGGTGCTGCTCACCCCCGCAGACCGCCTTCCGGCGGGGGCCCGCATCGCGCTCGGGGCGTTCGGGCCGTACGTGCTCGAGCTCGACGTCTATGGCGGCACAGGGGCTATCAGCGCCGGCAGCATGTCCGCCGCGCACGCGGCGCTCGGCACGGATGTCTACGACATCGACGAAGGGATCCGGTCGTTCTCGGCGGCGGACGGTGCGTCGGGCGCGCTCGACGCCATGGAGGGCCGGGCCACGCCCCATCCGGTGGAGTCCGCGGTGCTCGGCAAAGCACCGCTCGCCGACCTCGGCACGCTCGAGCTCATGACCGCCTACCCGCCCGAGGCCGAGTAGCGACCGCTAGTCGAGCGCGAGCGTGAGGTCGGCTGCCTCCGCGTACTGGTTGGGCAGCAGCATCGGGGGCACGTGGTCCGCGCCGATCGTCTCGGCAAGCTCGAACCGCGCGCACTCGAAGAAGCGCGCCCGGCAGTACCGCTCGCGATAACGCAGGGCTGTATGCGGCATCCTGCGAAGCGCGTTGTTGAAGACCGGGCATGCGACCGCATATTTGCAGAGTTCCGCCACCGTGTCCGCCCTCATTCCCTGTGCGCCGTTCGGTTGACGCCTGATACCGTTTGTCTCGGCAGACAGGGAGAGTGGCTTGACCCCAGACAGATGAACGGTCGTTAATGCGCCCTGAGCGGTTATCGCTCGGGTGTGTGCGTCGCGGATAGCGTGCCGTGCGGGTCCATGAGTTCGAAGGCCGCCCGTTCGCTCCGCACGTCGAGCAACTCCTCCGTCCCGCCTCCGGCGACCCGCGAGAGTCGGACGCGCATGCGACCGGCGATCGTCTCGCGGACGGTCTCGCTCATCGCGCCGAGCAGCGGGCCGCGCAGCTGTCCCGGAGCCGCGCCCTCGAGGCTGACGACGAGCTCGTGACCGTCCGCGGCCAGAACCACCTCGGCGCCGGTCTCCCCGACGCTCAGGTGCCCCAGCCGGGCTCTGCCATACGTCGTGAACCGGTGGAGCTCCCCGTCGAGGAGCACGCCGGCGATGTACCCGACGAACGAGCCTCGCAGCCACGGGATGTGCGCCAACGAGACGGTCACGGAGACGCCCTCGCGTTCGAAGGCGTTGCACTGCGCCCACAACCACGCGCTGGGGAACGACCGACCCCAGTCCTTCTCGGTATAGCCGCGTCCACCGTCGTAACGGGTCTCGCTCCCGTCACGGGAGACCACGCCCCGGACCGAGTGGTCCATCGACAGCACGCCGTGGTACGTCTCCATGAAGGGGACGAAGCGGTACCAGCCCATGATTCCCGGCGACAGAGCGGTGACCGGCCACGGTGACCAGTCGCCGAACTCGATCTCGGCCATGACATGCCCCTCCGGTCCTGCAAGGTCCAGCGACATCCCCGACTCGCTGAACGCGTTCGGCCCCACCGTGACCTCGAAGCGACGGCGCGAGTACGCGAAGTCCTCGAGGGCGTACTCGAAGTACGACGTGGCGCCCGCGTCGTCGATCAACTGGACGAACGCATGGCCCGTGCCGTCAGCCGCCAGGGCGAGACCGGGTATGACAGCCATAGGACGCGCGCCATCGGGTCCGTGCATCTTGAAGTACCAGCCCTCGAAGTAGCGACGGTTCCGACCACCGCCCTGGAAGAGCGCTGGGTTCCATATCCGGCGGACGGCGTACGGCATCGCGCCCCCTGTCGCGGGCCTGCTGACGAACGTGCGAAGCGCGGCCCTGCATGCCGCGCATGGTAGGGTTCTACCCATGAAGGACACGATCCTCGACCTCATCAAGCGGACGTACGACGAGTGGCGCACCGACGGCGCGCCGCAGATCGCCGCCGCGCTCACCTACTACACGCTGCTCTCGGTGGCGCCGCTCCTCGTCGTGCTCGTGAGCGTCGCGGGGCGCGTGCTGGGGCGCGCGACCGTCACCGAGCAGGTGCTCTCACAGGCCGAGGTGCTCGCCGGCGAACTCGGCCGCGGCGTAGCGCGCGAGCTCCTCTCCGTGGCGGACCTCCCGACGCTGAGCACGCTCACGTCGGCCGCCGCGATCGCCGTCGCGATCTTCGGCGCCATGCGCGTCTTCCGACAGCTGCGCACGGCGTTCGATCGCATGTGGGACATCCCGCCGGACGAGCCGCCGGACGGCGATCTCTGGACGCAGGTGAAGTGGGGTCTCTCGGCGCTCGGAAGACAGAACCTCGCGGCGTTCCTGATGGTGCTCGCGGTGGGCGGTCTCCTGCTCGCCTCGCTCGCGGCCTCCAGCGCGATCACCGTAGCGGCGACGCACCTCGCTCCGCTGCTCACGCTCGGGTCGGGTACGCTCCGGGTGCTCGACTTCGTGGTCTCGGTGCTGCTGATCACGGTCTTGTTCGCGATCGTCTACCGCTACCTCCCGCGCACGTCCATCGGGTGGAAGGACGTCTGGCTCGGCGCGGCCATCACGTCGCTGCTGTTCACGCTGGGCAGGCTGGCGCTCGGCCTCTACTTCACGCAGGCGAGCCCCGGCTCGGCGTACGGCGCCGCCGGGTCGGTCGTCGTGCTCCTCGTGTGGGTCAACTTCTCCTCGCAGCTCGCGCTCTTCGGCGCCGAGTTCACGCACGTCTGGGCGTACACGCACGGTTCCCGCAGCGATCGCTTAGAGCGCGCGACCGAGGCCGAGACCGGCGATGACGGCGATGAGGCCGAGTAGCGCGCTGCCAAAGACGTTCAGCAGCCCGGCCGTCGGCAGTCCCTGCTCCATGAGGCGGACGCTCTCGTAGGCGAGCGTGGAGAACGTCGTGAAGCCGCCGAGCACCCCGATGCCGAGCACCGTGCGCCACGACGGCCCGAGCAGCGCCCTCTCGGCCGAGAGCGCCATCAACAGCCCGAGCAGGAACGCGCCGAGCACGTTGACCACGAGCGTGTGCCACGGGAATGCCGTGCCCGCCCGCGATGCGATGACGCCGCCGATCGCGTAACGCAGCACGGCACCGACCGCTCCGCCTGCGGCGACGAGCGCGATATCGGCCACACGGACTCCCTTCAAGACAAGACAGGCTCCTGCCCCGGTGTGGGGCAGGAGCCATCAGCACTGCGGCGGTTGGGTCGGGCGAGCTCCATCGCCCGTCCGTCGAGTATAGCGGACCTACAGCAACGGCAGGTACTGCTCAAGCTCGTAGGGCGTGACCCGCGTGCGGTAGTCGTTCCACTCCATCCGCTTGTTGCGGACGAACCAGTGGAAGACCTGCTCCCCGAGCGCATCACGGACGAGCGCGCTCTCCTCCATGGCCGAGATAGCTTCGGACAAGTCCTCGGGCAGCTGCGCGATGCCGAGCCCGGCGCGCTCCTCGGCGGTCATCTCATACACGTCGTCGGTCACGTCGGCGGGCAAGGTCAGGCCCTTCTCGATGCCGTCCAGGCCGGCAGCGAGCATGACGGCGAACGCTAGATACGGGTTGCACGCGGGATCCGGCGAGCGCAGCTCGATGCGCGTGGCGTTCTCCTTCCCCGGCTTGTACATGGGCACGCGCACGAGCGCCGAGCGGTTGCGGTGCGCCCAGCAGATGTAGACCGGCGCCTCGTAGCCTGAGACCAGCCGCTTGTACGAGTTGACCCACTGGTTGGTGACCGCGCAGATCTCGCGTGCGTGCGTGAGCAGCCCCGCGATGTAGGACTTGGCGATGTCCGAGAGGTGATACTCGTCATCGGCGTCGTAGAACGCGTTCTTGCCGTCCCTGAATAGCGACTGGTGCACGTGCATGCCGCTTCCCGCCTCGCCGAACAGCGGCTTGGGCATGAAGGTCGCGTAGACGTCGTTCATCTGCGCGATCTCCTTGACCACGAGCCGGTACGTCATGACGTTGTCGGCCATCTTGAGCGCCTCGCAGTAGCGCAGGTCGATCTCGTGCTGGCTCGGGCCGACCTCGTGGTGGCTGTACTCCACCTGGATGCCGAAGCGCTTGAGCGCGCGCACGGTGTCCTTGCGCAGGTCGATGGCGAGGTCCCGGGTCGTCTGGTCGAAGTAGGTCGCGCGGTCGAGCACCTCGGGGTTCGCCTCGCCACGCAGGTAGTAGTACTCGAGCTCAGGGCCGATGAAGAACGAGAAGCCCATCTCCGCGGCCCGCTCGAGGTTGCGCCGCAGCACGTAGCGCGGATCGGCCTCGTAGTACGAGCCGTCCGGCCGCAGGATGTCGCAGAACATCGTGGCCACCAGCGCGCCCTTCTGCCGCCACGGCAGGATCTGCAGGGTCGTGGCGTCCGGCATGGCGATCATGTCGGACTCCTGGATGCGCGCGAACCCCTGGATGGAGCTGCCGTCGAAGCCCATCCCCTCGGTCATCGCGAGCTCAAGCTCCTCGACATCGATCGTGAAGCTCTTCAGGAAGCCGAGCACGTCGGTGAACCAGAGATGGATGAACTCGATCTTCTGGTCCTTGATCGCCTTGATGACGTCCTGTTTCAGCTGCTCAGGCATGTGCGTACCCCGTATCCGCGATGGTTGCTTTTCTGCGCCGTTTCAGTCGCATTTCTATCAGGTTACAATAGCCGAAATCCGTCCGGCCGTGTGCGCGTTCCCCAGGGGGTAAGCCAGATGACACTGCAGCGTCCCAATGCCAACGAAGCCACGCAAACGTCCAACCGATCCCGCGACGTCTCTCCCGCATCCGGCATCTGCACCCGGTGCGTCGACGGGTGTCGCGGCAACTGCGAGGTCTTCAAGGCTTCGTTCCGTGGCCGAGAGGTGATCTACCCCGGTCCCTTCGGCGAGATCACCGCGGGCGGAGACAAGGACTACCCCATCGACTACTCGCACCTGAACATCATGGGCTACGCCCTCGGAGCCGAGGGCCTGCCCGGCGGCGCGGTAGGCACACCGGACAACACGCTCTTCCCCAACGCGAACACCGAGACCGAGTTCGGCTACCAGAACAAGGTCAAGATGAAGGTACCGGTCTTCACGGGCGCGCTCGGCTCCACGGAGATCGCCCGTAAGAACTGGGAGCACTTCGCCGTGGGCGCCGCCATCAGCGGGATCTCGCTCGTGTGCGGCGAGAACGTCTGCGGCATCGACCCGCAGCTCGAGCGCGACGAGAACGGCAAGGTCACCAAGGCGCCTGACATGGAGCGCCGTATCGAGAACTACCGCCGCTACCATCAGGGCTATGGCGACGTGCTCGTCCAGATGAACGTCGAAGACACCCGCCTTGGTGTGGCCGAGTACGTGATCGACAAGCTCGGCGTGGAGACCGTCGAGCTCAAGTGGGGCCAGGGCGCCAAGTGCATCGGCGGCGAGATCAAGGTGAACGACCTCGAGCGGGCGCTGGAGCTGCAGCGTCGCGGCTACCTCGTCACGCCCGACCCGAGCGATCCGGCCATCCAGGCGGCGTACCAGGACGGCGCCATCCGCCAGTTCGAGCGTCACAGCCGGCTTGGCTTCATCGACGAGGAGTCGTTCTACGCCGAGGTCGATCGACTCCGCGGGCTCGGCGCCAAGCGCGTCACGCTCAAGACCGGCGCCTATGGCATGCGCGAGCTCGCGATGGCCATCAAGTGGGCCTCGAACGCGCACATCGACCTGCTGACGATCGACGGCGCCCCCGGCGGCACCGGCATGAGCCCGTGGCGCATGATGGAGGAGTGGGGCATCCCGACCTTCTACCTGCAGTGCATGACCAACGAGCTCGTGAACAAGCTGCGCGAGCGCGACGGCGCCTACATCCCCGACATCGCGATCGCCGGCGGCTTCTCCACTGAAGACCACGTGTACAAGGTCCTCGCGATGGGCTCGCCGCACACCAAGGCCGTCTGCATGGGCCGCGCGCTCATGATCCCCGGCTTCGTGGGCAAGAACATCGAGCTCTGGATGAAAGAGGAGAACCTGCCCAAGACGGTCTCCGAGTTCGGCACGAGCAAGGAGGAGATCTTCGTCAGCTACGAGACGCTCAAGGCTGAGTTCGGCAACGAGGTGGATTCGATGCCGCTTGGCGCCATCGCGCTCTACACCTTCGCCGACAAGCTCAAGGTCGGCCTGCAGCAGCTGATGAGCGGGAGCCGCAAGTTCGACATCCCGTCCATCGCCCGCAGCGACGTGTTCGCCCTCACCGAGGAAGCCGCCTCGGTCTCCGGACTCGAGTACGTGATGGACGTCCAGCGCGAAGAGGCCATGCGCATCATCAGCGAGTAGGCGTATACTCGCATCTCAGCGTCGCACACGCTGCCCCGGCCCCGCGGCCGGGGCAGCGTTCGTCTCTCGTCGGGGAGCGAATACGTGACCGAGACTGAAGAACAGCAGAAGCAGTGCCCCTTGCCTCATGACACGGCGACGTATGAGGCGGATGTCTCGGGCCCGCCGCGGCGGCTGCTGCGCGGGATCCGCACGTTCGAGTCGTTCCGCTATCGCGACTACTCGTACTTCTTCGTCGGCGCCGTGCTCTCGAACACAGGCACGTGGATGCAGCAGGTCGCTCTCGGCTGGCTGGTGTACGCGCTCACACGCTCGTCCTCGAGCCTGGGCGCCGTGCAGTTCCTCGCCGGGATCCCGGTGTTCGTGCTCACCATCTTCACCGGCACGCTCGCGGACCATCTCGACCGGCGCAAGCTGCTCATCGGCGCGCAGGCCCTTCTGATGCTCCAGGCATTCGCGTTCGGCGCGCTGAACCAGTCCAGCACGATCACCATGACGTGGATCTACGGCCTCACCCTGGCCGGCGGCATCGTCTCGGCGTTCATGTTCCCCGCCTGGCAGGCGATGGTGCCCGACCTCGTCCCTCGCTCGTCGCTGCTCAACGCCATCGCGCTCTCTTCGGCGCAGTTCAACGCCGCCCGGCTCGTCGGACCCATGCTCGCGGCCGTCGTCCTTGCGGCTTTCGGCGCACGAGAGTCGCTGGGACTCACCGCCGTCTTCTATGTGAACGCGGTGAGCTTCTTGTTCGTCATCTGGGCCCTGGCGGTCATCCGGCCGCGTCAGGAGCGCGCCGAGCGCCGCGCCGGCGAGACCTCGTGGCACCGCATCATGGCGGGGCTGACGTATGCCCGTCAGCACCGCCGGGTGCGCATGCACCTCGTCAGCGCGCTGATGCTGACGATCTTCGGGATGCCCTTCGCCACGCTGCTCCCCGCGGTGGCCGCCGAGGTGTTCGGGCTGTCGAGCACCGGCTACTCGGCGCTCATGGGGACCAATGGCGCCGGTGCGCTCGTCGGCGCGCTCGCCGTCGCGAGCCTGCCGCCCGATTTCCGGCGCGAGTCCGTCATCCGTTACGGGCTTCTCGTCATGGCCGTCGGCGCGCTGGCGCTGTCGCTCACACGCACGCTGTGGATCGCGCTCGGCGTGCTCCTCGTCATGGGTGCGGCGTTCCTGGCGTGCGTCTCCAGCATCAACACCAACCTCCAGACCGCGGTGCCGCCGGCCATCCGGGGTCGCGTGATGTCGCTGTTCGTGCTGAGCTTCATGGGCGTGATGCCGTTCGGCGCGCTCGCCTTCGGCTGGCTCGGCGACCTGATCACGCCCAGCCGGGCGATCCTCACGGGGTCGGTCGTGCTCATCGCATACGCGCTGCTGCTCGTGGCGCGACCGGGCATGCTCGAAGACACGTCGGCGGATGCGGCCTAGTTTGGCACAGGCGTTGCTTTCCTGATGGTCGAGCAGAGCGACCCGCAACCCCTCCCCCCTCGGACGCGGGGCACGCCGCTCAAATGAACGAGGCGCGTATCCCCCCACGCGCCTCGTTTCCTTTTCTCAGCCGGTGCGGCCTACCCGAAGCGCCCCGTGATATAGGACTCCGTACGCTTGTCGTCAGGGTTCGTGAACATCTTCTTCGTCTCCCCGACCTCGATCAGGTGCGCTGGCTCCTCAAGGCTCTCCCGCAGCATGAACGCGGTGCGGTCGGATATCCGGGCAGCCTGCTGCATGTTGTGCGTGACGATGACGATGGTGACCGAGGACTTCAGCTCGGCGATCGTATCCTCGATCTGCTGCGTGGAGATGGGATCGAGCGCTGACGCGGGCTCGTCCATCAACACGACCTCGGGCTTGGTGGCCAGAGCCCGGGCGATGCACAGCCGTTGCTGCTGGCCGCCCGAGAGCTCGAACGCGTGCTTCTTGAGGCTCTTGCGCACCTCGTCCCAGAGCGCGGCACCGCGAAGCGACTCCTCGACGAGCGCGTCAAGGTCGGCGCGCCGGCGGATGCCCTGCGTCCGAGGACCGAAGGCGACGTTGTCGTAGATGCTCATCGGGAACGGGTTCGGTCGCTGGAACACCTGACCGACGCGCATCCTCAACTCGACAGGGTCGACCTCCCTGCGCATGATGTCCTGCCCGTCGAGCGTGATCGTACCGCCGACGCGCACCGTGCCGAGCTCGTCGTTCATGCGGTTCAGGCAGCGAAGCAGCGTCGACTTGCCGCAGCCCGACGGCCCGATGAGCGCCGTCACGGCGCGCGAGGGGATCTCCATGTCCACCCCCTCGATCACCAGGTCGTCACCGTAGGCGACCGAGACGTCCGCCAGCGTGAAGCTGCCGCGAGCGCTTTCAGCGATCCCCGCGGTCCGGTCATCGACGCTCGGGCGCGGCACGACGATAGCCGCGGTTCCCTCATCTGCGATGCTGAGCACGCTTACCACTTGATCTTCCTCCTCTGTACCGAACGCCACGCCGCGGCGACCATGCTGACGATGCTCACCCCTGCCACAAGCACGAGCACCGTCCCCCACACGAGCGTGCGGTTCCAGTCGGGAACCGATGTGACCTGGGCGTAGATGTGATAGGGGAGCGCCATGAACTGCGAGAGCGGCGAGTCCGGCGTCTGTCGCATCTGGAACACCGCGCCGGTGAACAGGATGGGGGCCGTCTCGCCCGCGGCACGCGCAAGGCCGAGGATCGACCCGGTGACGATGCCCGGAGCGGCGGCCGGCAACACCACCTTGTAGATGGTGCGCAGTTTCGTAGCGCCGAGCGCCAGGGACGCCTGCCTGATGTCCTGCGGTATCTGGCGCAGCGCCTCCTCGGTGGCGGTGATCACCACGGGCAGCGTCATGCAGGTGAGCGTCAGCGCAGCCGCGAGGACCGAGCGGCCGATGCCTGCAGCGAGCACGAACGCCGCAAGGCCGAACAGGCCGTAGACGATCGAAGGGACGCCGGCCATGTTCGTGATGGCGAGGCGTATGGCGCGCGTCGCCAGGTTGCGCGGCGCGTACTCCGACAGGTAGATCCCGGCGAGCACGCCCACGGGAAGCGTGAACGCCGCCGTCGCCGTGACCACGTACACGGTGCCGATGATGACCGGGTAGATGCCGCCCGCGCGTCCACGGTCGCGGGGCACGTCGGTAAGGAACTGCCAGTCGATCGCGCCGACACCCTGGTAGACGATGTAGGCAAGCACGAAGAGCGCCACGGCTATGACCGAGGCGGCCATAGCGCCCATGACCCCGCGCGCGATCGTCTCGGCGACCCGGGCCTGTCGCGTCCTGGCGCGGCTCATCATCGGCGCCACCGCTTCCGCTGCCGTTCGAGCACCAGGTCGGCGGCCAGATTGATGCCGAACGTGATCGCGAACAGGACGAGGCCGACGGTGAAGAGCACCGAGTAGTGGAGGCCGCCCTGGACGACCTCGCCCATCTCGGCGGCGATCGTCCCGGTCATCGTCCGCACCGAGTCGAAGAGGCTCGTCGGCATGACCGCCGCGTTGCCGGTGAGCATGAGGACGGCCATGGTCTCGCCGATGGCGCGCCCGAGCCCCAGCATGACCGCCGCGAAGATGCCCGAGCTGGCCGAGGGAAGCGTGACCTTGAACGTGGTCTGCCAGCGCGTGTTGCCGAGCGCCGCCGAGCCGTGCCGAAGGTCATCCGGAACGGCGTGCAGCGCGTCTTCGGAGATCGAGACGATCGTGGGAACGGACATGACGCCGAGCACGATGCCGCCGGCGAGCGCCGTGAGCCCGCTTGAGAGGTCGAAGACGTCTTTGACCAGGGGGATGAGGACCGCGACGCCGATCAGGCCGTAGACCACCGACGGGACCGCCGCCATGAACTCGATGACCGACTTCATGACCTCCTTGAGGCGCCGGCCGGCGAACTCCGAGATGAACACGGCCGCCCCGACGCCGACCGGGACGCCCACAGCGAGCGCCACGCCCGTCACGAGCAGCGAGCCGAGCACGAGCGGCAGCATGCCGAACTTCCCAGGGTCCGATGTCGGGTACCACTGAATGCCGGACAGCATGGTCCCGAGGCCGACCTCGGTGAGCGCGCGCCCGGCGTTGTACACGAGGAAGAGCGCGATAGCGGCGAGGATGACGATCGCCATCCAGCCGCACGCGTAGATGATGCCGCGGACGACGGCCTCGGCCGCGCGACGCGTGGTCGCACGACCGAGGCTCCGTCCGCTCGGATGAGGCGGGGTGTTCGTCACTGCTATGGCAGCGGGACGAAGCCCTCGTCAGCGACCAGCTGCTGACCTTCCGAACCCAGGATCCACTCAAGGTAGGCGGCCATGACGCCCTCGGGCTCGCCGTCGCTGTACATGTACAGGTAGCGGCTGATGGGGTACGAGCCGTCGGCCGCGGTCTCGATCGACGCTTCGACGCCATCGATCGCCACGACCTGCACGTCATCCGACAGATAGCCGAGACCCACGTAGCCGATAGCCGCCTCGTTGCCGACGACCTCTTCGACGATGGCCTGGTTCGACGGCAGCAGCTTGGCGCTCGCCGCGTACTCGGCGTTCTCGTCATCGGCGGCCACGACCGCCTCCTTGAAGTACTCGTACGTGCCCGAGGAGCTATCGCGGGACAGGAGCACGATCTCCGCGTCGGCGCCGCCGACATCTTTCCAGTTCGTGATCTCGCCGCGGTAGATCCGGCCGAGCTGCTCGAGCGTGAGGTCGGCCACGCCGTTGGCCGGGTTCACGATGACGGCGATGCCGTCGATCGCGACCCGGTGCTCCACGACGGTGCCGCCCTGCGCCTCAAGCGCCTCGCGCTCCTCGTCCTTGATCTCGCGCGACGCATTGGCGAAGTCGACGGTCCCGTTGATGAGCGCCGCGATGCCCGTGCCCGAGCCGCCGCCCTGCACGGAGATGTCGACGCCCGGGTTGGCGTCCATGAAGCCCTCGCTCCACGCGGTCGCGACGTTCAGCAGCGTGTCCGAGCCCTGGATGTCGATCGTGCCCGAGAGCTCCGAACCGTCTCCGGCCTCGCCGGAGCCGTCCTCGGCAGCGCCGCAGCCGGTCAGCGCAAGCGCGCCGACGAGCAGAGCCGCGACCAGGCCGATGGAAAGCAGTCTCTTCACCTTCACCGATCCCTCTCCTCATGTCGAAGTCAGGTCGCCGGCGAGAGCGCCGCCGGACGATCCCAGCGTACGTACTGACAGACCGGCGGTGGTTGCACGGATGTAAATGCTTGTCGCCCTTGTGTGAAGTCTTTGTTAAATGGCTATTACCTCCATGTCGACCCTGGCATGATGACCGTACGGCGACCCCGGAACCGAGGAGCCCGAACATGGCGACCGTGCTGGTCGTGGAGGACGACCCGATCATCAGACAGACCGTCGACTACGCGCTCAGGCGTGCCGGCTTCGACACGCTCACCGCGGCCGACGGCGCCGAGGGGCTCGCCCGTGCGCGCGCGGAGCTCCCCGACCTCATCCTGCTCGATCTCATGCTGCCGGGCGTCGACGGGTACTCCTTCGCCGAGCAGGTCCGCCGAGAAGACCACGACGTCGCCATCATCATGGTCACCGCCCTCGACCAGGAGCGCGACAAGGTCCGCGGCCTGGACGCTGGCGCCGACGACTACATCACCAAGCCGTTCTCCATGGAAGAGCTGCTCGCCCGCGTGCGGGCGAACCTGCGTCGCGTGCGCGAGCGCACGGTGCTCAGGACCGACGACGTGATCGAGACCGGAGACCTGCGCATCGAGCCGAGCGAGCTCCGGCTCTCCGTGGCCGGGACCCCCGTGAGACTGCGCCTGAAGGAGTTCCAGCTGCTGCTTGCGATGGCCACCCACGAGGGTCGGCTCATGTCGCGCCAGCAACTGGCCCGCGACGTGTGGGGGTACGACTTCCTGCCGTCATCCCGAACCATCGACGTGCACATCCGCCGCTTGCGCCAGGCGCTCGACGAGCACTCGGCCTATGACTACGTGCACACCGTCCACGGTGTGGGGTACCGCTTCGAGCCGCACGAGCGTACCGGGGCGGGTGAGCCCGAGTGACGCGCCCCGCGCGGCGATGGACGACATCCTACCGCTTCCGCCTCGCGGCGGGCTACGTCGTGCTGGTCGCGCTCTTCGCCGTTCTGTGGGCGTGGAGCCTCTACGGCCCGCTCACCGACGCGGTGATCGACCAGCAGCGGGGGCAGCTCACGAGCGTGGCACAAGCGGGCGCCGTGGCGCTTGCCGAGACGGGACGCCCGACAGGACCGCTCGTCGAGGAGATCGTGTCGCGGACCGATCTGCGGATGACCGTGGTCGCGGCCGACGGACGCGTTCTCGCAGACAGCGACGAGGACCCGGCGGTCATGGAGAACCACGCTGACCGGCCCGAGGTCAGCGCCGCGCTCGGCGGTGCGGTCGGCCACGACGTGCGCCGCTCGGCCACCCTCGGCATCGACCAGATGTACGTCGCCGTGCCGGCTGAGCTGGCGGGCGAGCGCGTGGCCGTGCGTGTGGCGGAGTCGCTCGAGCGCATCCGTCAGCTCTCGGCACAGGCGCGCAGCACGGGCCTCGTCCTCCTCGGTGCGGCGCTCGTCCTCGCGCTGGCGCTCGCGGCGCGCATGACCTCCACCGCTGCGGCGCCGGTCGAGCGCCTGGCGCGGTCGGCGTGCGCCATGGCCGCCGGTGACCTCGCGGCGCACGTGCCCGACGAGCGCGGCGCCCTCGCGCCGCTCTCCGACGCGCTCTCAGGACTGCGAGCGCAGCTACGCGAGCGGATCGGCGCGCTGGAGGCCGAGCGCGAGAACCTGCGCGCGGTGCTGGACGGCCTCACCGACGCGGTCATGCTGCTCGACGGCGACCTCGTGCGCGTCGCCAACGCGGGCGCAGACGCCCTCTCCCGCTCCCCGTCAGGTGTCGCGCGCGCCGCGCTCGAGCAGACCGGGCTTCCCGCCGGGCTCGTCTCGGCCATCCGTGAAGCGCTCGAAGGACCCGGGACGGTCGTCCGTGAGCTCGGTCCCGATCCGCTCCAGCGCTATCAGCGGCTCACGGTCGTGCCGCTCGGCGAGGCGGACGGTCGCGGGCAGCATCTGGTGGTCGTCAGCGACACGACGGACCGGATGCGCCTCGACAGCGTGCGCCGGGACTTCGTGGCGAACGCGTCGCACGAGCTCAAGACGCCGGCCTCGGCGATCCAGCTGCTGGCCGAGGCTGCCGACGCCGCGGCCTCCGACGGCGACACCGAGCAGGCGCTCACCTTCATGCGGCAGATCCGGGACGAGTCCTCCCGCCTGCAGCACCTCGTGCTCGACCTGCTCGACCTCTCGCGCCTCGAAGCCGCTCCCGCTCCCGACGCGGTGACCGACATGCGACAGGCAGTCGACCTCTCGCTCGCCGCGCACCGGCGCGCAGCCGGCGAGAAGGGCCTGGCGCTCAACGCGGACTTCGCCGCCGTCCCCGGTGAGGACGTCTACGCCGCCGCCGACCCCACCGACGTCGCGATAGCCCTCGACAACCTCCTGGCCAACGCCATCGCCTACACCGAGCGGGGCTCGGTGGGTGTCGCCGTCTCGGCCGAGAAGGGCACCCTCGTCGTGCGCGTCTCGGACACCGGCATCGGCATCCCCGCGGCCGATCTCCCGCGAGTGTTCGAACGCTTCTACCGGGTGGACCGGGCCCGGTCGCGCGAGAGCGGCGGAACCGGCCTGGGGCTCGCGCTCGTCCGCCACGTGGCCGAGCGGAGCGGTGGCAGGGTCGATATCGCTTCCGAGGAGGGGCGCGGCACCACGGTCGCGCTCGTGCTCCCGCGCGCCCGCTAGGGGCGCTCGGGACGACCAGCGCCCCAGGAGGCCCCGACGAGCACCATGGTCGCGAGCCATGCGGCGCCGAGCAGCCAGGCGCCGACCACGTCCCCGAGGTAGTGCACGCCGAGGTACACGCGGCTCAGACCGACGAGGACGGCGATGGCGAGGCACGCCCCGACGACGAGCGCGCTGTGCCTGAGACGGCGCTCCGTGAGCGCGACGACGAAGCCGACGATGCCGAAGTAGAGCGTGCTCGCCAGCGCGTGCCCCGACGGGAACGCGTACGTGCCCGGGATGGCGATACGCGCGTGTTCGAGCGCGGGTCGCACGCGCTGGACGACGAGCTTGACGCCGTGCCCTAGCGCCACCCCGAGCGCCACGGTGACGATCACGAGGAGCGCCTCGGAGCGGCGCCCCTTGGCCCACAGCGCGGCCGCGGTCACGAGCGTGAGGACCGTCATCGGCCAGAAGTCGCCGATCCAGGAGAAGAAGCGGGCCGCGGCGAACGAGCCGGGCACGCTCACAAGCCTGATGGCCGAGGAGACCGCCTCATCCACCTCGGCGAACGCGGGGGCGACGAGCAGTCCGATCGAGAGCGCTACGAACCCCGCGACAGACACGCCCGCCACGATGACGAGCACCCCGGCACGCGGGTCCCGCCGCCAGCTCTCGGCAGGCAGGAGCCCTCTCATCGGTCGGTGCCCGACGCTTCCACGAGGCGCGCCGCGATCTGCTTCTTGCGGGACAGTACGCCGTCCATCCACGCCGATCCCCCCGACAGGTCGATGCCGAGCGCCCGCTCGGCGATGCGCGTCTTACCGACCGCAAGGACCTCGCTGCCCTCGCGGACGACGTCGGTCACGAGCAGCATCAGTAGGTCGTAGCGCCGTGCCTCGGCGAGCGCCGCCATGTGGCCGAGCAGGGCGTCCCGGTGCTCCAGCACCGACCCCGCGTCGACCGTCTCGACCTGGCCGACCGCGACGAGCGCGTCGCCGAGCCGGTACTCTTTGAGGTCGGACTCCACGGTCCGCTCGGTGGAGAACGCGACCGTAGCCGAGCGTGCGCGGAACATCTCCATACCGAACGACTCGACGTCCACGCGTGCGATCGACGCCAGGCGCTCGGCGACATCGACGTCGGTCGGCGTCGTCGTGGGCGACTTGAGCAGGACGGTGTCGGACAGGACCGCCGAGAGCAGCAGGCCCGCCATCTGCTCGGGGACGTCCACGTCAAGCTCGCGATAGCGCTCGGCGACGATGGTCGCGGTGGAGCCCACCGGGAGGTTGAGGAAGAGGATGGGGGCCGCGGTCTGGACGTCGCCCACGCGGTGGTGGTCCACGATCTCCACCACCTCGGCGTTCTCAACGCCCGGCGCTGACTGCGCCAGCTCGTTGTGATCGACGAGGATGACGCGGCGGCGCAGTCCCCGGGCGAGGTTCGTCCGGGTGAGGATGCCCGCAAGCGCGCCCTCTTCGTCGGTGACGAGGACCTCGCGGTGCGGCGAGTCGACAAGGTCTTCGGTGGCGTCGGCAAGCAGCGTGTCCGGATGCACCTGCAGCACGGTGGTGTCCATCACCGCGCCCACCGCGTGCGACAGGTTCACGAGGCGCGCGGTGGCGTAGGTGTCATGCGGCGCCGAGACGACCGCTGCCCCCGTGCGCTCCGCGATCTCGAGGACGTCGGGCTCCGGTTCGCGCCCGCCCGTCACGACGAGGCACGCGACACCCGCCTCCAGCGCCATCGGCTGCGTCCGCCGTCGGTCGCCGACGATGAGGGTGTCACCGGGCTTGAGGTAGCCGAGCATCGTCTCCGGCTCCATCGCGCCGATGGCGACACCACCGGAGAGCACGGTGCTCGCGTCGCCGGCGAGCAGCCGGCCGCCGAGCGTCGCGACGAGCTGGCCGACCGTGACCGGCAGCTCGCTGAAACCGACGACCGCGGTCTCATCGATGTAGCGCTCGGCGAGGATCCTGTCGTTGACGAGCCCACGGACGCTCCCGTCATCTCCCACGACCGGCAGTGCCCGCACCCTGCGCTCGCGCATGAGCCTGCCCGCCGACAGCATGTCCTGCTCGGGACGGACCGTGAAGACGTCGGTCGTCATCGCATCGCGCACGCGCGTGTGCACGTGGTCGATCTCATCGGGCAGGTCCACTGCGAATCGCTCGAACACCCATGCGGACTCGGGCGGCACCGGTCCGAGGCGCGCGGGGACGTAGACGGCGGATGCGTCGGTGCGATTCTTCAGATGGGCGTAGGCCACCGCCGAACACAGCGAGTCGTTGTCCGGGTTGCGGTGGCCGAAGACGAGGATCGGTCCCATCGGCTGTCCTTCCGCGGCGTCGCTAGCCGTCGAGCTTCCGTATGGGAGCGTAACCCAAAAGGAGCTTCTTCGTCCCGTGAGCGCCGAAGTCGACCGCGACCTTGTCCCCGGTCACGCTCACGACCCGCCCCTTCCCGAAGACCTTGTGCTCCACGCGGTCTCCGGCCTGCAGGACGAGCTCGGGCTCGGCCTTGCGTGCGCGCGGCGTGCCCGAGCCGAAGACGCGGCCTCCTTCATGTGCCTTGTGCGCATGCCCGCCCCATCGGACCGACCCGCCGCGATCGCCGCGTCCCCTTCCCGGAGCCGACGCCCCGAATCCGGCCGAGCCGAGTCCCTCGGTCCGCAGGTGCTCCTCGGGCATCTCGGCGAAGAAGCGGCTGGGCGGGTTGTACTGGGACGTGCCGAAGATCGTCCGCCGCTGCGCATGCGTGAGGTACAGGCGCTCCCGGGCGCGCGTGATGCCCACGTAGCACAGCCGGCGCTCCTCTTCGAGCCCCTCCGGGTCGAACATGCTGTTCGCGTGCGGGAAGAGCGTGTCCTCCATGCCGGCAAGGAAGACGACGGGGTATTCGAGCCCTTTGGCGGTATGCAGGGTCATGAGCGTCACGGTGCCGCTCTCGGCGCGCATCGGGTCGTTCTCGGCAAGCTGATCGACGTCCGACCGCAAGGCGACCCACTCGAGCAGCGCGTCGAGCGTCCGCTGCTCGGGCTCTTCGTGCGTCTCGTCGTACTCATCCACGACGCCGAAGAACTCGCGGATGTTCTCGATGCGGCCGTCCGCCTCGCTCGTCTGCTCGGCCTCCAGAGCCGAAATGAGCCCGGAGATGTGCACGATCCGCTCGACACGCTCGCGCAGCGTGCCCTCCCCGTCCGAGCGCGCCTCGTCGAGAGCGGCGGCGGTCTCGGCCACCCGGCGTGCGGGCGCCGTCGAGAGCCACCCCTCGTCCGCGCCGCGTGCGACCGCCTCGGAGAGCGTGACCCCCTCTTCGCGCGCGCGGAACGCCAGCGTCTCGATGGTGGTCTTGCCGATGCCCGGCCGCTTAGCGAGCAGCCGTTCCATCGACTGCGTGTCCGCAGGATTGACCACCGCGCGCAGCCACGCCATGACGTCCTTGATCTCCGCGCGCTCGAAGAACCTCGTGCCTCCCACGAGCTGGTACGGGACGCCGGCACGCAGGAAGACGTCCTCGATCACCCGCGACTGCGCGTTGGTGCGGTAGAAGACCGCGAAGTCGGCGTAGTGGCGGTGCTCGGCCCTGAGCAGGCGCTCGATCTCCTCGGCGATGAAGCGGGCCTCGTCACGCTCGTCGGTAGCCACGTAGCGCGTGATGGACTCGCCACCGGCGTTGGCCGTCCAGAGCGTCTTGGCCTTGCGACCCTTGTTGTTGGCCACCACAGCGTTAGCCACGGCGAGAATCGTCTCGGTAGACCGGTAGTTCTGCTCGAGCTTGATGACCTTCGCGTCGGGGAAGTCCTGCTCGAACTCGAGGATGTTGCGGATGTCGGCTCCGCGCCACGAGTAGATCGACTGGTCGTCATCGCCGACGACCATGAGGTTGCGGTGCCCGCCGGCGAGCTGGCCGAGCAGCGAGTACTGCACGTGATTGGTGTCCTGGTACTCGTCGACGTGGATGTAGCGGAACCGGCCCTGGTAGAACCCGAGGACGCCGGGCTCCTGCTCGAACAAACGGTGGGTGAGCATGAGGAGGTCGTCGAAGTCCATCGCGTTCGCCTCGCGCAAGCGTTGCTGGTAGAGCCCGTAGACCTTCGCTGCCTTCTTGTGCGGCGGCATGACGGCTTCCTCGGCCATCGCCTCGGGCGTCTTGAGCTCGCTCTTCGCTGCCGAGATGCGTCCTGCGATCATCTTGACGGGATACTTCTTGGTGTCGATGTCGAGCTCGCCCATCGCAGCGGTGATCATGCGCTTGGTGTCGTCCGCGTCGTAGATGGAGAACGAGCGGGTGAAGCCGAGCCGGTGCGCGTCCGCGCGCAGGATGCGCACGCACATGGCGTGGAACGTCATCACCCACATCGTGCGGGCAGCCGGGCCGATGAGGCCCTCGAGACGTGTGCGCATCTCGGCGGCCGCCTTGTTGGTGAAGGTGATGGCGAGCACCTCCGCCGGCGACACGCCAAGATCGCCCACGATGTGGGCGATCCGGTGCGTGAGCACGCGCGTCTTGCCCGAACCGGCGCCCGCCAAGACGAGCAGGGGCCCTTCGGTGGCAAGCACGGCGTCGCGCTGCGCGGGGTTGAGATCGGTGAGGTTCACGCTCATGGGGTCACTAGTGTACACGGCGTCCGCCCCGCCAAGAAGCCCGGATGCGACGAGGCCCCGGCGGGGATGCCGGGGCCTCGTGGGTGGGGCATGTCAGCCGCTACTGGAGCCAGCTGTCGACGAGCGCCTGGTTGTCGGGATCGCTCAGCCACTCCTCGACGGCGGCCTCTTCCTGGCCGCTGCCGTACTCGTTGATCACGAGCTGCTCGAGCGAGGCAAGCGCCTCGTCAGACATCTCGAAGTTCGAGATCCACTCGGCGACCTCAGGGAAGTCCGTGGAGAATCCGTTGCGCGCGAGCGCGTGCATCTCCTCGGCCTCACCCATGAGGCCCTGGGGGTCCTCGAGGTCCTTGATGTCATACGCGCTGTACGCCCAGTGCGGGTGCCACAGCGTCACGACGATGGGCTCCTCGTTGCTGGTGGCGCGATCGAGCTCGGCCAGCATCGCGGTCGTGCTGCCCTCGACGAGCGTGTACTCATCGTCAAGGCCGTAGCCCGGCATGGCCTCTTCGCGCGTCACGCGCGTGAGACCCGCACCCGGCTCGATGCCGATGATCTGCCCGTCGAACATGTCGGCGTTACCGTCGAGGTCACCGATGCTGTCGAGATCCACGTACGTCGGCACGGCGAGCGTCAGCGCACCGTTGTCGTACCAGACCGCCAGATCCTCGAGGTCCCCGCCGTACTCGGCCCAGTAGTCCGAGTGCGTCTGGGGCAGCCAGGCGTCCAGGAACAGGTCCAGGTCGCCCGCGGCAAGCCCGGAGTAGACCGGCGCCACGTCGAGCTGCGTCAACTCTACCGTGTAGCCCTCGTCCTCCAGGATGCGCTTCCACAGGTACGTGGCCGCGATGTCCTCATCCCACGGGATCCAGCCGATGTGGATGGTGCCCTTCTCGGCGTCACCGCCGGCGCCGTCGTCGCCCTCACCGTTGCACCCGGTGAGCGCCACCGACGCCATCAGCAGCATGGCGACGAGCGCCAGGCTGATCCACAGCCGGCTCGACCGTTTGGTTGCGATGGTCATCTGGTCACAGTCCTCCTTCTGTCGTCCGTTCAGTACATGCGTGCGGCTAGTGCGACGTCCGCCTGGACGCGCGATCGCCGAACGCGGCCGTGATCCGATCCAGGAAGATCGCAAGGATCACGACGCTCAATCCACCCTCGAACCCGAGGCCCACGTTGAGCCGGGTCACGCCCCGGAACACCACTGCACCGAGCCCTCCGGCGCCGACGATGCCCGCGATCACCACCATGGAGAGTGCGAGCATGATGGTCTGGTTGACGCCCGCCATGATGGTCGGCAGGGCGAGGGGGATCTGGATGGATGTCAGTATCTTGCGCGGGGCGGCGCCGAACGCCTCTCCGGCCTCGACCACCTCGCGGTCCACCTGTCGCAGACCGAGCTCGGTGAGCCGCACCACCGGCGGCATCGAGAACACGAGCGTCGCCACGGCACCGGGCACCTTGCCGATGCCGAAGAAGACGATCGCCGGGATCAGGTAGACGAACGACGGCATCGTCTGCATGAAGTCGAGCACCGGCCGCACGAACGCGCTGAAGCCGTCCTTGCGGGCCGCCAGTATGCCGAGCGGCAGACCGATGAGCACCGCGGCGAGGCTCGCCACGAGCACGAGCGCGAGGGTCGACATCGCGTCGTCCCACAGGCCCATCATCGCCACGAGCGCGAACGATGCACCCGCGAACAACCCGAACCGCCAGTTGCGTACGATCAGGGCGACCGCCGCGAGCAGGATCACGAGGACGAGCGGAGGCGGCCAGAGCAGCGCGGCCTCGAGCAGGTCGATCAGACCGCCGAGCGCATCGCTGATAGCGCTGAACAGCCACTCCGCGTTGTCGGTGAGCCACTCAACGCCCGTGTCGACCCAGTCGCCGATCGGGATCCTGAAGTCGGTGAGTGTCATCATGCGCCCGCCTCCTCCCGGTCGTCGTCACCGGGCACGTCGACCTGCGGCACCTCCGTGCCGTTGGACCGACGCACGCCGCCGAGCGCGGCCAGGAGCGTCACGCGCGGGATGACGCCGAGCAGCTTGCCGTCCTTGACGACCGCGAGCGGGAGCCGGCTCTGGGCCGAGGGCATCAGCAACTCGTTGAGCGGTGTGTCGGGATCGACCACCGGCACATCGGTATGCGTGATGTTCTCGAGGTGATGCTCGCCGCCCATGATCGCCTCGATGACCTCGTCGTCGAGGGTGGCGCCCACGAGACGCCGGCCGGGGTCGACGACGTAGAGCGCGCTTACCTGGCGCTCGCGCATACGCTTGAGCGCGGCCTTCGGACCCTCGCGTCGCAGGATCGTCGCGATGGGCTCCTCCATGACCGCAGACGCCGTCAGCACACGCGAGCGGTCCACGTCCTGGACGAACGCTTCGACGTAGTCGTTCGCGGGATCCTGCAGGATCTCCTCGGTGGTACCGATCTGCACGATACGGCCGTCTTTCATGACCGCGATGCGGTCGCCGAGGAACATCGCCTCATTGAGGTCGTGGGTGATGAAGATGATCGTCTTGTGCAGGTTCTGCTGCAGCTCGACGAGCTGCTCCTGCATCTCGCTGCGGATGAGCGGGTCGAGCGCCGAGAAGGCCTCATCCATGAGCAGGATGTCGGCATCGGTCGCGATCGCGCGCGCCAGTCCGACGCGCTGCTGCATGCCCCCGGACAGCTCCCCGGGGTAGGAATCGCCCCAGCCCCCGAGCCCAACGAGCTCGAGCGCCTCCGCCGCGCGCGTGCGGCGCTCCGCCTCGGGCACCTTGCGGACCTCAAGGCCCCACATCGCGTTCTCGAGGACGGTGCGATGCGGGAAGAGCCCGAAGTGCTGGAAGACCATGCTGATCTTCTCGGCGCGCAGGGCGCGGAGCTCCGGCGGGGCGAGCGAGGTCACATCGATATCGCCGATGAGCACCCGGCCGGCCGTGGCCGGATGCATGCGATTCAGCATGCGCACGAGCGTGGACTTGCCCGAGCCCGAGAGCCCCATGACGACGAAGATCTCGCCGGGCTGCACCTCGAACGAGGCGTCGATCACCGCCGGGACGGTGTCGGTCGCCTGCTGGACCGCTTCACGGTCGTGCCCTTCGCGCAGCATCGCCAGCGCTTCAGGGGCCCGCCGGCCGAAGATCTTGTACAGACCCTCTGCTCTGAGCGTGTTCATGCATCACCTCCGGTCGCGTGCGACGAACATCGTCGCTGCTTCGCCTTCGGTGGGGGGACGCGCGTGGCGCGAGCGCCTTCGCCGCGATGCGGGCGGGACGAAGCACGCCCGCCGGAAGAGTGCCGGAACGCCCGGCACAGGGTACCCACCCAACCTGGTCGCTGATGTCTCAGGGGATTCTACCCGCCTACGGGCGATCCGTCCCCGGACACCATGCGGCCCGCACGCCGAAGCCGCGGGCCAGCTCACTCATATTAACATAAGTCGCCCTGTGGCGCCACCCGGCCGGCGACCGTACCTTCGACAGGGCCGAGGAGACGCGCGTCGGCCTCCTACTTCACGAACTTGATCATCGAGAAGCCGGAGTCCTCGCTGTGCTTCAGGCAGAGATCGTGCATCGGCTTGCGCTCGCCCCCCACGTGCTGGATGTTCCCGCACTTGGCGCACACCGGCGCACCGCATTCGGCACAGATGCCGATACGCATCTCGCCCTCGGCGCCGCAGTGGGCGCAGAATCGGCCGAGCGGTGATGGGTGCACCACGTGGTTCACCTCCAAGGCGGGCAGTCCTTGCGGGTGATGCGAGCGATTCGCGTGCCGGGATGCGTCAGGAGACCTCGCGTCCTACTGATTGTGCCACAGGCGCGAGCTCGTCAACCAGGCTCCTTAATCTGGGCAGATCGAGCGACTGGGGCCCGTCCGAGAGCGCCTTGCGCGGGTTGGGATGCGCTTCGACCATCAGGCCGTCGGCACCGATGGCCACGGCCGCCCGGCACACGGCCGGCACGAGGTCCGCCTGCCCCACCGGATGTGATGCGTCGACGACGATCGGAAGGGTCGAGAGCTTCTTGACCACGGGGACGGCGGTGATATCGAGGGTGAAGCGGGTGGACGTCTCAAAGGTCCTGATGCCGCGCTCGCACAGGATAACGTTGGGGTTCCCGCTCATCGTGATGTACTCGCTTGCGGCCAGCCACTCCTCGATGGTCGCCGCCATGCCGCGCTTGAACAGCACCGGCTTCCCGCTGTCGGCCGTCACCGCGCCGAGGCGCTTCAGGAGCGAGAAGTTGGCCATGTTGCGGGTGCCGACCTGCAGGATATCGACATAGGAGTCCACCAGCTCGGCATGCGCCGAGTCGATCACCTCGGTGCACGTCAGCAGGCCGTAGCGCTCGCCCGCCTCGGCGAGCAGCTTGAGCCCCTCCTCCTCCATCCCCTGGAACGAGTAAGGAGACGTGCGGGGTTTGTATGCTCCGCCCCGCAGGACCCTGATGCCGAGCTCGGCCGCGACCGCGGCGACCTCCATGATCTGCTCGCGGCTCTCGATGGAGCACGGCCCCGCGATGATCGTGACGCGTGCACCGTCGCGCTCCACCGCCCCGATCGCACGCGCATCCCCGCCCACGCTCCTCAGAGCTCCTTCATGACGTGGAGGACCGCCTCGTAGATCTCGCGCAGGTTGTCATCGAACAGCGGCCCGTCGTTGCATGCCGACAGGTTGCCGAAGATCTGCTCCTCGCGCTTCGGGTCGTACAGGCCCCAGTTCACCTTGGGCTTCAGCTCTCGGATCGCCAGAGCAAGCTCCGCCCGCTCGTTCAGCAGTTTCACCAGCCGGCAGTCCACCTGGTCGATCTGCGCCCGCAGTTCCGCGATGCGCTCCTGGACCTCGTCGGTTCGCTCGTCAGCCATGGCCCTCACTCCGTCGTCGACCGTCGTGCGCCGAACGCCGGCACATGGCCGGCGTCCGCGGATCCGGATAGGTTTTCATTCCCATTCGATCGTGCCGGGCGGCTTGCTCGTGATGTCGTACGCGACCCGGTTGATGCCGTCCACCTCGTTGATGATGCGGTTGCTCATCTTGGCCAGCAGCTCGTGCGGCAGACGCGCCCAGTCAGCGGTCATGGCGTCGGCCGAAGCGACCGCGCGGATGATGATCGGGTGCGCGTACGTCCGTTCATCGCCCATTACGCCCACGCTCCGGATGTCGGGAAGAACGGCGAAGTACTGCCAGACCTGGCGGTCGCGGTCCCATTCGGCGATCTCCTCGCGGACGATCGCGTCCGCCTTGCGCAGCAGGTCCAGCTTCTCACGCGTGATATCGCCGATGACCCGAACAGCGAGCCCCGGTCCCGGGAACGGCTGCCGGTGCACGATCTCGTCGGGCAATCCGAGCTCGGCGCCCACGGCGCGCACCTCGTCTTTGAAGAGGTTGCTCAACGGCTCGATCAGGTCGAAGTGCACGCCGTCCGGGAACGGGATGAGGTTGTGATGGCTCTTGATCTTGGCCGTCGCCTTGCCGGCCCGCCCGCCGGACTCGATGACGTCGGGATACAGGGTCCCCTGCGCGAGCCACTTCACGCCCTCGAGCGCGGTAGCCTCTTCGAAGAAGATGCGCCAGAACTCCTCGCCGATGATGCGACGCTTCAGCTCGGGGTCGGTCACGCCGGCGAGCAGGGAGAGGTAGCGCTCCTCGGCCTGCACGTGAACGAGATCGACGTGGAACTGGTCGCGGAAGACGCGGACGACCTCCTCGGCCTCATCGAGCCGCAGCAGCCCGTGGTCGACGAACACGCACGTGAGCTGGTCGCCGATCGCGCGGTGCAGCAGCGCGGCGACGACCGACGAGTCGACGCCGCCCGAGAGCGCGCAGATGACGCGGTCTTCACCCACCTGCTCACGCACGCGTTCGACGGTGTCTTCGATGATGTTCACCATCGTCCACGTCGGCGCGGCGCCCACGATGTCGTGCAGGAAGCGCTTGATGATCTCCTGGCCGTGCTCGGTGTGCGCGACCTCGGGGTGGAACTGCGTCGCGTAGAGCCTGCGGCTCCCGTCCTCCATCGCCGCGATGGCGGTGGTCGCGGTGCGCGCGGTGACCGAGAAGCCCGGCGGCGGCGTCCCCACGCTGTCGCGGTGGCTCATCCAGCACTGCGAGCGCTCCGGGATGCCGGAGAGCAGCTCCCCGCCGTCCCCGAGCACCTCGAGCTCCGCATAGCCGTACTCCCCGATGTCGGTCCTCGGGATATCGCCGCCCAGGTGCAGCGCCATCTCCTGGATGCCGTAGCAGAAACCGAGGACCGGGATACCGAGCGTCAGCACGGCGGGGTCCATGTGGGGCGCGCCATCGGCATAGACGCTTGCCGGACCGCCGGACAAGATGAGCGCCGCCGGGTCGCGGCGGCGCACCTCCTCGGCGGATATGTCGAACGGGACGATCTCGCTGTAGACGCGCGCCTCGCGCACGCGGCGGGCGATCAGCTGCGCGTACTGCGCGCCGAAGTCGAGGACGAGGACGGTCGGCTGGCCCGTCTGCATCCGCGCGCCCTACCGGCCCATGCCGACGCGCTGCGCCTGCTGCAGCGCCTTGCCCTCGGTCTGCAGGGCGGGCGCCACCATGACTTCGGCCTTCTGGAAGGTCTTGAGGTTCTCGTAGCCGCACGTGGCCATCGACGTCTTCAGCCCGCCGCAGAGGTTGAGCGTGCCGTCGTTCTGGCGAGCGGGTCCCACGAGGACCTCCTCGAGCGTCCCCTTCTGGCCGGCGTACACGCGCGTGCCGCGCGGCAGGTCGGGATGGAACGTCGCCATGCCCCAGTGGTAGCCGCGACCCGGCGCCTCGGCCGCCGCCGCCAGCGGGGACCCGATCATCACGCTGTCGGCGCCGCACGCGATGGCCTTCGCGAGATCGCCGCCGGTGCGCATGCCGCCGTCAGCGATGACGTGGCAGTAGACGCCCGTCTCGTCGAGGTGCCGCATGCGTGCCGCTGCGGCGTCAGCGACCGCGGTGCACTGCGGGACGCCGATCCCGAGCACGCGACGCGACGTGCAGGCGTGGCCGGGGCCGACGCCCACGAGGACGCCGACGGCGCCGGTGCGCATCAGGTGCAGCGCGCCCTGGTAGCTGCAGCAGCCGCCGACGATGACGGGGATGTCCAGGTCGCGGATGAACGTGTTGAGGTCCAGCGGCTTATCGTAGCTCGACACGTGCTCCGCCGAGACGACCGTTCCCTGGATGATGAGGATGTCCAGGCCGCCGGCGAGCGCGGCCTCGATGTAGCGCTCGACGTTCTGGGGGGTCAGGCTCGCCGCGGCGAGCACGCCCTGCTCCTTGATCTCGGCGACGCGCCGCGTGACGAGCTCGGGCTTCACATCCTCGGCGGCATAGATCTCCTGCATCCTGGCGGTGGCTTCCTCGTTATCGAACGAGGCGATGGCGTCCAGCTGCGCCGAGGGGTCCTCGTAGCGCGTCTGGATGCCCTCGAGGTTGAGCACCGCGAGGCCGCCGAGCTTGCCCATCACGCCGGCGAACGCGGGATCGACCACGCCGTCCATGGCCGAGGCGAGCACCGGCAGACCGAAGGAGTACTCCTTGCCCCGGTACGTGAACTCCCAGTGGATGTCCACGTCGCGCGGGTCGCGCGTCCTGCGTGAGGGAACGATGGCGATGTCGTCGAAGCCATAGGCCCGTCGGGCCGTCTTTCCACGTCCGATCTCGACTTCCATGAGCGGTGCGTGCCTCCTTCGTCTCACGCCGTGTCCGGCGGTCTGTCGTCGCATGCGGCGGGGGCTGTCGGTGTACGACAAGACCAGGCGTCATGTCCTCGCGGGATTCCGCAGCGAACTGCCTGGTCCGATGTGAGCTGCATATGGGCTGCTCGCGTCTGCGAGCGCCGCGGCCGGTACGCCCCCGGTGGAGACATTCTAGTGGAGCGCCGCCGGATAGTGAACCGGCAGCGCCGGATTCGTTGCCCACGTCACTGAACGGCCGGCCGGCGTGTGCTTTAATGGCCGAGAAGCACCCTTCTGCTCGCAGGAGGAACGATGCAGTCGCAGCACTCAGTCGCAGCACGCATGCGGGCCGCCGCTCATACGACGCTCGTCGGCATGGCGGTCGCGCTCCTCGTCCTCGCACACCCGTCCGCCGCGCTCGCCGCGCGCGTCTTCATCGACCCCGGTCACGGCGGCGCCTACCCCGGCGCGGTCTACGCCGGCGTGGAGGAGCAGTACGTCAACCTCCTGCTCGGCCTCGAGACCCGGCGCGTACTCCAGGCACGGGGACACACCGTCGCTCTGAGCCGGACGGGCGACGTCACGGTGAACAAGCGGGACATCGCGACGTGGCACTGGGACGATGCCGAGGAGACCTACTTCCTCTACGCGGACGGGGAGACCGGCGCCTACCCCATCCCTTACGACGACCTGCAGGCGCGCTGCGACAAGGCCAACCTGTTCGGCGCCGACCTCTTCATCTCGATCCACAACAACGCCGGCGGTTCGGCGACCGGGACCGAGACATACTACAACAGCTGGGAGACGGCTACCGACGCCGTGCTCTCCAAGCGCTTGGCGACGCTCGTGCAGCAGGAGATCGTGCGGGTCGCCGGCACCACGGACCGCGGCGTGGACGACGTGGGCTACTACGTCATCCGGTGGGCGAACATGCCCGCGGCGCTCATCGAGGCCGCGTTCCTCTCGAGCTCGGCCGATCGAGCCAGGCTGCTCTCCCCCGCGTTCCGCACCAAGGTCGCCATCGGCATCGCGAACGGCGTCGACCGCTACATGGCGAGCAACCCCTACACCGCCATCGAGCCCCGCATCCAGGGCGCAGACCGGTACGTGACAGCGGCCCAGGCGGCGCTCGCCGGATGGCCGCACGGCGCTCAGACGGTGATCCTCGCCTCGGGCGAGGTGTGGCCCGACTCGCTCGCCGCCGCGCCCCTCTCGGCCAAGCTCGACGCTCCGGTCTTGTTGACGCCCGCCCGTACGCCGCACGCGGCCGTGGCCGCTGCGGTCGAGCGGCTCGGCCCATCCGGGATCGTGGTGCTCGGCGGGACCGCGGCGGTCGCACGGGCGGTGGTCGACGCCGCCGCCGACGCGGGTGGACTGTCGCCGGACGCGGTCCGCCGGATCGCGGGCCGCGATCGCTTCGAGACAGCGGCGCTCATCGCCGAGGAGGTCGGCACCACGCCCGGCATGGGCGTATCGATCGTCTCGGGCACGGCATACCCCGATGCGGTCTCCGCCTCGGCGTTCTCCGGCACGCTCGGCATGCCGATACTGCTGACCGAGACGGACCGCGTGTCGCCGCACGTCGCCGCGTACCTCTCGGCCCACTCCGCGGAGGTCACCTCGGCCGTCATCGTCGGGGGACCCGCTGTCGTCAGCCGCGACGTGAAGATCGCGCTCGACGAGCGCGTGAGAGTCACCCGATTGTGGGGCGCCGACCGTTACGACACGAACGTCGCGGTGCTCAAGCGCTTCTACGTGGAGGGCGAGCTCTCTCCGCTCGTGGCCACCGGCGAGAACTTCCCCGACGCGCTCGTCGCGGGGGCGCTCGCCGCCAAGCGGGGGCAGCCGGTCGTGCTGTGCGGCGCGCGTTACCTGGGCAAGCAGACGCGGGCGTGGGTGCTTCACAGGAGCGACCGCATCGCCGGATGGACGATGGTCGGCGGACCGGGCGTCCTCACGCACCTGCTCGAATGGGAGCTGCTGAAGGCGCGACGGACGCCGCCCCCCGCGGTCACAGCCGCAGGCACGCCGGCCGAGTTGCTCGAGACCGGCGACGCGACGGTCACGGCCGAGTAGCGGCGCTCGCTAGACGTTGAACCGGAAGTGCATGACGTCGCCGTCGGCGACCACGTACTCCTTGCCCTCGACGCGCAGCTTGCCCGCCTCACGCGCGCCCTTCTCGCCGCCGAGAGCGACGAAGTCCTCGTACGCCACGACCTCGGCCTTGATGAAGCCCCTCTGGAAGTCCGTGTGGATGACGCCCGCCGCTTCGGGCGCGGTCGCGCCCTGCCGGACGGTCCACGCGCGCGCTTCTTTCGGCCCTGCTGTGAAGAAACTCTGCAGGCCGAGCAGACGGTACGCTTCCCTGATGAGCGCGTTCAGGCCCGGCTCCGCGAGCCCTTCCATCTCGAGGTACTCGGCGAGCTCCCCGGATTCGAGCTCGGCCATCTCGGCCTCGATCTTGGCGCAGATCGGCACGGGCACGACACCGTCGATAGCCTCGAACGTCCCGCCGATGTCCGACTCGTCGACATTCGCGATGTAGAGCATCGGCTTCATCGTGAGCAGGTGCAGGTCGCGCAGCGCCGCGCGCTCGGCGTCCGTCATCTCGATCGTCCGCGCCCGGTGTCCCTCGGCCAGCCAGGCATGCATGCGACGCGCGGCTTCCAGCCGGCCGGCGGCCTCGGCGTCGCGCTTCGCTTCCTTCTCGAGCCGCGGAAGCGCGCGTTCCACCGTGCCGAGGTCGGCGAGGACCAGCTCGGTCTTGATCGTCTCGACATCCGAGGCCGGATCGACCCTGCCGTCCACGTGGATGACGTTCTCGTCGGTGAAGTAGCGGACGACCTCGGCGATCGCATCGGTCTCGCGGATGTTGGCGAGGAACTGGTTGCCGAGCCCCTCCCCCTCGTTCGCACCCTTCACGAGGCCGGCGATGTCGACGAACTCCACCGTCGCGGGTACGACCTTCTCGGGCCGGACGATCTCAGCGATCCGATCGAGACGCGGATCGGGCACCGGCACGACGCCGACGTTGGGCTCGATGGTCGCGAAGGGGTAGTTCGCCGCATCCACCTGCTTGCGGGTGAGCGCGGTGAACAGCGTGGACTTCCCCACGTTGGGGAGGCCGACGATACCGATGGAGAGCGACACGCGTTGCTTCCTCTCTGCCGATGAGCAACGCGGAGTATAGCACTCGCCGGGGTCCCGGACCCGGTGGTCTGCCATAATCGCTGCATGTCCGCCGAGACCCTCACGAGCGCCATCAGCCTGGGCGGGGCCGCATTCCTCATCGGCCTCACCGGAGCGATGGCGCCCGGACCCTATCTGACGGTGACGGTGACGCGGACGATCCGGGAGGGTCGGGGCCCCGCGTTCCTCATGCTCGTAGGCCACGCGGCGCTCGAGGGGATCCTGCTCGTCGGATTCGCGTTCGGGCTCCAACAGCTGCTGGCGCGGCCGACCGTGCACGCGGTCATGGCCGTCGTCGGCGGCGCTTTCCTGCTCTGGATGGGCGCGGGGCTCGTCAACGGCGCCATCCGCGGGACCATCCACACCCAGGCTGCCGAGGAGCGCCGCCCGTCACGCCTCGGCCCGGTGCTCCACGGAGCGGCCGTGAGCCTCTCGAATCCGTACTGGACGCTCTGGTGGGCGACGATCGGCGTCAAGCTCGCGCTCGACGGGCTCGCGATCGGTCCCGTCGGAGTCGCGGCGTTCTTCATCGGCCACCAGCTCGCCGACGTAGCGTGGTACGGCTTCGTCATCAGCGCGGTACACTCGGGACGCACGCTGCTCGGCGACACGGCGTACCGCGTCGTGATCGGTGTGTGCGCTGCGTTCCTCGTCTATCTCGGTGGACGCTTCCTCCTCGACGGCCTCGGAGTGCTCTGAGCAGCCGCCTCACTGCCCGCTGAGCGTCACCTCTCGCTCGACTGCGCAGGCGACGAGCTCCGCCACGACCACGCGGTCGCGCCCCTCGGCCTTCGCCTCGTAGAGCGCCACGTCGGCGGCCGCGAGGAGGGCCTCTCCGGTCACGCCGTGGTCGGGGAACGTGGCGATGCCCACCGAGACGGTCACCGGTCGCAGCTCCGTGCCCTCGTGAGTGACGCGCAGGTCGGCGATCGCCTGCCGCAGCTGCTCGGCGCGCGCGTACGCGTTCTCAAGCGTCATCCCGGGCCAGGCGAGGACGAACTCCTCACCGCCGTAGCGGCACGCCAGGTCCCCCGCCCTCGTCCGGGACTTCAGGAAGCCCCCCACCGCCGCCAGCACCCGATCGCCGGCCTCGTGGCCATGCACGTCGTTGTACTCCTTGAAGCGATCGACGTCGATCATGGCGATGGCGAGCGCGCTCCCGTCCCGCCGCGCACGCGCGGCCTCGCGCCCCAGCGCGTCCTCGAGGGCGCGCCGGTTGTGGAGACCTGTGAGGTGGTCGGTGAGCGACTCCTGCTTGAGCCGCTCGCGGAAGCGGAGGTTGGCAAGCGCAAGGGCGACATGCTCCGCGAAGCTGATCTGCATCGTCTCGGCGCTATCGGCGGCGATGCCGCGGGCGGGAAGCGCCGCCGAGTCGAGGCAACCCTCCATGACGAGCGTGCCGAAGACCTCTCCGTGCGCCACGAGCGGGATGCACGCGTAGCAGTCGGTGCCCTCGGGCGCGTGGGCGCATACGCCGAGCGCGCGTGCGCCGCCCCAGATCTGCAGCGGCCGCCCCGAACGAAGCGACCAGCACTCATGGCGCGCGTACGTCTCGGCCATCATATCCGCCGAGCCCCATCCGTCGCGCCTGACGAGCGGGGACTCCTCGTCGCCGAGGTCCTCGCGGAGGTAGACGGCGCCGGTCAGCTCAGGGAAGAGGCGCTCGGCATACGCGGCGATGACCGAAAGCCCCTCCTCCACGCTGAGGTCGGCCTGCAGGGTCTGGCTCATTGCCGCCATCTCACGGACGGCCTCGCTCGTCTTCTCCACCTCGTGGAGCCACACGCCCATCTCATGGTTGCTCTCGGCCAGCGCCTCCTCGGTCAGCCGCCGCTCCTCGATCTCCTGCTCGAGGTCGGCGAGGGCCGAGCGCAGGCTGCCGCGCATCGCCTCGAACGCCGAGGCGAGCTCCCCGATCTCATCGCGCCCCGTCACGGCCACCGGACCCTCGAGGTTGCCCGCCTCCATGCGTGCGACTGCGGCGCGCAGCGCCGCAAGGGGTCGCCGGACCGAGCGGGTCGCGTACACGGCGGCGACCGAGATACCGACGAGACCGAGCGCCGCGAGCCCGGCGATGAGGGTGATCACGCGCAGCGCAGCGCCGCGTACGGCGGCAGCCGCGTCAGCGCTCTGCGCCGAGAACGACGCCTCGAGCTCTTCGGCGGCCTCGTGCACCGCATCGCTCGCGGCCAGCGTCCGGGCGGCGTCCGCGGCTTCCTGCCGGCCCCCGCCGACCGGCACCGCTTCGGCCAGGTCGTCGAGCTCGCGCTGCAGGCGTTCGAGCCGGGCCTCAGCGTCCGTCGCTCGCTCGATGTCCCCGGGAGCCACCGGGGCCGCCACCGCAGCCCGTGCCGTGGCGAGGGCGCGCTCGAAGCGGGCGGCGTCTTCGGCGTCGCCAGAGGCAGCGTAGCGCTCGGCGCTGTGAGCCGCGTCGGTCGCAGGAGCGATGAGCACCGCATGCGCGGTCTGCTCGGCGTCCTGAGCGCGCACGAACGACTCGTTCGCCCGCACGAGGTAGAGCGCGGCGAGCGACGCCGCGACCGCCACCACGACAGCGCTGGTAGCGGCCATGAACAAGATGCGATGTCTGAAACGCATGGTCGTGCTCCCTTCGTTGCCGGACGAAGGTCGGGCGCCGATGTCGCCCTGATATCGGGCCATGCACCGTTTATCGGCACATGCTGCCTTTAGACTTGATAGGGCTTCCTTTCGTTTTGTCTTAGTAGCCGTTCGTCGCCGCGTCGCACACGAAAAAGGGCCCCGGGCCGATCGGCCCGGGACCCCGGTCGCCAGAGGCGAGACCTTACATCATGCCCATTCCGCCGCCCATACCGGCCATGGCTGCGGCAGCATCCTCCTTCTCGGGGATGTCGCTCACCGTGGTCTCGGTGATGAGGATGAGCGCGGCGATCGACGCGGCATTCTGCAGCGCCGAGCGCGTGACCTTGACGGGGTCGATGACGCCCATCTTCAGCATGTCGCCGTACTCGCCGTTCGCGGCGTTGAGGCCCTCGCCCGGCTGCATGGCGCGCACCTTCTCCACGACGACCGAGCCCTCGAAGCCCGCGTTCGCCGAGATCTGGCGCAGCGGCTCGTCGAGCGCCTTGCGGATGATCTTGACGCCGATCATCTCCTCCTCGGGGAGCTCGAGCGTGTCGAGCACCGCCGAGGCGTTCACGAGCGCGACGCCGCCGCCGGCGACGATGCCCTCCTCCACCGCTGCGCGGGTCGCCTGCAGGGCGTCCTCGATGCGGTGCTTCTTCTCCTTCAGCTCGACCTCGGTGGCCGCGCCGACCTTGATGACGGCGACGCCGCCGGAGAGCTTCGCCAGACGCTCCTGGAGCTTCTCGCGGTCGAAGTCGGAGTCGGAGTTCTCGATCTCCACCTTGAGCTGGTTGATCCGGGCCTTGATGTCGTCTTCAGAGCCCTTGCCACCGATGATGGTCGTATCGTCCTTGGTGATCTTGACCTTCTCGGCGCGACCGAGCATGTCCAGCGTGGCGTTCTCGAGCTTGTAGCCGAGCTCCTCGCTGATGACCGTGCCGCCGGTCACGATCGCGATGTCCTCGAGCATCCGCTTGCGGCGGTCGCCGAAGCCGGGTGCCTTGACGGCGACCGAGGTGAAGGTGCCGCGGAGCTTGTTCACGACGAGCGTCGCGAGCGCCTCGCCCTCCACGTCCTCGGCGATGATCAGCAGCTGCTTGCCCGCCTGCATGACCTTCTCGAGCACCGGAAGCAGGTCCTGGATGTTGCTGACCTTGCTGTTGGCGATGAGGATCAGCGGATCCTCGATCACGGCCTCCATGCGGTCGGGATCGGTGATCATGTACGGGTTGATGTAGCCCTTGTCGAACTGCATACCCTCGACGGTCTCGATGTCGATGCCGAAGGTCAGGCCTTCCTCGACGGTGATGACGCCGTCCTTGCCGACGATCTCCATCGCCTCGGCGATCTTGTTGCCGATGACGTCGTCAGCGGCCGAGATGGCGCCGACATGCGCGATCTCTTCCTTGTCCTCGATCTCCTTGGCGTGGTCCTTGATCTGGCTCACGACGGCCTCGACCGACTTCTCGATGCCGCGCTTGATCGCGAGCGGGTTCGCGCCGGCGGCCACGTTGCGCAGACCCTCACGCACGATGACCTGTGCCAGCAGCGTCGCGGTGGTGGTACCGTCACCGGCGACGTCGTTGGTCTTGGTGGCGACTTCCTTCACCAGCTGGGCGCCCATGTTCTCGATCGGGTCCTCGACCTCGATCTCACGGGCGATGGTGACGCCGTCGTTGGTGATGGTCGGCGCGCCGAACTTCTTCTCCAGCACGACATAGCGGCCCTTGGGGCCGAGCGTGACCTTGACCGCGTCGGCCAGCTTGTTGACACCGGCCTCCAGCCCGCGCCGTGCCTCTTCGTCGAAGCGGATCTCCTTAGCCATTCCTGGTACGTCCCTCCTTCAGCTGTCTCGGCCATCTGCCGAGGTCGATGTCTCTACCCCTCGAGAACGGCGAGGATGTCGTTCTGCGACATGATGTAGTACTCCTCGCCATCCACCTTGACCGACGTCTTGCCCCACTCCTTGTACATGACGACGTCGCCGACCTTGACGTCCATGGGGATGCGCTTCTCGCCTGCCTCGTCGAAGCGGCCCTCGCCGACGGCGACGACCTCACCCTTCGTGGGCTTCTCCTTGGCCGAGTCGGGGATGATGATACCCGACTTCACGGTCTCCTCGGCCTTCGCCGGCTTGACGACGACGTTGTCGAACAGCGGCTTCAGATTCATGCTCTACCCTCCTGTGTTCCTCGTCTCGAACCGTCCCTGTATGCCGTCTCCGCGGTCGGGGACGCACCTTGGTACGTACCCGTTCCCGACCGGGGTTGGACCGGAGCGTTGGCACTCTCGACCCCCGAGTGCTAACCGTTGGCGATTCTACGACGACGCTCTGACAGGCGCAAGACCCGGCGGCAATAATCTGATGCGCCCGCACTCACATCGTGCTGCGCGCGACGACGGCCCCGCCGGTTGACCGGCGGGGCCGTCAGGCGAACCGTCGAACTCGAGTGCTTGCTACGGAGCTGCGATCACTCGATACGCGTTCAGCTGCCCCATCGCCGCATCGCTCACGGCAGCAGGGCCGCCGAGGACGTAGCAGAGGTAGTCGGGTGTCCCGTAGTCGTCCATGAACATCTTGACCTGCGGCGCCAACGAGGCTGCCGGGGTCAGAAGGATCGGGGCGTACGTGCCGTTCTCGCCCACGTACCCATAGGTCATCGGGCCCGCGAGCATCGCGTCGGCGAAGTTCTCGCCTCCGACGAGCACGAACTGATCGTAGTCCAGCCCCACCGTATCGACGGCATGCACGGCCACCTTGTACGCGGTCGCATACCGGTTGGCGCCCGCGATACGGTCGACGCTGGCGGCGCCGAAGCGCGCCTCGAGCCCGGCGTACACGCCGGGGCTGACCACGGCCTCGCCACCGACGACGACCACGTCGGTGATGCCGAGGTCATCGAACGCCTTCAGCGTCGCCGCGGGGATCCCGGTGCCCGTGACTTCGAGGATCGCACTGCTGTTGTAGACCGCCGGCGCGGCGACCGCGAGGGCGTCGGCCCACGCCTCGCCGTTCACGATGTACGCCGTGGAGCTCACACCTGCGTTGTCGTCATACACCTTGGCGACCTTCGCCGCTGTGTCGTAGCGATCGGTGCCCGAGATCCGCACGATCTCGAGCTGCTCGGCCGCGATCGCCGTCTTGATGAGCGGCAACGCCTTGAGCTGCGCCTCCACCAGCGACGGGACCGCGCTCGTCCCGCCGAGGATGTAGATGGTGAGCGACTCACCGTCGTAGTACACCTCGGGCATGAGCGCCCTCGTGATCTCGGCCTGCGTCTTGGCGCTCAGTCCGCCCGGACCGGCGAGCAGGAGCGGTGAGTCGATCATGCTCGCGAGGAGCGAGCCGGCGATGCCGTCGGCCGGATCCGTCCCGCTCGCGATGACGAAGCCCCCGAGGTCGAAGCCCCAGTCGATGTCGACAGACGCCTGCTGATACATCAGGCGGGAGACCTCGACGGCCGTGTCGTAGCGGTTCGCGCCGTAGATGCGACGCGCGTAACCCTTCGCCCAGTACAGGTCGTACATACCGGTGTCTTCATCCGAGTAGCCCTCGACGAGCAGCAGGTAGTCGCCCGCGTCCAGGTACTCCATGATCTGCTGCGAGTACGCGTCCCAGTAGGTGTGATCGTCGGAGCTCGTGACCTCGGTGATCGTGCCGTCAGCGTTCAGCTCGTACAGGTACATGTACATATCGAAGCTGTCGTTGCCGCCCGTGATCTGCGTCTCGAACACCACAGGCGTGTCGTCCTCGGTGATCGAGAACTTCATCCAGTCCTCGTCGCCGAGGACGTGCAGCGTGTGCCTGCTTACCGCGGGGAGCACCTTCGCGGTGGCCGTGCTATCGTCCGACTCCCAGCTGTCGGCCGGGACGAACATCACATCTTCGGTGCTCACGCCGCCGCCCTTGTCCTTGGCGAGCGCGAGGCCCGGCAGTGCCAGTGCCCCCACGAGCGCGATGGCCAGCACGGCGCTGGCCACCCTCATCAATCGTGTTCCCACCGCTGTCCTCCCTCCGGTCGCACAAGCGACCCCTCGTGACGCCGATTCCTTAATTATGCCCCTTGCCGTGGAAAAAAGTACCTAGTCAAGCGGAAGACTCGCCGTCGCCTCGGCCTCGAGTCCGAGAAAACCCCCGCGCCGCAGTCGGAAATGAGCCGCCGCCGCGATCATCGCCGCGTTGTCGGTGCAGAGGTCGAAGGGCGGGACCGAGAGCCGGATGCCGTGCTCGGCCAGCTCCGCCCGCAGACCTTCCCGCAGCGCCGCGTTCGCCGCGACGCCCCCCGCGAGGCAGACCCACTCCACGCCACGCTCGAGCGCCGCTCGCACCGTCTTGGCGATCTGGACGTCCACCACCGCCGCCTGGAAGGATGCCGCCACGTCGGGCAGTCGCACGTCACGTCCCGCCCGACGTTCCCGGTCGACGTAGGTGATCACTGCGGTCTTCAGCCCTGAGAGCGAGAAGTCGTAGTCGCCCGATCGCATCATCGCGCGCGGGAAGTCGACGGCAGCGGGATCGCCCTCGCCGGCCAGGCGCGCGATGGCCGGCCCGCCCGGGTAGCCGAGTCCGAGCACCTTGGCCACCTTGTCGAACGCCTCACCCGCGGCGTCGTCGAGCGTCTGGCCGAGGACCTCGTACCGTCCCCACTCGGGGACGTGCACGATCGCGGTGTGCCCTCCCGAGACAAGCAGAGCGAGCAGTGGCGCTTCGAGTTCGGGGTCGGCCAGCCGATTCGCGAAGATGTGCCCCTCGAGGTGGTTCACCCCGACGAGGGGCAGCCCCGTGGCGAGCGCGAGTCCCTTCGCGTACGCGACGCCCACCACCAGCGCGCCGATGAGCCCCGGTCCGCGCGTCACCGCAAGCGCATCGAGGTCCCCGAGCGACACGCCCGCCCGGGCGAGGGCCTCCTCGGCCACACCCACGATCGCCTCGGTGTGCTTGCGCGAGGCGATCTCGGGCACCACCCCGCCGAAACGGGCGTGGAAGTCCACCTGCGTGGCGACGACGCTCGAGAGCAGCTCCCGTCCGCCCCGCATGACCGCCGCCGCGGTCTCGTCGCACGAGGTCTCGATAGCCAGCACGAGATCGGTCCCGGCATCGGCAGCGCGCATGGCCGAGACGTGCGCCGGCGTCAGCTCGCCTGTCCACATGATGAGCGCGTCCTCGCCGGTGTCCGCGTAGTAGCCGGGTCGCGTGCCTGCCTGCGTGAAGCCGAGCGACTCGTAGAGCCGCCGCGCGGCTGCGTTGCGCTCACGGACCTCGAGCGTCAGACGCCGCGCTCCCCGCGCGACCGCGATCGCCATCAGTTCGAGCGCGAGCTCACGCGCGACGCCGCTGCCGCGCGCGCTCTCGACGACCGCGAGGTTCATGACATGCGCTTCGGGGCCGAGGACCATGAGGCCGCCGTAGCCGATGATCGCGCCGTCACGCTCCGCGACGATCCATGCACGATCGATCGCCGTCCGCTCGAGCTCCTCGGCGAAGAGCCGTTCGGACCAGGGCGCCGAGAAGCTCGCCCGCTCGATGGCGAGCACGGCCGGCAGGTCGGCGGGCGTCATCGGGCGCAGACGGACGCTCATGGCGCCTCGCTCCGAGCCCGGCGGACCTTCTCGGCCTCCTCGGCATCGGACAGCCGGGTGTAGATCGGCAGCAGCAGTGCCGGATGCGCGTAGGTGTACGCCTCGGCGCGGGAGCGACGGGTGACGCCACGCACGTCCGGCGGCCCGGCGGCATGGGCGACGGCGAACGCGACGCTGCGACCGTCCGGCGTCCAACACGCCTCGGGAGCGACCGACGCGCGATCGCCGAGCGCGTCGGTGAAGACGTCGGCGTGCTTCGCGAGCCCGTCGCCGGCGAGCAGCACCGGTTCCGCGATGCGCGCGGCCCACATCTCGGCGGCCTCCGTCGGGCGCACCACCCGATCCGCCTCCAGGCGCTCGCAGGCGTCCGCTGTCAGCCGGAACAGGGCCGGATAGACCTCGCCCCGCATCGCGTCCCCGACGACCGCCACGAGGCCCTCATGGCCTTGCTGGCGCCATGCGACGGCATCCAGGGTACCGAACCCTACGAGCGGTACGCCGAGTCCCTGCGCGAGCCCCTTCGCCGACGCGACGCCGATGCGAACGCCGGTGAACGAGCCCGGACCGCGCCCGACGGCGATGGCGTCGAGCGATGCAGGGGCGATCCCCGAATCCGCGAGGAGGTCACGCACGCCCGGCAGCAGCGCCGAAAGCGCCGCGCGTGGTGCCGAGAAGTCACGCTGTGCCTCGACGCGGATGGCGTCGGGAGTGATGTCGGCGACCGCGATCGCGATGTGCTCGGTCGCGGTGTCGAACGCGAGGACCCGGGTCACGCGCCCACCCCCGTCCAGCCGGCTGCGTGCTCCCAGCGCTCGAGCAGTCCCGCCGCGCGCGGGCCGCGTGGCTCCGGGACCAGCTTCCGACTGCCATCGGGCTCGATGGTGATGACGACGGCCAGGTGGTCGTCGGGCAACGCCCCGGGGAATCGCTCGCCCCACTCGATCAGGGATGCGCCGCCCGCCTCGAGCGTCTCCCAGAAGGCGATGTCCTCGAGCTGGTCGGCACGCTCGAGACGGTACAGGTCGAAGTGGTAGAGCGTCAGGCTGCCGCGATGTTCGAGCAGGATGTTGAACGTCGGGCTCGTCACGGCCTCGGTCACTCCAAGACCCGCCGCGACACCCTGGGCCAGGCAGGTCTTCCCCGCCCCGAGATCCCCGGTGAGCGTGACGACGTCGTCGGGTCGGAGCGCCGCCGCGAGCGCGCGGCCCAAGTCGCGGGTCTGTTCGGCGGAACGGCTGATGAAGACGTGGGAGGTCATGTCGTCAGAAGAGCTTCTGCTGGTCGGCGGGCGCACCCTCGCCGGCGTCCGCTTCGTGTTCGCCAGCGGACCGCTCGGCGCCTCCGGAGGGATCGGCGAAGACCTCGAGCCAGTCTTCGTGGCCCGCCGACAGCCGGGCCGTCGGAGCCACCGGACGCCCTTCGCGCGCCCACTGCATGACGGTCGCGAGACGCCGGAAGTCGTCGAACAGCACCCCGCGCTTGTCGGGCGAGTACAGCGCCGCCGCCGGATGGTAGATGGGCACGACCCGGCGGCCGTCGACCTCGAAGAGCCTCCCGCGGAGCCGGGTGATGCCTGCGTCGGTCCCCAGCACATAGCGCGTCGCGAAGTTGCCGAGCGTCGCGATCACGAGCGGGTCGATGAGCCGCACCTGTTCCGCCAGGAACGGGGTACACGTCTCGATCTCATCGGCCTGCGGATCGCGGTTCCCCGGCGGCCGACACTTGAGCACGTTGGCGATGTACACCTCGGAACGATGGAGGCCGATGCTGCCGAGAAGCTCGTCGAGCAACCTGCCCGCGGCACCGACGAAGGGCTCGCCTTTCAGGTCCTCGTTCTTGCCGGGCGCCTCGCCGATGAAGAGCAGGTCGGCACCGGGATCGCCGACACCGAACACGAGCGTCGTGCGCGTCTCGGCCAGCCGACATCTCCGGCAATCGCCGATGAACGCGCACAGCTCATCGAGGTCGGCGACCGCGCCCAGCCGCGCGCGGTCCGGCATCCGGCTCGCATCGGTCACGACTGCCGCGGCCTCCTCTCAGAGCCAGGTCACGATCTCGTCCAGCGGACGGCGGCCCGGCTTGCCCGCCGACTCGGCCGAGTAGCCGATGGGCAGGATCGCGACCGGCGTCACCGGAGCGGACACCCCGATGGCCTCAGCGACCGCCCCGTCGTCGAACGCGCCCACCCAGCAGGATGCGAGCCCCCGGTCGACGGCCGCCAGCAGGATGTTCTCGGCAGCCGCCGCGGTGTCCTGGATCGCGTACAGATACTCGCCGCGGTCGCCGTAGCGCGCGGCGCACGGTCGCGGGTCCACGCAGACGACGATGGATACCGGCGCGTTCGTGGCCCATCGTTGCGACAGCGCCGCAGCCAGCCGTTGGCGCGCCTCCTTCGACCGTACGACGACGAAGCGCCAGGGCTGGATGTTGCCGGCGCTCGGCGCCGTGACGGCAGCTGACAGGAGCTCCCGGAGGTCTTCATCGGAGACCGTCCGCTTGGCATCGAAGTGCCGGACGCTGCGTCGCCGTGAGACGACCTCGGAGAACTCCATGCGGCTCCTTCGCATCGTGGATCGCACACGAGCCCGTGCGGCCCGCCAGTCCATTCTAGGTGAGCCGCTCGCGGAGCGACAACATCGCCTGCCGAGCAGGAGTCGGCCGCCCCGATGTGGAATCCACCAGTCAGGAGGTGAGCTACATGAGTCCGAACCGCCCCGACCTCACGGACGAGGACATCGGAATGCGTGCGTTCCAGCTCCGCAAGGAGAAGGCGATCGAGCGCTCGCTCGACCGGCTCCGTCAAGGACTGAAGACCGCGTGGAGCTTCTTCACACAGCACGAGCTCGACGACCTTCGCTGGATCATCGGCGAGCTCTGGGCCTTCGAGAAGCGGGCCGACTGGGATGACCTGCACTTCAGCAAGCTCGACTCCGATGACGTGCGCGCGCTCATCGAGATCGCGCAGGGCCTGCGCTCCGACCCCAAGAACACGGTCGAGTCGCTGGAGCGGGCCGGTGACATCATCCGCGCCCGCAGCGTCTGATCTCGACACATGACCGAGAAGGCCGATGGCCGCCCCCCGGGAGGCGGCCATCGTCGTGTCCGTATGCGCGATCTTCGCCTAGAATAGGCGCGGGACGGCGCCAGACACCCCCCGGTAGGCGGCACCGCCCCACACTGTGACGAGCGAGCGAGCGAAGCTCAGCCGACCTGCCTGCGCTCCGCCTCCCGTCGCTCGATCTTCTTCTTGACCTTCTTCAGCCTGAAGAGATCCTCGCGTGCGCGTTCGTCAAGCGCCTGGCGGATATACGCCACCTGCTCCCGCAGCGCGGGGACCGTCACCTGCTCGAGGGCGTTCACGCGCCGGTTCGTCTTCTGGATCTCCTCACCGAGCCGCTTGAGGCGGGTCTCGATATCGGCGTACTCGATGATGACGTCCAGGATCCGCTCGAACTTGTCGGCGGTCTCATCGATACGTGATGAGACGCCCGTGATGGCGTATCCGCGTGTGAACGACGAGCGCACGGGGCTCTCGCCCTTGGTCACGACCGGGACCGACACGCCCATGATCTTCGTACCGGTCATGTCGATGGTGATCTCGCCACGAGTGGCCATCGCCGCCGAGCGCACCGACACCACGCCGTCGACGGCCTTGGCGATCGCCAGGCTGTACTGGGCTTCGGAGACCGTCCGCTGCAGGTCATTGCTGAGCCGGAGCGTCTCGTCCATGACGGACATGAACTCGATGAGCAGCGCATCGCGCTTCTGCTTGAGCAGGTCCATGCCCTGCTCGGCAAGCGTGATCTGCTGCTTGCGCTCCAGCAGCTCTGATCGTGTCGGCCGGACTTCCTCCATCTACCCACCTCCTCCGGTTCGTCGCGAGCGGGTCGTCAGTTCTTCTCTGCTGCGGCCTGCTCGCCGGCCGTCGGATGGTACTTGTCGATGAAGTCACGCACGCGCTTGAGCTCGCCCATCGGCAGCTCGGACATGAGCTCCCAGCCGATCGACAGCGTCTGCTCGATGGATCGCCCGCTCTCGCCCTGGCCGATGATGTGTTTCTCGAACGCATCGGCGAAGTGCAGATAGCGGCGGTCGGTGTCGGACAGCGCTTCCTCACCGACGATCGCCACGAGGCGCCGCAGGTCGCGGCCTTGCGCGTATGCGGCGTAGAGCTGGTTGGCGACCGCCCGGTGGTCCTCACGGGTCTTGCCTTCACCGATGCCGAGGTTCATGAGCCTCGACAGGCAGGGGAGCACGTCGATCGGAGGATAGACGCCGCGGCGGTGCAGGTGCCGCGAGAGCACGATCTGACCCTCGGTGATGTAGCCGGTGAGGTCCGGGATCGGGTGCGTGATGTCGTCGTCGGGCATCGTCAGGATGGGCAACTGCGTCACCGAGCCCTTGTTGCCCTTGATACGGCCCGCGCGCTCATAGATCGTCGAGAGGTCCGTGTACATGTAGCCGGGATAGCCACGGCGACCGGGGACCTCTTCGCGGGCGGTCGAGACCTCGCGCAGCGCCTCGCAGTAGTTCGTCATGTCCGAGAGGACGACGAGCACCTGGAGGCCCTTCTCGAACGCAAGATACTCGGCCACGGTCAGCGCGCAACGCGGCGTCAGGATACGCTCGACGGTCGGGTCGTCTGCGAGGTTCAGGAAGAACACGACGCGTTCCAGAGCGCCGGTCGTCTCGAACTGCGACATGAAGTACGCCGCTTCGCGGTGGGTGATGCCCATCGCGCCGAACACGATGGCGAACTCCTCACCGCTGATGACGCGCGCCTGTCGGATGATCTGTGCGGCGAGCTCGTTGGCCGGCAGACCCGAGCCCGAGAAGATCGGCAGCTTCTGCCCACGGACGAGCGTGTTGAGCCCGTCGATGGCCGAGATGCCCGTCTCGATGAAGTCCGCAGGCTGCTCGCGGCTGAACGGGTTGATCGGCGAGCCGGTGATGTCGAGACGCTGCTCGGGGATGATGGGCGCGCCGCCATCGATGGGCTTGCCGGTGCCGTTGAGGATACGGCCGAGCAGCTCAGGCGATACGTCGATCTTCGCGACCTCTTCGAGAAAGCGGATCCGCGTGCGGTCGACGTCGATGCCCTGCGTGCCTTCGAAGACCTGGATAACGGCGGTATTGCCGGCTACCTCGAGGACCTGGCCGCTCCGCTCGGAGCCGTCGGGCATCAGGAGCGCGACCATCTCGTTGTACGCGACGCCGTGGACGTTCTCCACGAAGACGAGCGGGCCCGTGACGTAGCTGACGGTCTGGTATTCGACCGAGAGCAGCGAGCGTTCAAGCAAGGATTCCACGGCCATCTACAGCACCTCGATTCCGGCGATCTCGTCGGCGAGCTGCTCCACCAGCTTGGGCATTCGCTCCAGCGCCTCCTCGTGTGGCGTCGTCTTCAGGCTCGCGATCTCATCACGCAGCGGGAGCTGCATGATCTGGCGCAGCGATACGCCGCGCGACATCGCCTGCGTCGCCTGGTCGTAGAAGCCGAGGACGGTCTTGAGCAGCCAGTACGCCTTCTTCGGCGGACAGTACGCATCAACGTCGTCGAACGCGAACTGCTGGAGGAAGTCCTCGCGCAGCATCCGGGCGACTTCGAGGATGATCTTCTCGGTCTCGGGCAACGCGTCGGGGCCGACGAGTTGCACGATCTCCTGAAGCTCGGTCTCCTTCTGGAGGATGAACATCGCGCGCTCGCGGACCTCGGCCCAGTCGTCGGCGACCTCTTCCTCGAACCACGTGCGGACCTGGCCGAGGAACAGCGTGTACGACTTGGTCCATGAGATGGCCGGGAAGTGACGACGGTGCGCCAGCGAGGTGTCGAGCGCCCAGAAGGCGCCGCTCACGCGCAGCGAGTTCTGCGTCATCGGCTCGGACATGTCGCCACCGGGAGGTGAGACGGCGCCGACCATGGTGACCGAGCCGACCCGCTTGTCGCTGCCGAGAGCCTCGACGCGCCCGGAGCGCTCGTAGAACGCCGCGAGCCGGGTCGCCAGATACGCCGGGTAGCCTTCCTCGCCCGGCATCTCCTCGAGCCGGCCGGATACCTCACGCAGCGCCTCGCCCCAGCGGGACGTCGAGTCGGCCATCATGGCGACGCTGTAGCCCTGGTCGCGGTAGTACTCGGCCAGGGTGACGCCGGTGTAGATGGAGGCTTCACGCGCCGCCACCGGCATGTTCGAGGTGTTGGCCACGAGCACCGTCCGCTCCATGAGCGGATTGCCGGTGCGCGGGTCCTCAAGCTCGGGGAACTCTTTCAGGACCTCGGTCATCTCGTTGCCGCGCTCGCCGCAACCGACGTAGATGATGATGTCGACGTCGGCCCATTTCGCGAGCGACTGCTGGGTGACCGTCTTGCCCGTCCCGAACCCGCCCGGGATGATGGCGTTGCCGCCGAGCGCGATCGGGAAGAACGTGTCGAGGATGCGCATGCCCGTCAGGAACGGGGTCGTCGGATCGAGCTTCCGGACGTACGGGCGGCCCTCACGGACCGGCCACCACTGGCTCATCCGGATCTCATGCTCGCCGTCGAGCACGACGATGACGTCCTTGACCGTGTACGACCCCGCCGGGACGATCTTCGTGACCTTCCCGCGCAGGCCTGGCGGCACCATGACCCGGTGCAGGATGGTCGCGCTCTCGGGCACGGTCCCGAGCACATCGCCCGCGACCACTTCCTGACCCACCTCGACCGTCGGAGTGAACTCCCACTCCTTCTCGTGATCGAGTGCCGCGACGACGGTACCGCGTGCGATGAAGTCGCTGTTCGTCTGTTCAGCGATCACCGGCAGCGGCCGCTGGATGCCGTCGTAGATGGACGACAGGAGTCCCGGGCCGAGTTCGAGCATGAGCGGTCCGGCGGTCGACTCGACCGGCTCGCCGATGAGCAGGCCCGAGGTATCCTCATAGACCTGGATCGTCGCGAGATCCCCTTCGAGTCGAATGACCTCGCCCATCAGGCCGGCATGACCGACCCGGACGACGTCGTACATCTTGGTCCCCGTCATGCCGTCTGCAACGACGACGGGGCCGGTGATCTTGGCTAGCGTTCCGACTATCATCAGCCTCGCCTCAGTGTGATATCGAATCCGATTGCCCGTCTGATCAGGCGCGACAGATACGCCCGATGGTCCTCTTCCTCGTGCAGCCGTTCCTGTATCGGCAGGGAGATCACGATCGGCCGATACGTCTGGTTGATCTTCTGCTGCGTGCGCTCATCGATGTCCGTCATGAACGCCTGGTTCACAGCGACGATGCCGCTGGTGTCGTCGTCAAGGAGCCCGTTCAGCTTCTTGCGCGCGTCGTCGTCGTCATACGCGGTGACGACGTCCACGCCCGCAAGCCCGAAGCCGTCGGCCGTGTCCGGATCGGTGAGAACGATGAGCTTATACAATGAGCTCCTCCCTCATCCGATCGACCGGCATGCCGACCGAGACGCCCTTCACGACGATACGCAGGTTGGTCACCTCGTTCGCCTTCGCCCACAGGTAGCCGATGACGATGCCGACGCCGAGGGGATCGCCCTGTCCGGCGGCGAACGCCTTGCGCATGAGGTAGTCCTCGAGCGCGCGCTCGAACACGGCCACCGACCCGCTCTCGATGTACTTGACCGCCACCTCTTCGACCGTTCGCCCGTACGGCGTCTTCTTCAGCCGGTCGTAGACTTCGTCCACGTCGGACTTGGCGGCGAGATCGAGGAAGAGCTGCTCGGTCACGCGCAGTCCACCCGGCAGGTAGAAGCGTTTGGGGTCCTGGTCTCCGATGTCCGAGTTCAACAGTCGCAGGCAGGTCACAAGGTTGATCGTGTCGACCTGGATGCCGAGGAAGCGACGTGACAGCTGTTCGTTGTGCCCGCGCCCCTTGAGCTCCTTCGCCGCCCACTCGCTGTAGTACTTGTCGAGCGCGAGCTCGAGCAGCGACAGGTCTTCGTTCTCCAGGTACTGCGGAAGCACCTCGCGCAGCGGGACACCGAACGGCAGGTCCCAGGTGCTGAGCGTGTCGACCAGGGCCTTGATATCGCCCTGCCTCGTCAGCTCCTCGAGATCGATGTAGGACAGCTGACCAACCGGGACGAGCCCTTCGGTGATCTCCTCCTCGGCGAGATGCATATGCAGACCACGGACGATGGTCTTGATGTTGAACACGTCCCACCGACCGAGCAGCGTCGTGACGAGCTCGTACGCCTCGTCGTTGATGACGCTGAGCACCTTGTTGAAGGTGTGCACCATGTTGTCGCGCAGTGCTTCGTCGACGTTGTTCGCGGTGCGCCCTTGCAGGAGGCGTTCTTCGAGCTCGCTGCTGTACTCCGTGTCCATCAGCGTCTGGATGACGGCACCGATGTCCTTGGCGTGCATCAGGTCTTCGAAGAAGGCCGGCTTCAGGAGGCGCGACCGCATGCCGCGCACACGTGCGTTCCCGTAGCCGTAGTCCTTGCCGCCGGGTCCTTTGCGTGTGCTTTCCCGCGTCGCTGTGCTCATTGGGTCAGGATCTCCGCGATCTTCGCCTGCGCGATGCCCTTCGTCTTCTCAAGACGTGACTCGAACGTGTTCCTCCGGTTCACCCGTCCCCCGTCCGAGGAGACGACCGCGCCACCGATGGTCTCGATGGACGGATCGACCCCGCAGGAGATGCCAAGCTTGCCGACGACCTTCTCGGCGACCGCTTTGTCCGCCGGATCCACAAGGAGCACGCACGCGCCGTCGACGTTCTTGACGGCCTCCTGGACCAGCCGCGTGAAGACGTCCTCGTACTCCTTGCCGGAACGAAGGTCCGCGAGCTTCTTCTGCGCATCCTCGAACACGGCTTCCACAGTCGATTCGCGAACGGCTGCGAGGGCCTTCTTGACGTCGAGCCGGGCGGCGTTCAACGTCTTGCCGGTCTTCGTCTCCACGACCTCGTTGACAGCCTTCAGCCGCTGCTCCTTGATCCGTTCGGCCTCCTGCTTGGCCTCGGCCTTGATGGCCTTGGCCTGTGCTTCAGCCGCCCGGCGGATCTGGTCGCACTCGGCGTCCGCCTGCTCTTCGAGCGCTTTGAAGATGTCCTCAATCGCCATTCGTCAGTCCTTCCGCGTTCGCATGGCTGTACGGTCGTAGCGTCTCTACGCAGTACCCACCATGAAGGCGATGACGAAGCCGAGCAGGACGATGATCTCCGGCAGAGCCTGCAGAACGATGATGTTCGTACCGGCCTCGGGGCGCTCGGCGAGCGTACCCGCGCCAGCCGAACCGATCTTGGCCTGGGCATAGCCGGCGCTGAACGCCGCGACGGCCATCGAGATGCCGGCAGCCGCGTAGCGGGCGACCTCTGCGCGCCAGTCGGGTGCGGCGCCGCCAGCCTCGGCAGCTTCCTCGGCGAGCGCCATCGCCGGGACCATCATGGTGGTCAGGAATGCGCTTCCGAAGACCACCTTTGCGAGCTTGTTCTTGATCATGCGCTCTTTTCACCTCCGGTTTTATGGAACGGCTCGTACTCTGACTTGCTCGCCTCGTAGTACTTCCCGCCGAACTCCAGGAAGTTGAGACGTAGTGCATGAATGGTGGGCGTGAAGATCGCCAGGATGAGATGCAGGCCGTGGAAGAGCAGGAGGAGCACGATGCCGACCACGGTAGGGATCATGTCGTTCGCGGCCATGCGGTTGATGGCGGTCGCGAAGATCGCGTCCGAGAGACCGACGGCCATGACACGGATGTAGCTCGCGATGTGCGAGACGGACTCCAGCGTCTCAACCACGCCCATGATGCCGCCGAACCGCAGCACGGCCAGGAAACCGACCAGCATGACGACCGCACCGATCGCCTGGACGATGGGGGCGAGGTTCGCGCTCAGCAAGAACGCAGCGATAAGGAGGATGATGGCTCCGACGATGAAGCCGGTGAGCCCGCCTTTCACGAACGCGTGCTTCTTGTGCTTCGTCTTGATGGAGTTCACGGTGCCCAGGATCAGGCCGAACAGGATCTGCACGACGCCCAGGCCGAGCGCCATGAGCATCAACGGCTCGACCACATGCTCACGGTTGTACGGGATCGTGAAGCCGAGCACGTCGAACGTCTGGATCCAGCCGGCCTCCCAGAACACGCCGCCGAAGAACTCGCCGTAGAAGAAGCCGAACAGGATCGCGGCCGTCGCCGCGGGACCGAGCAGGCCCGTGGCCAGTTGGACCGCGTTGTTCTCCTTGTACTTGAACCGCAGCCACAGGATGATAGCCAGCATGATGGCGCCGTAGCCGATGTCGCCGACGATCATGCCGAAGATGAGCGGGTAGCTGATCGCCCAGATGATCGACGGGTCGATCGTGCCGTACTTCGGCTTGCCGCCCATGAGGTAGCTCATGGCGAACGATGCCGGCTCGGCCCACTTGGGGTTCTTGAGCGCGACCGGGGTCTCATCGAAGTCGTGCTCGTCGATCTCGAGCTGGTCGACGATCACGTCGGTCCCGAAGTGCTCGACGATCATCTTGCGCAGCGCCTTGACATCGTCGGCCGGCAGCCAGCCGGTGATGACGAACGCGTACTCGGTCTGGCCGAACTTCGGGATCGCGCTGAGCTCGTCGATCTTGTCGACGAGGACGTCCCTGATGCTGACGAGACGCAGGTACCAGGTCCCGGAGAGCTCGTCGAGCTCCTTGCGCACGGCCTCCAGCTTCTTCGGCAGTTCCGCGCGACGCTCCTTGATCTGGTCGTAGGCCACGTCGAACGGCATGTCCTGGAAGTCGGAGGGCAGACGGACCTGGTTGACGTTCTCCATGGCCAGGAACTTGTGGACCGCTTCGGAGTACTTCTTCGCGAACACCACGATGACCGCGGTCGTGTCCTCATCGACGTCCGTCGACACGATCTCGCACTGGGCGTTCGTGATCTGGTCGAGCTCCTTCTTGAGCTCCTCGAGCGCGCCCTTGTAGCGCCGCTCCACGAGGAGCGCCACGGAATCGTACGCACCGGTGGTCACGATCTGCTTGGCGAGGGGCTGGATCTTCTGGAGGATCGGCTCATACCGGCCGAGAAGCGCTATCTCGGCCTCCATCGACGACTGGGCCTGCGCGAGCGCCGAGGTCTTGTCCTCGACCTGCTCGAGCACGTCGGTGACGTCGGACGCCAGCTCTTTGGCGTCTTTCTGCCACAACTCGAGATATGACTTCTGCCGGGCGGCCTCATCCACCGTGGTATCCGGCAGGTGCAGGGCCTTCAAGATCGAGCGCAACCTGATGAGCAGGTCCTCCATGCGCTCCTTCTCGGCCTGCTGGTTCTCGACGACTTCCATCTGCTCCAGCGGGACCTCGCCTTGCTGGATCTTCTTTGAGAGGTCCTCGATGTGCAGGGTGCCTTGGTCATGCAGCAAGCTCACGACCTCGAAGAAGCGGTTCTTCGGGCCGATGAGCTCGACCTTGGCCATTGGGACCAACATGCGCGTACCCTCCCCCCGTGTGCCGGGACCGGTCCGATCGAATCCGGTTCTAGGCCGTCGTGACCATGCGGACGACGAAGTCGACCGCCTCGGCCCTGCGCCCGGACAGTTCCTCCTCGAGCTTCTTAGCCTCGCCGGTGGCTCCCGCCCTGATGGACGCAGCCTCCTCCTCGGCCTCCTTCAGCGACTTCTCCATGTGCTCCTTCGCGAGGCGCTCCGCCTCCACCTCGGCCTGCTGGACGATCTCGGTCGCCTTCTTGCGGGCTTCCGCGACGACCTTCTCGGCCTGGTTCTTGGCGGCCAGCACGCGACCGGAGATCTCCATCTCCTTCTCGCGGATCTGGTACAGGGGCGAGCTGGCGTCCTTGTCCAGGACGTCCTGATGGAATCTGATCTCCTCCAGAACCTTCTCGTCCATCGAGCTCCCCTCTCGTGTCTGTTCTCTTTGCAGGCCCGATCGACGTCAGACCGGACGAGATCGGAACCGCATGCCAACGACCCGCCTAGAAGGTCGCTGCTGAGCCGTAAGCGTGCACGCGCGACGTACGAGGGCATGCGTGCGCTCTCAGGAGGGGATTTCGCCGAAGGCGAGGGTGTTCCTGCAAGAGTGGCGAAGAAATGTCGCGCCGGTGCCGCTAGACGTATCGTCGCTGCATACGCTGGGCGAACCCGCACGCGATCTCGTAGTTGATGGTTCCCGCGAGCGCCGCCTGCTCATCCGCGAGCAGCGACTCGCTGCCCTGCCGCCCGATGAGGACCGCCTCGTCCCCCTGCCGGACGTCGAGCCCGGCGGGAACCTCCACCATGAACTGGTCCATGCAGATCCGCCCCACCTGGGGGCATCTCCGACCGCCGATCAGCACGTCCATCTTGTTCGACAGCACGCGGTGCAGACCGTCCGCGTAACCGAGCGGGATCGTCGCGATCGTGGTGGGTGCGGGCGCATGCCACGTGAAGCCGTAGCTCACACCCTCACCGAGGCCCACGCGCTTCACGAACGAGAGGCGCGCCTTTACCGACAGGGCGGGGGCGAGATCGATCGCCCGGTAGGTCGACTCGGCGGGGTGGAGGCCGTAGATGGCGATCCCGCAGCGCACCATGTCCAGATGCGTCTCGGGGTGCAGGATGGTCGCGGCGCTGTTGGCTGCATGAACGAGAGCGGGTCGTACGCCTTCGGTCTTCAGGCGGGCGAGCGCGTCACGGAATCGCTGCACCTGCCGGTCGAACTCCCAGTCGCCGGGCGTGTCGGCCGTGGCGAAGTGCGTGAACACGCCCTCCATCTCGATGGCCGGAAGACCCGATAGCCACGCGACGAAATCGACGCTCTCCTCGGCGCGGACGCCGATGCGGTTCATCCCGCTGTCGATCTTGAGGTGGTAGCGACCGGCCCTCTGGGCCAGCATCGCCGCCCTGCTGAGCGCGATGGCGAACTCCCGCGTGGTCACCGCCGGGACGATGCCGTGCTCAAGAACGAGCGGCGCCGCCTCCGCGGGCGGTTCGGACAGCAGGTGGAGCGGCACGTCGAGCCCGTGCTCACGAAGCTGGAGCGCCTCTTCGACCGTTGCGACGCCGAGGCGGTCGGCGCCTCCGTCAAGAGCCGCCCGGGCGGCCTCGAGAGCGCCGTGGCCGTAGCCGTCAGCCTTCACGACCGCCATGAAGCGGGTGGCCGAGGGAGTGAGCGCCTTGAGCGCGCGGACGTTGGCGGTGATGGCCGCCCGGTCGATCTCGACCCAGGCGTACCGGCGGTACGCCATCCTACTCCTCCAGGAGCAGCGAGCGGACGATATCGGACTTGCTCACGATACCGACGACCCGGTCGCCGTCGAGGACGGGCACGCGGCTGACGTCGCGATCCACCATGGTCGTCGCGATGTCCTCGACCGGCGCGTCCACGCTGACCGTGACGGGCTCCGCGGTCATGACGTCGCCGACCGTGGCGCCGACTGCCTTCTTGAGCTCGTCCTCGAAGCGCGCCGTCGCCGGAGGGTACATGATGAAGCCGTCGAGCAGGTGGATGTAGGTCGGGAACTCCATCTTGACGTCCTGCATGATCAGATCGCCTTCGGAGACGATGCCCACGAGCACGCCGCCTTCGACGACGGGGAGGGCGCCGATCCGGTGCTCGACCATGAGCCGGGCGGCGTCCGTCACGCTGAGGTCCGGCGCGACGCTGATGGGCTCGGCGGTCATGATGTCCCGCGCGGTGAGCGATGCCATGGTGCCTCCATCCGGGGTGGCCGGGATCCCCGGCACGCGTCCTCTTCGTTCACATGATACCCGTCGTCGGCCGGCGCGGGCGGGATTCACCCGCGCTCGAGCTCCGCGACCGCCTGCGGCAGGTAGCGCCAGAGATCGGTGGTCGCAAGACAGCGCTCCGTGAGCTCCGCTGCGCCCAGGTCCCCTGCCCTGCCATGCAGATACGCTCCCAGGGCCGCCGCCGCGAACGCCGCGGTCCCCTGCGCAAGGAGCGTCCCCAACATCCCCGAGAGCACGTCGCCGGTCCCCGCCTTGGCCAGCCCGGCGTTGCCGCTGCGGTTGACGACGCACCGGCCGTCGCCACAGGTCACGGATCCCGCACCCTTGAGGAGGCAGGCCGCGGTGTCGCTCGAGAGCGCCCGTGCGTGGGCGACGCGATCGGATTGCACGTCGGTCGGTGAGATGCCGAGCAGGCGACCCATCTCGCCGGGATGGGGCGTGAGGACCGTCGGCGCCGGGCGAGCGAGCGCCAGCTCCGTGCCCTCCTCGGCCAGCACGGTGAGCGCGTCGGCATCGATCACGAGCGGTCGGTCGCACTCCCCGAGCAGCGCGCGCACCACGTCGCGCGCGCCGTGACCGGTCGTGATGCCAGGGCCGAGGACGACGGCGTCGCTCTCCTCGGCCAGGTGCAGGATGGGTCGCACCGCCTCCGGCCCGAACGCGCCGCTCTCGTCGGCGGCCATGCCCATCACGATCGCCTGCGGCAGCGCGGACTGCACGACGGCCGTGACCGGTGCGGGCACCGCCGCTCGCACGTACCCGGCGCCCATGCGCACGGCGCCGCCGGTCGCGAGCACCGCCGCGCCGGTGAACGCCTGCGAGCCCGCCACCACGAGCACGCGACCGCGGCTGCCCTTGTGGTCGGTCGGGTGCACCGTCGGCAGGAGCGCCGCGTACTCGGCCGGCTCCCACAGCTCCAGCGCCCCCGTGTGTGCGAGCAGCTCCTCCGGCACGCCGACGTCCGCTACCACGACCTCGCCACAGTGCGAGGCGCCGGGCTCGAGCACGCAGCCCGCCTTGGGCGCCGAGAAGGTCACGGTGACATCCGCGTGCACCGCCGGGCCTTCGACGGCGCCGCTGTCGGCGCCCACGCCGGACGGGATGTCCACAGCGACGACGTACGCGTCGCTCGCGGCGATCGCCCGGATGGCCGAGGCGTACGGCTCGCGGGCCTCGCCCGCCAGGCCGAAGCCGAAGATCGCATCCACCACGCACGTGGCCCCCACGAGCGCATCGGCGAACTCCTCCGCGGAGGCGAGCGTCCTGGAGGGTACGCCCGCCTCGACGGCTGCCTGAGCGGCGGCGCGAGCGGCGCCCGAGAGGTCGTCGGGCGCGGCGAGCGCGAGCACCTCGACCTCCCTGCCGCCCGCATGCAGCGCGCGGGCGGCGACCCAGCCGTCACCGCCGTTGTCTCCCTTCCCGGTGACGATCGCGATCGGCCCGAGCGCGACGCGCGAGAAGACCTCCTCGGCCACGGCCTCGCCCGCACGCGCCATCAGGCTCTCGACGGTCGTGCCTCGCTCGACGGCTCTGTGCTCAGCCGCCTGCATCTGACCCGCCGTCAGCGCGTAACGCATGGCTCCCCCCGGGATCACGTCGCGGAGTCGCAGCGCTCCGCGAACCGGTCACGCCTCGTCGTCTTCTTCCTTCCCCGGCATCTCGTCGAGGAGCGCGCGCGCCTCCTTGAACGACGCCGCGAGCTTCTCGGCCGGGGTCGGCTCGCTCTCCTCGGCGCGGGGACGCATCTTGTCGGTGATCGCCACGGCGGACGCGACCGCCGTGGTGTGCGTGAACGACAGCGAGAGGTGCATCTCGATCACGCCGGCCGCGGCCGCGGCCTCAGCGGCGCGGCCCGACAGGCGCGGCACCGGCCTCCCGCGGTCGTCGCGCAGCACCTCGACATCGGTGAAGCGGATGCCCGAGAAACCCGTCCCGAGCGCTTTGAGCACCGCCTCCTTCGCGGCGAAGCGCATCGCGTAGTGGATCTCGGGCTTGTTCCTGCCCTCGCAGTAGGCACGCTCCTCCGCCGAGAAGATACGCTCCCGCATGCGCGGATGACGCTCGAGCGCTGCGCGCATGCGGTCGATCTCGACGATATCGACTCCGAGGCCGGAGATCCCGGCGTTGCCGAGCTCGGTCATGGGCTACTCCACCGTGACGGACTTCGCGAGGTTGCGCGGCTGGTCGACGTTGCACCCGCGCATCTTGGCGATATGGTACGCCAGCAGCTGCATCGGCACCGTCGCGGGTATGGCCGAGATCGCCTCGGAGGTGCGCGGCACGTACAGGACGTGCTCCGCGTGGCGGGCGATCTCCTCGTCGCCGTGCGTCGCCACGGCGATGACGCGGGCTCCGCGGGCCCTGACCTCCTGGATGTTCGAGACCACCTTCTCGTACGTGTGGCCCTGGGTCGCCACGACCACGACCGGCACCTCGGGTGTGATGAGCGCGATGGGTCCGTGCTTCATCTCGCCCGCCGGATACGCCTCGGCGTGGATGTAGCTGATCTCCTTGAGCTTGAGCGCGCCCTCCATCGCCACGGGGACGCCGATCCCCCTGCCGAGGAAGAGCGAGGATACGGCGCCCGTGTACTCGGCCGCACACGCCTCGATCCCGTCCGTGTCCGCAAGCACGGCTTCCACGACTTCCGGCAGCAGCGAGATCTCTTCCCAGAGCGAGGCGATGCGCTCCGGCGAGAGCGCCCCGCGTGCCTGCGCGAGCTTCAGGGCGAGCACGCTGAGCGCCGCGATCTGGGCGGTGAACGTCTTGGTGGCGGCCACGCCGATCTCCGGCCCCGCGTGCGTGTAGATGACGCCATCGCTCTCGCGGGTCACGCGGCTGCCGACGACGTTCGTGATCGCGAACGCGCGCGCGCCGAGCTCGCGGGCCTCGCGCACGCCGGCAAGGGTGTCGGCCGTCTCGCCCGACTGCGTGATGGCGACCACGAGCGTCGCGGGGTCCACGATGGGGTCCCGATACCGGAACTCGCTCGAGACGTCGACCTCCACCGGGATGCGCGCCCACCGCTCGATGAGCGACTTCGCGACGATGCCGGCGTGATACGAGGTCCCGCACGCGACGATGAAGACGCGGTCGATCGCCGCGACCTCGGCGTCGGTCATGTCGAGCTCGGAGAGCTGGACCGTGCCGTCGGCGCCCATCCGGCCTCGGAGCGTCTCGCGGATGGCGGTCGGCTGCTCGTAGATCTCCTTGAGCATGAAGTCCTCGTAGCCGCCCTTCTCGGCAGCCGCAAGGTCCCACTCCACGTGCAACCGCTCCGGCTCGCGCGCGGCGCCCCCGGCGTCCACGACCACGACGTCGCCCGCGGTCACCGTCGCCACGTCGCCGTCCTCGAGGACGAGCACGTCGCGCGTGTACTCCAGGACCGCCGGGATATCGCTCGCCACGATGTTCTCGTCGGTGCCCGCCCCGACGACGAGCGGCGAGTCCTTGCGGGCCGCCACGATGGTCCCGGGCTCGTCGGCATGCACGACGGCGAGCGCGTAGCTGCCCTCGAGCCGTCGGACGGCCCGCCGGACGGCATCGGTGATGTCACCGGTGTAGTAGCTCTCGATGAGGTGCGCGACGGTCTCCGTGTCGGTGTCCGAGCGCAGCGCGTGACCGTTGGCGGCGAGCTCCTCTCTCAGCTCGCTGTAGTTCTCGATGATGCCGTTGTGCACGATAGCGATGCGCCCGGTGCAGTCGGTGTGCGGGTGCGCGTTCGCTTCGGTCGGCGCGCCGTGCGTCGCCCACCGCGTGTGCCCGATGCCGACGCTGCCGACAAGCGGCGCGTCGTCGAGTGCCGCGCGCAGGTTGGCGAGCTTGCCGACCTTCCGTTCGACGTCGATGCTCGCGTCACCGATGATGGCGACTCCTGCCGAGTCATAGCCTCGGTACTCGAGTCGGGCCAGGCCGCCGAGCAGGACGTCGCTCGCCTGCCTCGGACCTACGTATCCGACGATGCCGCACATGGGCAGTCCTCCTCCGTGAGGTGGTGGTAGCGGGGTATCAGCGGCTGCTCGCCGCTCGAACGAGGGTTCGCTTCCCCTCGGGCGCGTCGATGCTCGATGCGCGTTCCCGGTCCGCCGTCGCTTTGTCTCCGCGGTCGCCCGCGGGCTTTGTCGACGCCGTCTCGACCCCGGGTTGAGCCGGAGGGCCATCCGCCGAGTCTTTCGATAAGCCCTCACCTCGTCACCTGACGGAGCGTCAGGCCAGGCGCTTGCCGAGCGACATCGTGCCGCGCATCCCTCCTCCGGTCGCGTGCGACAGGTCGCTGCGATTCTACCAGAGCGGGGCGATATCGACGGTTACCGCTCGTACACGACCGTGTGGCAGCGGCTACCCGAGCTCCGCGCGGACGACCCCGGCCAGGCGGTCGACGATCCGCGCGGCGGTCGCCTCGTCGGCGGCCTCGGCCATCACCCGCACGAGCGGTTCGGTGCCCGATGCGCGGACCAGCACGCGCCCGGCGTCACCGAGCTCGGTCTCGGCTTCAGCGATCGCGTCCCGCACGGCAGCGCTGGTCGCCAGCCGGGTCTTATCGGCGACCTTCACGTTCATCATGTGCTGCGGGAAGTGCGGCATGACCTGCCGCAGCTCCGAGAGCGGCGCTCCTGCGTCGCGCACCATCTGGATGAGCTGGAGCGCGGTCACGAGGCCGTCGCCGGTCGTGTTGTGCGCGAGGAAGATCACGTGCCCCGACTGCTCGCCGCCGAGCACCGCGCCGGACGTGCGCATCTGATCGAGGACGTAGCGGTCGCCGACCCTCGTCTTGATCACCGTGATGCCGTGACCTTTGAGCGCGACCTCGAGCCCCAGGTTGCTCATCACGGTCGCGACGACCGTATCGCCCTTGAGCGTCCCCTGGTCGTGCAGGTGGAGCGCGCACATGGCCATGATCGCGTCACCGTCGACCTCGGCGCCGGTCTCGTCCACCGCGAGCACGCGGTCAGCGTCTCCATCGTGCGCGATGCCGAGAACGGCACCGCTCTCCCGTACGAGGTCGGCGACGACGCCCAGGTGCGTCGAACCGCATCCGTCGTTGATGTCGGTGCCGTTCCAGTCGCAGTTGGTCGCGACGACCTCCGCACCGAGCCGCTCCAGCGCGGCCGGCGTCGTGAGCGCGCTCGCGCCATGCCCGCAGTCGACGGCGATCCGCATGCCGGCGAAGTCACCGCGCACGGTCCCGACAGCGTGGACGATGTAGCGCTCGGCAGCGTCAGGCACCGCGATCGCCCTGCCCACGCCCGCCCCGATCGGCCGGTCCCAATCCCGCTCGGACACGAGGAACTCCTCGATCTCGTCTTCCACGAGATCGGGAAGCTTGAAGCCGTCGCGGTCGAAGAACTTGATGCCGTTGTACTCGGCGGGGTTGTGTGATGCCGAGATGACCACGCCGCCGTCAGCACCCAGGGCGTGCGTGAGGTACGCGACCGCCGGCGTGGGAACGATGCCGCACCGCAGGGCATCCGCGCCTCCCGAGCACACGCCCGCGACCAGCGCGGCTTCGAGCATGTCGCCGCTGCGCCGCGTGTCCATGCCGACGACGATGCGGCCCCGGCCGCGTTCGCCGAGGAAGTGTCCTGCCGCCTCGCCGAGCTTGAAGGCAAGCTCAGGGGTGAGATCGGCGTTCGCTATGCCGCGTACGCCGTCGGTGCCGAACAGTCTGGGCATCCTGCGCTCCCCTCACGCGAAGGGCCCGCCGCGAGGGCGGGCCCTGTCTTTGATTCCGGTGCCTCGCAGTCCTAGCGCTTGGAGAACTGCGGGCGCTTGCGCGCCTTCTTGAGGCCGTACTTCTTGCGCTCAACCATGCGCGAATCGCGGGTCAGCAACCCGGCACGCTTGAGGTCGTCTCGGTACTCGCCGGCCTCGAGCAGAGCGCGGGCGACACCGTGCCGCAGCGCCCCGGCCTGACCGGAGAGTCCGCCACCCTTGATGTTGGCATGCACGTCGAAGCGGCCGATCGTGTCGGTCACCTTGAACGGCTGCTCGACGTAGGTCTTCAGCGTGGCGCGTCCGAAGTAGTCGTCGAAATCGCGACCGTTGATGAAGTAGCGTCCGGTACCGGGGGTGATGCGAACGCGCGCGACCGAGGTCTTGCGGCGACCCGTTCCCCAGTAGACAGCCTTGTTCTCAGCCATGCGTTAGACCTCCAGGGTGATCTGGCGGGGGTTCTGGGCCTGGTGCGGGTGATCGGGTCCCCCGTACACCTTGAGCTTCTTGCCCATTGCCCGCCCGAGCGTGTTCTTCGGCAGCATGCCCTTGACGGCGCCCTCGATGACGCGCTCAGGCCGCGTTGCGAGCATGTCCGCGATCGGGGTCTCTTTGAGCCCGCCCGGGTAACCCGAGTGGCGGTACTTCTTCTTGTCGGCGAGCTTGTTGCCCGTAAGCTTCACTTTCGAGGCGTTCACGACGATGACGAAGTCACCGGTGTCCACGTGCGGGGTGTACTGCGGCTTGCGCTTCCCCTTCAAGATGGACGCCACCTCGCTCGCGAGACGGCCAAGCGGGATATCGGTGGCATCGATGACGAGCCACTCGCGCTCGACCTCGCCAGGCTTGGCGTGATAGGTCTTCAACTGCTCCTCCAAGATGGTGCTGGACGTTTCCGTTTCTCAAGTTCACGGGGCTCGAGAAGCGAACCCTTTGACTATATCGGCGAGTCTGGGGGCTGTCAACAAACGGCGCCGGGCGTGTCCATGCCGTCGAACGACTCGCGGCACGCCCGCACGGGGGCTACAGCCAGCACTCCTCCGGGTAGTCGACGTGCCACAGCACGAGCCCGTGCGGGGGCGCGGTCGGCCCTGCCGCCGCGCGGTCCCCGGCCTCGAGCGCCTCGCCCATCCACTCGGCCGGACGACGACCGCGTCCGACCTCGACGAGACTCCCGACGATGATGCGGACCATCGAGTGGAGGAAGGCATTGCCGACGATACGTATCACCAGACAGTGCTCGCCCAGGGCGGTCTCCGGTGCGATGTCGATGTGCTCGACGCAGCGGAAGGTGCGCCTGCCCTCTGCGGACGCCACCACGCAGAACGAGCGGAAGTCATGCTCGCCGATCAGATACGAGGCCGCGTCCCGCATCGGCCCCAGCGCGAGCGGACCCTTCACCCACCATGCCAGGTCAGCGAGGAACAGCGGGGGCACCGGCCCCGGAACGAGACGGTACCGGTACTCGCGCGCGACTGCCGAGTGCCGCGCGCTGAAGTCCTTCTCGGCAGGGCGGACCTCGGTCACGACGATCCCATCACCGCATAGCGCGTTCAGCGACCGCAACAACACGCCGTGATCCGGCTCATCTCCGGCTGCAGGGAAGCTCACGACCTGGCCGAGCGCGTGCACACCGGCATCGGTACGACCTGCGCCGACCACCTCGACCTCGCGACGCAGCACGGTCCCGAGCGCCCGCTCGAGCTCGCCCTGCACCGTGCGCTGTCCCGGCTGCCGCGCGAACCCCGCGAATCCCGAGCCGTCGTACGCGAGCGTCAGCGCGATGGTGCCTCCCACGTCTCCCCCTCTCACAGGAGCACGCCGAGCGCGATCAGCCCGACCGAGGCACAGCATAGCACCGCCCAGTCGCCTGCCCCCATCACCGCGGGATGCAGACGTGTGCGGCCGACACCGCCCCGGTAGCAGCGCGCTTCCATCGCGGTGGCAAGATCCTCGGCACGCCGGAACAGGTTCACGAACAGCGGGACGAGCACCGGCACATATGCGCGTGCGCGCGCCAGAAGCCCTCCCTCCCTGAAGCGGGCGCCCCGCGCGGTCTGGGCCACGACGATCTTCTCGGCCTCGGCGGCGGTCGTGGGGATGAAACGAAGCGCGATCGTGAGCATCATGGCGACGTCTCCGGCGGGGAACCCGAAGCGCTCGAGCGGACGCAGCAGACGTTCGATGGCGTCGGTCAACTGCACCGGGGTGGTCGTCAGGGTGAGCAACGACGTACCGACCACCAGCAGCACGATCCTCGTCACGAAGAACAGGCCGGTGCGAAGGCCACCGGAATCGATCGAGACGGGTCCGATGCGGACGAGAGCGACAGTCGCCGCGTCGAATCGGAGCGCATGCACGATGAGGGTGAAGAGCAGGATGACGAGCACCGTCTTGACGCCACGCACGGCGATGCGCCAGGGGACCCGGGAGATGGCGACAGCGGCCACGGTCGCCGCGCCGAGCGCCCCGAGGCCGGGGAAGCCGTCCACCATGAAGAGCGCTACCGTGAACGCCGCGACGAGCCCGAGCTTGACCTTCGCATCGAGGGAGTGGACGGGCGACTCGATCGGGACGTACTGCCCGAACGTGGTGGGTACCTTCACTGCGCACCCCCGATCGCGCGGGCGAGCAGGAGCGCCGCGGACTCCGGCTCGAGCGTCGGCGCATCGATGCGGGCGCCATGGTGCGCGGCAAGCAGCTGGACGCGGACGATCTCGGGCAGCCTGATGCCCGCGCGCCGCCACGGCTCCTCGGAGGCGAGCAACTCCGCCGGAGCACCCCTGAACGCTTCCTCTCCACCGGTGATACCGACGATCTCATCCGCCATGCCGAGGAAGTCCTCGGCATCGTGCGTCACGATGACGACGCCCGCTCGTTCGCGCGCTGCCGCTATCGCGTCCCGCACCGCCGAGCGGCCGAGCGGGTCAAGTCCGGCGGTCGGCTCGTCGAGCAGGAGATACGCTGGGGACATCGCCAGGACCCCGGCCAGCGCGACCCTCCTGGCCTCGCCACCGGACAGCGTGAACGGCGATCGCCCGCAGAACTCATCCGGATCGAGACCGACCCTCGCCAGCGCGTGGCGCGCTGCCGCCTCCGGGTCCGGCATGCCGAGGTTGCGGGGACCGAACGCGACATCGTCGAGCACCGACTCGGCGAAGAGCTGAGCTTCGGGATTCTGGAAAGCGAGACCGATCATGCCACGCGCCGGGCGGGCACCGTGGCCGGCGATGAGCGTCCCGTCGGCTGTCACGCTCCCCGATCCGGGCTCGAGCAGTCCGGCGCACAGGCGCAGGAGGGTAGACTTGCCCGAGCCGGTAGCGCCAAGCACGACCGCCACCGCTCCCCGCTCGACCGTCAGGTCGACGTTCCGCAGCGCCGGCGTCGCGAAACCGGTCCCAACGGCATACGTGTACGACAGGCCTTTCGCTACGAGCGCCATAGCGCCCCCGCGAGCTCCTCGGCGGTCGACACTGCGCGCGGGACCGCGAACCCATGACGGCCCAGTTCCTCGGCTAGACGAACGAGCGCGGGCGGTTCTAGGCCGAGCCGTCCGAGAAGCCCGACGTCGGAGAGCAACTCCTCGGGAACGCCGGCGAAGACGATGCGACCGCGATCGAGCGCGAGCACGCGATCGGCCCGGACCACGTGCTCCAGGTGGTGCGTCACATGAACGATACCGCGACCCTCGGCGCGTAGACGTTCGATGATAGCGAGCACCGCGGTCCGCCCTTCAGGGTCGAGCATGGCGGTCGGCTCATCGAGCACGAGATACCGGGGGCCGAGCGCGAGGGCACCCGCTATCGCAAGCCGCTGCTTCTGCCCTTCGGATAGGAGGTGCGGCTCACGACGCTCAAGCCCTGCGAGTCCTACCAGTTCGATGGCCTCGGCGACACGCTCGGCCAACTCCGGGAGCGGCACGCCGAGATTCTCCGGGCCGAACGCCACATCCTCCTCGACCACGGTACCGACGATCTGGTTGTCGGGGTTCTGGAGGACAAGGCCGACGCGTGCTCGTACGTGGTAGATCGCTTCCGTGTCGCGGGTGTCCATGCCATCGACCATGATCCGACCGTGGCCCGGCGTCAGGAGCCCGTCGGCCAGACGGGCGATGGTCGACTTGCCCGAGCCGTTGGGCCCGACCACGGCGACGACCTCGCCGGGGCGCACGAGCAGCGACACGTCGCTCACAGCGGGCTCAGCGACACCGGGATATGTGAATGCTACGTCGATGAACTCGATCATGACCGCATTGTCTCACTGAACGCGGAAAGGCCCCAGCTCGGCGGGGGCCTTTCGACGAACGATCGTTGCGCTCAGCGCTAGTCGACGAGCTCGATGAGCACCATCGGCGCGGCGTCGCCCTTGCGGGGACCGAGCTTCAGGATGCGCGTATAGCCGCCGTTGCGCTCCTCGTAGCGAGGGGCGATGTCATCGAACACCTTCTTGACGAGCGCCTTGTCGTTGATCTCGGCGAGCGCGAGACGGCGCGAATGCACGTCGCCACGCTTGCCCCAGGTGATGATCTGCTCGGCGAGCGCACGGACCTCCTTGGCCTTCGGCTCCGTGGTCTTGATGCGCTCGTTGGCGAGGAGAGCGGCCGCGAGGCTGCGCAGCATCGCCTTGCGGTGGCTGGCGTCGGTGCCCAGCTTCCGTCCCTGCTTGGCGTGTCTCATACCGGCGTACTCCTACCCAGCCAGGCCCAGGCCCATGGCCTGCAGCTTGTCTTTGACTTCTTCGATGGACTTCGCGCCGAAGTTGCGGATGTTCAGCAGATCCGCCTCGGTGCACTCGGTCAGCTGACCGATGCTGTTGACGCCCTGCCGCTTCAGGCAGTTGTAGGAGCGGACCGAGAGGTCGAGCTCCTCGATGGGCGTGTCGAGCACGGTGTCGTGCTCGTCGGGAAGCGCGGTGAAGATGCCCTCCTCAGGCAGCGACGTCACCGCCTCCTCGGCAAAGAGCATCATGTGCTCGTTGATGATGCGGGCCGCACGGGCGACCGCATCGGCGGGCTCGACGGCACCGTTGGTCTCCACCTCGAGCACCAGCTTGTCGTAGTCGGTCCGCTGGCCGACACGCGTGTTCTGCACGGTGTAGGTGCAACGCGAGACCGGGCTGAACAGCGAATCGACGGTTATGACGCCGAGCGGGTCCTCGGTGCGCTTGTTCTTGTCGGCGGTCGCATAGCCGCGACCGACACCGATACGCACGCTCATCTCGAGCTTGGCGCCCTTCTCAAGCGTCGCGATACGGTGCCCGGGGTTCACCAGCTCGAACTCCGCGGGAACCTTGAGGTCGGCACCGGTGACATCCCCGGGGCCGCTCGCCGCGAGCGTCGCGACGGCTTCGTCCTCGCCGACGCCGGCGGCGCGGAAGACGAGGCCCTTCACGTTGAGGACGATATCGGTGACGTCCTCGCGCACGCCCTCGATGGTCGCGAACTCGTGCTGCACGCCCTCGATGCGGATGGACGTCGCCGCCGCGCCCTGAAGGGACGACAGCAGCACGCGGCGCATCGAGTTGCCCAGCGTGTAGCCATAGCCACGCTCGAGGGGCTCGACCATGAATCGGGCAGTGCGCTCGTCGATGGGATCGACCGTCACCTGCGGCCTCATGAACTCGGTCATGCTCAAAGCCTCCTTGGCCTACGTTTACTTCGAGTACAGCTCGACGATGAGCTGCTCGCGCACCGGCGCATCGATCTGCTCGCGGTTCGGGAGCGAGAGGACCTTGCCGGCGAGCTTCTCGACGTCGACCTCGAGCCAACCGGGGATCTCTACCTTCGACGAGGAGATGATGGCGGCCTTGATGACCGTGAGGTCCTTGGACTTCTCGGCCACGGCGACCGTCTGACCCGGTCGGACACGGAACGACGGGATGGTGACCCGGCGGCCCTCGACGAGGAAGTGCCCATGTCGGATCAACTGACGGGCCTCATCGCGCGACGCAGCGAAACCGAGTCGATACACGACGTTGTCCAGCCGGCTCTCAAGGAGACGCAGCAGGTTCTCGCCCGTGATGCCCGACTGACGGGTCGCGATGTCGTAGTAGTTGCGGAACTGCTTCTCGAGCAGCCCGTAGATGCGCTTCGCCTTCTGCTTCTCACGAAGCTGCAGGCGATACTCCGAGTCCCGCGGCCGCCTCTTGCCGGCCTGGCCCGGAGGGTACGGGCGACGCTCCACACCGCACTTGTCGGTGTAGCATCGATCGCCCTTCAGGAAGAGCTTGATACCTTCACGGCGGCACAATCTGCAGTCCGCCCCAACGTAACGTGCCATAAGAGTACGTCCTCCCAGTACTTACACGCGGCGGCGCTTGCGCGGCCGGCAGCCGTTGTGCGGGACAGGGGTCCGGTCCTGGATGCTCGCGATCTCCAGGCCTGCGGCCTGCAGCGAGCGGATAGCGGTCTCGCGACCGGATCCGGGACCCTTCACGAACACGGAGACCTTGCGGACGCCATGCTCCTGCGCCATCTTGGCCGCCGCCTCGGCGGCAAGCTGCGCAGCGAACGGGGTCGACTTGCGCGACCCCTTGAAGCCCACCGTTCCCGCTGACTGCCACGCGATCACATTGCCCTGGGGGTCGGTGATGCTCACGATGGTGTTGTTGAACGTGCTCTTGATATGCGCCTGGCCGACGGCGATGTTCTTGCGCTCGCTGCGTCGGACGCGCGTCTTGGCTGTCCTCTTCTTGGCTGCCATACCTTACTTGCCCTTCTTCTTAGCGCCGATCTGGCGGCGGGGACCCTTACGCGTACGTGCATTGGTGTGGGTCCTCTGGCCACGCACCGGCAGTCCACGACGATGGCGCAAGCCACGGTAGCAGCCGATCTCCATGAGGCGCTTGATGTTCTGGTTCACCTCGCGGCGAAGGTCGCCCTCCACCTTGAGGGAGCGGTCGATGTACTCGCGAAGCCGAACGACCTCTTCTTCGGTGAGGTCGCGGACGCGCGTGTCCGGGTTGATCCCGGTCTCTCGCAGGATCGTCTGGCTCGTGGTGAGCCCGATCCCGTAGATGTAGGTCAGTCCTACCTCGACGCGCTTCTCGCGCGGAAGGTCGACGCCTTGGATACGAGCCAATCCGGTTCCCTCCTGCCTAACCCTGCCGCTGCTTGTGGCGAGGGTTGTCGCAGATCACGAGCACCCTGCCATGGCGGCGGATCACTTTGCACTTCTCGCACATCTTCTTGACCGACGGTCGAACTTTCATCGATCGTCCTTTCGGTTCACCTAGTCTCTATCTCCACGCGCAGCCGCTCGCGTGTGCTTTCCTGCGGTCGTACAGACACCAGTGGCGCCTAACACGGCGCCGGGAGTCTCCATCAGGCCTGAGGAGGATTCCCTACTTGTAGCGGTAGGTGATCCGTCCCCTGCTGAGGTCGTATGGCGACAGCTCGACGATGACCTTGTCGCCAGGCAGGATACGGATGTAGTGCATCCGCATCTTGCCCGATATGTGGGCAAGCACTTTGTGGCCGTTCTCAAGCTCGACCCGGAACATCGCGTTCGGGAGCGGCTCGACGACGGTGCCTTCCATCTCGATGGCGTCTTCGCGCTTGCTCAAATACCCGATCTCCTCGAATGGTCTTTAGTCACAAACTCGCAGTATAACCAAGCATCGTATTCCCGTCCAGGCCGGGTTTACTCGCGTGTCAGCACCAACGGGCCTTCCTCGGTCACCGCGATCGTGTTCTCGAAGTGAGCGGACCGGCTCCCGTCCTCGGTCACCACGGTCCAGCCATCATCGAGCGAACGCACGGGCGCCCCGCCGGCGTTGACCATCGGCTCGATCGCGAAGACCATCCCCGGCTTCAACTGCGGCCCCTTGCCTGCGGGGCCATAATTGGGGACCTGTGGTTCCTCGTGCATGGTGCGACCGATGCCGTGACCGACATACTCGCGCACCACCGAGAAGCCGGCGTCTTCCACGACATGCTGTACGGCATGCGAGATGTCGAAGAGACGCATGTCCGGCCTACAGCATGCCGTGCCGGCCTCGAGCGACGCACGGGTGACCTCCAGTAGCCGCGTCACCTCGGCAGAGACCGCGCCGACGGGGAACGTCCGCGCAGCATCGCCGTAGTACCCCTCGACGATAGCGCCGCAGTCCACGGACAGGATCTGGCCCTCGGTCAGCACCCGGGGCCCGGGAATCCCATGCACGACCTCCTCGTCGACCGACGTGCACAGCGTCGCCGGGAAGCCATGGTAGCCCTTGAACGCCGGGAGGGCGCCCTCGCCGCGGATGTACTCCTCGGCCAGGGCGTCAAGCTCGGCGGTGGTGATGCCGGGCCGTACGGCTTCGCCGACGATCCGCAGGCATGCCGCGGTGATACGGCCTGCCTCGCGCATCGTCTCGAGCTCTGCCAGCGACTTGGTGATGATCATGCTGTCGATCAGCCCTCGAGGATCGCCTTGATGGCCGAGTAGACCTGGTCCGGCGCCTGGTTGCCGTCGACGGTCCGAAGGAGGCCCTGCGCCTCGTAGTAGGGAATCAGCTTGCTGGTCTGCGCCTCGTAGGCCTCGAGCCGCTTGCGCACGACCTCTTCGCGGTCGTCGTCGCGCTGGTAGACCTCGCCACCACACGCGTCGCAGACGCCCTCGCTGGTCGGCGGATCGGTGATCACGTTGTACACGCGACCGCACTCGCGGCACTGGCGACGCGAGGTGATGCGGGCCACGATGGCTTCGGTGTCGACTGCGATGTTGACGACCGCGTCGAGCCGCATGCCGCCCTCGGACAGCGCCTCATCGAGCGCCTCCGCCTGCGGGATGGTCCGCGGGAAGCCGTCGAACAGCACGCCCTTCTCTCGCGCGTCGGGCTTGGCGATCCGCTCGGCGACGAGGCCGATGACGACCTCGTCGGGGACGAGAGCGCCCTCGTCCATGTACCGCTTGGCCTCCAGGCCGAGCGCGGTCTTGTCGGCCACCGCGGCCCTGAGGATGTCTCCGGTGGACAGGTGCACGAGCCCGAAGTCATCGACGATCCGAGCTGCCTGCGTACCCTTGCCGGCGCCGGGAGCGCCCAGAAGCATGATGTTCATCGAACCCCTCCCTGCTCGTCATGCGCGATGGGGCCCCGGATCGGTCCGAGGCCCCATGTTCGCCCGTTCGTTGCTGCGCTCCTACTTGAAGAAGCCGTCGTAGTGGCGCATCTTCAGCTGGCTCTCCAGCTGCGTCATCGTCTCCAGCGCGACACCCACCATGATGAGGATCGACGCTCCGCCGAACGACTGGAGCAGCGGAGCATTCGTCGCCTGGAAGAGTATCTGCGGTCCGACGGCGATCGCCGCGAGGAACACGGAGCCGGGGAGCGTGATGCGGTTCAGCACGCTCTCGATGTGCTGCGCCGTGTTCTTGCCCGGACGGACCCCGGGGATGAACCCGCCGTTCTTGCGCAGGTTGTCCGCCAGGTCGATGGGGTTGAAGAGCAGGGCGGTGTAGAAGTACGTGAAGAACACGATGAGCAACGCGAAGAGCACGATGTGGCCGGTGCCTCGTGACAGGAAGTCGGAGACGTCCCGCAGCCAGGCCACGTTCGGGAAGAACTGCCCCAGCGTCGCAGGGAACAGCAGGACCGAGGACGCGAAGATGATGGGGATGACGTTTGCGCCGTTGATCTTGAGCGGGATGTAGGTGCCGACGCCGCCGTACACTCTACGACCCACGACTCGCTTCGCGTACTGCACCGGGATGCGACGCTGTCCGCGCTCCATGAAGACGACCGCGGCGACGACCGCGAGCGAGATCACGAGGAAGATGAGCACGAGCACCGGATTCGAGATCTGCAGCGACTGCACGATCGTCACCGGGAAACGCGCCACGATGCTCGCGAAGATCAGAAGCGACATGCCGTTGCCGATACCGCGCTGGGTGATGAGCTCGCCGAGCCACATGATGAACGCCGTGCCGGCGATGAGGCTCACCACGATGATGATCTCGTTGAAGAACGAGAAGTCGACTCCGAGCCCACCCGAGTTGACGGGCGCCTGGAACAGCGTCAGGAGACCGATCGACTCGACGAGTGCGATGCCGAGCGTCATGTAGCGGGTGACCTGCGTGATCTTCCGCTGACCAGTCTCGCCCTCCTTCGACCACCGCTCGATGGTCGGTATGACCGCCTGCAGCAGCGTCATGATGATGGACGACGTGATGTAGGGCATGATGCCCAGCGCGAAGATCGCGAAGTTCTCGAGCGCGCCGCCTGCGAAGAGGTTCAGCAGGCCGAGCGCCGCGCCTGATTCCACGAGTTCCTGTATCGAGCCCGGGTCGACGCCAGGCACCGGGATATGCGCGCCGACGCGGTACAGCGCGATCATGCCGAGCGTGAAGATGATCTTCTTGCGAAGATCCGGGATGCGGAACGCGTTGACGAGTGCCTCGATCACGAGAGCTCGACCGTCCCTCCCGCCGCCTCGATCTTGGTGCGGGCCGAGGCGGACACCTTGTCCACCTTCACCGTGAGCGACTTGGAGAGCTCGCCGTCTCCGAGCACCTTGACCGGAACGGTCTTGGACTTGATGACGCCCTTGCTGAACAGCGCGTCGATATCCACGACGGCACCCTTCTCGAACAACTCGTCGAGACGGGACACGTTGACCACCGCATACTCGACCCGGTTGCGGTTCTTGAATCCGGGAAGCTTGGGCAACCGCATGTGGAGCGGATTCTGTCCGCCCTCGAAGCCCGGGCCCTTGCCGCCGCCGGAACGGGACAGCTGGCCCTTATCGCCACGGCCGGACGTGCCGCCGTGACCGCTGCCGTGACCGCGGCCCACGCGCTTGCGCGCCTTGCGCGAGCCCGGTGCCGGGAACAGGTCGTTGATCTGCATCGTTCGTTGCTCCTTCTCGTATCGCCACCGGGACAGCATCCCGGTCGCCGGCCGCTCGCCGCCGGCAGACTACAAGACCGAACCCGCCGGAAGCGGGTGCGGTTCCGACCGATCAGCCCTCGTCGACCTTGACCAGGTGCTTGACCTTGAAGACCATGCCGCGGATCTCCGGGGTGTCCGGCTGCTCCACGGTGTGGTTGATGCGCTTGAGACCGAGAGCCTTGACCGTCGCCTTCTGGTCCCTGGGGGCACCGATGACGCTCTTCACCTGGGTGATGCGCAGAGTCGCCTGCTTGGCCATACGGATCAGCCCTCCCATCCGTATACCTCGGACACGGACTTCCCGCGCTTGCGGGCGACCTTGTCCGCCGACTGCAGCTCGCGCAGGCCTTCGGCAGCGGCCTTCACCATGTTGAGCGCGTTGTTCGTCCCGAGCGACTTCGACAGGACGTCCGTGACGCCTCCGAGTTCGAGCAGCGCACGGACGGGGCCGCCGGCGATGATCCCGGTACCGGGAGCGGCCGGCTTGAGCAACACCTTCCCGGCGCCGAAACGACCGAGCACCTCGTGGGGCAGCGTGCCGTTCTGCAGCGGGAAGCTGAACATGTTCTTCTTGGCGTCTTCGACGCCCTTCTTGATCGCGACCGGCACCTCACCGGCCTTGCCGAGACCGACGCCGACCCGGCCGGCGCCATCGCCGACCACGACAAGCGCGGTGAGCGAGAAGCGACGACCGCCCTTGACGACCTTCGCGACCCGGTTGATGTAGACGACCCTCTCCTGCAACTCGGCGACCGGAGCGGGATTCTGTTCGCGTGCCATCAGACTCCTCCCTGCCTAGAACTCGAGGCCGGCGCCACGGGCGCCTTCGGCGAGCGACTTAACACGGCCGTGGTACAGGCGTCCGCCGCGGTCGAAGACCACGCTCTTGACGCCGGCTTCGATGGCACGACGGCCGAGAAGCTCGCCCACCGCTCGGGCGGCCTCGACGTTCGAGCCGCTCGAGAGTCCATCACGAAGCTCGGGATCGATCGTCGATGCGGCCACGAGCGTCGTACCGGACGCATCATCGATCACCTGCGCGTAGATGTTCGCATTCGAACGCGTGACGCGCAGGCGCGGACGCTCGGCTGTGCCGGAGACTTTGCCCCGGACCCGTGCCTGGCGCCGGCTCAGCCCTGCTGCCTTTGCTCTCATCTTGTTCATGACTGGTCCTAGCTCTCCTCACGACGCGCGATGTGCGCGCTTCGGGTCCGTTACTTAGCGGCCTTGCCGAGCTTGCGGCGAACGTGCTCGCCGGCGTAGCGCACGCCCTTGCCCTTGTACGGCTCGGGTGGACGGATCTTCCTGATCTCGGCGGCCACCTGACCGACGCGCTGCTTGTCGATGCCGCGCACGGTGATCTTGGTCGGAGCGGGAACCTCGAACGTGATCCCCTCCTCGGCCGGGACGACCACAGGGTGGCTGAAGCCCAGGCTCAGATCCAGGTCAGTGCCCTTCAGCGTCGCGCGGTAGCCCACGCCGACGATCTCAAGGTTCTTGCTGAAGCCCTCGGAGACGCCCTGCACCATGTTGGCGATCAGCGTCCGCGTGAGCCCGTGCAGCGCGCGATGACGCCGCTCGTCGCTCGGGCGCGTGACCACCACGGTGTCACCCTCGAGCACGATCTGCATGTCGCTGTCGAAAGTCTGGCTCAGGGTGCCTTTCGGCCCCTCGACCACGACCTCGCTCCCGTCGATCGTCACCTTGACCCCGGACGGGACCGGGATAGGCTGCTTGCCGATACGAGACACGGCTTATCGCTCCTTTCCTGTCCTGTCCGGTTACCAGATGTAGGCGATGACTTCGCCGCCGACACCGGCCGAACGCGCTTGCTTCTCGGTCATGACGCCCTTGGACGTCGAGATGACGGCCGTTCCAAGGCCGCCGAGGACGCGCGGGAGCTCGTCCTTCTTCGCGTACACGCGCAGGCCGGGCTTGCTGATCCGGCGGATGCCCGTGATGACGCGCTCCTTCTTGGGACCGTAGCGCAGGGTGATCTCCAGCGTCGCCTGCGGCTCGGTGGCTGTGACCACGTAGTCCTCGATATAGCCCTCTTCCTTCAGGATGCGCGCGATCTCCACGAGCTTCTTGGAAGACGGCATGGCCGCCGACGGCAGGAACGCGGAGTTGGCGTTGCGCACCCGCGTCAGCATGTCGGCGATGGGGTCTGTCATGCTCATCGTTCGATTCCTCCTATGATCCAGAGACTTCCGTCCCGGCGGTTCGCCGCGACCCGTGGTCACGACGCCTGCCGGACGGCCGGCTCCCGTCGTCTACCAGCTTGCCTTGCGGACGCCGGGAAGCTCGCCGCGGCTCGCCAGCTCACGCAGGCAGATCCTGCACAGGCCGAACTGGCGGAAGTACCCGCGCGGGCGCCCGCATCGGTTGCAGCGGTTCACCGCGCGCACACCGTACTTCGGCTTGCGCTTCGCCTTGGCGATCATCGACTTCTTAGCCACTGTAGGTGACCTCCTTGCCTGGACGGGCGTCGTACCCGCCCGCCGGTACTATCGCTTGAACGGGAAACCGAGCGCCGTCAGCAGCGCGCGGGCGTCCTCGTCGTTGTCTGCACTCGTGACGAACGTGATGTCCATGCCCCGGACCCGATCGACCTTGTCGTAGTCGATCTCCGGGAAGATCAGCTGCTCCGTGACGCCGAGCGAGTAGTTGCCCCGACCGTCGAACGACTTGGTGCTCACGCCGCGGAAGTCGCGGATACGCGGCAGCGCGGTCGAGAGCAGCCTGTCGGCGAACTCCCACATGCGGTCGCCTCGCAGCGTCACCTTCGCGCCGATGGGCATTCCCTGGCGGACCTTGAAGCCCGCAATGGACTTCTTGGCTCTCGTGATCGCCGGCTTCTGTCCGGTGACCGTCGCGAGGTCTTCCATGGCGGCGTCGAGGGCCTTGGGGTCCTGGACCGCCGCGCCGACGCCCATGTTGACGACGACCTTCTCGAGTCGCGGCACCTGGTGCACGTTCCCGTACCCGCGCTCATCGATGAGTGCGGGGACGATCTCCGTCCTGTACCGCTCTTTCAGCCGTGGTGTCATTCGGCTCCTACCTCCGGTTCGTTCGCGCCCGACGGATTGCCGACCCGGCGGGACTTCTCGCGGTCACCGTGACCGCGCGGTTTACTTGTCGACGTCCTTGCCGCACTTCTTGCAGACGCGCACGCGAGTGCCGTCTTCACGCCGCCGGCCGACGCGCGTCGGCTCCCCGCAGTTGGGGCAGACGAGCATGACGTTGGACACGTGGATGGTGCCCTCCATCTCCACGATGCCACCCTGCGGGTTCTTCTGGCTCGGGCGGCTGTGCTTCTTGATCATGTGCACGTTCTCGACGACCACGCGCTGCTTCTCCGGCACCGAGCGAAGGACCTTGCCTTCCTTGCCCTTGTCCTTGCCGGCGATGACTTTGACACGGTCGCCCTTGCGGATCGTCATCGAGTTCGCCATCTCATATCCTCCTAGAGCACCTCGGGCGCGAGGGACACGATCTTCATGAACTTGCGATCACGAAGCTCGCGTGCCACCGGCCCGAAGATCCGGGTTCCACGAGGATTGCCCTGCTGGTCGATGATGACCGCGGCGTTCTCGTCGAACTTGATGTAGCTGCCGTCAGGTCGACGGACCTCCTTCGCCGTCCGCACCACGACCGCCTTGACCACGTCGCCCTTCTTGACCTGGCCGTTGGGGATGGCCTCCTTGACGCTGCAGACGATCGTGTCGCCCACACGCGCATAGCGGCGGCGGGACCCGCCCAGCACCTTGATGCAGAGCACCTTGCGGGCGCCGGAGTTGTCGGCAACCTTCAGTCGGCTTTCTGCCTGGATCATCGTTTCCTCCGTACCTTCCCGGTCATCGGACCGTTCGTTTCCGGCCGAGCGGACCGGTGCTGACTACTTGGCCTTCTCTACGATCTCCACGAGGCGCCACCGCTTCAGCTTCGAAACGGGACGTGTCTCCATGATCCGGACACGGTCGCCGACGGCAGCCGCGTTCTCCTCGTCATGTGCGTGGAACTTGGTGCTGTGCGTCATCATCTTGCCGTACAGGGGGTGCTTCTTACGGTCCTCGACGAGCACGACGCAGGTCTTGTCGCCTGCCGCCGAGACCACCACGCCCTGACGCTCTTTACGCTGGTTGCGCTCAGTCATCCGTACGTCTCCTCCTCGCCCTAGGACGCCTGCTGGCGCGCGGCCTCGAGCTCGCGTGCGCGAAGCTCCGTGTGCAGCCGGGCGATGTCCTTCTTGACAGCCTTGATGCGCTGCGGGTTGTCCAGCTGACCGGTGGCCAACTGGAACCGCAGGTTGAACAACTCCGTGCGGGCGTCCTTCAGCTTCTCCTGAAGCTCGACGTCCTGCAGGTCTCGGATCTCGGAAGCTTTCATCTTATCCCTCACCGCCAACATCGGCCCTGGTGACGAACTTGCACTTGATGGGCAGCTTCTGGGCCGCGAGCCGCATGGCCTCTTTCGCGACCTCCTCGCTGACGCCCGCCACCTCGAACATGACGCGACCCGGCTTGACGACCGCGACCCACTTCTCCGGGTTGCCCTTGCCCGAGCCCATGCGGGTCTCGGCAGGCTTCTGGGTGACCGGCTTGTCCGGGAAGATGTTGATCCAGACCTTACCGCCACGCTTCATGTAACGGGTCATCGCGATACGGGCTGCCTCGATCTGACGGTTCGTGATCCATGCGGCCTCCATAGCCTTCAGGCCATAGTCGCCGAAGTGGACCTCGGTGCCGCCCTTGGCCGGACCGCGCATCGTACCACGCATGACCTTGCGGTGCTTGACGCGCTTAGGCAGAAGCATCGGACGCACCTCCTCCGTTGCCACGCCGGCGGCCGCGGGACGGCCGCTCACGGGACGGACGCTGCGCCTGCTCGGGGAGCTCAGGCATCTTGCCGCCGACGACGTCACCGCGATAGATCCAGACCTTCACGCCGATGACACCGAACGTGGTCACAGCATCCACGGCACCGTAATCGATCTTGGCGCGCAGCGTGTGCAGCGGCACGCGTCCCTCGCGGTACCACTCACGACGACCCATCTCGGAACCGCCGAGGCGACCGGAGCACTGGATGCGGATGCCGAGGGCGCCGCTCTTCATGGCGCTCGTAACGGCCTTCTTCATCGCACGGCGGAACGACACGCGAGCGACGAGCTGCTCGGCCACGCTCTGCGCGACCAGAGCGGCATCGAGCTCCGGCCGCTTGATCTCGACGATGTTCACGGCGACCGGCCGACCCGCGAGGGTCTCGAGCTCCTTACGCAGAGCGTCGACCTCGGAGCCCTTCTTGCCGATCACGATGCCCGGACGCGCGGTCCACACGTCGACGATCACCTTGTCGCCCTTGCGCTGGATGTCGATGCGGGAGACCGCAGCGCGCGCAAGCCGGGCGTTCAGATACTTGCGAATGGCAAGATCCTCGGCCAGCGTCTCGCTGTATCCCTTGTCCTGGTACCAGCGGGAGCGCCACTCCTCGGTGATGCCGAGGCGCAGGCCGATCGGGTAGACTTTCTGACCCATGCGCCTAAGCCTCCTCTCGCTGCTTCACGACCACCGTGATGTGGCTCGTGCGCTTGTCGATGCGGTTTGCGCGACCCATGGCGCGCGGACGGATCCGCTTCAGGGTCGGGCCCTCGTTCACATACGCCTCGGAGATGTAGAGCGTCTCCGGCCTAAGCTTCAGGTTCTGCTCGGCGTTGGCCGCGGCGCTCGCCACGACCTTCCCCACGACCTCCGCTGCGGCACGCGGCGTGAACTTGAGAATGGCCTCGGCCTCGTGCACGGACTTGCCGCGAACGAGGTCGACGACGAGTCGCGCCTTGCGCGGGCTCACTCTCGCGTATCTCGCTGTTGCTTTGGCTTCCATCTACTCCTCGTACCTCCGGATCACCGGCTCGCCGTGTGCGGCTGACCGTAATCGGGTGTCTCCACGCCGCTAGCGGCGGCCCTTCCTGTCGGCCGCGTGGCCGCGGAACGTGCGCGTGGGCGCGAACTCGCCCAGCTTGTGGCCGACCATCGACTCGGTGACGTACACCGGGACGTGCTTGCGGCCGTCGTGCACGGCGATCGTGTGGCCCACCATCTCCGGGAAGATGGTCGACGCGCGCGACCAGGTCTTGATGACCTTCTTCTCGCCGGCCTCGTTCATGTCCTGAACACGCTTCAGGAGACGCGGCTCGACGTAGGGTCCCTTCTTCAGGCTTCTGCTCATCTCGGCTCCAGCTCCTACTTCTTCCGGCGACGGATGATGAGACGGTCGGACGCCTTCTTCTTGTGGCGCGTGCGGTGGCCCTTGGTGGGCGTGCCCCACGGCGTCACGGGATGACGACCGGCGGTCTTGTTCTTGCCCTCGCCGCCACCGTGCGGGTGGTCGACCGGGTTCATCGCAGTACCACGAACGGTCGGGCGCTTGCCGAGGTGACGGTTGCGGCCCGCCTTGCCCACCGAGATGTTCGCGTGGTCGGAGTTCCCGACCTCGCCGACGGTGGCGCGACACGTGACCGGCACCATGCGCATCTCGGTGGAGGGCATACGGAGGATGGCGTAGTCGCCCTCCTTGCCCATCAGCTGCGCCGAGGTGCCCGCCGAGCGAGCGATCGCGGCGCCCTTGCCGGGCTGCATCTCGATCGCGTGCACGACGGTACCGGTCGGGATGTCCGCGAGCGGCAGAGCGTTGCCCGGACGGATGTCCGCACCCGCGCCGGACATCACGGTGTCACCGACGGTGAGCTTCTCGGGCGCCAGGATGTAGCGCTTCTCGCCGTCCGCGTAGTGCAGCAGCGCGATCCGGGCCGACCGGTTGGGATCGTACTCGATGGTCGCGACCTTGGCGGGAACGCCGTCTTTGTTCCGCTTGAAGTCGATCTTGCGGTAGCGCCGCTTGTGCCCGCCACCCTGGTGGCGGGTGGTGATGCGTCCGTTGTTGTTGCGGCCACCCGTGTTATGGAGCGGCTCAAGCAGCGACTTCTCGGGCGCCACCTTGCTGATCTCGGAGAAATCCGAGACCGTCTGGAAACGGCGACCCGGTGAGGTCGGCTTGTACTTCTTCAGTCCCATCGTGTCTCCTTCCGTCCGATTGCCGGGCCGCCTGGGACTCCGCGCCTCCTGGTGCGGAACGGCTCGACGCCGGACCTTCTACCACGGTGCCGGGCGGCTCCATCGTGCTACGCACACCGCCCCGCAACTACGTCCTACCGGGGATCTACACGCCCTCGAACAGGTCGATCGTGTCGCCTTCGGCGAGGGTCACGATCGCCTTCTTCCACGAACGCGTGAAGCCCTTATTGTACCGGAGCCTGCGCGGCTTGCCAGGGACGTTCATCGTGTTCACCTTCGCGACCCTGACGCCGAAGATCTCCTCGACGGCCTGGGCGATCGCCGGCTTGCTCGCACGCTTGTCCACCTCGAAGGTGTAGCGATTGAGCTCCATCTGCCCGTACGACTTCTCCGAGACGACAGGCCGGATGATGATGCTGCGGGCGTCCATGTTACTTGAGCACCCCCTCGAGCCACTCCAGAGCCGGGCGCGTGAAGACGACCGACGCGTTGTCGATGAGATCGTAGGTGTTCGCCTCGGAGGCGGTGATGACGCGCACCTTCTCGAGGTTGCGGAGCGAGAGGATCGCCGGGGTGTCGTCGTCGTGAACGACGACCGTCACACGCTTAGCGTCGAGCTCGAGCGCCTTGAGCGCGGAAGCCGCGCTCTTGGTCGAGGGCTCTGTGAGACCGAACCCTTCGATCACGACGAGCTCGCCATCGCCGAGCTTGGCCGCGAGCGCGCTGCGCATCGCGAGCTTGACGACCTTGTTCGGTACCTTGAACGCGTAGCTGCGCGGGTTCGGACCGAAGACCACGCCGCCGCCCTTCCACTGGGGCGCACGGATCGTGCCCTGGCGGGCGCGGCCGGTGCCCTTCTGGCGCCACGGCTTGGCACCGCCGCCCGAGACATCGCTGCGGCCCTTGGTGCTGTGCGTGCCCTGGCGACGCGCCGCCTGCTGGCTGCGCACCACCTGATGCATGGCGAACATGTTGGGCTCGATGCCGAAGACGGAGTCCGCCAGCTCGGCGGTTCCCACCTTCTTGCCCGTCTTGTCTTTCACATCAACCGTTGCCATCGTTCACTCCTCCAAGCCTGAGCCGCGTCAGGCGGTACGGATGGTCAGCAGGCCGTCCTTGCCCCCGGGTACCGCGCCCTTGACGAGCAGCAGGTTCTGCTCGGCATCGACACGCACCACTTCGAGGTTGCGAACGGTCACAGTATCGCCGCCCATGCGGCCGGGAAGCTTCAGGCCCTTGAAGACGCGCGACGGCGTCGACGCCTGGCCGATCGAGCCGGGCTCGCGATGGAAGTGCGAGCCGTGGCCGCCGGGGCCACCACGGTAGTTGTGGCGCTTCATGACGCCCTGGAATCCCTTGCCCTTGCTCGTGCCGGTCACGTGGACCTCGGCACCGGGCTCGAAGATCGCCACGGTGACTTCCTGGCCGAGCTTGTACTCCTCGCCCTCGTCGACCGGCACCTCGCGCACGTAGCGCTTGGGCTCGACGCGGGCCTTGTCGAAGTGGCCCTTCATGGGCTTGTTGACCTTCGACTCCTTGATGTCGCCATACGCGAGCTGGATGGCCCGATAGCCATCGCGTTCGATGGTGCGGACCTGCGAGACGACGCACGGGCCGGCCTCGATGACCGTGACCGGGATGAGCTTGTCGTCGTCGCTCCAGACCTGGGTCATGCCCAGCTTACGTCCGAGGATCGCCTTTCCCATTCCATTCACCTTCACACTCGTGCGGTCTTGGGTCCGTCCGCGGCGCACCCGCCGCGCTCCCAGAGGACCGCGTCTGCCCTGACACCGGCGATGGTCGCCGGGTGATTCCCTACAGCTTGATCTCGATGTCCACACCGGCGGGAAGGTCGAGGCGCATGAGCGAGTCGACCGTCTTCGGCGTGGGCTCGAGGATGTCGATGAGACGCTTGTGCGTCCTCATCTCGAAGTGCTCCCGGCTGTCCTTGTTCACGTGCGGCGACCGGATGACACAGTAGAGGTTGCGCTCGGTCGGCAGCGGGATGGGTCCCGCGACCTTGGCACCGGTCTTCTGCGCCGTCTCTACGATCATCTGGGTCGACTTGTCTACGATCTCGTGATCGTAGGCCTTCAGCCGGATCCTGATCTTCTGGTTCGCCAACTCTCAGCCCTCCGTCGAATCGAGACTGCGCCTCGACTACTTCAAGATCTTCGTCACACGGCCCGAGCCGACCGTGCGGCCGCCCTCGCGGATCGCGAAGCGCAGACCGTCTTCCATGGCGATCGGGGCGATGAGCTCGCCGCGGATCTCCACGTTGTCGCCGGGCATGACCATCTCGGTGCCCTCGGGCAGGTGCGCCACGCCGGTCACGTCGGTGGTGCGGAAGTAGAACTGCGGACGGTAGCCGTCGAAGAACGGGGTGTGACGGCCGCCTTCCTCTTTGGTGAGCACGTAGACCTGGCCCATGAACTCGGTGTGCGGGGTGACCGAGCCGGGCTTGCAGAGCACCTGGCCGCGCTCGATCTCGGTGCGGGCGACGCCGCGCAGCAGCACGCCGATGTTGTCGCCGGCCTCGGCCTCGTCGAGCAGCTTGCGAAACATCTCGACGCCGGTGACGACGGTCTTCTGGGTGTCGTGGATGCCCACGATCTCGACCTCGTCGCCGACCTTGACCTTGCCGCGCTCGACACGACCGGTGGCCACGGTGCCGCGGCCGGTGATCGTGAAGACGTCCTCGACGGCCATCAGGAACGGCTTGTCGATGTCGCGCTCGGGCTCGGGGAAGTACGAGTCCAGAGCGTCCATGAGCTCATCGATGGCACCGGTGGCCTCGGCGTCGCCCTCGAGGGCCTTGAGCGCCGAGCCCTTCACGACCGGGATGTCATCGCCCGGGAACTCGTACTCGGAGAGCAGCTCGCGGACTTCCATCTCGACGAGCTCGAGCAGCTCGGGGTCGTCGACCATGTCCACCTTGTTCAGGAAGACGACGATGTTGGGCACGCCCACCTGGCGGGCGAGCAGGATGTGCTCGCGGGTCTGGGGCATCGGGCCGTCGGCGGCCGACACGACCAGGATCGCGCCGTCCATCTGCGCGGCGCCGGTGATCATGTTCTTGACGTAGTCGGCGTGGCCCGGGCAGTCGACGTGCGCGTAGTGGCGGTTGTCGGTCTCGTACTCGACGTGCGCGATGGCGATGGTGATGCCGCGCTCGCGCTCTTCAGGCGCCTTGTCGATGTCCTCGAACGGCGTGAAGTCGGCGAAGCCCTTCTCGGCCTGGTGCTTGGTGATGGCGGCCGTGAGCGTCGTCTTGCCGTGGTCGACGTGACCGATGGTGCCGACGTTCATGTGCGGCTTGGTGCGCTCGAACTTCTTCTTCGCCATGAGTCTCCTCCTTCAGGGGGCGAATTCGACGGTCAGCGTCGATGTCGGGCATACCGACGATCAGCGACCTTCCGTCATCCTGCTTTCGTCTCGTTCTCACTCTTATATATCTATGTGCGCGTGGACGACAGTGCGTCCTCGATAGATGCCATGGTAGCGGCGACTGGACTCGAACCAGTGACAACACGGGTATGAACCGTGTGCTCTAACCAACTGAGCTACGCCGCCCCGAGCCGGTCGCGAGACCGGCGTCTGTATCGTGGAGCCCACAACCGGACTTGAACCGGTGACCTCTTCCTTACCAAGGAAGTGCTCTGCCGACTGAGCTATGTGGGCGCTGCAACCCGACAAGGCGGGTGGTATCGCTGGTGGGGGCGCTTGGATTCGAACCAAGGTAGGCATAGCCAACGGGTTTACAGCCCGTCCCCTTTAGCCACTCGGGCACACCCCCAACAATAAAAAACGCCGTGCTATCTCACTTTTCAAGTTGCTCGCCTGGGCGTAAGGCAGAAGGAATACTACTCTATGGGCCCGTAGGGTGTCAACGCTTACAACGGTGCCGGGCGTGTCCACAAAACAACCGGTCACACGGGTATCTACCCACCGTTCCCGACCAGCTTCCGTCACCTCACGGCAGCGCGTTCCTGCGCCGCGTCGCCTAACGCGCCGCGCCGCTGGCGATCGCGGCGAACACCGGGCCGACCGACCTGATACCCGTCACTCCCGCCTCGACATCCTCGGACGGGGCGATCCGATACCAGGCAGGGCGGCCATCGGTCATGACGGGCCGTGGCGTGAACCGGTCCTTCGTCCGCTCGAACCACGCACGCAGCTCGGGCATCGGGAGGATCCGGAGGTCGTCGCGCTCGACCGCGAGCTCGGCGAAGAACACGTCATCGGGCTCCTCGGCGAGCGCCGCCACCTCCTCTTCGGTCTGCGCGATCACGAATCGGTAGTAGAAGAGCTGGTCGGCCCGCGACCGGCTAACCCATCCCGGCTCTCGTGTCGCGGAGTTCGCGATGACCTCGAGGCCGTAACTGTGCGTCTCCGGCCGATAGTAAGTGAGCGTGCGATCGGCGATCTTCACCGGATCGGACCCGTAGTACGAGTCCGCCTTCACCTTGACCGCCAGCGTGCGACCTTGGTCGCGAAACGTCAGATCGACCGCCTCGGCATCGCCGAGGAGCGTGCGCTGCACCGTCACGTCGCCCCGCCCCTGGCGCTCCAGATAGCGGGCGAGTATGCGGACCGCGACGTGATGGAGCAAGGCGCTGCCCTGCAGCATGGTCATCCCCTCTCTCGTCCCCCCTCGGCACCCGGCCCGAACGGCCTAGGTGGCGAGCCGCTCATCGGCGACCCTGAGCCGCCGACTCAGCACCTCGAGCAGCTTGATCGCGATGGACGGCGTGCGCTCCAGCACCGCTTTGAAGTCCCAGCTCGACAGCATGAGGCAGGTGGTCGGCTCGATGGCGGTGATCGTCGCCGACCGAGGCGCCTTGTCGAGAAGCGACATCTCCCCGAAGAAGTCCCCGGGGCCGAAAGCGCCCAGCGCACGGCCGTCACGCTCGATCCCGACGCGCCCGGTGAGGATCAGGTAGAACGCCTGACCCGGTGTTCCCTGCGTGACGATGATCTGCCCGGGGGCGAACCCGTGCTCCTGCGCGACCCCCGCTATGCTCGCGATCTCATCCGGCGTGCAGTGTTCGAAGATGGGCACGCGCGCCAGGAACTCCTCGTGCGTCACGCGACCACACCCCCTTCGTCGTCGGCCTGCCCTCCATGCTAGACTACCCGACCCGCGTCGCAAAGCACGACGCCGTGCACCCCCGCGCTCCCTTGGTGCACAATAGGGTCACGCGCACGAGGGAGAGGCGATGGTGCTGTTCCTGCAGCTCTACGTTGGCCACCTGCTCGGCGACTTCGTCTTCCAGCCGGGACGGCTCGTTCTGGCCAAGAGACGGGGAGCCGGCGGCCTCGTGCTCCACACGCTCGTCGTGGTCGCATGCACCGCGCTCGTGATGCTCGGCTCGCTGCGTACGCAGTGGCCTGCGGTGCTCATCGCCGGCATCGCTCATGCGGGAATCGAGCCCCTGACGATCCGGGCGCGCAATCACACCGAGGCATCGGGCTTGTCGCTGCTCTTGCTGGACCAGGCGCTCCACGTCGTCTCGCTCGTGCTGGTCGCCCTCGTGCTCCGGACGCCCGACAGGAGCATCCTCGTGATTTGGGACGTGACCCCCGGGAGCCTCGCGGCGATAGCCGGTGTCGGGACGGTCGCTTTCTTCGGCTCGATCCTCGCATTCGAGACCCGCATGGTCGCAGGCGCACCGCTGCAGGCGGTCATCGGGCTCGACGCGCGCCGCGTCTACGGCATGGCCGAGCGCTCCCTTGCGCTCGGCGTCGCGCTCATCTCGCCCCTGCCGGCGCTCGGATTGCTGGCGTTCGGACCCCGCGTCGTGTACGCACTCGCAGGCAGCGAGCGCCGACGCGCCTCGGCGTTGTTGGATGTTGCGGTGGGCATGGTGTTGTGCGTGCTCGTCTGGGGCCTGCTCGCCCTGTTCGTGCGGATGACCGGGGCAACGGGACCCTGAGAGGAGCACGACCGTGACCAAGTATACACGCGCGAACGCGCGCACTCTCGACTGGATCCGGGCTGCCTTCCTGGCGACGTTCATCGCGGTCGCCCTGGTCGTGATGCCGTTCTTCCCGACTCCGCTGATCGTCGCCCTGGCGCTCGCGACCGGTGCGATCGCACTGTTCTCACCCTCGCTCGCCGCGCTGTTCGTGGTGATCGTCGCCGGGATCCCGGTGCTGGCCGCCGACTTCGTCGTCGGCATCCTCTTCCTGATCGTCGGGTTGGCCGCCACCCAGTACCTCACGGCGAACCGCGCTGAGGGCTTCCTGGTGATCGCGGCAGCGGTGCTCGCAGTCGTGCTCCACGCCGAGTGGGGCGTCGCCGTGCTTGCGGGCTATCTTCTCGGCTCGGCGTCCGGAGCGGTGACCGCCGCGATCGCGTGCGTGCTCATCGAGACCGCGGGTCTGCTCCTCGGCGTCGATGCCATCGGGACGTTGTCAGTCGGCGGCACGAGCCCGGGCTTTCTCGCCTTCGCCTCGGCACCGGATGCCGCGCTCGGCTTCGGATGGCTCGGCTCCGCCGTGGCAGCAGCCGAACCGGGGCGCGTGCTCGACGCCCTGCTCGGCGCCAGGAACGCCGTTCTGCTCGCGGTGCAACCCCTGATCTGGGCCGGTGGAGCGATCATCGGCGGACTGTTCCGCAGACCCGGCGCACCCCGGATCCGGGCGGTCGTAGGCGTCGGTGTCGGCGTGCTCGCTGTCGGAGCGGTGTCGTCCGCAGCCCTGGCAGCCCTCGGGCACACCCCCGCCGCCGGTCTGCTCGCGCTCACCGCAGGCGCCTCGCTGCTTGCGGGCGTCGCCGTGACGGCTGCCAGCGAGTGGTTGTTCCCCCGCTCGGCCATCCCGACGGCGGCCCCAGCCACCGCGACGCCGCCCACGCACGGGCTCCGCACCGAGGACGCGGACGTCGACGAGCTGCTCGGCCTGATCGCCTCAGCGGAAGACGAACTCGCGACGAAGCACACCACCGAGGCGGTCGTGCTCATCACGGACATGAAGTCGTTCTCCCGGATGACCGAGGAGGTCGGGAGCGTCGAGTCCGCGAAGATCGTGCAACGGCACCGGGACCTGCTGCTCCCGCTCATCGACCGTCACGGCGGCGCCGGCAAGTCCACCGGCGGCGACGGGCTCGTCGCGGCCTTCGGCGACCCGGCGGACGCGATCGCCGCAGCGGCCGAGATGCAGCGGCGGCTCACCGCGTTCGCCGAGGAGCACGAGCTGCCGGCCACCGTCGCCGTCCGCATCGGCATCGCGCGCGGCGAGGTCGTCCTGGATCGCGGCGGACGGCCGTTCCTCGGCGCTGCGCTGAACCTGGCGGCGCGCGTCATGGATCTGGCCGATGGCGGCAGGGTCCTGGCCGAGAAGAGCGTTTGGGCTGCGTCGGGCTACGAGCGCTGCCACGACCACGGCGCGTTCCGCCTCAAGAACATCAGGCGTCCTGTGGAGGTCGTCGAGATCCTCTGGGCGGAGGGCATGGAGCCGATGACCATCACCCGGGACGAACCCTCCTGACAGCGACACGACCCGGGATGATCCCGGGTCGTGCGGTCGTCGTCATGGAGCCGGCGGAGGGAATCGAACCCACAACCTATCGCTTACAAGGCGATTGCTCTGCCGTTGAGCTACGCCGGCACGCGTCAGGCTATTGTACCCACCGCCACAACGCCGTGCCAGCGAGCAGGGAAGCGGTCGTCCGTCCTTCAGCAGGCGCGGCAGCGCTCGATCTGGAACTCGATCTTGCGCTTCACGCGCTGGAGCGCGTTGTCGACGGACTTGACGTGCCGGCCGAGAAGATCGGCGACCTCCTGGTATGACTTGCCCTCCACGTACAGGCGCAGGACCTCGGACTCGAAGGGAGAGAGGACCTGCATGAATCCCTCGCGGATATTGGTGGTCTCCCATGCTGAGATCACGATGTCCGCCGGGTCGCAGACCTCCTTGGCCGCGAGGATGTCCTCGAGCACGCGGTCGCCCTCCTCCTCCATGTGCGTGGAGCGGTTGAGCGAGACGTACGTGTTGAGCGGAGTGTGCTTCTGACGGGTGGCCGACTTGATCGCCGTGATCAGTTGACGCGTCACGCACAGCTCGGCGAACGAACGGAAGCTCGCCTGACGGTCAGGGTCGTAGTCACGGATGGCCTTGTACAGGCCGATCATGCCTTCCTGGACCACGTCGTCGCGGTCTGCGCCCGCAAGGAAGTAGGACCGCGCCTTGCAGCGCACGAAAGCACGATACCTGGTGACGATGGCGGCGCTTGCGGCTTCGTCCCCCGCCTGAGCGGCAGCGATCAGCGCCAGTTCGTCCGTGTGTGTCGCAAGCCTACGTCGCGAGTTCCCAGCCAGTCTTTGCAATGTCGTCGTCCCTCCCGAGAACCCCCCAGGTGCGGGGAGAGGACTGGCGCCTTCGAGCACGCGCTTGTGAATGACCGAACTTGTGAACGCATAACGAATGTGCAGCAGCCCGCTGCCCCTGTCAACCGCTGCCCTTAAGCCTGAACGAACCTGTCCTCGCCGACGGCGCCCTCAGTCCGGGAGGTCGCCGCGCGCCCATCGGGCGAGCCTGCGGCGCACGTCGGCGTCGATGCGTTCCTCCAGGTGCCCGCGAAGGCTGCCGGTCGGCGCGTGCTCGCGCCATTCGCCGCCGTGCTCGGCCAGCCGCTCGGAGAACTCCCGCGCCGACATCCGTGCCACGCCCGCGCGCATGACCGTCCACTGCGTGGCGGCGTCCGAGGTCACCACGATGACCTGCTCGCCGCGATCGCGACCCCGCGCGGCCAGCGCCTCGATCACGGTGTCGGCGCTCTCCCCCGCCGCCGAGAAGATCACCGTCACGCCCGCGACGTGGTGCGGCGTCCCGTCAGACGAGGGATTGCCGGCACCGTCGAACACGATGACGCACCGACCCTCCCCGGGGCAGAACGAGGCCACGTCCTCGACGAGCCGTGCCCGCGCCGCGTCGAGATCCGAGTCCGCCAGCGATCGATAGCGGTCGCTCACGTGCACGACGTTGTAGCCATCGACGATGTAGCGCACCATCACGACGTTCCCGAGCGGCGGAGCCACTCGTAGGCGAGCACGGTGACCGCCTGCGCGACGTTGAGCGAATCGACCCGACCGCGCACCGGGAGGCCGACGAGCAGGTCGCATCGCTCGCGGACGAGGCGGGAGAGGCCGGAGCCTTCGGCGCCCGCCACGATCGCGATGCGTCCCTCGATCGGAGCTTCCCACAGCATCGCCCGGGCGCTCGCGTCAGCTCCGACGACCCAGAAGCCGGCCGCCTTGAGCTCGTCGAGCGCGCGTGGAAGGTTCGTGACCTGCGCGATCGGGAGATGGGCCGTCGCCCCCGCCGACGCCTTGTGGGTCACCGGAGTGACCGCCGCCGCGCGGTCCCGCGGGATGACGACGCCCGCGCCCCCGACCACCTCGACCGACCGGATGGCCGCACCGAGGTTCCCCGGGTCGGTCACATGGTCCAGACACACGACGAGGGCCGCCGGGCGCCCGGATGTCGCGGCGACGATGTCGGCGAGCTCCGCGTACTCGAACGGTGCGACCTCGGCCAGCACACCCTGGTGCGCACCCCGTTCGCTCCGCCGGTCGAGTTCGGCGCGCGGCACCTCGGCCAGCGGGATGCCGGCTTCAGCACACCGCGCCCGTATCTCCTCGAGCGCCGGATGCGGCTTGACGCCGCGGGCGACGAGCACCCGTGTGAGTCGGGCGCCCGAGCGCAGGGCCTCTGTGACCGCGTTGCGCCCCTCGATGACCGCGCTCATCGGCTACCCCTTCGGGCGGTACGTCACGCGCGCGCCTCGCGGAGTGTCTTCGATGACGAAGCCGAGCATGGCGAGCCCGTCGCGCACGGCGTCCGCTGCCGCCCAGTTGCGTTCGCTGCGGGCGGCATCGCGCATCGCGAGCAACGCGCGTACCGCCTCCTGTGCGTCCGAGCCGGCGTAACCGCCGAGGTCGCGTGCGAGGGCGACGACATCGTCAGGGTACTCGGGAGCGGACGGGCTGTGCGCGGGCAGCTCGATACCGAGGACCCCCAGGAGCTCGACGACGAGCGCCTCTGCCCGCCCCAGGGTATCGAAGTCGGGGCCCGCGAGGTCGGCCTGGTGCTCGGCCAGCATGCTGTTCGCCGCTTTCGCGAGCTCGAAGAGCGCAGCGAGCCCACCCGCGGTGTTGAAGTCGTCGTCCATCTCGGCCACGAACTTCTCGCGCGCACGGTCGACCGCCGCCTCGAGCGCCTCGCGCGCCTGCACGGGGGCGCCCTCTCCCGTCGCCGTGGCCTCATGGACCCAGCGGATGTTGCGCACGAGCGTCACGACGCGTTCGTATGCCGAGGTCGCCTCGGCCAGACGGTCCGCCGAGAAGTCGAGCGGGCTCCGGTAGTGCGTCTGGAGCATCAACAGCCGCACGACCGGGGCGGGATAGGCCTCGAGCACGTCGCGCAGCAGCGTGAAGTTGCCGAGCGACTTGCTCATCTTCTCGGAGTCGATCTGCAGCATCCCGCCGTGCAGCCAGTACCGCGCGAACGGCTTCCCGGTCGCCGCTTCCGACTGCGCGATCTCGTTCTCATGGTGCGGGAAGACGAGGTCCGAGCCGCCGCCGTGGATGTCGAACGGGAGACCGAGCTCGGCTTCCGACATGACCGAGCACTCGAGATGCCAGCCGGGGCGACCCTCGCCCCACGGGCTCGGCCAGTGCGGCTCCCCGGGCTTCGCCGCCTTCCAGAGCGCGAAGTCGAGCGGGTCGCGCTTGCGCTCGTCGACATCGACGCGCGCACCCGACTCCAGCTCATCGATGTCTCGCCCGGAGAGCTTGCCGTACTCCGGGAAGCTGCGTACCGAGAAGTACACGTCGCCGTCCACGACGTATGCGTGGTCGGTCGCGATGAGGCGCTTCACCATGTCGATCATGGCGGGGATGGTCTCGGTCGCGCGGGGAGCGGCCGTCGGACGGCGGATCCCCAACGCGTCCATCGCCGCGCGGAACGCCAGGGTGTACTCCTCGGCCACCTGAGCGGCCGTGCGGCCCTCCTCGTTGGCGCGGTTGATGATCTTGTCGTCGACGTCGGTGATGTTCTGAACGAAGCGCACATCGAAGCCGCGCCACTCGAGATAGCGACGGATGACGTCGAACGTGAGGAACGTGCGCGCGTTGCCGATGTGGATGTGGTTGTAGACGGTCGGTCCGCACACGTACATCGCCACCCTGCCCGGCTCGCGTGGCACGAACTCCTCTTTGGAGCGGGTCAGGGTGTTGTGGACGCGGATGGCCATGCTACTCCTTCTCGCTTGAAGGCCCGGGATCCGGGCGCTCGGTCGACCCGGCGGCGTACGCCTCGTCCGAGGCGACACGCGCCTCGAGGCGATCGATGCGCCGCTGCATGCTGCGGAACATCTCGACCACCGGGTCGGGCAGGTCCTCGTGGTGCAGGTCCACGGCCTCGATGCGGCGGCCCTCGCGCACGACCACGCGACCGGGGATGCCGACCACCGTGGAGTCGGCGGGGACATCCTGGATGACCACCGCCCCGGCGCCGATCTTGGAGTACTGCCCGATGGTGATGTCGCCGAGCACGGTCGCACCGACGCCGACGACGACGTGGTCCTCGATGGTGGGATGACGCTTGCCGTGCTCCTTGCCCGTCCCGCCGAGCGTGACGCCCTGGTACAGCGTCACATCGTCGCCGATGATCGTCGTCTCACCGATCACGACACCCATCCCGTGGTCGATGAAGAAGCGCTCTCCGATGGCAGCGCCCGGGTGGATCTCGATGCCGGTGTAGTGGCGCACGACCTGGCTGATGCGGCGGGCCAGCCACGTGCGCCCGGCGCGGTGCAGCCGGTTCGTCAGGCGGTGCCACCAGATCGCCCACAGGCCCGGGTAGTTCGTGAGCGCCGAGAAGGTCGACGGGCATGCCGGGTCGCGCTGCATGACCGCTCGGATATCTGCTCGCATGCGCGAGAACATGGCTCGACGGTCCTCCTCGGCAACCGTGACTTCGGGCCCGACTACTATCTCGTCTGCTCACGCAGGGTGTCAACCGAGCGCGCGAGCGACCCGGGCGGCTGCGTGTGACCGCTAGCCGGCGCGACGCAGCAGGACGACCGCCATGGCGGCGACGCCTTCGCCGCGGCCCGTCGCACCCAGTCCTTCGGTGGTGGTCGCCTTGACGCCGACGGCGTCCAGCGGCATGCCGAGCGCCCCGGCCAGCCGCTCGCGCATCGCATCGCGATACGGGGCGATCCTGGGCTCCTCGAGCGCGAGCACCGTGTCCGCGTCCACGAGCTCCCAGCCGTCAGCGCGCATGGTCTCGACGACGTGCCGCAGGAGTTCGATGCTGGATGCGTCTTGGTAGACGGGATCCGTGTCCGGGAAGAGCGCGCCGATGTCGCCGGCCCGCATCGCGCTCACGATCGCGTCCATGAGCGCGTGGGTGAGCACGTCCGCATCCGAGTGCCCTTCGAGCCCGCGTTCGAACGGGACGTCCACGCCGCCGAGCACGAGCCGGCGACCCGGGCTGAATGCGTGGACATCGTAGCCGAGGCCGATACGCATCTCACGACTCCTCTCGCGACCGCGCCGCGAGGAGGCGATCGACGACGACCAGGTCCTCGGGCACGGTCACCTTGATGTTGTCACGCGGACCGAGCACCAGCCGCACCCGGCCGCCGTCATGCTCGATGAGCGACGCGTCATCGGTCCCCGCGAAGCCGTCGCGTGCGGCTGCCGCGTACGCGGCGCGGAGCGCTCCGGCACGGAACACCTGTGGCGTCTGGGCGGCCCACAGCCGGTCACGGTCCTCGGTACGCTCCACGTACCCGTCGGCGTCGACGGACTTGACCGTGTCGTACGAGGGGTGGCCCACGACGACGCCGGCAGCGGACGGGTCCTCGAGCAGGACGCGGATCGCTTCGTCGATGACCGCCGGGCGCACGAGGGGTCTGGCGCCGTCGTGGATCGCCACGACGCGCGTCTCGGCGGGCAGCGACTCAAGACCGGCCGCGACCGACTCCTGGCGCGAATCTCCGCCACCCACGACGGCCTGGAGCTTGCTCGCCACCCCGGCGACGGCCGCTTCGTACTCCCCGAGGCGCAGCGGGTGTGCCACCACGATGATGACGTCGATGGCGGACGCGGCCTCGAACGCGCGCACGGTGTGTGCGAGCACAGGGGCGCCCGCGACGGGTGCGAGCTGCTTACCGCCGTCGCGGCCGAGACGCGTGCCCTCGCCGCCGGCTACGATGATCGCCGCGTTCACCGGGCGTCCCCCGGCCGCGCGAAGATCATCCGCCCCGCGGATGTCTGGAGCACGGACGTGACCTCGGCGTCGATCTCCCGACCGATGGCGTCTCGGCCATCCTGCACGACGACCATGGTGCCGTCTTCAAGGTAGCCGACGCCCTGGCCGGGCTCTTTGCCGTCTTTGAGGACTGCGAGCCGGAGCTTGTCGCCGGGCAGGTAGTTCGGGCGCACGGACTCGGCAAGCTCGTTCAGGTTGAGCACGGTCACCCCCTCGACGCGCGCGACCTTGGTGAGATTGTAGTCCATGGTGAGCAATGCGCCGTCGGTCTCCCGCGCGAGCCGGACGAGCTTGGCGTCGACCGTGGGGATCTCAGGGTAGTCGGCCTCGAAGACGCCGATGGCGTCTTCGCCTGCGGACAGGCGCGTCAGCAGGTCGAGGCCGCGGCGGCCGCGAGCGCGTTTCGTGTCATCGGCCGAGTCGGCGAGCGTCTGGAGCTCGGCAAGGACGAAGCGCGGCACGCGTAGCGGTCCCGACAGGAAGCCGGCCCCGCGTATCTGCTCGAAGCGTCCGTCGATCACGGCGCTCGTGTCGAGATACACCATCGGGTCGGCGGACGGCAGCACGGACTCGACCGTGCCGATGCGGTGACGCACGTCCTCGCGCTTCAGCAAGAAGAGCTTCACTCCACTGTATCCCGAGAGACCGTAGAGCAGGACGGTTGCGAGGAACGCGATCCAGCCGGGCTCGATGTAGCGGAGCGGTATGGAAAGCAAGAGCGCGACCAGCAGCCCGACGACAAGACCTACCGCCGCAAGGACGAGGTCGGTCGTTTCGAACTCCTGTGCCTGCTCTTCGAGGCGACGGAACGCGGATGAGAGCTCTCTGCCGAGAATGCCGCCGAGGACGTAGCCGATCGAGCTTCCGAGGATGATGAATATGAAGATGACGAGTTCGTACGAGAAGCCGGTCTGCTCCGACCAGTCGAGGCTCTGCGACGCAGCGAACCCTCCAAGCGCTCCGGCCGTCATGAAGACGATCCGGGCGAGTTGGACGATCATGGTCACTGGACGCTAGGGGCTATGTCCGAGCGTCTTCACCCCTTTCGTTGGCTCGACCGCTGTTGCCGCGGTGACGGTCGCGTATGAAACAGATGACAACGGTATGAATCGGCAGGAACAGCGCAGGGCATGAGCCCGACGGCCGCGTCAGAATACTGCGTGCTCGCGGATCCGGCGAAGCCCCTCGATGATGGCGCGGGCGCGACGGGCGCCCACGCCGTCGACGTCGTCGAGCTCCTCCTCCGTGGCGGCCAGCAACGTCGGAAGGCCGTCGAAGCTCTCCGCGACGCGGTTCGCCACGGTGGTCGGAAGCATCGGGATGTGGTTGAGCAAGCGGTAGCCGGCGGGCCGGACGTGCGCCTCGGTCACATCGCTCGTGCCCGCGTAGCCGAGCGCCTGCGCCACGGCGGTGCCTTCGAGCATCTGGTCGGGCGTCATCTGGCCGAGCTTCCCGCGCAGCGCCGCGATCTTGCGCGGGCCGGCGTCCTTGGCGTAGTCACGCAGCAGCATCGTGTAGTCTTCGTCGACGTTCGCCATGAGTTCCTCGGCCTGCATCCTGACGAGGCGACCTTCGATGCCGAGCTCCACGATGTAGCGATTCACCTCGCGAGCGACACGCTGGACCATCTCGGCGCGCTGGATCACCGGCACGACGTCGCCGATGGTGACGGCGTTCTCGAATTCGAGCGTGGTCAGATGGGCCGAGACCTCGTCGAGCCGCGCGCGATAGCGCTGCAGGGTCTGGAGCGCCTGGTCCGCCTTGGCGAGCACGACCTCGATGTCCTCGAGGATCAGTCGCTTCCCGCCGAGGTAGAGGCTGACGACCTCCCTGCGCTGTGAGATGGAGATCACGAGCGCGCCCGTCTGGCGGCTCACGCGTTCGGCGGTGCGGTGGCGCATGCCCGTCTCGGCGGTGGGGAGCGACGCGTCGGGCACGAGGTGGACGTTGGCGCGTAGGATCCGGGACGCATCGTCGGCAAGCACGATGGCGCCGTCCATCTTCGCGAGCTCGTAGAGACGCTGCGGCTCGAACGGCGCATCGATGACGAAGCCTCCGTTGCAGAGCACGTCGACGGCGTCGGCATCGCCCATGACGATGAGCGCACCCGTCCTGGCCGAGATGATGTACTCGAGGCCCTCGCGCAGCGGCGTGCCGGGAGCGACCGCCTCGAGCGCGCCGACCATGACGTCGTCGTGCTTCGCGTCCATGAGCACCCCCGATCCTCGCTGACCGTGCCGCGGCTCTCGACTGGCATTGTGCCACGAACCGCACGGACCGGGCCAGGGAGCGGCCTACCGCGACCGCGCGAGACCGGCCGCCTCAAGGGCGCCGGCGATCGTGCGCGGCTGGGTCACCGCCGGACCGCCGTCGAGCGCGCCCTTGCCCGGTGCGGTGAGCACACGCGTGAAGCCGAGCCGGCCCGCCTCGCGCACGCGCGCCTCTGGCTGGCGGGCCGAGCGCAGCTCGCCGGTCAGGCCGAGTTCGGCGAAGGCGACGACATCCGCGTCCAGGGGCGAGTCGGTCCGGGCGGACGCCAGCGCGAGGGCAAGCGGCAGGTCGACGGCGGGCTCCGAGACGCGGATGCCGCCCGCGACCGATACGTACACGTCATGCTGGCCGAACGTCATCCCCGCCCGTCGCTCCAGCACCGCGAGGACCTGGAGGACGCGACCCGTGTCGATGCCGGTCGACAGTCGCCTCGGCATCTGCAGATACGTCGGAGTGACGAGCGCCTGCACCTCGACGAGCAGCGGCCGGGAGCCTTCGAGCACGGCGGTGACCGCCGAGCCCGCCACATCAGACGAGCGCTCGGCCAGCAGCGCTCCGGATGGCTGACCCACACCCAGCAGACCCTCGGGCGCCATCTCGAAGATGCCGATCTCCGAGACCGCACCGAACCGGTTCTTGGTGGCCCGCACGATGCGGAGGGCGTGGTCCTGATCGCCCTCGAATGTGAGCACGGCGTCGACGAGGTGTTCGAGCACCCGTGGTCCGGCGATGGCGCCGTCTTTCGTGACGTGCCCCACGACGAGGACCGTGATGCCGCGCTCCTTGGCGAGGCGCATGAGTCGCGCGGCGCACGCGCGTACCTGGCCGACGCTCCCCGGCACGCCGTCGAGATCGGGGTCCGTCATCGTCTGGATCGAGTCGACCACGAGCAACCAGGGGCGCTCGACCTCAGCGGTCGCCTCGACGACGGCCATGTCCACCTCGGGCAACAACGCGATGCCGCCGGTGGCGCCGATGCGATCGGCCCGCAACTTGACCTGCTCGGCAGACTCCTCGCCGCAGACGTAGAGCACTCCGCGTCCTGCTGACCCGAGCGATACCGCAGCCTGCAGGAGCAGCGTCGACTTGCCGATTCCGGGCTCACCGGCGAGCAGGACGAGCGAGCCCCTCACGAGCCCGCCGCCGAGCACCCGGTCGAACTCGGCGATGCCGGTGGCCACGCGTTCATCGGCCGATGCGGTCACCGCATCGAGCGGCGTGCTTGCGGCCGGCGCAGCCGAAGAGGCGGCGGGCCTGCCGGCCACGACCGCCTCTTCCGCGAACGTCGCATACTCACCGCAGTCGGGGCAGCGGCCGAGCCACTTCGGTGCGGCATGGCCGCACTGCTGGCAGCGCCAGGTGGTCTTGGCCCTGGGCACCCTACGCGCCCGCAGCCCCGCCCGCGATGGGGCCATCTCCGCCGCGGCGCCCGCGCGCGGGCATCGTCGCCCGCGGCGTCTCGTCCCGCTCGGCGGGAAGCGGCTTCGGCGCAAGCGAGGGGTCGCCCTTCCCGAACGCGACGGCTCCATCGGTCACGACGACTTCGACGACGTCGCCCGGCTGCCACTCGCCCGCCAGCATCTGCTCGGAGAGCGGATCCTCCACGAGGCGCTGGATCGCGCGGCGGAGCGGACGGGCGCCGAGCGCCGGGTCGAAACCCTCGCGCGCGAGCAGTCCGCGCGCCTCGGCGGTGAGGACGATGTTGATGCCCTGTAGCAAGAGCTGCCCGCGCAGTCGGTGGATCATCAGGTCGACGATCTCCTCGATCTGCTCGCTCGTGAGGTCGTGGAAGACGATGACCTCGTCCACGCGGTTGAGGAACTCGGGGCGGAACACCTTCTTGAGCTCACCGGTCACGCGCTCCTTGAGGTCATCGTATGAGAGCCGGCCCTCGGCCTGGCGGGAGAAGCCGATCGTCTTGCCCTTGACGATGTCGCGGGCCCCGAGGTTGCTCGTCATGATGATGATCGCGTTGCGGAAGTCCACTTTGCGGCCCTGCGCGTCGGTGAGCCGCCCCTCTTCGAGGATCTGGAGCAGCACGTTGAACACGTCCGGGTGGGCCTTCTCGATCTCGTCGAACAGGATGACCGAGTACGGACGACGCCGCACCGCCTCCGTGAGCTGACCGCCCTCGTCGAACCCGACGTATCCGGGAGGCGAACCCACGAGGCGAGACACGGTGTGCTTCTCCATGTACTCGGACATGTCGAGCGAGATGAGCGCGTCCTCGCTGCCGAAGAGGAATGCGGCGAGCGCCTTGGCGAGTTCCGTCTTGCCCACGCCCGACGGGCCGAGGAAGATGAACGAGCCCGACGGCCGGTGCGGGTCCTTGAGGCCGGCGCGGGCGCGGCGGATCGCCTTGCTGACGGACGTGACCGCCTCGTCCTGGCCGACCACGCGCTCGTGCAGCGACGCCTCCATCCGCAGCAGCTTCTCGGTCTCTTCTTCGGTGAGGCTCGCGACCGGGATGCCGGTCCACATCGAGACGACCTCGGCGATCTCGCGCTCGGTCACCTCGACGAGGCGACGGTCCTCGTCCTTGAGCCATTCATCTTCCATCGTGCGCTTCTCGGCGAGGATCTGCTTCTCTCTGTCACGCAATCCGGCGGCCTTCTCGAACTCCTGGGCCTCGATCGCGGCTTCCTTCTCGTGACGCACCTGCTTGAGGCGCTCCTCGATCTCGCGGATGTCCGGCGGCGCGGTCATCATCTTGATGCGCATCTTGCTGCCGGCCTCGTCGATGAGGTCGATCGCCTTGTCCGGGAGGAAGCGGTCCGAGATATACCGGTCGGCCAGCGTCGCCGCGGCGTCCACCGCTTCGTCGGTGATGGAGACGCGGTGGTGCGCCTCGTAGCGGTCGCGCAGCCCCTTGAGGATCTCCTTGGTCTCGTCCACTGTCGGCTCCCCCACCATGATCGGCTGGAAGCGCCGCTCGAGCGCCGGGTCCTTCTCGACGTACTTGCGGTACTCGTCGAGCGTGGTGGCGCCGATGGTCTGCAGCTCGCCGCGCGCGAGCGCGGGCTTGATGATGCTTGCGGCGTCGATCGCGCCCTCGGCGGCACCGGCTCCCACGAGCGTGTGCATCTCGTCCACGAAGAGGATGATGTCACCGCGCTCGCGGATCTCCTTCATCACCTTCTTGAGGCGCTCCTCGAACTCGCCGCGGTACTTGCTGCCGGCGACGAGCGCGGCGAGGTCAAGCGTGTAGAGCTGTTTGTCGCGGATCGTCTCGGGCACCTCGTCATCCGCGATGCGCTGGGCCAGGCCCTCCACGACAGCCGTCTTGCCGACGCCCGGCTCGCCGATCAGCACCGGGTTGTTCTTGGTCCGGCGCGAGAGGATCTGCATGACGCGCTCGATCTCCGAGGCGCGTCCCACCACCGGATCGAGCTTGCCCTCGTTGGCGGCCCGGGTCAGGTTGCGACCGAACTCGTCGAGCAGCTGGTTCTCGGCCCCGCCGCGGCCCGTACGGCGCTCCTCGCCCGGCTCGGCCTGCTTGCCGTAGTAGCCGGACAGCAGCTGGATCACGGCGGACCGGACCTTCTCGAGATCGGCGCCGAGGTTGAGCAGCACTTGCGCGGCCACGCCTTCGCCTTCGCGGATGAGGCCGAGGAGGATGTGCTCGGTGCCGATGTAGTTGTGGCCGAGCTGCAGGGCTTCGCGCAGCGAGAGCTCAAGCACCTTCTTCGCGCGAGGCGTGAACGGGATGTGCCCGGTCGGCACGTAGGTTCCTCTGCCGATCAACTCCTCGACCTGCTGGTGCACGTCCTCGAGCGAGATGCTGAGCGACTCGAGCGCCTTCGCTGCGATGCCGTCCTGCTCGCGGATCAGGCCGAGCAGCAGATGCTCGGTCCCGATGTAGTTCTGGTTGAGCATGCGCGCCTCTTCCTGGGCGTACACCACCACCCGGCGCGCCTTCTCTGTGAATCGCTCGAACATGGCCCCATCTCCTATCGGCACGCCGGTCGGTCGCCCGGATGCGGCGTCGTCAGCTGTACGTTGATTCTACCCCCGCCGCACACGCGAGGCGAGGCGGTGCGGGGATACCAGCAAGCCCGGTGCCACGGGATATGAGCGCCTCACACTCAGATGTCAGCGACTCCACGCACGGGTCGCGGGCGCTAGGCCTCCGGCCGCATGTGCGGGAAGAGCAGCACGTCCCGGATGGAAGCCTGATCGGTCAGGAGCATGACGAGGCGGTCGATGCCGATGCCCAGCCCCCCGGCCGGCGGCATGGCGTGCTCCAGGGCGCGGAGGTAGTCCTCGTCGTAGCCCATGGCCTCCTCGTCACCGGCGCCTTTCGCGCGGACCTGCTCGGCGAAGCGCTCCCGCTGGTCGGCGGGGTCGATGAGCTCCGAGAAGGCGTTGGCCATCTCGCGGCCCGTCACGATGAGCTCGAAGCGCTCGGTGAGCTGGGGCTCTCCGGGCTTCTTGCGCGCCAGCGGTGACGTCTCGAGCGGGTACTCCGTGACGAACGTCGGCTGCACCAGCGTGTGCTCTACGAGCTTCTCGAAGAGCTCGGTGATGAGCTTGCCCTTGCCCCAGGACGGCTCGACCGCGACACCGTGCTGCTCGCAGAGGTGCCGCAGGTGCACGTCCGAGGTCGCGAACGAGACATCCTCGCCGATCGCCTCCCCGACGAGCGAGAGCATCGTCCGTCGCGCCCAGGGCGCGCCGAGGTCTATCTCGGCGCCCTGATACGAGATGAGGAGCGGACCGACGGCGGCAGCGGCGGCGCGGATGATACCCTCGGTGAGCTCCATCATGCCGTCGAGGTTGGTGAACGCCTGGTACGCCTCGAGCATGGTGAACTCGGGGTTGTGCCGCGGCGACATGCCCTCGTTGCGGAAGGAGCGGTTGATCTCGAAGACGCGCTCGAATCCGCCGACCAGCAGGCGCTTGAGGTAGAGCTCCGGCGCGATGCGCAGGTACAGCTGCATGTCGAGCGCGTTGTGGTGCGTCACGAACGGACGCGCGGTGGCGCCGCCGGGAACCGGATGCAGCATCGGCGTCTCGACTTCGACGAATCCCCGCGTCTCCATCTCGCGTCTGATGGCCGAGACGATCGCAAAGCGCTTCTCGAACGTCTCCTTAACCTCGGGATTGGCGATGAGGTCCACGTAGCGCTGGCGATAACGGGTCTCCACGTCGGTGAGACCGTGGAACTTGTCGGGCAGGGGGCGCAACGACTTCGACAGCAGCGTCACCTCGGTGGGCGACACCGAGAGCTCACCGCGGCGCGTGCGCAGGACGGTCCCGGTCACCCCGATCCAGTCGCCGAGGTCGAGTCCGCCGATGAAGTCGTAGGCGTCGGCGCCCAGGACGTTCACCCGGCAGAAGAGCTGGACCTCACCGCTACCGTCACGGATGACGAGGAACGTGACCTTGCCCTGGTCGCGACGGGCGATGATGCGGCCGGCTACCGAGACGACCCCGTCGGCCTCGGCGCCTGGCTCCAGGCTTCCGAATTCCCCGGCGATCCCGGCAAGCGTGTGGGTACGGTCGAAGCGGTCGCGATAGGGCTCGACGCCCGTATCGCGCAGGGCCTGCAGGCGCTCACAGCGTGCGGCGAACTCGTCCTCAGGCGGGACCCCCGTGCCCTCGGCTGTCGTCTCGCCGTCAGCCATGGCTCAGTTCGTGATCCTGACGACCTCGTACTCGATGACCGAGCCACGAGGCGTGGACACGCTCACGATATCGCCCTTCTTGGCGCCCATGATCGCCTGACCGACCGGCGATTCGTTGGAGATGCGGTCGTGCGTCGGTTCCGCCGAGGCGGAACCGACGACCTGATAGCGATGTACTTCTCCGTCGGACACGTCGCGCAGCTCGACCTTCGATCCGAGGGTCACCTTGTCCTTGCGCTTGGGCGTCTCGATGACGGTCGCATGGGCGAGTATCTGGTTGATCTCGGCGATCCGGCTCTCGACCCACGCCTGCTCGTTCTTGGCATCGTCGTACTCGGAGTTCTCGGAGATGTCGCCGAACTCCTTCGCTTCCTTGATGCGCTCACCGACCTCACGGCGACGAACGGTCTCGAGGTAGACGAGCTCCTCTTCGAGGCGGGTCTGGCCCTCGGGGGTGAGTGCGATCTCTTTGTTCATCACAGGGACTCCCGATTGTCTCCGGCTACATGGCCTGTCGGCCGTGCTACCGGCCCAAAACGCTCGTGAGAGTATAGCGGCGAGGCGTGCCGGAGACAAGCGACACGAGAAAGGGCGCCCCTCCGGGCGCCCTTCGTGGTGCGAAACCGGCGATGCGGCTCTAAGCGTCGGACTCCTTCTCGGAGGCGACGGCCTTCTTGTCCTTCGTCTCGGCGGCCGGCGCTTCGTCCTCATCGGCCAGACCCTCGTTCATGCCCTCGCGCAACGCCTTGGCCGACTTGCCGAACATCTTCGCGAGCTTGGGAAGCTGCGTCGGACCGAACAGCAACAGAACGACGGCCAGGATGATGATCCACTCCATGCCGCCGGGAAGACCGAAGACAGCCATGAGGCTCAAACCCTGGGTGATGGGAGTCATGCTCTCACAGACCTCCTTGCACTACCGCCCCGCGGATACCGGTCCGCGGAACCTGACGACTGAACCATGACAATACCACCATTGCACATCGCTGCCCACAGCCGTCCGTCAGACGACGTCCTCGGTGCGCGAGAGATAGTAGAGCGTGTGCAACAGCTCGTGGACCGGGTCGGTGTTGTGGAGCGTGACGCCTGCGGGCACCCGCACGATGACGGGCGTGTAGTTGAGGATGATCTTCACGCCTGCCTCGGCAAGCCGGTCCGCGGCCTCCTGAGCGGCCGCGGGAGGCACGGCCACGATGCCGATGCGGATGCTCTGGTCCGCGACAACCCGCTCCAGGTCGTCGATGTACTGGACGATGATGTCGCCGATCTTCGTGCCCACCTTGCGCGGATCGTTGTCGAAGATGGCGGTGACATTGAAGCCATGCTGCCGCAGCCCGTTGTAGTCCGCTATGGCCGAACCGAGGTGCCCGGCACCGACGAGCGCGAGACGGTGCACGTGGTCGGCGCCGAGGATGCGCTGAACGCGATCGACGAGCGTGACGATGTCGTAGCCGACTCCCCGCTTACCGAACGAGCCGAAGTGCGTGAGGTCACGCCGGATCTGGGCCGGGTTGATGTCGGTGAGCTCGCCGAGACGCGCGGACGAGACGGTCGACTCGCCCTGCTGCCGCAGCTGGATGAGCACGCCGAGATAGAGTGGGAGGCGCTCGATGACGCCTTCGGGGATGCGATCACGCGAGATGGCGCTCAACGGGACTCTCGTTTCATCCAGCTGCGATAGGTCAATCGTCATGGTAACGGGTTGTTACAAACTCGGGCAAGCCGCCGTCAGCTCTCCTCGGCGATGGAGCGGACGAGGCGGATCACGTCCGCACGTGTCACGATCCCGGCCAGACGCCCGTCCTCCACGACGAGCACCGCGCCCGGCCCGTTGGGATCCAGTTTGGGGAGTATGCGGTCGACGGAGGTCGTCGGCAGCGCAACGATGTCGGCCAGATCGTGGCGGGCGACGTCACCGGCGGTCGTCTCCGGCCACAGCGAACGGTCGACCTGGTTCGCCTTGCGCAGGTCCACCAGCCCCACGACCCGGTCATCCTCGACGACGGGGTAGCGTGAGTGCCGCCCTCCGAGGAAGTACGAGTGCGCCATCTCCTCGAGCGTGGTGGCTGCGGGGACGAGCGCGGCCGGCGATGACATGATGCGCTCGAGCGGCACGCGGGCAAGCTGCGCCCTGACGAGCTGCTGCTGATACGCGCTGGCCGCAAGGGTTGAGAGGAACCAACCCATCACGGCGAGCCAGATCAGGTCGAGGGTCTGCCACAGCAGCACGCCGAGCACCGCAGTGGCGATCAGCGCTACCCCAAGCGCCTGGCCCATCCTGCTCGCCCAGCGCGTCGCCCGCAACAGGTCGCCCGTGATCCCCCACAACAGGGCGCGCAGCACCCTGCCGCCGTCGAGCGGGAAGCCCGGTAGCAGGTTGAAGATCGCGAGCGACAGATTGATGATCCACAGGTAATCCACGCACGCGAGCACCGCATCATGCGCCCCTGCGGCGTCGAGGAACGCGGCAACGATGTAGAGCAACGCCGCAAGCACGAGGCTCATGCCGGGTCCCGCGGATGCCATCACGAACTCATGCCCGGGGCTTCTCGGCTCCTCCTCCATCTGCGAGACGCCGCCGAACACGAAGAGCGTCACCCGGGTAATCGTCAAGCCGCCCGCGCGCGCGACGAGGGAGTGCGCGAACTCGTGGAGCAGCACGGAGCCGAAGAACGCGAGCGTCGTCAGCGCGCCCATGAGGATGTAGACAGCCGAGGAGAGCCCCTCCACCGTAGCCGGGAAGTAGCTCGTCGTGAGCGTGACAGCCACGAGCAGGAAGATGATGAACCAGCTTGTGTTGATCTCGACCGGGATGCCGAAGAACCGGCCGATGCGGAATGACGGCAGGTTGAACACGGCACCTCCTCGGCGGTCGGTGGGAACGAGCCCTCGTGCGGATGCTCCCGTTAGAAGGCCGCTCCCTCCAACGCTGTCGCGCACGGGCAGGGGCGCTCAGCGGGGAGTGCGGGGATCATCGCGTGCAGCAGCGCCTTGAGCTTCTCGTTGTTCTCATTGAACACGCGGACGACCTCATCGTTGGTCACGGGCTCGACACCTTCCGCACCGGCATCGTGGTCGGTGATCAGCGAGATGTTGCAGTAGCAGATCTCGAGCTCGCGGGCGAGGTAGCACTCCGGGTACTGCGTCATGTTGATGACTTCCCACCCCTGCGAGGCGAACCACCTGGACTCCGCGCGTGTCGAGAACCGCGGGCCCTGGATGACGACGACCGTGCCCTTCTCATGGACGCTGATGCCGAGCTCCCGGGCCTTGTCGGTCGCGATCGTCCGCATCGTGGGGCAGTAAGGATCGGCCGAGGACACGTGCGTGGTCGTCGGACCGTCGTAGAACGTATCCTTGCGCCCCCACGTGCGATCGACGAACTGGTCGCAGATCACGAAGTCGCCCGGCTCCACGTGCGGCTGCAGCGATCCACAGGCATTGGGACCGATGATGCGCTCGACGCCCAGAAGCTTCATAGCGTAGACATTGGCCCGGTAGTTGATCATGTGCGGAGGCAGCGTATGCTCCGTGCCGTGACGGGGCAGGAAGGCGACGGTCTTGCCTCCGATCTCACCGTACATGACGGGAGAGGACGGGGCGCCGTACGGCGTGTCGACCTTGATCTCGTGCGGGCTCTCGAGCAGGGAGTAGAATCCACTGCCGCCGAATACGCCGATCTCAGCCTGGGGGTACGTCATCGTGGCTCCTCGTTCATCGGGTGACGTGCGGACACGGCCGCGCTCTGTACATACCCGACGATTGTAGACCATCGCGTGTCGGGCCCGATCCGTCAGGCGCCGCGGGCGAGGTACTGGTCGTCTTCCGTCGCGGGGTGCCATCGATCGTCCTCCGCGGCGCGTGGCGCATAGAGCGGCCGCCTGAAGAGATTCGTGGCGTCGGTCCATCCCTCCTCGACCCGGGCAGCCGCGGCGGCAGCCTCCAGGAAGCCGTTCGTCTTGGCGTCCAGGTTGTCGGCGTGGTGAAGCACCAGCGCCTCGACCGATGATGGCCGCTTGGGCGCGCCCCACTCGAGCTCACCGTGGTGCGACAGCACGAGGTGCGACAGGCGCAGCGCGGTCTTCTCGGGCAGCCCCGCCTTGGCGATCGCGTCGCGCAGCCGCCGGTCGCCGAGCACGACGTGCCCCACGAGCCGCCCCTCGTCCGTGTACTCGATCTGCGTCGCGCAGGACAGTTCGTCTACCTTGCCGATGTCGTGCAACAGCGCGCCCGCGAGCAGCAAGTCGGCGTCCACGGCCGGGTAGAGCCTGCTGAGGTCACGGCAGAGCGTGGCCACCGAGACAGTGTGCTCCAGAAGGCCGCCGATGTAGGCGTGGTGATGCTCCTGGGCGCCAGGACACCGGGCGAACCGCCTGAAGAAGCCGCGGTCTCCGAAGACGGTACGCAGCAGGCGGACGAGGTCGGGGTCGCTCACGCCGCGGATGAGCGCACGGAGCTCGGCAACCATCTCGGTGCGGTCCCGATGCGCCGACGGGAGCAGGTCGGCGGCATCCCAATCGGTCACCGCTACCAGCGACTCTACCGAGACACGCGTCGTGCCGCGGAACGTGGTGACCACGCCACGGACCCGCGCGACCGAGCTCACAGGGATGCGCTGTGCATCAGCATCAGGGCGGAACATGACACCCGCGATCCGGCCGGTGCGGTCGGCGAGCTCGAGCGCCAGGTAGGCCTCGCCCGTCCGGGTGCTGCGGACCTCCTTCGCCCGCAAGGCGAGCACGCAGTCGACCCGACAACCCTCGGCAAGGTCCCGCACATACTGTCGCTTCATGACGCTCCCTCCTGATCTGCTCTGGAGAGAGCGTAGCTCGGCCGTCTGACACCCGGCCGAGATCAGCGCTGCACCACATCCTGCGAGCGCCTCGCGCGACGGCCCTACCGGGTCGCGGGTCGCACGCGCGCCGTCGAGCCGGCCTTGATGTCGTAGCGCTCGGCGGCGCTGCCCATCCGAACCGCCAGCGTGAGCCACCCCGATGAGTCGATGAGCGCCACCGCCGCGCCCTCCTCGACATCCGAGAACGTGGCCCCGAATGGCAGCGTTTCCTTGTGCCCGCCGAGAGAGACCTCGATCCGACCGCGGTCAAGCCCGCGTGCGGCGACCTCGTCAGCGGCGATCGTCAGCCGCACCGAACCGAAGCGATCGATGTCCACGACCTCGGCCAGCAGGTCGCCCCCCTCTTCGCGACAGCGCTCGAAGGGAGCCGCCACGAGGGTGAGAGGGTCGACGGGGTCGCCGAGGGCGGACGGCTCCACACCGCATGCCAGGGCCGCGGCAGCCGGGGCGAGGACGTCCCGGGCGTGGAACGTCGCCAACGGCGGCTGGGCATGAAGGTTCGCGGGGTCGATGGCGTATGCCTCGACCGTCCCGCCGCTTCGCCACGTGGCGGGCAACAAGACGCCGTTGTCGGGACCGACGAGCAGGACGCCATCGCGCGTCACAAGGATGAGGTCGCGACGGCCACCGCCGACGCCCGGATCCACGACGACGAGATGGATGGCGTCAGGCATCTGCCAGGCGCCGGACGCCGCCACCGACGCCGCCTTGCGGATGTCGAACGCATCGATGTCGTGAGCGAGATCGACCACCCGCGCCTGTGGACAGGCCTTGAAGATCACCGCGTGGCAGACGCCCACCCACGTGTCACCGAGGCCGAAGTCGGACGTGAAGCAGATGATCGATTGCACCGAGGTCCTCCCTTCATGCCGTGGTGGCATCGCCGAGGTGCGGGTACACTGGCTTCATTGAACCACCGAAGCGGGAGGCGCGCATGTTCCCACGACGTCCGGGGGTCGCTATGGTACTGGTGTCGGCGACGCTGATGGCCTCCCTCGCGCTCGGCGGGTGCGCGTCGGGGGACATGCAGTACATTCCCGAGGGCGGCACCTACACACTTGCCGAGGCGCAGGACCTTGGGAGCAGTGCCAACACCGACAGCGTACGGGATCTCACGCCGGATGAAGCGCGCCAGGAGCGCCAGGAGCGCCTCGCGCGGCTGCGGGGGGAAGGCGAGGCGGCGCGAGCGCTCGCGGACGTCCTGACGACACAGCTGCCGGCCGACTCGGCAGCAGTCCCGCTCCTCGTTGAGGCCGCGGTCGTCGACGGCGCCGATGTATGGATCGTCGTCGAAGCGTGGGGCGACGATGACGGCCCGCTGGCACACCGGCGAGTCTGGCTGTTCGACCGCGAGACTCTGCGGCTCGTCGGGTCCTCGTCGTTCCGTTAGGCCGCCGGTCGCGTACGCACCGCACGCGACGCGACATGCTCGGGGATGCGGAACGTGGCAACCAACTCGCTCACGACGTCGTCGGGCTGCATGCCGCCAGACCGGAGTTCGCGTGCGATAGTCACCGCCCTCAGCAGTTCTCGGTACGCATCATCGCCGTCCGGGGAGCGGCGCAGGGCCATCCGACGCACGACCGCCGTGTAGTAGTCCCGTACCCGGGCCTGACCGCGACGTGGCAGTCCGCAGGGGTACTCGTCACGGAACCTGGTCCGAGTAGCGTCCCCGGCCCGTACAGCCGTCCGCTCCGTGACACCGTTGGCGAGCGACTCCCGGCGCAGTCGGGCCAGCAGTTGCTCGAGCGACGTCTCCTGACAGAGTCCAAGATCCAGTTGTTGCATCGCGACCACCTCCGAACGTCTGTTCGGAAGCAGCGTACGATGCGGCTCTGACATCGAACCGCCGAGGGTGCGCTCGGGCGGCGCGGGACGCTAGGACTCGAGCGGGAAGATCGCCGAGATAGCCTCGCGTGCCACGGCGACGTACTCAGGTGTCGCGAGCGCCTCATTCGAGCCGATGGGCCAGATCCTGGCGGAGGTGATCGCGTAGAAGTCCTTGCCCTTGGAGTTGAGGGCGTCGGTCAACCGGCTTCCCTCGAGAATGTGCATGTCGCCTTCGATGCGATGGTCCTTGGTGATGATCATCACCCGCACGGTGTCCTTGCTCGTGAAGACCACAGCTCTCCCTCCTCCTGCGGGCCACAGGTCCCGTAGCGAATGTACACCAAGCGTGCTGCCTGCGGAACGCCGGAGTCGGGGGTGCGTGCGCGCGAGCGCGGAGCGTCAGGCCACGAGACCGATGAGCAGGTCCCGTATCCAACCGACGAATGCGAGCTCGATGAACGCTGCGACGACGCCCACGAGCACCTGCGGCCATGCCGAGACGAGCGTGGTCGCGGCACGCTCGAAACGCGGGATGAGGCAGATCACGACCAGGTTGATGACCGTGAACGTCGCAACGATCGCCACGCTTAGAAGCACTGGGTAGACGATGCCCGCGAACGGAAGCACCCACCGCACGACGGCAAAGACCGGGAGAATCGACAGCAGCCATGCGGCGAGCAGTGGCCATCTGTTCAACGGCGGCTCATCGGATGCCCGCTCCCAGAACTGACCGTTGAGGATCGGCACCACCGCCACCGCCAGCGCGTACCCTGCGAGCAGACCCGTCATCAGCCGAAGGTCGTTGCTCGTGTCACGCAGGCTGGCGTATGACGTGAATCCGTCCGCCGCCATCGCCGCCACCATGAGGAACGCGATGCCGAGGAGGAGCGGGCGCGGGAAGCCGGAGGGCCGGCGCCCGCGATGCAGCAGGGCGACGATCGCGAGCGAGACGACGAATCCGATGTAGATCCCGGTGTCACGCGCACAGACGGGCAGCTGGTACCCGCCCGCGAAGAACGAGCGCTCGGGCAGCTGATGACAGAGTCCGTAGCCGAGCCACGTGAGCAGACCTTGCATGTGCTGCCCTTCGAACGGCGACGGCAGGCCCCGGGAGGCCTGCCGCAAGTGGTCGAATGGTCGGGATGGCGGGATTCGAACCCACGACCTCTGCGTCCCGAACGCAGCGCTCTACCAAGCTGAGCCACATCCCGACGAGCCGGTATCATACCGCGTCGCGCTCGTTAGGGCAAAGGGCGCTCCACGCGAGGCGGGAGCGCCCTTCCCGGACTACCGAGGAAGTATCGAGACGTGACAGTACTCGCAGTACGTCGCGAAGTCGTGGCACGCCAGGCACGGTTCAAGACCGTTCTTCTTCACGAGATTCGGGTGATAGTTCCTCCACGCCGTGTCCGCGACCGCACCCTCATGGTGGCAGTTGTCGCAGAAGAACTGGTTGTGGCAGTTCTCGCAGACGGTCTTGG
>JASEEU010000003.1:321497-326054 GCA_030019445.1 Anaerosomatales bacterium | reverse complement strand
GCCTGCCGCACCCGTCGTACGTGGTCGAGGTCACCAGCCCGCCTCGCGAGACGGAGATGACACGGCCCGCCTTGTCGTAGGTGTAGGTCTTCGCGATCCCGTCGAAGTCCGTCTCGCGGAGCACCCATCCGGACGCGTTGTATTCGGTGGTGGTCACCGGCTGCCCGCCCGCCTTGGAAGACAGGTGGCGTCCCAGGAGGTCGTATGTGTATGTGGTGGCGGTGCCGTTGGGGGCGGCGGAGGAGACGAGTCTGCCGGCGAGGTCGTAGGTGTAGGTGGTCTCGGCCGGACCCGCGTCCGTGGGCTCGGTCTCGCTTTCAAGCTCGCCCTCGTCGTTGTACTCGTAGTCGGTGCTCGACCCGTCGGCCTCGTCGATCGCCTCCACCTGCCCGTCGGAGGTGTAGGAGACCTCGGTGGGCGTGTCAACCGAACCCGGTGAGGTTATGGTCGTCTCCTGGCTCTCGGCGTCGTAGACCGTGCGCGTGGTGGCAGCGGCACTCGTGCCGGCGCCCTCCTCGCGGTAGATCGTCTCGTTGCCGCGCGAGTCGTAGGCGGACTCGGCCACGCCGGGGACGTCGCTCGCGTCCTCGGTCTTCTGGCGCCCGAGACCGTCGTAGGTGTAGCTCACCGTGGAGATGGTCGCGCCCGCGGAGTCCTTCGAGACCTCGCACACAACCAGCCCGGCGCCGTTGTATGCGCGGGTGCGCCAATCGAGCTTGGCCGTGGTGCCTTCGTGGCTGCGCCACGACTCCGTCGTGTTGCCCAGCCTGTCATAGCGCGTGTTGCTCACGACACCGCTCGCGTCCGTGCTCGCAAGCTCGCGCCCAGCGATGTCGAAGGTGGCGCGGAGGACGATCACGCCCTCGGCGTCGGTCTCGCGCGTGATGTTGCCGAAGCCGTCGATCTCGGTGTGGCGCACGAGGTCTTGTGCGGCGGCGCCAGACGTGAGGCGCACGCCCTTCTCAGTCACGGTCTTCGCCTGGCCGGTGACGCCGCAGAAGTCCGTGTAGACCGTCTCGGCCCAGTTCGTCGCGTCTATCTTGGAGCGCTGGGACGTGAGACGGCCCTTGTGCGAGCCGGCGTCGTCATACGTGTACTCCGTCCGCGACTTCGTCCCGGAGGAATCGAGCGTCTTCTCCTCCCAGAGCACGTTGCCGCGCGCGTCGAACCCGCGCGTGGTGACTGAACCCTTCGCGTCGGTCTCGGAGGTGCAGTCGTCGCTCGCGTTGTAGACGTAGCTCGTCTTGCGCGCGCCTTCGTCGAACTCGACCACCGCGTTGCCCCGGGCGTCGTAGACGCGACTCGTGACGCGCCCTGTGGCGCTCACCTCGCGGGTGGGAAGACCCTTGGAGTCGTGGGAGTAGGTGTTCAGGAGTGTCGCCGAGCCCTCCGTGCTCGCGAGGCTCGTCCTGCCCGTGGGGCTCCACGCGTAGCGCGTGGAGCCGTCGAAGGTGGTCACCGTCGCCGCGCGGGAGGCGAGGTCGATCGTGAAGTCCCGCCGCATGGCGGGAGTCGGCGTTCCGGAGGTGTTCTCGACGTAGAGCACCTCGCCCGTGGTGCCGTAGGCGACGACCCAAGACGAGGAGACTGACGGCGCCGAGACGCCGGTGACGCGCCCGGAGGTGTAGCCATAGACGGTGTCGTACTCGCACTCCGTGGAGGCGAAGCGCTTCACCGTCGCGCTCCCCGCGCCCTGCGAGTAGTCGACCCTCCGCGCGCCTTCAGAGGTGGCGTGGGTGGCGGACACGACCTTGCCGCCCTCGTAGTCGACGTCGATCTTCTGGCCGTTGGCCGCCCGGATCTCAAGGTCCCCGCCGCTCCAGTTGTAGGCGACCTCGTTGCCGTTGCGGTCTGCGACGCTCTTCAGCCTGCCGTCCTCGGCGAACGTGAGCACCGTCTTGTCCTTCAAGGTGAGCGTCCAGTAGTCGGGCAGCAAGAAGACGTCGTGGAAGACGAGTGTGGAGAAATGTCCGTCAGGCCCACGCCAGCCGCCCGCGCCGTCGGGGTAGAACGTGCGGCGCTCGCCCGTCTCGTCTGTGTGGACGACCCTGCCGCTCGGGAACTCGAGCGCCTGCTCGAAGTTGAAGCGCCAGCCCGGGGCGTATGCGCCCTCGGCGGACTGAGCGGAGCTGTACGTGCGCCAGACTGCGGCCTCGGGTCCCCAGGAAGCGATCGAGAGGTCTGTGGCGGTGAGACGCAGAGACGCCGTGTCGAGCCCGACCTCTGCGCTCGTGCCGGCGAGATCGCCGAGAGCATGGGTCGCGTGTGCGCGCTCGACGTTCACCCCGACCGTGCGGCTCTCGAGCGCGACCTCGACAGCCGGGCAGTCGGCGGGCTCGACCGCGCCGTAGGCGTTTCGCGGCACCACCTTGAAGCTGTAGACGCACCGGCCGTCGAGCCCGCTTCCCGCCGTCGCCGCGTAAAGCGGCCTCGGGTCGTCTCGCAAGTCCAGACCGTCCCCCGCACGGAAGGGGTCTTGGGTCGTGTTCGGCGGGAGGGCCGCAATCTGCGAGTCGGACGGGAACAGACCCACGCCCGCGCTCGTCCACGCCGTGGCCGTCGTCTCGCAGACCGTGCGGTACGCGTAGCCGTCTGACAGGCAGACCGCATACGACGACGCGCCGGCGACCGGCTCCCAATAAAGCCCCACCGACCCGCGCCCGGCGCCCTCGCCGTCGTTGCGGGCGTCGTTGACGCCGTCGCCGTCTGTGTCGGACTCATCGAACCAGCCCACGCTCGCCGTCGTCGTCGCGCTCGGCGCCGCCGGCCCCGCAGGAAGCGTGGGCCTGAAGCTGCCGTACGCGCTCCACTCGCTCCACAGAAGCGGCGTCTGAGCCGAGGGCGCGCTCGCCGCGCGCACGCGCACGAGGTAGGTCTGAAGCGGCGCGAAGCCTCCCGGCGGCTCGGGGACCGGCGCGCTTGCCGCCGACCCGGTGCCGGAGGCGGCGGCCAGCGGCGGACCGGCCGTTGACGTCGCGACCTCGACCTCCCAGGCGGCCTGCGGGTTGCCGCGCTCCTCCTCGAAGGTCCACGCCGCCTCGGGCACGTCGGTGACGTCGCCTGAGGCGGGCTCGTCCAAAGACACCGTCGGCACCGGCGCGTAGGAGACCTCCCAGTACGGGCGTCCGGCAGTCGAGTAGGTGTATTGCGCCGAGCGGTAGCCGACGTGCGTCCCGGTCGTCGGGGAGAGCATGACCGTGCACGAGCTCGCGGGCGTGCCGGCCAGCTGCCACGCGGCCAGAAGTGCCGAGGTGTCGAAGTCGTTCCAGCCCGCGACCGTCGAGATGAGCGGAGAGGCGTGGAGCGTGTCGTAGGACGGGCGCCCGGACAGCCACGTCATCGTCGAGAGGTTGGCCGCAGCGGTGCAGCGGTAGGCGCGCACCGACCCGGCGCGCTCCAGGTCGTACATGTAGTAGCGCAGACGCGCCGAGACCACCCGGTAGCCCGCCGCCTTCCACGAGGCAAGCGAGGAGACGAGCGAGGAGCCCGCCTGGACGTAGCCGTACTCGGTCCAGTCCGCGGCAGGGTCATTGCGATTGACCCACACGAGCGGGGAGGAGGCGTAGTTGGTCTGCTGATAGCCGCTCCTGCTCGAGACGTAGGTGTCGACCACACCGTGCGTCTGGACCTCGAGGGTGGGATCGATCGTGACCGGCCAGACGCGCTCAGGCGAGGCGAGCCACCCAGGATCGGCGACCACGTCCAGGCGCCACCCGTCCGGCGACCCCGAGAGCTCGTAGCGCACGTCTGAGGAGAAGCCCTGGCCGTCTCTGAGGTAGCGAGCGTCCCACATGCACGGCGCCGGCATGACCAGCACCGGCTCGGTCGCGCCGGGGGCGCTGAAGGCGATCGAGCCGTCGGCCTCGAGCGTCGGGACGAGCGAGCCGGCGGCCATATCGAAGCCGAACGTGCTCGGCCCGCCGGGACGGGCGAGCACGATGCTCTCCTTCATGCCGTCGGTGCGCGCCTCGTAGCGCAGCGTGACCCCCGCGAAGGCACCGGGATAGGCGACCGTGCTCGACGCCTCAGCGCGTCCGGTGACGCGCTCGGCGGGCACGAGGGCGGCCTCGGGCCTGCCGTGCCATGCAGGACGCAGGCTCACCCTCCCGGTGTCCACCGCCACCGACACGGCATCGGCGCCCAGGCTGCGCGGCAGCGTCACGCGCACGCGCCCCGCCGCGGTCCGTAAGACCTCGCGGCCGTCCTCGACGTCTGCCTGGAGCGTGCAGTCGGCCGGCAGCATCCGCCCCGTGGCGGGGTCTTTGAAGTTGACCGGCGCGGCGTGGTGCTCTTCGCGTACCGTGCCGTCGGAGAGCAGGAACGCCCTGCTCGTCTCGCCGCGCGCCTCTTCGATCTCACGCACGACCGTCGGGCTCGCCTCCGCAAGAGCCTGCGCGACCGGCGCAGGCGGCGGCTCGGAAGCGGCGACGGGCGCCGCGGAGATCGCGGCGCCCGTCGCGAGCGTGAACGAAAGGACCCAGGCCGTCGTGCGCCTGAGCAGCGTAGCAGACATCCCCCTCATCGCGGCCTCCCCCGAAGCGGCACGATACCCTCAGC
>JASEEU010000003.1:0-321488 GCA_030019445.1 Anaerosomatales bacterium | reverse complement strand
TGCGAGAGGTAGTAGAGCCCGCTCGGCTCGTCGTAGCAGCACCCGGCGTAGCGCAGCACGTTCGCCTCGGCCACACGCGCGGCGACAGCGGCGGTGACGAGCGACGTCGCCCGGGAGTCGGTGGAGATCGGGCGCCCGTAGGCGTCGTAGGCGTAGTGCGCGAAGGCGGCGCCTGACTCGTCTTTGAGCTCCCGCACGTCGCCGCGGTCGGAGGTCACGACAGCGAAGCGCACCGTGACGCCGTCGCTTGCCGCATAGACCCCCGCCACGGGGCGCGAGGCGCCGTCGGTCAGGTAGTCCACGCGCCAGGTGAGGCCGTCGCTCCTGCTCGCGGCGTAGCCGAGAAGCGTGAGGCCCTCGTATGCCCACGTGGTCGTGGTGGTGCAAGAGCCCTGCGTCACCGCAGAGCGCGTGCGCTGGCCGGCGGCGTCGTAGGCGAAAGACGCCTGCATGCCCGGCGCGGTGATCTCGACGAGCCGCTCACCCTGCCACGCGTAGACGGTCTCGGAGGGCTCAGAGGAGGGGCCGGCGGCGATGCGGCGGCCGAGCGGGTCGTGCGCGTAGCGGCGCGTACCCGCCTCCGTCACGCGGCCGGCGGCGTCGTAGGAGAGCGTGACCGTCGCCTCGCCGCTCTGGCGGTAGGCGGAAAGCGCTCCCGTGGTGGCGTCGTAGGCGTACGTGGTCGAGCTCGCGTTGCGGCTGGCCGAGACGAGCCTGCCCATGCGGTCGTAGGCGTATGCGGCCGTCTCGTTCTTGTCCGGGTAGGCGAAGGCGAGGCTCTCGGCGCTCTTCTTGCCGGTGTCCTCGCTGTAGGTGTATGCGTGCGCGTAGGTCCCGCCCGCCTCGGAGGTGCCGGTGAGCCTGCCCGCGGCGTCGAAGACGCTCGTGTGCGTGCGCCCGAGCACAGAAGAGCCCCAGCGCGTCACGCGGCCCGCGGCGTCGGTCGCCTCGAGCGAGTAGTCGAGCGCGGTGCCCGAGCAGATCGCCGAGCGGTCTCGCAGAAGGCCCCTGCCGTCGATGGTGGAGGTCGCCGAGCGCCTGAGCAACGTAGCAGACATCCCCCTCATCGCGGCCTCCCCCGAAGCGGCACGATACCCTCAGCGGGAAGCGTACTCCTCGGCGCATCCGGCGGGAAGCGCCGTCTGCCGGAAAGTCGGCGATGAACGGTGTCTCGAGGGGTCGAGCGGGGCACTCACGACGTGAAGAGGGCCCCTCCTCAACGCCCCACCATGAGATGGTGCGCTGAAGGAGCGGCCCTCCTGTAAAGATCCTGTCCCTTACCGCCTACCCGGCCTTCTCGGCCACCTTGATCTGGGCCTCGCACCAGCGCAGGTCGGCTTCGCACTCCGAGAGTCCATCGCGCTCCTCGGAAGGGCGCTCGCGGATCTCGGACATGCGCGACTCCAGGCGCTCGAGCGCCTGACGTGCACGGTCGACGTCGATCTGGCCCGCGGGCGCCGCGGCATCCGCCAGGACGATGACCTTGTCTTCGTGTACCTGAAGATAGCCGTGCGACACCGCGAACCACTCGACGTCCTTGTTGTCGTTGTAGCGTACGCGCAGCTCGCCGGGCTCAAGGACCGTCACGAGCGGTGCGTGCAGCGGCAGGATGCCGATCTCGCCATCGACCGTAGGCGCGATCACCATCTCTACCTCGTTGGTGTAGACGATGCGCTCGGGCGTGACGATCTCGCAGACAAGTGTGCGCGCCATTCCGGCTCCCTTACGCCTCGGCCTTCATCTTCTCGGCGGCCTCGAGGGCCTCCTCGATCGTGCCCACGTAGCGGAAGGCGCCCTCCGGCACGTCGTCGTGCTTGCCCTCGATGATCTCGGCGAAGCCGCGGATCGTGTCCTCGAGCTTGACGTACTTGCCGGACATGCCGGTGAACTGCTCGGCCACGTGGAACGGCTGGCTGAGGAACTGCTGGATCTTGCGGGCGCGCGAGACGGTGAGCTTGTCTTCCTCGGACAGCTCGTCCATGCCGAGGATGGCGATGATGTCCTGCAGGTCCTTGTAGCGCTGCAGCACCTGCTGCACGCCGCGGGCGACGCGGTAGTGCTCCTCGCCGACGACGTCGGGCGTGAGCGCGCGCGACGTGGACGCGAGCGGATCGACGGCCGGGTAAATGCCGAGCTCGGCGATCGAACGCGAGAGGACGGTGGTCGCGTCCAGGTGCGTGAAGGCCGTGGCCGGGGCCGGGTCCGTGAGGTCGTCGGCAGGCACGTAGATGGCCTGCACCGACGTGATGGAGCCCGTCTTGGTGGACGTGATGCGCTCTTGCAGCTCGCCCATCTCGGTGGCCAGCGTGGGCTGGTAACCGACGGCGGACGGCATGCGGCCGAGCAGCGCCGAGACCTCGGAGCCGGCCTGGGTGAAGCGGAAGATGTTATCGATGAACAGCAGGACGTCCTGTCCCTGGTCGCGGAAGTACTCGGCGGCGGTCAGGCCGGCGAGGCCGACGCGCAGACGGGCTCCGGGAGGCTCGTTCATCTGGCCGTAGACGAGCACCGTCTTCTCGATGACGCCCGATTCGGACATCTCGTTGTAGAGGTCGGTGCCCTCACGGGTGCGCTCGCCGACGCCGGTGAACACCGAGGTGCCGCCGTGCTGCATGGCGAGGTTGTTGATGAGTTCCATGATGATGACGGTCTTGCCGACGCCCGCGCCGCCGAACAGTCCCGTCTTGCCGCCACGGATGTAGGGCTCGAGCAGGTCGACGACCTTGATGCCGGTCTCGAAGATCTCCGTCTTGGGCTCGAGGTCCTCGTATTCAGGGGCCTCGCGGTGGATCGGGTAGTACTCCTCGACCTCGGGCATCGGCTGGCCGTCCACGGGCTCGCCCATCACGTTCCAGATGCGGCCGAGCGTGGAAGGGCCGACCGGCATCTGCATGGCGGCGCCGGTGTCCACGGCGTCCATGCCACGGGTGAGGCCGTCGGTCGAGGACATGGCGACCGCGCGCACGATGTTGCCGGGCAGGTGCTGCTGCACCTCGGCGACCAGGTGCACGGAGCCGATAGCGGTCTCGCCGTCGACCGTCAGGGCGTTGTAGATCGCGGGGATCGACTCCGGCGCGAACTCCACGTCGATGACCGGGCCGACGACGCGAACGATCCGTCCGACGTTCATAGGCGTGTCCTTCTCCTTCGTCTTCGTCATGGCTTACGCCTCCTCCAGCGCGGCGGCACCGCCGACGATCTCCGCGATCTCGGTGGTGATCGCCGCCTGGCGGGCGCGGTTGTAGCTGCGCGTCAGCGTGGTGATCATCTCGCTGGCGTTGTCCGTGGCCGACTTCATGGCCGTGCGGCGCGCGCCCTGCTCGGACGCCGCCGACTCCATGAGCGCACGGTAGATGAGCGTCTCGACGTACGTGGGGAGCAGGTTCTCGAGCACCGCCTCGGCGCTCGGCTCGAACAGGTACTCCGGACGCAGGTGGCCGAGCTCGTCCTCCTCGGTCTCCATCACCCGCTTCTCGACGGGGAGCAGCTGGTAGACCTCGGGCTTCTGCTCGGCGACGTTCTTGAAGCGGTTGAAGATGACGTACGCCGCATCGATCTCCTCCTCGGCATAGCGGGAGATGATGTGCGCCGCGATGGAGCGCGCGTCGGCGAACGTGGGCTTATCGGAGATGTCCTGGTACGCGGCGCGGGGCTCGACGCCCCGGTAGCGCAGGTAGCCGATGGCCTTCTTGCCGACCGCGATGACGTCGGTCTCGACGCCCTCGGCGGCCTCGCGCCGCATGAGGTCCTCGGTCAGGCGCAGGATGTTGCTGTTGAACGCGCCGGCGAGGCCGCGATCGCTCGTGATGGACACGACGACCACGCGCTTGCGCTCGTCGTGCTCCTCAAGCAGCGGGTGCGACGCGCCCTGAACGTAGCGTGCGACGTTCTGGAGCACTTCGACCATGCTGAGCGCGTAGGGCCGGGCCGCCTCGATACGCTCCTGCGCCTTGCGGATCCGCGCGGTCGCGACCATCTCCATGGTGCGCGTGATCTGTCGCGTGCTCTGCACGCTGTCGATCCGCTGCTTGATGTCGCGAAGGTTCGGCATGCCGCTCCCCTAGCCCTCGACCGAGAAGCCGGCTTTGAACTCTTCGATCGCGGCGGCAAGCGCTGCGCTCGTCTCGTCCGAGAGCTTCTGCTCGGCGGCGATGGCTTTGCCGATCTCCGGCTTGGCGCTCTCCACGTAGGCGAGCAGCTCGTCGCGGAAGCGCTGGACGGCGTCGACCGGCATGTCGTCGAGGTAGCCCTTGGTGCCGGCGAAGATCGCGATGACCTGCTTCTCCACCGGGTACGGGACGTACTGCCCCTGCTTGAGCAGCTCCACCAGACGGCTGCCGCGGTTGAGCGTCGACTGCGTGGCCTTGTCAAGGTCGGAGCCGAACTGCGCGAACGCCTGGAGCTCGCGATACCGGGCCAGGTCGAGGCGCAGCGAGCCGGCGACCTGCTTCATCGCCTTGATCTGCGCGGAACCGCCGACACGCGAGACCGAGATGCCGACGTTGATGGCCGGGCGGACGCCCTGGAAGAACAGGTCCGTCTGCAGGAAGATCTGGCCGTCGGTGATGGAGATGACGTTGGTCGGGATGTAGGCCGAGACGTCACCGGCCTGCGTCTCGATGACGGGGAGCGCGGTGAGCGAGCCGGCGCCGTTGGCGTCCGAGAGCTTGACCGCGCGCTCCAGAAGGCGGCTGTGCAGGTAGAACACGTCGCCCGGGTACGCCTCACGGCCCGGCGGGCGGCGGAGGGTGAGCGACATCTGCCGGTACGCGACCGCCTGCTTGGACAGGTCGTCGTAGATGCAGAGCACGTGACCGCCCGGGTTGTCCGCCGAGGCGGGCTCGCCGTTTTCGCCGTTGTACATGAAGTACTCGCCGATGGCGCAGCCGGCCATGGGAGCGAGGTACTGCACGGGAGCAGGGTCCGACGCGTTGGCCGCGACGATGATCGTGTAGTCGAGCGCGTCATGCTCGCGCAGCGTCTCCACAAGACCGGCGACGGTCGACGCCTTCTGGCCGATGGCCACGTACACGCAGATGACGCCCTTGCCCTTCTGGTTGATGATGGCGTCCAGCGCGACGGCTGTCTTGCCCGTCTGGCGGTCGCCGATGATCAGCTCACGCTGGCCACGCCCGATGGGGATCATCGAGTCGATGGCCATGATGCCGGTCTGCAGCGGCTCATGGACGCCCTTGCGCTCGATGACGCCGGGCGCCTTGAACTCGACCGGCCGGTAGCCGGCGGCCTCGATGGGGCCGCGGCCGTCGATGGGCTGGCCGAGCGGATCCACGATGCGGCCGAGCATGGCCGGGCCCGAGGGGACCTCGACGATGCGGCCGGTGGTGCGGACGGTGTCGTTCTCCTTGATGGTCTCGTACTCGCCCATCAGGACGGCGCCGACCTCGTTCTCGTCGAGGTTCAGGGCCATGCCGTAGACCACGTGACCGCCCTCGGCCTCGAACTCGAGGAGCTCGCCGGCCATCGCGCCCTTCAGGCCTTCGACGCGGGCGATGCCGTCGCCGACCTGGATGACGGTGCCGACCTCGCGCACGTCGACGGAGGTCGTGTAGGACTCGAGCTGTGCCTTCAACACGTCGCTGATGGCGCTCGCGGTGATGTCAGCCACTTATGCCTCCCCTCCGGAACGCGCGCTGGAAAGAGTCTGCCGGACGCCCTCGAGCTGGGACTTGACGGTCCCGTCGAGCACGCGCCCGGACACGTTGATGCGGACGCCGCCAAGCACCCGCTCGTCCACCTGCTCCCGCAGGCTGACGGAGGCGCCGAGCGATGCCGAAAGCTTGTCGACGATCTTGGCGCGGAGCGCGTCGGTGAGCGGCACCGCGGTCGTGACCTCGGCCACCACCACGCCGCGCTCGCTCTCGGCGATCTCGCGATAGCGACGCGCGAGGTCGCCGAGCTGGTCGGTGAGACCGCGCTCGACCATGAGCGTCACGATGGCGAGCGTCTCCGGCGCCACGGACTCGCCGAAGATGTCGCGCAGGATGTCGCGCTTCTTCTCGGCGGGCAGCGTGGTGTCGGTGAGCGCCTGTCGCAGGTCGATGTGGCCGCGCACGGCCTTCACGACGCTCGCCAGGTCCGCGTCGACAGCGTCGACGGCATCGGAGAGCGACGCCAGCTCGATCAGCGTTCGAGCCAGGGTGTCGACAGTCTCCTTAGTTCCCATTCATGCTCCCCACCTCGGCGAGGTACCGCTCGATGAGGGCCTCGTGGTCCTTGGCTTCGAGGCTGGAGCCGATGATCTTGCCAGCCACGGCGACCGAAAGCTCCGCGACCTGGCCCTGGAGCTCGGCCATGGCGGCCGTCTTCTCGCTCTGGATGGCCTCGATGGCCTTGCGCTTCTCGGCATCGGCCTCCTCGCGCGCCTGCGCGACGATCTCGGCCTTCATGTTCTCGGCCACCTTGCGACCCTGCTCGATGATGCTCGAAGCCTCGGTGCGCGCCTCGGCCATCTGCTGCTTGTACTCCTCAAGCAGCCGCTCGGCCTCCACGCGGGTCTCCTCGGCCTTCTCCAGCGACTCGCGGATCTTCTCGGCGCGCTCGTCGAGCATGCGCATGACGGGCGGGAAGGCGAACTTGCCGAGCACCACCAGGAGCACCAGGAACGAGACCAGCGAGACGAGGATCTCGGGTGCCTTGGGTATCAATGCTTCCATGCGGAATACCTCCGAAGGTCGGCGTCGCTCTGCTTACTGACCCATCAGGACGAAGGCCAGAACGAAGCCGAACAGCGCGATGGCCTCGGCGAGCGCCAGCGCGATGAACATGACGGTCTGGAGGCGACCGGCCATCTCAGGCTGGCGGGCCATGGACTCGATGGTCTTGGCGCCGATCATGCCGATGCCGATGGCCGGGCCGATGGCGCCCACGCCGAAGGCGAAACCTGCACCCAGGACGGACAGCGAACCGGTGATCTCCACTTGTGTTCCTCCTCGATTCTGCGGCGCTTGCCGCCGCGCTTGCTTACCCGTACGACGCCGGTCGCTTCGACCGGCGTTGTGGACCGTGTGCCTAGTGCGTATGGATCGCGCCGCCGATGTAGACGGACGTCAGGATGGCGAAGATGTACGCCTGGATGACGGCCACGAACACCTCGAGCGCGTAGAGCACGATCTGCAGCATCACCGGCAGTACGGCGATGACCTTCATGACCCCGGACGCCTCCAGGAGCAGGGCGCCGAGGATGGAGAAGATGCCGAGCACGACGTGCCCGGCGTACATGTTGGCGTAGAGTCGGACGGACAGCGTGAGCGGCCTGACGAGGTGGCTGACAACCTCGAGCAGCGCAACGACCGCCGCGATGGGGCCGGGCACGCCCTTGGGCCAGAACGACTTCGCATAGCCCCAGACGCCGTGCCGCTTGATGCCGATGGCGTTGTAGACGATGAAGACCACCACGGCCCACGTGACCGTGGTACCCATCGTCCCCGTGCCCGGCTTGGAGCCGGGGATGAGCCCGATCAGGTTGTTGAAGAGCACGAAGAAGAAGATCGTGCCGACGAACGGCACGTACTTGCGCCCCTCGGGTCCCATCGTCTCGATGCACAGGCTGTCGCGGACGAACTCGACGCCTGTCTCGATCGCGCCACCGAGCCTGCTCTCCGGCACGAGCGAGACCTTGCGGACCCCGATCATGAAGAACAGGAACGTCACAACGAGCGCGATGAGCAGGAAGAACATGTAGTTGGTGAGCACGAACTCACCCGCATGCACCTCATGCCCGGAGAGCGTGAGCACCGAGAGCTCATGGAGCAGGTGTTCTACGCCCTCGCCGATCTTTTCCACTATGGCGCTCCCTCCACTAGTGAGCACCCCGCGTGCTGCCCGCACGCAGGAACTGCACGACCGCGACGATCAGGAATGCGAACACGAGCGCGCCGCCGAAGATGGCGATCGCGCTCCGAGCCAGCAGGAAGAAGACGAGCAGGCCGCCGAGCGCGGCCGTCATGGCGAGGAAGTTCAGTGCGATGGCCTGCGCGAGGCCGAGGACCGGGTCCTCCGGCGTAAGACGCTTCACGCTCGAGCGCGCCACCTGCGCGAGGACCGCGCCGAGGACGAGGCCGATAAGCAGTGCGGTCGCCGGATGAGCAAGGAAGCTTGTGTCGCCCGCGGTGCTCAGGATGCCGACTCCTTCGTGTCGAGCGCGTGCCGGTCGTGCTTCTCGGCGGTCACCCCGACAGACACCAACGGCCTCACGCGACAGCGGAGCCCGAGCGGCCTGAGCCGTATGGGAGCGCTTCCCGACCGGGGGGTGACCTCGGAAAGCGGCCCCACTATACAACAAGGGCGCAGCAGCAACAAGGAAACGAGAGGGAAACGGGACGCTATCGCGACGGGCGCGGCGACCGGCTACTCGTCGTCGTCGTGGTGCGCCGCTTCGAAGAGCCCGAGCCAGTACGCCATGAGCCCCGAGAGGGCCGCCAGCGCGGCGAAGACGGCCAGCTTGAGCGCGGTGGGGACCCACCGCATCGCATAGCCGCCGAAGGCGAGCGCGATCGACCAGATGTAGATGATGAGCACCGTCTGGCGCTGGTTGAACCCGCGACCGAGCAGGCGGTGGTGGATGTGTCCCTTATCGGCTTCCTGGATAGGACGTCCGTGCCGCGCGCGGCGCACGATGGCCGAGAAGGTATCGAACAACGGCACGCCGATGATGAGCAACGGCACGGCCAGGGCGATGGCCGCGACCGACTTCATGACGCCGACGAGCGAGATGCACGCGAGCACGAAGCCTAGGAAGAGCGCGCCCGAGTCGCCCATGAAGATGCTCGCCGGGTTGAAGTTGAAGCGCAGGAAGCCCACGCACGCGCCGACGAGCGCGGCGGCGAGCACGGCCGCCAGGTACTGGTTGGACTGCTGGGCGAGCACGAGCAGGCTCACGCCCGCAATGGCCGAGACGCCTGCCGCGAGCCCGTCGAGGCCGTCGATGAGGTTGATGACGTTGGCGAAGCCGACGATCCACAGCAACGACAGCGGGATCGAGAGCAGGCCGAGCAGGATGATCCCGCCGCCGAACGGGTCGCCGAGGAACTCAATCCGCACGCCCATGGCCACGACGACGCCGGCGGCAACGATCTGGCCGAGGAGCTTCTGGCCCGGGCGCACGTCGAGGATGTCGTCGATGATGCCGACCGCGAAGATGAGCGCGAAGCCGAGCAGGAGCGCCCACACGTTCTCGCTGCGCTTGGTGATGGCCGAGGGCCAGTCCCAGAAACGCTCGCCCAGGTAGCGGACGACGAGCGCCGCCATGAAGCCGCCGAAGATGGCCACCCCGCCGATGCGCGGGATCGCGCCCTGGTGCACGTGCCGGCCGCCGGGGTGCGCCACGATGCCCCACCGCTTGCCGACGAGCCGGACGAGCGGCGTGAGCAGCCATGTCACGACGAGCGCCGCGGCCATGACGGAGAGGTGTTGGACCATGGTCACGGCTGCTCGCTCCCCGCGAGCCGACGCGGGACGACACCCGCCTCGGCCAGCAGCTCCTCGGAGAGCGGGTCGGGATAGGCGTCGCGAAAGACGATCTCCTTCACACCGGCGTTCAGCAGGATCTTGGCGCAGAGCACGCACGGCTGGTGGGTGCTGTAGACCGAGGCCCCGTCGATGGCGATGCCGTGCTTGGCGGCCTGGATGACCGCGTTCTGCTCGGCGTGGATGCCGCGGCACAGCTCGTGATGGCTGCCGGAGGCGATGTTGCGCTGCTCGCGCAGACACCCCGCCTGCTCGCAGTGCGCGAGACCGGCCGGGACGCCGTTGTAGCCGGTGGCCAGGATGCGCTTGTCCTTCACGAGGACCGCGCCGGTGTGACGGCGCAGGCAGGTGGAGCGCCCCGAGACCTGCTCGGCGATCGCCATGAAGTACTCGTCCCAGGAGGGTCGTGGCATGGCCGTGCGGCTACTTGGTGCCGAAGAGGCGGTCGCCCGCGTCGCCGAGACCGGGGACGATGTACGCGTGGTCGTTGAGGTGGCTGTCGATCGCGCACGTGTAGATCTCCACGTCATCGCAGCACGCGTTGATCTCGTCGATGCCCTCGGGGGCGGCGATCAGCACGAGGAGGTTGATCTCCCTGGCGCCCTTGTCGCGCAGGAACTGGACGGCCGCCGCCGCCGAACCGCCGGTGGCGAGCATGGGGTCGACGATCAGCACGTCGCGCTCGCCGATGTCCTCCGGCAGCTTGCAGTAGTACTCGACCGGCTTGAGCGTCTCCGGGTCGCGGTACAGGCCCACGTGGCCGACTTTCGCGGCGGGGATGAGCTCGAGGATGCCGTCGACCATGCCGAGGCCGGCACGCAGGATCGGGATGACGGCCACCTTCTTGCCGGCAAGCACGAACGACGTCGTCTCGGTGATCGGCGTCTTGACGGTCGTCTCGGCCAGCTGGAAGTTGCGCGTCGCCTCGTACGCCATGAGCATGGCGAGCTCTTTGACGAGCTCGCGGAACTCCTTGGCGCCGGTCTCAGCGTCACGCAGGATCGTGAGCTTGTGCTGCACGAGCGGGTGGTCGATCACCGTCACGTTGTCCCAACGGTTGTCCTGCGTCATCCCGTCACGCCCCTTCCGATACCGACCGTACGTCGCCGCCTGGTGACCTCAGAGCTCAGGGTAGAGCGGGTGCGCGTCGATGAGCTCGCGCACCTCGCCGCGAATCCGCGCCAGCTTCGCCTCGTCGTCGCGGGCGAAGATCGTCTCGGCAAGCAGCCGGCCGACCGCGCGCGCGTCGTCCTCGTCGAAGCCGCGCGTCGTCATGGCCGCCGAGCCCACCCGGATGCCGCTCGTGACGAACGGGCTCTCCGGGTCGTTGGGGATCGCGTTCTTGTTGACCGTGAAGCCGATCTCCTCCACGAGCTTCTCGGCGTCCTTGCCGGTGATGCCCGCCGGGCGCAGGTCCACGAGGAGGAGGTGGTTGTCGGTGCCGCCTGATACGAGGCGCAGCCCCGCCTCGACCATCGCCTCGCCCATGACCCGCGCGTTCGTCACGACCTGGTCGATATAGGCCGAGAACTCCGGCTTGAGCGCCTCGCCGAACGCGACCGCCTTGGCGGCGATGATGTGCTCGAGCGGGCCGCCCTGCAGCCCCGGGAAGACCGCCTTGTCGATGGCCTTGGCGTGCTCCTCTTTGCACAGGATGAAGCCGCTGCGCGGACCGCGGAGCGTCTTGTGCGAGGTGGACGTCACGACATCGGCGTGCGGCACCGGAGAGGGGTGCGCCCCGGTGGCCACGAGCCCCGCGATGTGCGCCATGTCCACCATGAGCTTGGCGCCGACGCTCGCGGCGATGGCGGCGAAGCGCTCGAAGTCGATGACGCGCGGATAGGCCGAGGCGCCGGCGATGATCATCTTGGGCCGGTGCTCCTCGGCCAGCCTCGCGACCTCGTCGTAGTCGATACGCTCGTCCTCGCCCAGCCCGTACGGCACGACGTTGAACCACTTGCCCGAGAAGTTCACCGGCGAGCCGTGCGTGAGGTGGCCGCCCATCGCCAGGTTCATGCCGAGGAAGGTGTCTCCGGGCTCGAGGAACGCGTAGTAGACGGCGAGGTTGGCCGGGGCGCCGGCGTGCGGCTGCACGTTGGCGTGCTCGGCGCCGAAGAGCTCCTTGGCGCGGTCACGCGCGAGGTCCTCGACGACGTCCACCTTCTCGCAGCCGCCGTAGTAGCGCTTGCCCGGCAGGCCCTCGGCGTACTTGTTGGTGAGCACGGTGCCGGCGGCTTCCAGGACCGACATCGAGACGAAGTTCTCGGACGCGATGAGCTCGATCGTGCTGCGCTGGCGCTCGAGCTCGGCCTCGATGGCCGCGGCCACCTCGGGGTCGGTGCTCGGCAGGTACCGGAGTGTCATGCTGCTCCCCTTCTACTCCAACAGCCGTCTACTGCACGCGCTCGTCGAGCGCGGTGATCTTATCGACGCGTCGGGCGTGGCGCCCGCCTTCGAACTCCGTGCCGAGGAAGACGTCGACGATGCTCTCGGCGCGCGCCGGTCCGATGTAGCGTCCGGCGAGCGTGACGACGTTCGCGTCGTTGTGGCGCCGGGCCATCTCGGCCATCTCGGCATCCATGACCTGCACGGCGCGCACGCCGGGCACCTTGTTGGCGGCGATCGCCATGCCGAGCCCCGATCCGCACACGAGCACGCCGCGCTCGGCGGCGCCGGAGACCACCGCCTCGCCGACGGCACGCGCGAAGTCAGGGTAGTCCACCGATTCCTCGGCGTGGGTGCCGACATCCGTCACATCGTGTCCAGCGTCCGTGAGATAGCGCTTGACCTGTTCCTTGAGGGCGAAGCCGGCATGGTCGCTGCCGATGCTGACGCGCATGAGACCTCCGATGAGACGGCACGGAAGGCGCACCCGACGGGTCCGCCTTCCGTGGATTGTACCAGTATGGCTGACGCTACGGAGCGACGCCCGCGGCCGCCTTCAGGATGTCGTCGGACGCGATCGCGCCCTCGCGCGTGATGACGGGCTCCGGACCGATGCAGTCCACCACGGTCGACGCCGTGCGGTGCAGCGTCTCGCCACCGTCCAGGGTCAGGTCGGCCGCCGCGATGATGCGCTCCTCGAGCTCGTCGAAACTGCCGGCGGGAGGCTTGCCGGAGGTGTTCGCCGAGGTCGTGATGATCGCGTTGCCGGATGCGCGGATGAGGTCCTGGACGAGGTCGTGGTCGGGACAGCGGAGCGCGACGGTGCCACGGTCGTCGCGGAACTCGGGAGCGACGACGTCGGCGGCCTTGACGACGATGGTGAGGGCGCCGGGCCAGAAGGCCTTGGCGAGCCGGTGGGCGTACTCGGGCACGTCGACGCCGTAGGTGTCGAGCGCGTCCTCGTCTTCCACGAGCCACGGAAGCGGCTTGTTCTTGGGGCGCATCTTGATGTCGATGATCTCCTGCGGTCCGATGCAGGATGTCGCCGACGCGCCGATGCCGTACACCGTTTCTGTCGGAAAGACTACGATGCCCCCGTCACGGAGCACTGTCGCCGCGAGATTCACGGCCTCCGCCGAGGGCGCTTCCGGGTCGATGTGGATCACCTTGCTCATGACTCCATCGCCTCCCTTTTCCGTGCCACCAGGATCCGGTCCCTGCCTGTCAGGTCCTCTCGGACCCGTACGTCCGTGTACGCTTCGCCGATCTCGCGCGCGGCATCGCGCACACGACCGGCATCGAGCTCGAGCGCCAAGGTCCCGCCGGGACGCAGCCACCGCGTCGCTTCGTCCCATATCCGCCGCGCGACCGAAAGCCCGTCGGGACCGCCGTCGAGCGCGGCGCCCGGCTCGAAGCCAAGGACTTCGGCCGGCAGGTCGGGAAGGTCCGCGCTCGGGATGTACGGCGGATTCGAGACGATGACGTCGACGTGCCCCGCACGGTCTCGGGGAAGGGGCTCGAATAGGTCTCCATGCACTACTTGTACCCTGTTATCCACCCCCGCGTGAAGCGCGTTCCGACGAGCGGCCTCGACGGCCGCCGCCGAGACGTCAGTGGCATGCACGCAGGCACGCTCGCGCTCGTACGCGATGGAGACCGCGACGCATCCGGAGCCGGTGCACAGGTCCACGACGAGCGGCGCGCCTTTCTCGGCCAGAGCGTCCACGGCGGCGAGCGCCTCGTCGACGAGCACCTCGGTCTCGGGGCGCGGGATGAAGACGCCGGGCTCGACGTGGACCACGAGGTGACGGAAGGGCATCTCGCCCGTCACGTACTGCAGCGGCATCCCCTCGGCACGGCGCGCCACGAGTTCCCGGTACCGCGCGCGCTCCTGCGGTGAGAGCGGCCGGTCATGGTAGGCGTAGAGTTCGACACGCGTGAGGCCGGTCGCTGCCGAGAGCAGCCACTCAGCGGCGACGCGCGGCGACTCGTCGCCCTTGCTCTCGAGAAACCCCGCGGTCCACTCGAGCGCGTCTTTGACGTTCCAGACGCGCTCGGCCACCTACACCACCGCCGCCAGCTTCTGGGCGCGATCGGCTGCCGCGAGGCCCTCGATCAGCTCGTCGATCTCGCCCTGGAGGATGGCCGGGATGTTGTGGACGGTGAGCCCGATCCGGTGGTCGGTCACGCGGTCCTGCGGGAAGTTGTACGTGCGGATCTTCTCGGAGCGGTCGCCTGAGCCGATCTGGCTCCGCCGCGCCTCGCCAAGCTCGGCCTGCTGGCGCTCGAGCTCCATCTCGTAGAGCCGCGCACGCAGCACGCGCAGGGCCGCCTCACGGTTCTGGAGCTGCGACTTCTGGTTCTGCGACTGGACGACGAGCCCCGTGGGGAGATGGGTGATGCGCACCGCCGAGTCGGTCGTGTTGACCGACTGTCCTCCGGGCCCGCTCGACCGGTACACGTCGATGCGGAGGTCGTTGGGGTTGACCTCGACCTCGACGTCCTCGGCCTCGGGGAGCACCGCGACGGTGGCCGTCGAGGTGTGGATGCGCCCCCCGGACTCGGTAGCCGGGATGCGCTGCACGCGATGCACCCCGGACTCGAACTTCATCTTGGAGTAGACGCCCTTGCCCTTGACCATGAACGAGACGTCTTTGAAGCCGCCGACCTCGTTCTCGCTCGCGTCGATCTCCTCGACCTTCCACTTCTGCCGCTCGGCATAGCGCGTGTACATGCGGTAGAGGTCGCCGGCGAACAAACCTGCCTCGTCCCCGCCCGCGCCGGCCCTGATCTCGACGATGACGTTCTTCTCGTCGTTGGGGTCGGTGGGGAGCATCATGACCTTGAGCTCGTCCTCGAGCGGCTCGACGCGGCCCTCGAGCTCGTGCAGCTCCTCCTTGGCGAGCTCTCGCATCTCGGGGTCGTGCAGCATCTCCTGCGCTTCGGCGATGCCGTCGAGCACACCGAGGTACTCGCGGATCTTGTTCGCGAGCGGGGTCATGTCGGCGTGCTCCTTGGCGAGCTTGGCGTAGCGCTGCTGGTCGCCGAGGACCTCGGGGTCCGAGAGCGTGGTGGTGAGCTCCTCGTACGCGGAGAGTATGCTCTGAAGCTTGTCGCGCATGCGTGGGTTCCTAACGGAGACGTTCGGCGTTACCAGTGTACCGCTAATCGAGGGCCGGGACGGGCGCGCCCGCGCCCGTGGCGGGCTCCGCGGTCTCGCGCGCGATGACGAGCTCCATCGCGGCGACGGCGACCTCGATCATCTCGTCATCGGGCTCGGCGGTGGTCATGCGCTGAAGCTGCATGCCCGGCCAGGTGAGCGCCTTGACGAGCGGGTTGTGCGGGTGGTTCCCCGCCCATTTCACCGAGACCTCGTACGCGAGCCCGGCGATGAGCGGAAGCAGCAGGATGCGGATCCCGATGTTGAAGAGCAGGACCCAGAGGCGACCGTCGACGCCCCACGCCGCGAGGATCGCCTTGCCGGGCACGATCGAGAACACGAGTATGGCGATGACCATGACCATCAGCAGGAACGCCGTGCCGCACCGCACGTGCAACGTGCCGAAGGTGCGGATGTGCTCGGGCGTGAGCGGCAGCCCGTGCTCGTAGGCGTGGATGGTCTTGTGCTCGGCGCCGTGGTACGCGAACACCCGCTGGATGTCCTTGACCTTGCTCACGAGCCAGATGTAGGTGAAGAACGCGACGAGCCTCAGCACCCCATCCACGACGTTCCACGTGATCGGGCGCTCGAGCGAGCTGCCCACGAGCAGGTTCGTGACAACGGCCGGTAGCACGATGAAGAGCCCGATCGCGAGCGCAAGGCCGAGCACCATGGTGAGGGCGATCTCCTTGGAGGTGAGCTGCTCTTCCTCTGTCTCGCCGGCGTGCTCCGCTGAGATGCCGAACGCCTTCACGGCGAGCACCATGGTCTCGTAGAAGCCCCACATGCCGCGGATGATCGGCCACTTGAGCCAGGCGTGGCGGTCCTTGGCCGAGACGAGATCGTGCGCCTCGGTGTAGATGGTGCCGTCGGCTTCCCGGACCGCGATGGCCCAGTTCTTCGTGCCGCGCATCATGATGCCCTCTAAGACGGCCTGGCCGCCGATGTGCGTATGGGTGATGCGTTCGACGGTGCGCTCGGGCATGGTCACTCCCGCTTCGGGGCTCTGGGGTACGGGTCGCCGCAGGTCATCTTCCCCTCGCGGCACGGGCCGCGACGGCACGACGCGCCCGCATCCATGAAGATGTAGGGCGCGGTGGGCTCGGCCAGCTCGAGCATCCTGAGCGCGACCGCGCGGATCTCCCACTGCGCGCGCTTGCAGCAACGCAGCTCGAAGAAGTGGAGCAGCTCGCGGATGTTCATGGTGACGACGATCTTGGTCTCCATGGCGTTGGGCAGCAGGTAGCGCGCGTCCTCGGCGGGCACGCCCGAATCCAGCAGCTGCCGGTACGCCTCGAACGCCGCGTTCGTCGCTGCGTCGAAGCGCTCGCGCGCGGCGTCGTCGGCGGCGATGGCGGGCGGCACGATGAACGCCGGCTGCTCGGCGTAGGTCACGTAGCGCTGCGACTGCTGGTTGTAGCTCGCGAGCCGGTGACGAACGAGCTGGTGGGTCATCGCGCGCGACACGCCGTCGATGGCGAACGTGTAGCTCGCGTGCTCCAGCGCCGAGAGATGCCCCGAGGTGATGATGACCTTGAGCACGCGGTGGATGGCGTCCTCGGACATCTCCTCGAGCAGCTCAGCGGCACCGACCGGCGCATAGCAGAGCCGAGCGGCCGCGGCGACGGCGCGCTCGGGTTCGGGCGTATGGTAGAGCAGACGAACGTCCATGGGTGCTCCAAACGAAAGGAGGCGAGTCGCCTCGCCTCCCATCATAGCAGCGGTCCGGGCCGAGGCGGACTACTCCGCGCTCTCCTCGGCAGCCGGCTCGTCAGCCTCGGCCACCGACTCGGCCGGAGCGGCCTCCTCGGCGGTCTCGCCGCTCTCGACCGCGGCCTCGACCTCGCGCTTGGCGGCGCGATCGCTCTTGTCGGCATCCTTGGCTGCCTTGGCCTCGCGCGCGGCGATGACCGACTCTTCGTGCGCCTTCTGGCGCGCCTCGCGCTCGGCGGCTTCCTTCTCCATCACCGCGGAAGCGGCGCTGCCGAACTTGTCGCTGAAGCGCTGGACGCGGCCACCGGCGTCGACGTACTTCTGCTTGCCGGTGTAGAACGGGTGGCACTGCGAGCAGAGCTCGACGTGCAGCTCACCGCCGGCGGTCGAGCGGGTCTGGAACCGATTGCCGCACGAGCACACCACCGTGGTCTCGAGATAGTCAGGGTGGATACCCTTCTTCACGTGAGGTCACCTCCGTTAGCGCGCCTAGTTTCCGACCAGGCGCCGGGGAACAGCCGCGCTAGTGTAGCACGCGTCACGGTGCCGGGCAACGCGCAGAATCGCCTAGAGCGCGCGCTCGAGCTCGAGCACGTCGCGCAGCGGGATATCGTACTCTCCCGTCTCCGGGAGACCGGGCTTCTCGGCACGGACCGACGCCATCACGCCGGGGTGCAGACGCGCCAACGCGAAGCCGCGTCGCTGGTAGAAGCGCAGCGCATCGAGGTTGTCGTTGGTGGTGGAGACGATGAGCCGCGCGGCGCCCTGAGCGCGAGCGTAGCGGGCGATCTCCTCGACGAGCAAGGTGCCCACTCCCTGGCCGCGTTCGACGGCGAGCAGCGTCACGATCTCCACGGCATCGCCGCGCGGGCGGAAGCCGAGCATGCCGAGGCGCGTGCCGCGACCGTCGTGGGCGACGAGCGCGGCGATCTCATCGGCGTACACGCGACGCCCTTCGAGGACGAGGAACTCGCCGTGCCACTCCTCGATGAAGCGCTCCCGCACCCACGCGGCGTCTGCGGGGGTACGGGAGCGGATCTTGATCGGTCGCTCGGCCATCGGCCGGCCCTTCCCGGCACGCGCCGACAGCGGGCGCGTCTAGTAGCCGTTGTTCGTCTTCGTCTTGGAGATCGCGGCGAGGAACTCGCGATTGGACTTGGTCTGCTTGAGCTTGTCGATCAGCAGCTCGACCGCCGGACCGGGCTCGAGCGAGTGCAGCACCCGCCGCAGCTTCCAGATGAACGGCGCTTCGACCGGGTCGAGCAGCAGCTCCTCCTTGCGCGTGCCCGACGCGATGACGTCGATCGCGGGAAAGATGCGACGGTCGGCCAGCTTGCGGTCGAGCCTGAGCTCCATGTTGCCGGTACCTTTGAACTCCTCGAAGATGACCTCGTCCATCTTGGAGCCGGTGTCTACGAGCGCGGTGGCGAGGATGGTGAGCGAGCCACCGCCCTCGATGTTGCGCGCCGCGCCGAAGAACTTCTTCGGCGGGTAGAGCGCCGTGGAATCCACGCCGCCGGACAGGATGCGTCCGGAGGCCGGCGTCGCCAGGTTGTAGGCGCGCGCGAGACGCGTGATGGAGTCGAGCAGGATCACGACGTCGAAGCCGCTCTCCACGAGCCGCTTCGCGCGCTCCATGACGAGCTCTGCGACCGCGATGTGGTTGTCGCTCGGCATGTCGAACGTGGAGGAGACGACCTCGCCCTTGATCGAGCGCTCCATGTCCGTGACCTCTTCGGGGCGCTCGTCCACGAGCAGGCACATCAGGTGGGCGCCGGGGTTGTTCTCGGCGATGGACGCTGCGATGTCCTTGAGGATCGTCGTCTTGCCCGCCTTGGGCGGCGACACGATCAGCCCGCGCTGGCCCTTGCCGATGGGTGCGACGAGGTCGATGATCCGCGACGTGATCGCCTGCGGATCGGTGCGCTCCAGCTGGAACTTCTCATCCGGGTAGACCGGTGTGAGGTCACGGAAGCTCTTGCGCTTCTTGGCCTCGTCCGGCTCGAGCCCGTTGACCGAGGCGACCTTGATGAGCGCCGGGTACTTCTCGTTGTCCTTGGGCGGGCGGACGGTCCCCTTCACCATGTCGCCGCGCCTCAGCTCGAAGCGGCGGATCTGCGACATCGAGCAGTAGACGTCGTCATCCCCGGGCAGGTAGCCGCTCGTGCGGATGAAGCCGTAGCCTTCCGGCAGCACATCGAGGATGCCGATGATGTCGACGTAGCCCTCGGCCTTCACCTTGGCCTCGTAGACCGCCTCGACGATCTCGTCCTTCTTCTTCAGCGCCTTGACGTCGAGCTCGATCTCGGCAGCCATCTGCCGGAGCTCGGGCACGGTCTTCTGCGCCAGCTCCTCCCTGGTGACGGAGGGGCCGCGATCCTGCTGACCGCCCTGCCCGCCGCCACCGCGGCGCCCTCTCTTGCGTGGACGTGCACTCATGAGTTCTTCACTTTCTCCCAGTCGGCCAGGAACGCTTCGAGGCCTCTATCTGTCAGCGGATGCTTGACGCACTTGGTGAGCACGCCCATCGGGACCGTCGCGATGTGCGCGCCGATGAGCGCGGCCTGCAGCACGTGCTCGGGATGGCGCACCGACGCGGCGATGATCTCGACGTCGTGCCCGAAATCGTAGTTCCCGACCGCGGTGACGACGTTGGCGAGGTGCTCGATACCGTCCTCGGAGATGTCGTCGAACCGGCCGATGAACGGGCTGATGTATGCGGCGCCCGAACGCGCTGCCAGCAGCGCCTGCGGCACGGTGAAGCAGAGCGTCATGTTCACGCGGATGCCTTTCTCGGCAAGCACGCGTGTCGCCGCGAGCCCCTCGGGCATCGTCGGGACCTTGACGACGACGTTGGGATGGAGAGCGGCGAGCTCCTCGCCCTCACGCACGATCTCGTCGCGCATAAGGCCCACGGTCTCAGCCGAGACGGGCCCGTCCACGATCTCGCAGATGCGCACGATGTGGTCGTGGAAGTCCGCGAGACGCCCGCCCTCCCGCGCGTAGAGCGTCGGGTTGGTGGTCACGCCGGAGAGCACGCCCCACGAGGCGGCCTCCTCGATCTCGGCGATGTTGGCCGTGTCCAAGAAGAACTTCATAGCCTTCCTACTCTCCTCCCTCTGCGGGCAGTACGTGCGACATCCCTCGCTCGTCGTCCTCGCGGATGACCGCGTTGACGACCAGCTCCAACACTTCGGCCACCGTCCGGTCGAGCTGGTGGCTGTAGACGATCGGTATGCCCCGCTCGGTAGCGAGGTCTTCGATGTACCGGCCGAGCAGGCGTATGTTGCCGAAGTTCGCGCGGTACTTCTCGAACGGCCGCGTCCCGTCGGTCTGGATCTCCCTGATGTAGAAGTGGCTTCGGTGCGACTCCTCATCGGTGACCGCGACGAGCAGCTGCACGACCGACGCGTTCTTGAACTGGGAAGGCTCGAGATACCCCGGCACGACGTGCACGCCTTCGACGACCATGCTCACGCCTTCGATCACCGCACGCTCGACGAGCGCCTTGATCCCGCTCGCCACCACGGCGGTCTGCTCGCGAAAGCCCACGATGACCGGATTGGCGCCATGGGGGACCGGGACTCGGAGACCGCGCCACGCGTTGAACGAGCTCTCATAGATCGCGGGCATGAGGTCTTTAGCGAATATACCACGCATGACCTCACGTATGGCATCTGTGCTCACGATCCGCGTGATACCGAGCCGGTGCGCGATCTCGGTGGCGATGGTGGACTTGCCGACGCCGGTCGTCCCGCCGATGAGCACGATGAGCGGACGATCGAGCTTGGAGATCTCGCGCAGCTTCTCGTAGCGTCGAGCGAAATCCGCGCCAGCTGCCGAGGTGAGCACCCGCGCCGCGATCGCGTGCAGCTCGTCGAGCGCGACCTCGGTCACGCCTCTCCCGCGCAGCTCGTCTTGCACGCGCGCTGCCGCGCGGTACGCGCGCGCCGGCGAGAGGCCGGTCGCGGTGAACGACTGCGCCATAAGCCCTTTGGAGAACGGGAGGCCGTGACGCTCGTCTTTGATGAGGATCGGCGGATAGACGTCCACGCTGCTAGGCCCCTTCCCGTGCCCGGCCGCGCGCGGCGGCGAGGCGTGCCGCCTCATCGATGACCGCATCCAGGTCGGTCCCGTCCAGCGAGACGGGCACGTTGTCGCAGAGCACCGTGGGGACACCGGCGTCACGGCCCGCGGCGGCGACGACGTCGATGGCCGCCGCCTTCAGCTCGGTGAGCAGGACGTCGAATCCCCCCGCCGCCGATCGCATGTCCTGGCGCAGCCTGGCGCGGTCCGAGAGGTGCGGGCTGGACCCGACGACCTCGCAGCCGTGCTCCTCCTCGAGATGCCGCACGAGCAGCGGCAGGACGGGCGCGGGAGCGGTGGTGGCGAAGAAGACGCGCGTGCCGCGCACCGGCTCGATGGGCGCGGGACGGAAGGTCGTGACGGCTACCGGCACGTCGGGACGCAGGTCGCGCACGGCGCCGAGCACACCGTCGATGCTCGCCCGCGTCGCCACGGGTTCCTCGGCGCTCGCGATGATCACGCCGTCCGCACGTCCGAGCCGGTACGGCCCGAAGAACTCCCGGACGTAGCGCTCACCCTGGCCGGCGCCGATCACGAGCAGGTCCGCATCGGTGGCGACCGGCGGGATCGCCGAGCCGGAGCCCTCCACGATGAGCAGGTCCTTGCCGAGCGAGTCGGCCAGACGCGCGCCTTCCGGCACGTTGCTGACGAACGTCTCGCCCGCCATGCCGCCGCCGCACCGGCGGCAGCCGACGGTGGTCACCCGGCTCATCACGGCATCCTCGTAGTTGTCCGAGGATGCGTGCTTGCCCTGCGCCGCCAGCTCGAGCAGGTCTGCCGTGGTGAGCGCGACCTCGTCGCCACGGATGAGCTCGGGCTCCGCGGGACCGCCCCGTCCCATCGCGAGCACCACGAGGTCGATGCCGGCGGCCTTCAGGCGGCGCGCGACGTATGCCGAGACGGCCGTCTTGCCGACGCGCTTGCCGGTACCGATGATCCCGAGGGTCGGCGTCATCGGTGCGACGCGCGGCCGCGGGGAGTCGAACGTGAAGTCAGCGCCGATGTAGGAGACGCCGGCCGCGACGGCCAGCGACGCGAGCTGCATGCGGTCCCAGGCGCTCAGGACCGGCTCGTCGGAGAGGTCGACCAGCGCGTCCGGGGCGTAACGCTCGATCGCCTCGGCGATGGCCGCCGCCGCGGAGGTTCCCCGCACGACGGGGACGCCGTACGCCTCGGCGCTCGCCTCGGCGTCGACCTTCTCGGTACCGCCGATGAACGCGGCGGCCACCACGTCGTGCAGCTCGCCGAGCTCGGCGAGCGCGAAGCGCACGACCGGCGGGTAGTGTTCCCCGTCGATGAGCGCGACGACCCGCCTCACGAAAACCACACTCCGGCGGTGTCCGGCGCGGCCTCGCCGCGAAGCTCGTCGGTGGGACGCCAGACGCACTCGCGCTTGATGGCGCGCTTGAAATCGGCGACGACCTCGGGCTCGTCGAACGGGTGCTTCAGGATGACCTTGATGCGGTCGGGTGTGAGCTCGATGATGTTGTAGCTCGCTCTCGTCTTGCCGCGCAGCCGGTAGGAGCAGGCGGTGCCCGCGTTGACGACGACCATCGCCTCGAGCCGCCAGACGTTCGGCACGTGCTTGTGCCCGCAGAGCACCAGGTCGCAACCGCTGCTTGCCAGGACGCGCAGCATGTCGCCGGCGTCGTAGACGATGTTGCGCTCGCGGCCGGTGCCGGGGACGGGCAGCAGGTGGTGGTGGAGCGCGACGACCTTGACCTCGTCCGGTTCGCTGAAGCGCTCTTCGATCCAGCGGTAGCGCTCACGACCGACGCGCCCCGCATCGAGGTCCGGTTCGGATGAGTCCACGCCCAGGATCCGGACCGAGTCGAACCGCAGCTCGGTGGAGCGCGCGCCGAAGTACTCCTCGAAGTGCATGTCGCCGACGTTGCGCGCGTCGTGGTTGCCGGGCAGCACCATCACGCGGTCGACCTCCATCCGGGAGATCAGCCGCTTGGCGACCTTGAACTCCTGCCGGAACCCCATGTCGGTGAGGTCGCCGGTGACCACGAGCGCGTCAGGGGCGAGGTCGTTGATCTCGTCGACGACGCGGCTCGCGAGGCTGGGGATGTGGTACTGCGACCCGCAGTGCAGGTCGGAGATGTGCGCGATGGTGACGGGACGCTCGCTCATGGCTCCTCCGGAGCGCGGTCTTCTCGGCAACCGGGCACGTGAGCGGATGGGGATACTGCTATTGTTCCCAGGTAGCACCCCATGTCGTCAAGAGGGCGCTCATCGATCCGAAGCGCGCTCTCCTGCGTCCATGCTGACGCCGGAGGCGCCGGTGGCCTTCTCGGCAAGCTCGGCACGATGCAGCAGCGCTTCGCGCACGCCCGCCACGAGCACGCCGATCATGATGCCGAGGACGAAGCCGCCGATCACGTTGTTGGAAAGCCGGCTGGCCTTGCGGATCTCGCGCACGGTCACGTCGCCGTCGTAGACGTACGCGTTCTCGAGCGCGGTGAGCAGCGCCCGGTCCCGCTCGAGGCTGATGCGCATCTCCCAGAGCGCGTGCGCCGCCGAGACCTCGGCCGCCTCGTCCCCGATGGCGTCACGGCTGAGGCTCTGCATCCGCTCGACCGCCTGCTCGGTGAGCGCGACGATGCGCCGCTGGCGCGTAAACTCGTCCTTGGCCGCCTCCTCGGTGGAGGCCACCAGGTTCTCGGCCACGACGGCCGCGGTGGACGTCGCTTCGGCCTGCACCGGCGAGCGGAACGACACGATGATGCGCGTCTGCGCGGGGTCGGTGGAGTAGACGTCGAGACCGGACTCGAGCGCCTCGACGGTCATGGTGGCCTCCTCGGCCGACTGCGAGAGGAACTGGCTGCCGGTCGCGGTGTTGAGCACGCGGTCCGCCGAAGGGAGGGCCGGGCTGGCCGAGAGCGCCGCCTCGTCGACGAAGATCGCCGCCCGTGCCTCGTAGACGACCTCCTCGGGTTGCGCGCGGTCGGTGATGAGGAACGCTCCTCCGGTCGCCACCGCCACGACCAGGAGCACGAGCCACCACTCGCGCCGGAGCACCGCTCTGACGGTCACGAGGTGCCGGGCCGCGTCACTCATGCGACATGCCTCCAGTCGTCGTGTCGGCCGGCGCCGCGATCAGCGCGGCGACGAGCCACAGCAGTTCGAAGTACAGGTAGTACTGGAAGAGCGACTCCACCAGCAGCGTGAGCATGCCGGCGAGGAGCACGGTGTCGGTCGGGCTCCACCCCTGACGGTACCGCCGCCGCACCGCGGCCACAAGCGCGTAGAGCAGCAGCGCCTGTGCCGCCAGCCCCATGATGCCGGTCTCCGCGATGAGCGCGAGCGGGACCTGGTGGGGATGCTGGATGCGCGCCAGCGCCGGGAGCCGCCGGTACGGCGGGTACGCCGCTTCGAACCGTTCCAGGCCGACCCCGAACGCCCAGTTGTCCTCGATCATCTCGACCGACGACGCGTACATGTGGTAACGCGTCGCCAGCGAGCTGTCCCCCGAGGGGTCGAAGAGCGAGGTCACGCGGTTCACCACGCTCGCGGGCGAGATCACGAGCACCGCAAGCGCGCCGAGCACCCCGACCGTGACGAGCATGCGGCGCGGTCCGCGGGGGGCGGTGAGCGCGAGGAACACGATGCCGACGGCGAACCCGATCCACGCCGTGCGCGAGTAGGTCACGAGCATCCCCGCCGCGCTGAGCGCACCTCCTGCCGCCCAGTACAGCCGGGCCTTGAGGCCATGCTCGTGGAGCGCGTACCCCAGACCCACGAGCGCGGCGATCGACAGGTGTCCGCCGAGGAAGTTCGGGTCCAGGTAGAACCCCGCGGGGCGATAGAGCACCACACCGGGCGAGGGTCGCTGGCTGTGCACCAGCCCGATCCCGATGTCGGGCGCGAAGTATTGCGCGATCGCGAGCAGCGCCAGCGCCGCCGCGGTCGCGCAGAACAGAGCGAGGAGCCGTCGCGTCGCCGCGCGCGTCGTCACGTGCCGGGAGACCACGAGCGCGAAGAGCCAGAGCAGGAGCAGACGCCCCGTGTACTGCAGTGTCGTGAGCGGGGCGGTCGAGGCCGCGAGCGACCACAACCCGGCGAGCACCGGGGCCGCAAGCGCGATCTCGAGCAGCGTCAGGCGCGGCGCGGCGCGGCGCGCCCCCGCCAGGACGCGAAGCCCCCACGAGAGCGCGGTCAGGATGAGCGCTACGTGGAACGCGTTCACCACGAACGGTTCGGTGATGATGGCGGTCGAGTCGCGCAGCGCGTTCGCGACGATCATCGCACCGATGCCGACCTCGGTACGCCACAGCACCGCCGCCGCGAAGCCCCCGGTCGCGAGGCCGCCCACGACCCAGAGCACCCAGTCCGCCGGCAAGACCGCGGCGATCGCGGCCGACGCGAGACCCACCGTCAGCCCGACGGGGACCCACGGCCACCAGCTCTCGGTCCGTCGCGATGTGCTCGCTTCGAGCATCTCGGCTCCTCGGCGCGGGGTCGTGTCTCCGGCCCCGCTAGCTGTCCGTGACACGCGCTCCCGTCCGGTCGATACCCGCCGCCAGCACGCGCGAGCGTCCGCGACTCCTCGCGAGCGTGCGCTCTGCGCGCTCGGCCACGCTTCGTGCGCGCGCGAGCGCGGCGCCGTCGTCGGCGTCGAGCACGATGCCGACGACGCTCGGACCCGCACCCGACAGCACCGCTCCCTCGGCTCCGGCGTCCACAAGCGCGGCGCGGACCTCGGCCAGATCGCCGATGACCGCCGCGCGGAACCGCTCGTGGATCCGATCCTCCAGACCGGGACGCACGAGCGTCGCGTCGCCGGTGGCCAGCCCGACCGCGAGCAGCGCCGCCCGTCCGACGTTGAACGCGGCGTCGGCATGCGGTACCTCGGCCGGCAGGACCGCGCGCGCGGTCGCTGTCGGGAGCGCTGTGTCGCCGACGGCGATCACGGCCGCCACCCCGCCGGTCGGCTCGATCCGCACCGCGCGCTGGGTGTCGTCCGCCCACGACACGACGAAGCCCCCCAGAAGCGCGGCCGCGGCGTTGTCCGGGTGCCCTTCGAGCTCCGTGGCGAGTTCGAGCAGCCGCTGCGGCGTGAGCCCGCCGCCCGCGATCGCGTTGCCGAGCATCAGGCCGCCGACGACGGCCGCCGAGGAGGACCCCAGGCCGCGGCCGACCGGGATGGCGTTCACGCACCGAACGCGCGCGGCGGTGACGACGCCGGCCTCCGCGAACGCGCGGCGCATCGCCATCACGACCTGGTTGCCGGCGTCCTCGCGCAGCTCGCCCGCGCCCTCGCCTTCGACCGACACGCTCCAGTCGCGTGCCGGCTCGGCGGTGAACTCGTTGTAGAGCGCGAGCGCGAGCCCGAAAGCGTCATAGCCCGGCCCGAGGTTGGCCGAGGTGGCCGGCACCCGAACGCGCGGCATTGGTGCTAGAGCTCCTCGACGCGGATGACCGAGCAGACGCTCTGGACGCTCTCGAGCGCCTCGATCTCGGCGAGCGCGGAGCGCACGTCGCGCTCGGCCGCGGTGTGCGTAACCCACACGATCTCGGCATCGCCGAGGTCGTCGGTGCGCTTCTGGATGACCGACGCGAGCGAGACGTCGTGCTCGCCGAACAGGCTGGCGATCGACGCGAGCACGCCCGGCCGGTCGCTTACGATGAGCCGCACGTAGTACGAGGTCTCGAGCGAGCCGATATCCCGGATGGGATGCTGTTCGTTGCAGGTGCAGCCGACCAGGCCGAGACACCCGCTCTGCAGGTGCCGCGCGACCTCGATCAGGTCGCCTACCACGGCCGAGGCGGCCGGCAGCGAGCCGGCGCCCTCCCCGAAGAACATCGTCTCGCCCACCGAGTCTCCCACGACGTAGATCGCGTTGTAGACGCCGCTCACTTTGGCGAGCGGGTGGTCGTCCCGGATCATCGTCGGGTGCACGCGCACGTCGATGCCGTCCTCGGCGCGCCGCGCGATCGCCATCAGCTTGATCGCATAGCCCATCTCGGCGGCGTACGCCACGTCCTCGGGGCCGAGCGAGCGGATGCCCTCGGCCGGCACCTGGTCGAGCGTGACGCGCGAGTTGAACGCGATGGAGCTCAGGATGGCGATCTTGGCCGCGGCGTCGAGCCCGTCGACGTCCGCCGCCGGGTCCGCCTCGGCATAACCCCGCTCCTGCGCCTCGGCGAGCGCTGTGTCGTAGTCAAGGCCGTCCTCGGCCATCCGCGTGAGCATGAAGTTCGTCGTGCCGTTCACGATGCCGTAGACAGCGGCGACCTCGTTGCTCACGAGCGAGTGCTTGAGCGGGCCGATGATGGGGATGCCGCCGCCGACGCTCGCCTCGAAGGCGATGTCGACGCCGTGCCCGGCTGCGGCCTCCATGATGTCCTGGCCGTGCGCCGCCATGAGCGCCTTGTTGGCGGTGACGACGCTCTTCCCGGCGGCGAGCGCTGAAAGGACGATGTCGCGAGCGATACCGGTGCCGCCGACGAGCTCGATGACGACGTCGATGGACGGATCGGCGATCACGTCCGCGACGTCGGTCGTGCACGCTTCGGGCGGCAGCCCGAGCTCCTCGAAGCGAGCGATGCTGCGGTCGACGAAGCGCGTCAGCGCGATGTCGACGCCCGCGCGACGGCGGAAGTCCTCTCGGTGCCGACGCAGGATGTCGACGACGCCCGATCCCACGGTCCCCAGGCCGACGAGCCCGACGTTGATGGTGCGCATCTCGTCCCTCCGGTCGCTTCATCCGGCCAGTGCGGCGCGGTCAGCCCATTGTACCCGAGGGAAGCGGCCGACCTCACGTCCGCGGCTCACGCGGTCCGCTCGGGTACCTACTCGGCAGGATACGTACCCGTCGGGAGGAGAGGGATGCTGCGGCTCACGCGTCTGCGGGAGTACTTCCGGACGAGCCTGTGGGCGCTGCCGACCGCGATCGTCGTGGCCGCGGTGCTGCTCGGGCTCGGTCTCATCGAGATCGATCGCGCAGGCGGCTGGAGCGAGAGCGCGTTCCCGCTCTTCGGCGGCACCCCGGTCGGCGCCCGTAGCGCGCTCACGGTCGTGGCCGGCTCCACGCTCTCGCTCACCGGCGTCGTCTTCTCGATCACGATGATCGTCCTGCAGCTCGCCAGCTCGCAGTACTCGCCGCGCGTGCTCACCGCGTTCCTCGCCGACTACGAGACCAAGGTGGCGCTCGGCGTCTTCCTCGGCACGTTCTCCCTCAGCCTGACGACGCTGCTCGCCGTGCACGACGGCAGCGGCGCCGACGACGCGTTCGTGCCGCGCATCGCCGTGACCGCGTCGTTCGTCGCCGCGCTCGTGAGCGTGGGCGTGCTCATCCGCTTCATCCATCACGTGATGCATTCCGTCCGCGTGAGCACGATCGTCCGGCGCCTGGCCGATGAGACCGAACGCGAGCTGACGCGCCTGCCGTCGCTGTGCCCGAACGGTTGCGCGGAGCCGTGGACGGGACCGCCCGGCGAAGGCGGCCGGCTCGTCTTGGCGCCACGCTCGGGCGTCGTCGTCGACATCGACCGCACCGCGCTCGTGACGTGGGCCGCGGAACGCTCGCTCCGGGTGCAGGTGACCCGGCCGGTGGGCGCCTACGTGACCCAGGGCCTGCCGCTGCTTGGCATCTTCGATGATGAGGGAGACGCCGCCGAGCCGGACCTCGGCTCGCTCGTATCGGTGGCCGAGGAGCGCGACATCCGCAACGACCCCGTCTACGGGATCATGTTGCTCGTCGACATCGCGCTGCGCGCGCTCTCCCCCGGCGTGAACGACCCGCGCACGGCGGTCCTCGTGCTCGACCAGCTCGAGCGATTGCTGATCGTGGTCTCGCGCACCGAGTTGCCCGTGGGCGTATACGCGGACGCCGAGGGCGAGACCCGCGTCTGGGTGAGCGAGCCCGACTGGGAGACGTACGTGCGCACCGCGCTCGAGGAGATCATCGACTTCGGACAGGACTCCCGCATGCTGCGCGTGCGCTTGCTCGACCTGCTCGCCGACCTCGATGCGGTCGTGAGCGCCCCCACCGATGTGCTCGACGTGCTCGCGCAACGCGTGCGTGCGGCTGCGGAGCGCTGAGCGCTCCGGTATCATCGCTTCTCGGCAGCCCGCGAGGAGGAGCACGCATGAGCGACACGGGACCGCGCATGGAGTTCGGCTGGGAGGGAGATGGCGGCCTCGGCGAGATGCTGATCGCGCAGACGATCGCCGGTACCAAGACGGCGACGTGCGGGTTCAAGCGCGCCTACACCGCCGAGGAGCTGGCCGAGATACGCTCGGCGGTCGGAACGGTGATCCCCGTGGTCGACCGTCATGGCGTCACGCGGTGCCGCATCCGGATACTGGACGTCTTCGAGACGCCGTTCGGGGACCCCGACCCGCGGCTCGTGCGCGGCGAGGGCGACGGCGAGGACGTGGCGAAGTTCCAAGACGACCACCGGGTGGCCTGGGAGGCGGACTTCGGCGACGAGCCGCTCGCCGACGACGAGGTCCTCGTGGTGGAGCTCTTCGAGCTCGCCTGACCCGGGGCTACTCCACCTCGCAGCGCATGAGGTCGTCGTAGGTCTCACGACGCACGACGAACCGCCATGCGCCGTCACCGACGAACACGACGCCCGGACGCACCTGCTTGTTGTAGTTGCTGCTCATCGACTGGCAGTAGGCGCCCGTCGCGCAGACGCACAGGATGTCGTCCACCTCGGGACACTGCAGCGGGGCGTCGTTGACGACGATGTCCCCGCTCTCGCAGTGCTTGCCGGCGACGGTCGCGACCATCTCGCGCGGCTGGTCGGCCTTGTTGGCGATGAGCGCCTCGTAGTGCGCGTCGTAGAGCGAGGTGCGGATGTTGTCGGACATGCCGCCGTCGACCGCCACGTACGTGCGGATACCGGGGATGACCTTGATCGAGCCGACGGTGTAGAGCGTGACGCCGGCGTTGGCGACGATGCTCCGGCCCGGCTCGACGGCGATCCGCGGCGCGTCGAGGCCGTGCTTCTCGCACTCCTCCTTGATGCCGTCGACGACGACCTTGCCGTAGTCCTTGATCGTGGAGGGCTCGTCCGGCACGCCGTAGGCGACACCGAGCCCGCCGCCCGTGTCGAGGAGGCGGACCTGCACGCCGGTCTCATCGGCGATCTCGCGCATGAACTCGACGATGACCTCGATCGCCTTCGCGAAGCTGTGGAGCGCGAAGATCTGCGAGCCGATGTGCATGTGCAGGCCCTCGAAGTCGAGGCCGGGCAGCTCGATCGCACGCTTGACCGCCTGCATCGCGAGCCCCTGGTTGCGCCCGAAGCCGAACTTGCTGTCCTCGGCGCCGGTCATGATGAAGTCGTGCGTGTCGGCCTCCACGCCGGGCGTGACGCGCAGGAGCACGCGCTGCGTGACGCCGCGCGCGGCGGCGAGCGCCGAGAGACGCTCCATCTCTTCGAAGGAGTCGACCACGACGCGCCCGACGCCGGCGTCGAGGCACTCGGCGAGCTCAGCGGGCGTCTTGTTGTTGCCGTGCACGTAGATGCGCTCCATCGGGAAGCCGGCGCGTCGCGCGAACGCCAGCTCGCCGCCGCTCGAGACGTCCAGGCAGCAGTCCTCCTCGGCCACCATGCGACACATTGCGAGCGACATGAACGCCTTGCCGGCGTAGACGACGTCGACCTCGGGCCAGTGGTAGCGCGTCCACTTCACGTAGTCCCGCAGCTGCGTGCGGATGTGCGCCTCGTCCATGACGTAGAGCGCCGTCCCCGCCTCGCGGGCGAGCTCGACGGTGTCCACGCCGCCGATCCACAGGTGGCCGTCGCGGACCTCGGCCGTCATCGGTAGCACCGGCGCCAGGTCGGCGGCGGTCTTCAGGTCCGGCTGCGCAGGGGGACGGGGTGCGCTGGGTCTCGCTGCCACGGGGCGCCTTCCTCTCTCGTCTGCTACATCCGCTCGGGCGCGCTCACGCCGACGAGGCCGAGAACGGTCTTGAGCGCGATGCGGGTCGCGTCGACGGCGTACAGGCGCGCCGCCGTCAGGTCGGGGTCGTCGCTCACCACCCGGCACTGCGTGTAGAACTGGTGGAACGCCGCGGCGAGGTCCTCGGCGTATCGGGTGAGCTTGTACGGTGCGAGCTGCACGGCGGCGGTCTCCACGACCTCAGGCATCTCGGCCAGCTTGCGCATGAGCGCCAGCTCCGCCTCGGCGTCCAGGAGGGCGAGCGGGGCGTCGTCGCTGACGAGCGAGCTCGCCGTCGCCGCGATGTCCACCGAGACGTCGTCGGTCTCGGCGCCGGCGGCCTTGCGCAGGATCGCGCAGATGCGCGCGTGCGCGTACTGCACGTAGTAGACGGGGTTCTCGGCGGACTGCTCCTTGGCGAGCGCGATGTCGAAGTCGAGCGGCTGGTCGGTGGAGCGTCGCAGGAAGAAGTAGCGCGCGGCGTCGGCGCCCACCTCGTCGAGCAGGTCCTCGAACGTCACCATCTCGCCCGTGCGCTTGGACATGCGGACGACCTCGCCGCCACGGAACAGGTTCACGAGCTGCCCGATGACGACGGTGAGCTTGCCGGGGTGGCCGAGCGCCGCGACAGCGGCCTCCATGCGCTTGATGTACCCGTGGTGGTCCGCGCCCCACAGGTCGATCACCCGGTCGAAACCGCGGTCGAACTTGTCCTTGTGGTACGCGATGTCGGCGGCGAAGTAGGTGTACGCGCCGTCGGCCTTCTTCAGCACGCGGTCCTTGTCGTCGCCGAAGGCGGCCGAGGCGAACCACGTTGCGCCGTCCTTCTCGTAGATGTGGCCCGCGGCGCGCAGGTCGGCGATGGCGCGCTCGATCTCGCTCGTGCCGTCGGGGCCCGGCTCGTGCAGCGTGCGCTCGGAGAACCACACGTCGAACTCGACGCCCATGCCGTGCAGCACGCGCTTGAGGTGCTCGAGGACCTGGGCGTACGCCTTCTCCTTGAAGTGCGCCTCGCGTTCGGCGGCCGGCGCGTCGGCCCACGCGTCGCCCTCCTCGGCATGGATCTCGCGCGCGATGTCGACGATGTAGGCGCCGCGGTAGCCGTCCTCCGGGAACACGGCGTCCACGCCGCACAGCTCCAGGTAGCGCGCTGAGACGCTCGCGGCGAAGATGTCCATCTGCACGCCCGCGTCGTTGACGTAGAACTCGCGCTCCACCGCGTACCCGGCATGCTCCAGGACGCGCGCCATGCTGTCGCCGAGCGCGGCCCAGCGGCCGTGCCCGACGTGCATCGGTCCCACCGGATTGGCCGAGACGAACTCCACCTGCCACTTCTCGCCAGCGCCGAGCGTCAGCCGTCCGTAACCGGCGCCACTCCGACGCACCTCGGTCAGCACGCGCTGCAGCGCGTGAGGCGAGAGGCGCACGTTGAGGAACCCGGGGCCCGCGACCTCCACCGCCGCGACATCGGGATGCCCGGACATCCGGGCCGCGATGACCTCCGCGAGCTCCCGCGGCGGCATCTTCGCCTCCCGGGCGTGGCGGAGCGCCACGTTCGTCGCCCAGTCACCGTGGGACGGATCGCGGGGACGCTCGACCGTGACGTCGGCCGGGACCGGCAGCGTGACCTCCCCGTCCTTGATCGCGCGCTCGAGCGCGGAGCGGACAAGCGTGGTGATGAGGTCTCGCACGAGAAGGGCCTTCCTGTTCGACGCTCAGGTGAAGAACCAGGATACCCCGTCGACCCGCACGCGGAAAGCGCGGGACCCCCGGTCGCGCGGAAGACCGCTACTCGACGGTCACGCAGTGCGGCAGGCGAACGGTGAAGGCGCTTCCGGTGCCGATCGCGCTGGCCACCTCGATCGATCCCTCGAGCAGCTCCACGAGCCGGCGCGAGATGGAGAGTCCGAGACCGGTCCCGTCGGGACGTCCCTTCTCGGCGCTCGAAGCCTGGTAGAACTCCTCGAAGATGTGCGGGAGGTCCTCGGCGGGCACCCCAGGACCGGTATCAGCCACGGTGATGACAAGCGTGTCGGCATCCTCGGTGCTGAGCGTGACCACGACCTCCCCCACCGTCGTGAACTTGATGGCGTTCCCGACGAGGTTCAGCAGGACCTGCCTCAGCGCACGCGCGTCTGAGACGAACGATCGGGGCGCGCGGGAAGCGTCGAGGCGGACCGAGAGGCCCTTGCGCTCGGCAAGCGGGCGCAGCGCCGCCACGACCGACCCCGCGATGGCCGCCGGCTCGATGACCTCCGGTGTGCAGAGGAAGCGTCCGGACGTGATGCGCGACAGGTCGAGCACATCGTTCACCAGGTCGAGGAGGTGGTGCCCTGAGGTGTTGATCATCGCGATCTGGCGCTCCTGCTCGCCCTCGAGCGATCCCACGCGACCGCTCAACAGCAGGTCGCTGAAGCCGATGATCGAGTTCAGCGGCGTGCGCAGCTCGTGACTCATGTTGGCGAGGAACTCGTCCTTGGCACGGCTCGCGGCCTCCAGCTCGTGATAGGCGGCATCGAGGTCGGCGGTCCGCTCGTACACGAGCGTCTCGAGCCGTTCCCGATGGTCCGCGACCTCGCGCTCCATGGCGAGACGCTCGGTGACGTCTTGCAGGATGCAGTGCGTCCGCAGACCGTCGCCCTCGCCCGATGTACGGCCGTACACGGCGCAGGTGATGACATCCCCGTCCGCGCGCACCAGGTCGTACTGCGCCTCGGTCACGCCCCGCCGACGGAACGTCACGAAGCGCCGCAACATCGATACCTGCTGCTCGGCCACGACGAACTCGCCGAATCGCCGACCGATGACGTCTTCACGCGACATGCCGAGCAGCTCGAGCCAGCGCTCGTTGACGTCCAGGATGACGCCCTTCGAGTCGAGGGACTGGTACGCGAGCGGCGCTTGCTCGTAGAGCAACCGGAACCACGACTCGCGCTGCACGAGCTCGGCCTCGGCCCGCTCGCGCAGGGCGATCTCCTCCTGCATCTCGGCGACCGTCTCGGCAAGCTCTGTGGTGCGCCGCGCCACGCGCGCCTCGAGCTCCGCGTGCGAACGCTCGAGCTCCGCCAGGCCCCGCCTACGCTCGGCGGCGAAGGTCGTCATGATGAGCACCGAGAAGCCGAAGACGCTCAGGACGATGTCCAGCGTGACCGCCGAGAAGAACGGCGTGCTGCCAGCGAACGGGCCGTGTCCGTGGAACGTGCCCCACTGCGTGATGAGAGCCGCGACCGCGGTAACGACCGCCACGCCACGGCGCTCGCATCTGAAGGCCATCCAGATGAACGGCGGCAGGAACATGAAGGGCAACGCGAGGTCGAGCGCGGCGGGGAACCGCGAGGAGTAGCCGAAGAAGGCGAGCGCGATGATGAGGAGCGCCGCGAGCGCCCCCTCCCATGCGCGGGACCATCCGAGCTCGCGCTCGTCTGCCCACCAGAGCATGATGGCCGGGGCGACGAGCACGATGCCCGCCAGATCGGCGACGAACCAGGTCCCCCAGGTCGCCAGGACCGGCGCCACCTCGGCGCCGGCGCTTGCGATGACGACGAGACCGAGCGTCGCCGCCGTCGCCGCGCCCGCGACCGCCGCGGCGCCGAAGCGGACCACGCCTTTGGCGAGCGGCGTCGATCGCGGCGCCCACGAGCCTCCGAGCACCCGCCGGGCGACCGCGGCCTCGACCACGATCAGCACGCCGGCGACGAGCGCCACGTACCAGGGCGCCGCGGTGATCGAGGCGAGGAAGGTCGCGAGCCCGAGCACCGGCAGCACCCATGGGCCGAGCAGCACGGCGGCCGCCACGCCGATGCCGGAGGCGACCCAGACGGGTGCGAACGGTTCGGGCGCCATGACGTGATCCATGGCGATGCGCGTGAAGAAGTAGACGCCGAGCCCGGCTGCGAGAGCCAGACCGGCCCGGGTCGCTTGATTATGCAGTTTGGTCTTGCTCACATGCGGTTCCTTGGTCAGTGCCGTCGGTCGTGATGAACAAACGGCGTGCCAAGGAGCGTAGAAGGTTGCAGGTCACCGCTGAACGGCGCGCTCGCGACGCGAGCGGTATGCAGCTGTCGATGCTGTCAGGAGTCAGTCCGGGCGCGCGACGACACGCGCATCGGCCATGCCGCGGCGAAGGCGCGCACGTAGCGCCTGGTCGTCTCCTCGATGGCCCGACGGATCCGCGGGGGCGCGAGCGACCAATCGTCCGGATTGCGCCCGCCCAGGCGCAGCACGATGTGGCCGAGGCCGAGACGGCCGTGCGCGATGGCGTCCTGAGCCGTGTGGAGCGCCAGGCCGAGGTCGTCGGCCGAACCCAGGGCCAACGCGCGGCGCAGGTGCGCGCGCGACCACAGCCATGCGGTCGGCGCGAAGTGGCGGCTCATGTCACGCAGCGAGCGCCGCGCGGGGAAGCGCTGGTCGTAGCCCACGTCGGCCCGGGCCACCCGCTCGGCGACCGTCTCGGCCATCCCCTCGTCGAGCGCCCATCGGTACGTCAGCTCATAGTGCACATAGGGGCCCATGCGATCACCGGTGGTACGGCTCGTTGCGCGCGATCTTGAACGCCCGGTAGAGCTGCTCGAGCAAGACGACGCGGGCGAGCTGGTGCGGGAGCGTGACCGGCCCGAGCGAGAGCCGCTCGGCGGCCCGCTCGCGCACCTCGTCGGCCACGCCAGCCGCCCCGCCGAGCACGAACGCGACGTGACTGTCGCCGTCGAGCGCGAGATCGGAGAGCCACGCGGCGATCTCTTCGGAACCGCGCGCCTTCCCGCCGATGTCGAGCAGCACCAGACGCGCGCTCTCGGGGACCGCGCGGAGGATGTCGGCGGCCTCGGCGGCGAGCGCGCGGCGCTCGTCCCGGGTCACATCGCGGTCGGCCACTTCGGTCACCTCGATCGTCGCATACGGCGCGAGGCGCTTGAGGTACTCGGCAGCCGCGTCACGCCAGTGACGCTCCTTGAGCTTGCCGACGGCGACGACCGCGATCCTCACTGGCCGGCGTCCGACGCGAGCGTGACCTCGACGACGCGGCTTTCCGTGCCGCGGTAGAACTCCACCTCGACCGTGTCGCCGACGCTCTGGGCCCGGATGGCGGCGAAGACGTCCTCGACCGAGCGGATCTCGGTGTCCGCGATGCGCACGAGGATGTCGCCGCGCTCAAGCCCCGCCTGCTCGGCCGGGGAGCCCTCGACGACCCGCTGGATGATCGCGCCCGCGTCGACGGGCGAACCGACGGCCTCCGCGGTATTGGCGTCCACGGTGAGCGTCGCCACGCCGAGGAACGGGTGGTCGACGGTGCCGTCGGCGATGAGCTCATCCGCGATGCCGATGGCCAGATCGACCGGGATCGCGAAGCCGATGCCCGCCGACTGCCCCGTGGTCGACTGGATGAGCGTGTTGATGCCGATGAGCTTGCCCTCCGCATCGCAGAGCGCTCCGCCCGAGTTGCCGGGATTGATGGAGGCGTCCGTCTGGATGAGGCTCGTGTACGCGGTGAAGCCTTCAGGGCCCTCGGCAAGGCTCGATCGACCGAGCGCGGAGACGATGCCCGCGGTCACGGTACGCTCGAGGCCGAACGGGCTGCCGATGGCCACGACGGGCTCGCCGACGCTCAGGTCGGCCGAGGAGCCGATCTCGATCGGCGTGAGCCCCGTGTCGTCGACCTTGATGACGGCGAGGTCGCTCGAAGGATCGGTCCCCACCACGGTCGCGGGGAGGTCCTCGGAGCCCACCGTCACCACGATGCTGTCCGCATCGGCGACCACGTGGTTGTTCGTGAGTATGTATCCGTCCTCGCGGATGATGACGCCGCTGCCGTTGCCCACCGACTGCGTGGAACGCCGGCCGGTGAACGGGTCGAGCACTTGTTGCTGCAAGGCGATGTTCACGACCGACGGCGTCACCTTCATGGCGACCGCTTCGGCGAACGACATCTCGAGATCGGACGCGTCGATCGTCACGGTGTCGCCGCGCGCCGGCGCCTGGTCCGCGCCCGGATCCCGCGAGCCGCCGAGACCGACGAACGCGAGCACGACGGCGGTCATGAGCAGCGCCCCGATCACCCCGCCGGCCACCGCCGCCCCGAAGACGGCCGCGCCCGAGAAGCGCCGCTTCACCGGCTGCTGCCCTCCATCCGGCTCTGACCCGTCCATCTGCGGAACGCTCTCATCGTCCATGTCGTGACGCACCTGCCTCCTCATCGCTGACGGAAGGGAGTATACCCGTACGCCTGCGATGGACCCGTGAGGAAGATGTGGTCAGAACGTGAGGCCGAGGACGCCGAGAAGCTCGCCCGCGAACGCTCCCGCCAGCAGCGTGGCAGTGAGGCACAGCGCGAGCGCGATGCCCGCGAGGGCGCCCGGCCGCGCGGCTTCGCGCTCGGGGGCGTCGGCGAAGAACATCGAACGGACGAGGCGGAAGTAGTAGCCGGCCGAGGCGACGCTTGCGAGCACCGCGACGACCACGAGCCACACGAGGCCGGCGTCGACGGCGGCGAGGAAGACGTAGAGCTTGCCGAAGAAGCCGACGAGCGGCGGGATGCCGATGAGCGAGAGCAGGAACGCGACCATCATCCACGCGTGACGCGGCCGGCGCGCCGCGAGGCCCGCGAGATCGTCGACGGCGGTTCCCTCCTCGGCAGCCACGAGCATCACGGCCATCGACGGCACCGCGTACGCGAGGGTGTAGTAGACGGCGGCGGCGTAGCCCGCGGGCGTCGCCGCGGCAAGCGCCAGGAGCATATAGCCGGCGTGCGCCACACCCGAGTACGCCATCAGACGGCGCACGTCGCTCTGCGGATAGGCCGCCAGGTTGCCGAGCACGATCGACGCGAGGGAGGCGACCGCGAACACCACGCCGAGCTCGGGGACCGACGGCATGAGGACCGCCGCGAGCCGCACGAAGGCGACCGTGCCGGCCACCTTGGGGACCGTGGAGACGAACGCGACCGATACCGCGGGGGCGCCCGCGTAGGCGTCGGGCGCCCAGTAGTGGAACGGCGCGGCGGACATCTTGGCGAGCAGGCCCACGAATACGAAGAGCACCGCGAAGACACCGAGCAGACCCGGGTCGGCCACGCCGATCGCGTCGTATGCGGTCGAACCGCTCGCCGCATACAGCAACGACATGCCGTAGAGCATGACCAGGCTCGTCGTCATCGACAGCAGGAAGTACTTGAGCGCGCCCTCGAGCCCGCGGCTGTCTTCTCGGCGGTATCCCATGAGGACGTACGCGGGCATCGTGCCGAGCTCGAGCGCGATGAAGAGGGTGATGAGCTCGCGCGCGCTCGCCATGAGCATGCCGCCGAGCGTAGCCAGGAGCACGAAGACCGCGGCCTCGCGGCGGCGCTCCGGCCCGGGCTCCTGCGCGCTCAGCCAGAGCAGGTAGACGGCCGATAGCGCGCCAATCGCCGTACGCACCGTGACCGCCATGTCGTCGAAGACGAGCGCTCCCGAGAAGAGCGGCTCACCGGTGCCGACGACGAGCGCGGCGATGGCCGAGAGAGCCGCGACGGCCGCACCCAGCCCGACACCCGCGCGTGGCGACGGGCGGGCGCCGCCCGACAGCAGGACCGCGATGGCTCCGGCTATCAGGATCCCTTCGGGTATGAGGCGCTCGAGACCCGACATCTACCCTCCCCCGACGACCGCGGCAAGCGCACGCGCGGCCGGGTCGACGAATCGCAGCAACGAGTCCCACCACACGCCCACCACGAGGGTGAGCACCGCGAGCGGCACGAGCGCGAAGAGCTCGCGACCGGAGAGGTCGTCGATGCCCTCCACCGCGGTCGACGGCACGCCGAGCACGACGCGCTGCACCATCCAGAGCATGTAGGCGGCGGCAAGCAGCACGCCCACCGCGGCGATGACGACCCAGCCGGGCCACATCGTCGAGCCCCACGCGCCGAGCAGGCTCAGGAACTCGCCGACGAAGCCGGAAAGCCCGGGCAGGCCGAGCGACGCGAACGACGCGAAGGCGAGCAGGCCCGCCGCCACCGGGACGCGGGCCGAGAGACCCGAGACGTCGGCGATCATCCGCGTATGCGTCCGCTCGTAGACCATTCCCACGAGCAGGAAGAGCATGCCGGTGACGACGCCGTGCGAGAACATGACCGCCACCGAGCCGGCGATCCCCTCGGCCGTCCCCGCGGCGATGCCGAGCATCGCGAAGCCCATGTGCGACACCGAGGAGTACGCCACGAGCTTCTTGAGGTCGGTCTGCGCGAACGCGAGCGCCGCGCCGTAGACGATCGAGATCGCGGCGAGCGCGGCGAGCGCGGGCTGCCAGGCCGCGAACGCATCGGGCAGGATCGGCATCGCGATCCTGATGAAGCCGTACGTCCCCATCTTGAGCAGCACGCCGGCGAGCAGCACGGAGGCCGCCGTGGGGGCCTCGACGTGCGCGTCAGGCAGCCACGTATGGAGCGGGAATACGGGCACCTTCACGGCGAAGCCGAGGAAGAACGCCGCGAACACCCACCACTGGAACGACGCGGGCAGGCCCGCCTCGGCAAGCACGAGAAGATCGAACGTCCCGCCCGCCGGATGCAGGTAGAGCGCGACGATGCCCACGAGCATGAAGACCGAGCCGAAGAGCGTGTAGAGGAAGAACTTGAGGGCGGCGTACTCCCGCCGCGGTCCGCCCCACGTGCCGATGAGGAAGTACATCGGGACGAGGACGAGCTCCCAGAACACGTAGAAGAGCACGAAATCGAGCGCCAGGAAGACGCCGTTCATCCCGACCTCGAGCAGCAGGAGCAGCGCGAAGAACGCTCCCGGCCGCTTCTCGATGCGCCACGACGCGACGATCGCGAGGAACGTCAGCAGCGCCGAGAGGAACACCATGCTCACGGAGATGCCGTCGGCGCCGAGATGGTAGCCGATGCCGACCTGCCCCACCCACTCGGCCATCTCGACGAACTGGAAGCCCGCGCCCACGTCGAACCGCACGACGAGCACCGTCGCCAGCACGAGATCGGCGGCCGCGACGAGCGCGGCCAGCCATCGGGCGCCGTTGGCGCGCGAAGCGGGCAGCATCGCCACGACGGCGGCGCCGATGAGCGGGAGGAAGACGATCGCCGAAAGCAGCATGCTCTCTAGGCTCCTTTCACGATGACCCACGTCATGAGCAGCAGCAGCGCTCCGGCCATCAATCCCTGGTAGACCTGCACGCGCCCGACCTGGATACGACGCACGCGGTCGCCGGCCGACCTCACGGCCGTCCCGACGCCGTTCACGACGCCGTCGATCGCACGCGCGTCGACGAGCGCGCCGAGACGGGCGACCTGTCGCCAGAGCGCCCCGGCGCCGTTCACGACGCCGTCGATGACGCCGGCGTCGAAGCGCCACAGGCCGGACGCCAGCCGCGCGTACGGCTGGACGATGAAGTAGTCGTACGTGAGATCGAGGTAGTACTTCTGCACGAGCACGTCGTACAGCGGGCCGGTGCGCTGCTTGATGACGCGCGTGTTCAGCACGCGCGAGCGCCGACCGAAGATGAACCAGCCGAGCAGCAGCCCGCCGACCGCCACGCCGGTGGACGTGAGCGCCATGAGCGGCGCCGGCCACTCGCCGTGGTGCGCGACGAACTCGCCGAACGCGGGAGAGGCGAAGCCGAGCGCCACGGTGATGGCGGCGAGCACGACCATCGGCGCGAGCATCTCGGCGTGCCCTTCGCGCAGCCCCTCGCTCTGCACCGGCCCTGTGAAGACGCGGAACCAGAGCCGCGCGACGTAGAGCGCGGTGACGAAGGCAGCCGCGATGGCGACGCCGAAGGCGACGTACTGGTGTTCATGAAGCAGCACGGTGAGGATCTCGTCTTTGCTGAAGAAGCCCGAGAGCGGCGCGATGCCCGCCAGTGCGAGCGCGCCGATCGTGAACGTCCCGGTGGTCACCGGCAGGTGCCGCGCGAGGCCGCCCATCTCACGCATGTCCTGGGTGTGCGCCGCGTGGATGATGACGCCAGCGCCGAGAAAGAGCAGCGACTTGAAGAACGCATGCGTCACCAGGTGGAACATCCCGGCGGCGAACCCGCCGACGCCGAGCGCCATGAACATGTAGCCCAGCTGGGAGATGGTCGAGTACGCCAGCACCTTCTTGATGTCGTGCTGGACCGCGGCGAGCAGCCCGCCGAGCAGAGCGGTCACCGAGCCGACGACGAGCGTCACCGTGAGCGCCACACCGCTCGCCTCGAAGATCGGCAGCGCCCGAGCGACGAGGTAGACGCCGGCGGCGACCATCGTGGCCGCGTGGATGAGCGCCGAGGCGGGTGTGGGGCCCGCCATCGCGTCGGGGAGCCAGACGTGGAGCGGGAACTGCGCGGACTTGCCCATCGCGCCGAACAGGAAGAGGAGCGCGACCGCGGTCGCCGCGCCCGGCGCCCACGCGAGGCCGCCGAGGACCGTGTCGTAGGCGAACGAGCCCGTGGTCGCGTACATGATGAGCAGCCCCACAGCGAAACCCGCGTCGCCGACGCGCGTGGTCAGAAACGCCTTGATCGACGCACGGCGTGGCGCCTCCTGCTCGTGCCAGAAGCCGATCAGCAGGTAGGAGCACAGCCCCATGATCTCCCATGCGAGGTAGAGCTGCAGGAAGTTGTCGGCCAGCACGAGCGTCAGCATGGCCGCCGTGAAGAGCGACAGCACGGCGAAGTACCAGCCACGACGCTCGTCGCGATGCATGTAGCCGAGGGAGTAGACCTGCACGCCGAGACCGACGACGGTCACCACGAGCAGCATGACGGCGGAGACCGGATCGACGAGGAGCCCGAACCCGAGCTCGGCGCTGCCCGCGTGGGCGAAGACGACCGACGCATGGTAGGCGACGTCCGCGCCGTGCCCCGCCTCAGTGGTGACCGCGAGGAACGCCGCTACCGAGAGCGCCAGCGAGGTCGCGACCGCCGCGACCGCCACGCCGAGCGCACGGTTGCGCACCGAGCGGGGCAGCGGGGCGAGCGCCGCGAACGCGATCGCGGGGAGCAGCGGTATGAGGACGACGTAGCCCACCGCTTACCCCTTCAGCTCTTCCATCGCGCCAAGCTCGACGGTCTTGCGCCGGCGGTAGATGGCGATGACGAGCGCGAGACCGAGCCCGATCTCGGCCGCCGAGACGACCATCGAGAAGACGGCGAAGAACTGCCCGGTCATCTCGGCCGGAGTGACGAAGCGCGAGATGGCGACGAGGTTGATGTTGACGGCGTTCGCCATCAGCTCGAGGCACATGAGCGCCATGATCGTCGACTTGCGCGTGAGCACGCCGTACAGCCCCACCGAGAAGAGCACGGCCGAGAGCGCCATGAAGTGCGGGAGGCCGACGGTCATCGGTCCTCACCCTCCCGGGACCACCAGACCGCCGCGACGAGCGCGACGAGCAGCACGAGCGACGCGATCTCGAACGGCAGCGCCCACTCGGTGAACATGATCTGGCCGAACTCGACCACCCCGGGCGCCGTCGCCGGCATCTCGACCGCAGGAGCGACGAAGCGCGTGAGCGCGAGATAGACCGCGCCGAGGAAGAGCGCCGCGACGATCGCACCGCCCAGACCCGGCTCGAACGGGCGGATCGCATCCGAGCGGCGACGCAGCGTGAGCATGATGACGAAGAGCACGAGCACGGAGACCGCACCGGCGTAGACGAGCACCTGCACGAGCGCGAGGAACTCAGCCGACAGCAGCAGATAGAGGCCGGCGGTAGCGAGCATGGTCTCGAGCAGCCAGTAGGCGGCATGGACCACGTTGCGCGTCGCGAGCATCATGAGCGCGCCGCCGATGGTCGCGAACGCCAGCATGAAGAAGACGACGCCGTTCACGCTCTCACTCATCGGCGACCCCCTCTCCACCCGCTGCTTCGACTTCGGCCTTGAACGCCTTGTGCTGGGCGGCCGTCGCCGCGTCCACATCGCCGAGCAGCACCTGCGCGAGCTCCTCGCGCGAACCGACCGCGAGCTCGTAGGTGTGGCTCATCTCGATGGCGTCGAAGGGGCACGCCTCCACGCAGAGCCCGCACATCATGCACGCGCCGACCTCGTACCCGAAGCGGTCGATGTGCTTGGTCTTGTCCTCGCGCGTCTCGAACTCGAGATCGAGGATGTGGTCCGGGCAGACCTTCACACACGTCATGCATGCGGTGCACTTGGGAGAGCCGTCCGGGAAGCGTTTGGGCGTCACCGACCACCGGGCGCGCTCGGGCAGCTCGAGCTTCTCGTATGGATACTTCACGGTGATGGGACCGCGGAGCATGTTGCGCATCGAGATGCGCAGCCCGTTGATGAGACCGGCGCCCCACACGTCACATCACCGCCTTCTGGATGAAGCCGGTGAGCAACACGAGCGCGAGCCCGGCGGGGATGAGCCGTTTCCAGCCGAGCTCCATCATGCGGTCGACCCGCACACGCGGGTACGTGCCGCGGATCCACATCATCACGAAGATGCCGATGTATACCTTGAAGATGAAGACGGCGGCCGGCAGCACGGGTATCTCGGCGTACCACTCGACCGGTATCCAGGGCAGCATCCATCCGCCGAAGAAGACCGTCACGCCGATCGCCGAGAGGATGAACTGGTTGGAGAACTCGGAGAGGAAGAGCAGGCCGAACTTCATGGCCGAGTACTCGGTCGCGAAGCCGGTGACGAGCTCGGACTCCGCCTCGGACATGTCGAACGGCGTCTGGTTGCTCTCGACCAGCCCCGCGACCACGAACAGGGCGAACGCGACCAGCCCGAGCGGGTTCAGCACGAACCAGCGGGGCAGGACGCCCAGCCAGAGTCCCTGCTGCGCATCCACGATGCCGCCGAGGCTCATCGTCCCCGCGATCAGCACGACCGGCAGGACGGAGAGCAGCAGCGGCACCTCGTAGGCGATCTGCTGCGCCGCGGCGCGCATGCCGCCCAGCAGCGACCACTTGTTCGCCGACGCCCAGCCCGCCATCAGCAGGCCGATCGGAACGAGCGAGAGCACGGCGAACGTGTAGAGCAGGCCGGTATCGAGCGAGACGATGCTCCACCCGGGACCGAACGGCAGGGCCGCGTACGCCATCAGCGACGGCACGAAGACCGCGAGCGGCGCAAGGCGGAACAGCCAGCGGTCGACGGCGCGCGGTGTGACATCCTCCTTGGTCAGCAGCTTCACGACATCGAGCGGCGTTTGGAGCAGGCCGTGCCAGCCGACGTGCAACGGACCGTAGCGCAGGTGGAGGTGTCCCAACACCTTGCGCAGCATGTAGATCATCATCACGCCGTTGGCCATCATGAGGCCGACGGCGATGAGCACGCGAAGCGATGCGGCGAGGACGGGGCTCATCGGTCGGTCTCCCCCAGCATGATGTCGGTGGAGCCGATGATCATCACCACATCGGCGATCAGGTGCCCCGGGAGGACGTCCTCGAGCGCCTGCAGCGCGAAGAGCGACGGTGCCCGGTAGTGCATCCGGTACGGTGTGTCGCCACCATCGGACACGAGATGGATGCCGGTCTCGCCGCGCGACGACTCCACGCTCGCGTAGACCTCGCCCTCGGGCAACCTGAGCACCCGCGAGACCTTGGCGGTGTGGTCCCCCTCCGGCATGCCGTCGATGCACTGGCGGATGATCCGGTTCGCCTGGCGCATCTCGCCCATCCGCACCTGGTAGCGGTCCCACGCGTCACCGGTCGTGCCGAGCGGGACCTCGAAGTCCATCTCGGCGTACGCATCGTACGGTCGCGCCCGGCGCACGTCGAAGTCCACGCCAGCAGCCCGCAGGTTGGCCCCGGTGAGCCCGAACGCGAGCGCCTTCTCCCGGTCGATGACGCCGATGCCCTTCACGCGGTCGTGGACGATCTCGTTCCCGCCGAGGAGCGCATCGTGCTCGTCGAGGTAGGCGTCGAAGGTGTCGGTGAACACGCGGATCTTCTCGGCGATGCCCGCAGGCAGGTCGGCGATCACGCCGCCCGGGCGGACGTAGTTGAACATCATGCGCTGGCCCGTGATGGCTTCGAGGATATCGAGCAGCGCCTCGCGGTCGCGCATGGCGTAGAGGAACTGGCCCATGCCGCCCATGTCGAGGCCGAAGGTCCCGTACCACACGAGGTGGCTCGCGATGCGGTTGAGCTCGGCGAGGAGCACGCGGATCCACTGCGCCTTGCGGGGCACCTCGATCTCGCCAAGGCGCTCGGCGGCCAGCGCGAGCGCGGTCTCGCCGTGGATGCCCGAGACGTAGTCGCCACGGTCCATCAGGGTGCCGATGGCGTTGTAGCGGCGGTGCTCGGCAAGCTTCTCGATCCCCCGGTGCAGGTAGCCCACCGACGCCTCGGCGGCGATGACCTCCTCGCCGTCGACCTCGATGAGCATCCGCAGCACGCCGTGCGTGGACGGATGCTGCGGCCCCATGTTGATGATCAGGTGCTCGGTGGTGAGCCCGTCCACGCCGGTCGGGACGCGCCGGATGCCGGCGGGCGGCTCCCCGGGATGGTGCAGACCCTCGCCGAGAAGCCCGACGCCCAGCACGTCGTTGCGTGGATCGCTCACGAGAACCGCACCTCCTCACGCGTGCGGACCGCGACGGACTTGCGCAGTAGCGGCTCGACACCGTCGGTCGTGAGCAGCCGCTTGGGGTTGGGGTGCTCGGCCAGCGTCAGGCCGAGCAGCTCGGCCGTCTCACGCTCGGGCATCAGGACCGCGGGATAGACCTCCCACGCCGAGAGCAGCTCGCCGTCGTACGCGATCGTCGTCTTCACGTACGCCTCGGCTCCGTGCGCGTAGGAACGCACGCGATACGTCAGCTCGATGAGCTCGCCGGTGTCCGTCCCATCGAGGTCGACGAGCGACTCGAACCCGGCCGCCTGCAACGCGCGGAGCGCGTCGAGCACCATGCCGAGGGGCACGCGCGCCACCACGCCGAGTGTCGTCTCCGCGACCTCGGCATCGGGCACGCCGCCCGCGAGGGCGGTCCGGATGTCATCTGCGCGCGGCTGCAACCCGTTCCTCCGCGTTCGCCTTGATCTTGTTCTGCAGCTGGATGAAGCCGTACTGCACCGACTCGGGGCGGGGTGGGCAGCCCGGGATGTAGATGTCTACAGGGATGATGGTGTCCACGCCGAGCACCACGTTGGGGTATTCGCGGAAGGGGCCGCCGGTGTTGGCGCAGGCACCCATCGAGACGACCCACTTGGGCTCGGGCATCTGGTCGTAGAGGCGCTTGACCGTCTCGGCCATCTTCCTGTTCACCGTACCCGCGACGATCATCACATCGGCCTGTCGCGGCGTGCCGCGGAAGAAGACGCCCATGCGGTCGAAGTCGAAGCGGGGGCCGCTCGCGCTCATGAGGCCCTCGATCGCGCAGCAGGCGATGCCGAACGACAGGTACCAGAGGCTGTTGCGCCGCGCGAAGTCGAAGAGCTGCTCGCTGCGCGCGAACAGGATCGAGTTCTCGCCCGTGAACCGCTCTAGCGCCATCGCAGGGCCCCCTCTCGCCACGCGTAGGCCAGACCGGCGCCGAGGATGGCGATGAAGATCGTCATCTCCACGACGATGAACACGCCGAGCCGGTTGAACGCAACCGCCCACGGATAGAGGAAGACGGTCTCGATATCGAAGACCACGAAGAGGAGCGCATACACGTAGTAGCCCACACGGAGCTGCACCCAGGGAGGGCCGACCGGCTCGCTGCCGCACTCGTACGTGTCGAGCTTGCGCTCGTCGCGCTTGGCGCGGCCGAGGAGGTGCGACGCGGTGACGGTGAGCGGGACGAAGAGGCAGCCGATGATGACGAAGGCCAGGAGCACGAGATGATCCATACCGGAACCCTGCGGCGTCATCGCTCCCTCCTTCCTCCGGTACCGCTCCGTCCGTAGTGGCGCATCCAGAGTACGAGAATGCACCCGGGGCGGGCGTACCGGGGAGACCCGTCAGGGGTGCAAGTCGAGACAACGTAACACGGGTTACAAAACGAGTGCAAGCCCCCCGGGGTATTCCGGGACGACCGCTCCCGCGGCCGCTCCCGCCCGCTGTCTACGTTCCCCAACGCGCCGGGGTCGACCCCGGCCGCCGGCGGCCGCACGGAGCCGCATCCATGAAGAAAGGCCCCTCGGCGAGGGGCCTTTCCGTGCGATCTGTGGAGCCGACGAGGGGACTCGAACCCCTGACCTGCGCATTACGAGTGCGCTGCTCTACCAGCTGAGCTACGTCGGCACGTGCTACTTGTCACCGGCCTCCTGCTGCCCGCCGGAGGGCTTCCTGCGCCGCCTGCGGCGACGTCCGGGAGCGCTCGCGGGCTGTTGCGAACCTTCGGCCCGCTTCTCGCCTCCGCCCTGCTTCTGCCGGGGCTTCGGCTCGCTCTGCTTCTGCTGTTCTTGCCCGCTCTCGGCCGGCTTGCGACGCCTCGAGCGGCGTGACCGCCGCTTCTTCGGCTCTCCGTCCGCCGGAGTCGGCTTCTGCTCACGGACCGGCTCTGCCTCGGCGGGCGGCGCGGTACCGACGAGCGCCGCCTCCTCGGGCTGGAGCGCATCGGCCTTGAGCTTGCAGGGACAACCTCTGCCTGCGCTGCAATCGAGCGCCTCGAGCGGCACCGTCAGCTCGGTACCGTCCTGGAGCCTGATGCTCACGCTCTCTCGCGGCGTGTCCAACCCGACGACCTTGCCGTCTCCGGAAGGGGTCTCGACCGGCGTGCCGCGCTTGGGAGCGCGGGTCTTGAACTCCTTGTACGTCTCATACTCGTAGCGCAGACAGCACATGAGTCTGCCACACAGACCGCTGATTTTCAACGGATTGAGCGGCAGGTCCTGCTCCTTCGCCATGCGTATCGAGACCGGCTGGAACTCGCCGCCGAAGCGCGCGCAGCACAGCTGCTGGCCGCAGTGGCCGAGACCCCCGACCATGCGGGCCTCATCGCGCACGCCGACCTGGCGCATGTCGATCCGGGTGTGGAACTCCGAGGCGAGGTCGCGCACGAGCTCACGGAAGTCCACCCGTTCCTCGGCCACGAAGTAGAAGACCATCTTCGAGTCGTCGAAGAGGTGCTCCACGCCGATCGGCTTCATGTCGAGCCCGTGCTTGTGCACGAGCCGCCGGAACGTCTCCATCTCCGCGCGCTGCGCGGACGCGTACCCCGCGACCTTCTCGTGGTCGGCTTCGTCCGCGACACGCAACACCGGCTTGAGCTCGCCGGGGACCTCGTCGGGCTGGATCTCACGCGGGGCCAGCACCACTTCGCCGAACTCCTGGCCGCGCTCCGTGCTGACGATGACGTGATCGCCTTCGTCGACGGTCACGCCGACCGGGTCGAAGTAGAGGGTCTTGCCCGCGTACGGCAGCTTCACTCCTACTACCGTGGGCATCGTAGGACCTCCTGTATGTCGAACAGCATGGCCTCCACGGCCAGCTGCGGGCTCACATTATACGAGATACGACGGCGGGCGCGAGCGACCGCATCGAGCGCGGCCACGGCGGCGCGCGGCGTGATGACCGTAGCGACCTCCTCGGCCGCATCCGCCGCGTCCTGGTTCATGACCGGACCGCCGCTCGTCTGAGAGAGCACCAAGCAATCCCGAAGCCAGCTCTCGGTCACGCTCAACAGCTCGGTCACGCCTTCTCGCTCACGCGCGGTGAGCTCGCGCTTCTGTCGCTCCTCGAGCGGCTTGGTCGACGCGCCCTTGCCGAGCAGCTCGCGGTGCTCGGCCAGCTCGTCGGCGTGCAGCGCCTTCAGCTCGTCGACCGGCGCCTTCGCCGCGCCGAGCACCTCGCGCGTCTCGGTCAGCACGTCGTGGCCGTCCATGAGCGGCAGCCGTTTGAGCAGCGCGAGCAGCTTGGCGCGCGCGTCGCGGCGCGTGGGCGAGCGGAGGAAATCGAGCGCGCGCGGGATGACGCCGTCCGAAGCGGCGAGCGCCGCACGCGCGTCCGCCTCCGTGGCGCCCGTGTGCTGGACGAGCACGCCGATCGCGGAGCGCTCCGGCACAGCCCTGAACCGCACGACCTGGCAGCGCGAGGCGATCGTGGGCAGCACGGCATCGAAGCTGCGCGCGAGCAACACGATCACGACATCTCCGGGCGGCTCCTCGAGCGTCTTCAGAAACGCGTTGGCCGACTCGGCGTTGAAGCGGTCGGCCTCATCGAAGATGTAGACCTTGTGCGACGCCTGCACGGGCTTGAGGTGCACGTCATGGATGATCTCACGCACCTGGCTCACGACGTAGCTCGCCGCGCCTTCGGGCTCGATCACCCGCACATCGGGATGGAAGCCGTTGCGGATCCGGTAGCACGTCGGGCACGTCCCGCACCCGTCGTCGTCGCAGAAGAGGGCGCAGGCGAGCGAGCGCGCCGCCGTCTTCTTGCCGGCACCGGTGGGGCCCACGAACAGGTAGGCGTGGGCGATCGTGCCGTCTTTGGCGGCTTTGGAGAGGAAGTCAGCGACCCGGCTCTGGCCGAGCAGGTCGTCCCAGACGCATCCGCGTTCCATAGGCACGCTAGTGTAGCACGCCGAGACGGACGAGCAGGTCGCGCACGACGCCCCACACCTGGTCGGCGACCGCATCCGGCCGGTCGCGCGGAACCACGACGACGCGGTCGGGGTCCTCGGCCGCCACGGCGAGGAACCCGGCGCGCACGCGCTGGTGGAACGCCAGCTCCTCGCGCTCGAGCCGGTCAGCTCCGGCATGCGTGGCGCATGCGAGGCCGAGGGCGGGGTCGACGTCGAGCAGCAGCGTGAGGTCGGGGGCGACCCCGCGCGTCGCGATGGCGTTGAGCTCGCGGATGACGTCAAGCGGCGCGGCGGCGCGACCGAAACCCTGGTAGGCGAGGGTCGAGTCCGTGTAGCGGTCGCAGAGGACCACCTCGCCGGCGTCGAGCAGCGGCGCGATCTTCTCGGCCACGAGCTGGGCGCGCGCGGCCTCGTAGAGCAGCAGCTCGGCGAGCGGGTCGAGCGCGTCGTGCGCGGGGTCGAGGAGCACCTCGCGGATCCGCTCCCCCACGCCACCCAGACCGCCGCCCGGCTCGCGGAAGACCGACGTCGCGACGCCCTCGGCGGCGAGCCTGCTCTCGAGCATGCGGATCTGGCTCGACTTGCCCGAGCCCTCGCCGCCTTCGAACGTGATGAACGCCCCGGTCATCGGCTCACCCCCTCGGTGGCAGTGTACGCCACTCGGCGGGCGCCTCGGCGTAGAGGTCGGCGCCGCGCGTATCGATCGCTACGAACGCGGGGAAGTCGACGAGCTCCATCCTGAGGAGCGCCTCGGTGCCCAGCTCGGGCCATGCGACGGCCTCGGCCGAGCGCACGTGCGTCGCGAGCAGCGCCGCCGCGCCGCCGACCGCTCCGAAGTACACCGAGCCCGTCTCGGCACACGCCTCGCGCACTGCGGGCGAGCGCGCCCCCTTGCCGATGGTCGCGACGATACCGGCCCGCAACAACGCGGGCGTGTGGGCGTCCATGCGTGACGCCGTCGTCGGGCCGACCGCACCGGCGGGCCGGCCGGCCGCCGGCGGTGTGGGGCCGGCGTAGAAGAGCGTCTGCCCGGCGAGCCCGAACGGCAGGTCTCCCGTGCGCTCGAGCTCCGCCACGATGCGCGCGTGCGTCGCGTCGCGAGCGGTGAAGACGACGCCGGAGAGCAGCACGGCATCGCCCGCCGTGAGAGCTGCGAGCGTCTCCCGGTCGGCCGGGAGATCGAGCCGGAACGGGCCCGTCTCAGGCATGGTCGTCCTCCTCGGGCACATCGTGCGCGCTCGTCTCGCCATTGTCACGGCGCCACTGCAACGTCCGGTACGCGTAGAAAGCCGCGCCGAGCACGACGATCGACGCGATCTGCAGCGTGATGCGGGGGCCGGTGAGGTAGACGCGCTCGGGGTCGATGCCCTGCGACTGCACGATGTTCTCGACGAGGCTGCCGATAAGGTCGCCGAGCGGAGCGACGACGACCATCGACAGCAGGAGCGAGACGCGGATGATCGATTCAAGCGCCGTGAAGACCCGGCCACGGATCTCATCCGAGACCGTCTCGGCCACGTAGCTGTTGCCCGAGACGGTCACCGCGGCGATGCAGAAACCGGCCACGACCGCGAAGAGCGCAGCCGCCCAGTACACGGTGATGAACGAGAAGGCGAGCATGCCGGCGCCGAACGCGCCGACGCCGCCGAGGAAGAGTGCCTGCAGCGGCAGGCGGCGGGCGAGGCGCGGCACCACGAAGGCGCCGACCACCATGCCGAGCGCCATGAACACGAGCATGAACGTCTGCGGCGCCGCGACCAGCTTCTCGAGCGCCTCGACACGGTCGAAGAACGGCACCCCGCCGGCCATGTTCTGTTGCACGAGCACGAGACCCGCCGTCACGATCGCGCCGCCGCCGAGGATCGCGGTGCCGATGGTGAGCAGCAGGCCGCGCAGCTCGCGGTGCTCGCCGAGGAAGCGGAAGGAGTCGATCGCGTCCTTGCCGATCAGCGATAGGTCGAGAGGCGGGCGTCCCTCAGGACGTGCCTTGATGCGCATGGAGAGGATGAGCATGGCCGAGGCGACGAACGTGAGGCTGTTGACGATCGCGCCCGCCGAGGGCCCGAGCAGCGCCGGGGCGAGCGGCCCGACAAGCTCGTCGACGAGCGGCAGTCCGCTGCCGAGCAGCCAACGCACGATCGCCTCGAAGGCCGCGAGTATCGCGCCCGACATCGTGAGGCCGATGAGCATGCTCGCCTGCTGCGTGGTGTAGCTGAGGCCGTTGGCGACGGTCACCTGGTCGTTGGGCACCAGACGCGGGATGAGCGCGTTCTTGGCCGGCGTGAAGAACAGTGACGCGATCTCCATCGCGAACACGACGAAGTAGATGAATGCCAGGCTCTTGGTGAAGACGAGGCCGAGCGTGAGCACCGCCCGGACGACGTCGCACGCGATCATGAGCTTGCGGCGGTCGAAGTGGTCGACGAAGACTCCGACGAAGCTGCTCAGGATGAGCGACGGGATGATCTTGGCGATGAGGATACCGGCGACCGCGAACGACGAACCGCCGGAGAGGGCGGTGACCGTGGGGATAAGGATACCGATGATGAGCCAGTCGCCCACGCCGCTCACGAACTGCGAGAGCCACAACCTGCGGAACCGCTTGTTGGCGATGACGACCCGGAACGACGCGGGCTCGGCCACCGGGTGCAGGACGACGTGGTCGCCGGGGCCCATCAGGCGATCTCCACGGTAGCGGAGCGCACGGCCGAGCAGCCCAGGTTGACGGCGACCGGTAGCGCGGCGATGTGGCACGGAGCGGTGAGCACGCGGACGCCGAACGCGGTGGTCGAGCCGCCGAGACCCGCGGGGCCGATACCGGTGGCGTTGACGACGTCGAGGATCTCGCGCTCCAGCTCGTCGACGGGTCCGGGCGACGGCTCGTCGAGCGAGCGCAACAGCGCCTTCTTCGCGAGCGCGGCGACCGTGTCGAACGTGCCCCCGATGCCCACCCCCACGAGCAACGGCGGGCACGCCCCTGTCGCCTTACCTTCGACGACGGACAGCACGAAGCGCACGATGCCTTCGCGACCGGCAGCGGGCTCGAGCATCGCCAGTGCCGAGGAGTTGTCCGAGCCACCGCCCTTGAGCATCACGTGCACCGTGGCTCCGGTGCCGGGGCGTTGGGCGAGTTCGATGAAGGCCGGTGTGTTGTCACCGGTGTTGGCCCGGTCAGAGAACGCGTCGCGCACGACGCTCATCCTGAGCGCGCTCGCGCGGTACGTCTCGGCCACCGCCGCATCGACCGCGGCGCGCACCGATCCCCGGACGCACTCCTCCTCGCCGATCTCCACCCGCACCCACACGGTGCCGGTGTCCTGACAGAGCGGGACGCGTTCGTCATGCGCGATGCGGGCGTTCTCGGCCAGCTGTTCGAGGACCTGTCGACCTCGCGGTGAGCGCTCGGCGGCTATCGCCCGCTCCAGCGCCACGCGCACATCGGGACGCAGCGTCGTCGCCGCCTCACGGACGGCTCCGGCGACCGCGGCCGCTATCGCGTCCGGCCCGATCACGGGTCATCCGCCCTGCACGACCACGGCGACGCTCTCGGACACGCCTCGCGCCGACCGTTGCACGTCGGCGAGCTCGTCTTCGGTGAGGCCATACTCGGGCACGTCGCGCACGCCGCCGCGGCCGAGCGATGCGGGCACCGAGACATACACGTCGTCCAGGCCGTACTGGCCCTCGAGGTAGACGCAGGACGGCATGACCGCCCCGGAGTCGTGCAGGATCGCCTCGACCATCGCGGTCACCGACGCCGCGGGGGCGTAGAAGGCGCTGCCCGAGCCGAGCAGCGAGACGACCTCGGCGCCGCCGAAGACGGTGCGCCGCACCACCTCGGCCACCGCCGCTTCATCGAGGACCTCGGGGAGCGGTCGGCCGGCCACCGTGGAGAGGCGGGGCAGCGGCACCATCGCGTCGCCGTGCGCGCCGATGACGAGCGCCTCGATGTCGGCGATCGGCTCGCCCGTCGCCTCGGCGATGAAGTACGCGAAACGCGCCGAGTCGAGCACGCCGCCCATGCCGAGGACCCGGGCCGCCGGCAGCCCGGAGACCTTCCACGCCAGGTACGTCATCACGTCAAGCGGATTGGTGACGCAGACGATGACGGCGTCGGGAGAGTACTGCACCAGCTGGGTGACGACGGAGCGCACGATCGACGCGTTCGCCGCCAGTAGATCGTCTCGGGTCATGCCGGGCTTCCTCGGAAGGCCGGCCGTGATCACGACGACCTCCGACCCCGCGGTGAGCTCGTACTCGTTCGTACCGACGACCGTGCCCGCGAACCGCTCGACGGAGCGGCTGTGCATCATGTCGAGCGCCTTGCCCTGCGGGATCCCCGCGGCCACGTCCACGAGCACGACATCGGCGAGACCTTTCACCGCCATGAGGAAGGCGGCGGTCGCGCCGACCTGCCCGGCCCCGACCACGGTCACTTTCGGAAGCGCCACGCGTGTCCCCTCTCACACGAAGCCGCGCCACAGCGACGGAGGCTGCGGCACGGCGACTGGTCGACTCTGTGCAGATTCTATCACGGACGACCCCGTGTGCCGCGACCGCGGGCGGCGTGGTCAGTCGAGATCGGCGGGGTAGCCCACGTCGAGCTTGCGCCCCGCGTGGACCGCGAGGCGCTGCAGCAGGATCGGCGGGACGTCCGGAAGCGCGCTCCGCGGCTCGGGGGGTCCGGGAGGCATCTCCGCCTCGGCAAGCAGGAGGTCATCACCGGAGCGCGCTTCGGTGACGACCGCTCCCAGGTGGACGACGGCACTGCCGCCATGGCCCGGGTCGCCGACCTCGGCCCCATCGGGCTCCACCACGATGACGAGCGCGGCGACCGAGCCGCTGTAGCCGAGCGCGAGCTCCAGGAACGCCTCGGCCTGAAGGTCTGACTCGCTGCGTGGCGAGAGCACGAGCACGTCGGGCTGCTCGGCCATGACGCGACCCATCTCGGCGGGGTCGATGACCCCGTCTCCCGAGACGACCGCCACGGTGCCGATGCCGTCCGCCTCGATGAGCGCGTGGGTCTGACCGGCAGGCACGTGCGCGACGAGCAGGCGCGCGGTGCCGGCGGCATCCTCGATCGGTCGCCAGCCTCCAGGATCGGGGTGGTCGTGCAGCGCTGGGATGTCGGGCACGATGACGGTCTCCGCACCGGCTGCCGCGGCCGACGCGACGGCGTCGCGCAGCGCGCGCAGGTCCTCATCGGTCGTTGCCCGGAGGCCGGGTTGGACGACTGCCAGTCTCATCGTGGGCTCCCGTCGGATCGGCGGCACCTAGTATCTGCCCCGACCGGCGCCCACCGTCACTTCTTGCGCGGGGCGCGCTTCTTCCCGCCCGTGCGTCGGACCGGCTTCTTGTGCTCGGCCTTGAGCGGGCACTCCGGGTCCACGCAGATCTTCCACGGGCCCTTGCGCGTATGGACGATGACGACCGGCGCCCCGCACTCGCAGCGTTCCTCGGTGGGCTCGATGTCCCCCTGCTGCGGGAGCGGGTAGGAGGTCTTGCACTGCTCGTAGTTGGTGCAACGCACGTAGCGCTTGCCCACGGCCGAGTACTCGACAACGAGGTCCCCCCCGTCGCCGGTGGGACAGCCGCCCTTGGCGATCATGATGTCCGGGCCGCGCTTGGTGGGGCACGTGGGGCTGAGGCACATGATCTGCGGCTTGCGCTTGAACTGCAGCACCTTGACCTGCGGCGTGCCGCATACCTCGCAGACCTCGTCCACCGAGGCGAACTTGGCGTTGCGCGGCAGCGGATACGTCACGCTGCACTCGGGGTAGCCGGCGCACCCCACGAAGTAGGTGCGGTTCTTCGGCGAGAACTTGATGAGCAGGTCGTGGCCGGACTCCGGACAGGTGCCGACCTTCGCGTCCTCGTCAGTGGCGCTCTTGAGCAGCTCGCCGACCTCCTGGGCGATGGGCAGCACCGTCTCGATCACATCGGCGAGCAGCTTGCGCGAATGCCCAACGACGTTCTCGCGGGAGTCACGCCCGCCGGCGATGGCGTCCATCTCCTCCTCGAGCCGCTGGGTCATCTCGGGGGTGGTGATCCGCTCGGCGTACTTGGTCAGCGCCTCGATCACGGTCCGGCCCTTGCACGTGGGCTCGATCGGCTCGTTCGCCACATACTTGCGGTCGTAGAGGTTCTGGATGATGTCGTGACGCGTGGCCTTGGTGCCGAGCCCGAGGCGCTCCATCTCCTGGATGAGCTTGCCCGCCGAGTACCGCGCCGGCGGCTGCGTCTGCTTGGCGTCGAGTTGCGCGCCGAGGAAGTCGGGGCGGTCGCCCTCGGCCATCGCCGGGAGCCGCTCCTCCTTCTTGAGTCCGTAGGGGTAGATCGCGCGGAAGCCAGCCGAGACGACCACGTCGCCACGCGCGACGAAGCCCTGCCCGTTGACATCGATGTCCACGCGCGTGGCCTCGATGACCGCGGGGTCCGAGAGGGTCGCGAGGAAGCGGCGCGCCACGAGGTTGTAGACCTTCCACTCCGGTCCCCCGAGCTTCTCGGGGTCCGCCGGGCCCGTGGGATGGATCGGCGGATGGTCTGTCGTCTCCTTCTTCCCGCGCGTGGCGGTGAGCGTGCCCTTCTTCAGCAGCTTCGTGACGTGCTCGTGGTAGACAGGCACGCGGTCGAGCGCATGGAGGATGGCCTTGAGGTCCAGGCTCGGCGGGTAGACGGTGTTGTCGACGCGCGGATATGAGATGTAGCCGCTCATATAGAGCGACTCGGCGATCCGCATCGTCCGGGCGGGCGTCAGCCCTTCCGACGCGGCGGCGGCCATGAGCGACGTCGTGTTGAACGGCGCAGGCGGATTCACGGTCCGCCGCGTGCGCTTGACCTCCGTCACGACGCCGCTGTCAGCGCTCTGGGTGGCGGCGACGGCGGCCTGCGCATCGGCTTCGGAGGTGAAGCGATCGGTCGCATGCGTCGCGCCGAACTCCTCGCCCTTCTGGCTGAAGGTCGCCTTCACGACCCAGTAGTCCTCGGGGACGAACGCGTCGCGCTCCTTCTCCCGGTCGACGATAAGCTTGAGCGTGGGCGTCTGGACCCGGCCGGCCGAGAGCACGTCGCCGAACGGGCGTCGCGTGATCTTCTGGTGCGCCAGCGTGAGGTAGCGCGTCATCACCGCGCCCCAGATGAGGTCGATGTCCTGGCGCGTCTCCCCCGCCTCGGCAAGCGCCTCGCTCACGGTGTCCGCCTCGGCGAACGCGCGCTCGATCTCATCCTTCGTGATGGCCGAGAAACGCACCCGGCTGACCGGGACGTCCGGGTTCTGCTCGCGCACGATGTCGCGCGCGTCGGCGCCGATGAGCTCGCCTTCGCGGTCGTAGTCGGTGGCGATGATGACCGCGTCGGCCTTCTTCGCGAGGTTGCGTAGCGACTGGATGATCCCCCGCTCCTTGGGGAGCTTGAGGACGGGCGCGCCCACGAGGGTCGGAAGCGACTCCAGCGTCCACTTCTTGAGCCCCTGCGACTCCCACTCCTCCGGGAAGTCCACCTCCATGATGTGGCCCTTGAGGCCGACGCTGACCCAGTCCTCGCCGTCCCGCCGGAAGCGGTAGACCGGCGTGGAGTAGACCTTGTCAGCCGTCGGCTGACCCACCGCGAGTATCTCGGCGATGCGTCGGGCGGCTATGTTCTTCTCGGAGATGACAAGTCGCATGAAGCGGCATCCTGTCCGTCGGCTGGGCAGTCCACCGGAGTATACAACGGTGCGTCAACCCCTGGCCGAACAGGAACCGACCCCGGACCGCCCTATCGGCTACAGCCCGAGGTCGTCGGAGATGGCCTGCATGGCGGCGAGCGAGAGCGCGAGGAAGTCGTCCCGCTCCATACCCAGATCGGCACACGCGGCCATCTGGTCGCGGCTGGCGCCGCGGGCGAACGCCTTCTCCTTCCAGCGCTTCGTGAGCGACTTCAGCTGCACGCCGGCGAGCGACTTGTCGGGACGCACGAGCGCCGCCGCCACGATGAAGCCGGTCGTGGGGTCGGCCGCATAGAGCGCGACGTCCATGCGGCTCTCCCGCGGCGCCTTGTCGGCGTGCGCGAGGATCGCGTGACGCATCTCGTCGTCGATCTCGCCCGCGAGCATCTCGGCGGTCAGGACGCCATGACGTTCGAAGTCCTCGGCCGTCTGGGCGTAGTCCAGGTCGTGCAGCAACCCCGCGAGTGCCCATCGCTCCACGTCGTCCTCCGGCAGCTCGAAGCGCACGGCGAGCGCGCGCATGATCGCCTCGGTGGCGACGCAGTGGTTGACCAGGTTGCGGTTGCCGATGCGCTCGCGCACGAGTTCGAGCGCGCGTTCCCGATCGATCATGACGTCTCACCCCTCACGGCCTCGATGCGCGCGGCGAGCCACTCCGCCCAGGCCTCGACGCCCGCGCCGGACGTCGCCGACATCGGGAAGACGGGGGCCTGCGGGTTGAGGCTCGTGACGACCCTGCGGAAGTCCGCCTCATCGAAGTCGAAGACGCTCATCGTGTCGTACTTGTTCAGGATGACCGCCTCTGAGACCCGGAAGATGTCCGGGTACTTGTAGGGCTTGTCGTGCCCCTCAGGGACCGAAAGGATCATCACCTTGGCATGCTCGCCCAGGTCGAAGTCGGTGGGGCAGACCAGGTTACCTACGTTCTCGATGATGAGCAGGTCGACCTCGTCCAGGTCGATGGCCTCCACCGCGCGACGGATCATGCGCGACTCCAGGTGGCACGCGCCGCCGGTGTTGATCTGCACCGCCGGGATCCCGTGCGCCTTGACCTTCTCGGCATCGACCTTGCTCGCGATGTCGCCCTCGATGACGGCGATCCGGTACCGGTCGCGCAGCGCAGCTATGGTCGCAAGGATCGTGGAGGTCTTGCCGGCGCCGGGGCTGGCCATCAGGTCGACGACGAACACGCCATGTGCCGAGAACAGCGCGCGGTTCTCCTCGGCAAGCGCGTCGTTGAACTCCAGGATGCCCTTCTCGATGCCGATCTTCACTGCCGTCCTCCGGTCAGTCGATGTCGATGCTCTCGATGGCGAGCTCCTTGCCCTGCACCAGGTCGCACACGTAGCTGCCGCACTCGGGGCAGTGGACGTCGAAGCGTCCGTGGGCGAACTCGATGTCGCACTCGGTGCAGCGCGAACGCGGCTCGAGGAACGTCACGGTGAGCGTCGCGTCGGCGGCGATCGTGTCCTGGCGGAGCACCTCGAACGCGAACTGCAGCGCGTCCTCGACGACCTGGGTGAGCTCGCCGATGGTGACGTCGATGCTGTTGATCCGCGCGGCGCCCTCGCGCTCGGCCGCGTCGGTCGCGGCCGTGAGGATGCCCTGACAGATGCCCATCTCGTGCACGCGCGCCCCTTACGCGGCTTCGCCCGCGAGCTTCTGCGCGCGGATCTTCTTGGCCAGCAGGATGCGTACGAACGCCATGCTGCCCTCGAACAGCGCGATCATCGCGCCGGACAGCGCGGCCATGCTCCACGGGTTCCAGTCGGGGGTGATCATCGAGGCGATGATGATGATCACCACCCACACGACACGCCAGTTCTTGCGCAGCTTGTCGTACGGGACGACCTGGAAGTAGACGAGGTAGAAGACCACGACGGGAACCTCGAACGCGATGCCGAAGCCGGCGAGGAACCACATCGCGAAGGTCATGGCGCTCTGCGCGCGAAGCAGCAGCTGGAAGGTCTCGCCGCTCTGCTCGACGAGCCAGACGGCGCTCGGCTCGAGGATGAAGAAGTAGCAGAACGCGACACCGGCGAGGAAGAGCACCACCGCGAAGAAGAACGTCCACAAGAACCACTTGCGCTCGCGCGGCTTGAGGGCCGGCAGGAAGAACGCGAACGCTTCGTAGATCACGATCGGGCTGCCGACGATGACCGCGCCGAAGATGCCGAGGCGGAACCGGTTCGCCATCGGCTCGAGCACGTCGAACGCGTACGAGCCCTGCTCACCGATCAGGTCGCGCATCGGGCCGACGAGGATGTTGAATACCTCGTCGGAGAAGAAGTAGCCGACCACGGTGAGGACGCTCAACACGGCGATGACGACCGTGAGGCGCTTGCGCAGCTCGTTCACATGACCCAGGAAGGGCATACGTGCTGGTCCGATGGGCATGGTCCGCGGCCCCGCCTACTCGGCCGGAGCCTCCTCCTTCCCATCGTCGGAGGTTTCCGCCGGCGGCGCGGGCTTCTCGGTCTCGGATGCCGCAAGCTCGGGCTTCTCGGTCTCGGATGCCGCAGGCTCGGGCTTCTCGGCGTCGGGCTTCTCGGCCACCGCGGTAGCCTTGGACGCGGTGACCTTCTCCCTGAACTCCTTGCCCTTCTTGAAGGGGTCGGGCTTATCGGTGGACGACGCGTACATCTCAGCCCTGATGGTGGACTCCATGATGTCCCGGTAGCGTTTGAAGTCGCCCATGAAGCGACCGAGCGTGCGGGCCAGGTCGGGCAGCTTGTCGGGCCCGAACAGCAGGAGGGCGACGACCGCTATGATGAGGAACTCCCAGCCGCCGATACCGAACACGCCATCAACCTCTCGGGACAGGGGTATGCCCGGCAGGGCCGGGCCGTGCGTCACAGTCTATGGCGACGCCTCGCGCATGGCAAGGAGCGCCGGGCCTCAGAAGTCGGATGCTTCCTCGACCGAAGAGAAGATCGGGAACACCTTGTCGAGGCCGGTGATCCGGAAGATCTTGAGGATGTTCTCCTTCGTGCAGATCAGACGGATCGTGCCAGAGCGCTCCTTGACGCGGCGCAGCCCGCTCACGAGCACGCCGAGGCCGGAGCTGTCGATGAAGCCGACGCCATCCATATCGACGAGCACCGTGATGCAGCCGTCGTCGATCGCGTCGACAAGATGCTCCTTGAGCTTGGGTGACGTGTAGACGTCGACCTCGCCGACGAGCGTGAGCCGACAGGTGTGGTCTTCCCGTACCGCGGTGATCTCGAGTTCCATGCGACCGTCCCCGTGGATAGAAGTCACGTGCAGGTACTTGGATTGTACCGTTGTCCAGACACGGTGACCACAGCCCGACGCGCCGAACGGTCGTGAGAGGGTCCCGTCAATCGGGTACGAACAACGCGCATGTCAGCCCACGACCGCGAGGAGACCATGGCGCTCACGATCCAGCTCGACCCCGGCGACGAGCACTGGACGCTCAGCCTCATAGGAGACCTCGACTACAGCGAGTGCGCATCATTCAGGATGACCATCGACCGCATTCTGAAGAACGCGCCGCCATCCACCATCGTGGACCTGTCGCGGCTCGACTACCTGGACAGCTCGGGGCTCGGCCTGTTGCTCGCTCTCTCGAAGGAGTACGGCGCCACTGGTGGACGGCTCGTGCTCGTCACCAATGACGCCGTTGACAACATCCTGGAGCTGACCCGGCTCTCCGGGATCTTCTCCACCGCTCCGACACTCGGCGAGGCGGAGTCGATGATCGCCGATACGAAGCGCGGCTAGGGCGTGCCGGTGGTGGGCACCGACGCGCCGCCCGTCAGATCGGTCAGCATCTGGCGCGCCGTGTCCAGCTGACCCGTCGTGTTCGCCGAGTCACCTTCGATGAACGCGCGCAGCGCAGGCTCAGCCTCCGGGCTCGCCGCGTAGTAGAGGGCGAACGCCTTGTTACCGAGCACGACCGGGTCGTCCGGTCTGATCGCGAGCGCCTTGTCGTAGAAGTTCACTGCGGTCAGCCAATACGGCACCGCCGCACCAGGTTGGCCGCTCTCGTACAGACCGACGGCCCACTCGAAGTAGCGGTGCCCCGCCTCGGTGAGCAGGTCCGGATTGTCCGGCGCCGCCTGCGCCGCGGCGTACGCCGCATCGGCTGCGGGCTGGTACTGCTGGTCGATGCCGACCGTGGCGTCGCCCGTCGCGGTCCCGCTGTCCGGCGTGCCGCCGGAGCCGAGGCCCGCGCTCACAACGAAGCCGATACCGCTCGCCACGAATGACAGGGCGACGACCCAGATCACGATCTTCACCCAGGCGGGTGACTGGCTCTTGTTGATGGCCATGCGTTCTCCGCTCTCAGTATCGCAAAGCCCGGCCCGCGCAAGCGGACCGGGCATCACGAGGATCCGTTACTCGGTAGCGGTCGCGTCCGCGGAGGACGTCGCCTCGCCGCCAGACATGCCGCTGATGTCGGGGTGACCCTCGGGCAGGCCGGAGTTCAGCTGCTCTTCGGTGAGCTGCGGGGCAGCGGCACCCTGCTGCGTGGACGTCTGCGTGGTGCCGGTCGTGGTCGACCCGCCCTGATCAGGGATCACGATACCGACGATCACGCCGAGCAGCAGCGCGATGACCGACATGAGCGCGGCGATGCTCATGCTCACGTCCTGAGCGAAGAAGGAAGCACCGCCGGACGACTGCCGCTGCGGGGCCGCGGGCGCGCTCTTGGCGCGGGAGGCGCTCCCGCTCTGCCGCTGCTTCGGTGCCGGCGCGGCCTCCTCCTCGTCGAAGAAGAAATCCTGGTCGCTCACGTGCGGTAACCTCCTTGTGTGATTGCTCGAACCGGGCGCTTCACGTTCGCCCGGAAACTCGCGCGATTATAGCACTTACACGGGGGGCGACGGACCGTGCGCACAGCATCCTCCGCTCGACCCCTCTCACGGCGAGCAGAGCCATCACCAGTCCCGCAACGGCGCCGCCGGCGCCGGCGAGGTCAGATGCGCCACCCAGTGCCCGAGAGAGCAAATCGCCCGCCAAATACCCGACGAAGAGGCCCGCTACCGGGACGACGTAGATGGCGAAGGCCGCGCGCGATCGCACACCTTCCGGGATCTCGACCTCGACGGTGTCACCGACGCGGGCCCCCAGCGGATCGATGACGCCGGTCAGCACGAGCTCTCCACCCTCTCGGCGGGAGCAGACGCTGCACCCCCCGCAGGCGCCCGACGGCGTGACGGTCACGTCCACCAGATCGCCACGCCCGGCGATCACCGTTCCTCGCTCGTGCATCGCCTCAGTCGCGCAGCCGGAGCCGCGCGGCCTCCAGGACGTCGGTGACGGCATCGGGATCCAGCGTGCTGAAGCGTCCTTCTTCGTACAGGACGCGCCCGGCGACCATGGTCATCAAGACGTCCTCCTGGTTGGCCGTGTGGACGAGCGCTCCGGGCGGGTCCTGCGTGGGGACCTGATGGCTCTGCGACAGGTCGACGGCGATGATATCCGCCTGCTTCCCGGCCTCAAGGCTCCCGATCTCATGCTCGAGCCGGAGAGCACGCGCGCCGCCCAGCGTCGCAAGCTCCATGTAACGGCCTGCGGTGTAGTAGCCCGCTTCACCGCCAAGCCCGCGCTGGACGAGCAGACCGATGCGCATCTCGTCGAAGAAGTCGATCGTGCTGTTGGATGCGGGGGAGTCGGTACCGAGACCGACCCGCAGTCCGACGTCGACGAACTTGTGGAGCGGGGCGATACCCATACCGAGCTTCAGGTTGCAGCGAGCGCAGTGGGCCACCGCGACATCGTTGGCCGCCAGAACCTCGATGTCCTCGTCGTCGACGTGCACGCAGTGCACGGCCATGATGTCGGGCACCTCGAGGATCCCCCATTGGTAGATGTAGCGCACCGGCGAGACGCCCGTGGGCAGCCATGCCTTCTCGGCCCATCCCGCCTGCGCCCGATACTCCTGGCCGAGCGACGAGCTCCCGTACTTCACGAAGGCGTACTCGTCGCGCGAACCCGCGAGATGGATGGCGACGGGGACCGGCGACTCGCCGACCTCGGCCGCGACCGCCTGGAAGAGCTCGGGGTGGCACGAGTACGGCGAGTGCGGCGCGATGCCGATGCGCAGGAGCGACGGGTCGACCTTGTCCGACCACGCGGCCATGTCCTCGCGCGCCGCGTCCATGACAGCCGGCACCTCGGCGCGATCCATCGTCGACACCTCGCGATAGACGACGCCACGAAGCCCCGCCTGCGCGGCGGCCTCGAGCGACGCGCCCGCGTCCGTCACATCGGCGATCGTGGTGATGCCCGACCGGAGCGCCTCGACGGCGCCGAGCATGGCCGAGGCGCGCCACTGCTCCTCGGAGAGACCACCTTCCTTGGCAAGCACCTGCATCTTCCACTGCGTGTAGGGCAGGTCGTCGACCGCGCCGCGGAAGACGGAGTACTCGAGGTGGGTGTGCAGGTCGACGAAGCCGGGCATGAGGGCCGCAAGCGAGAAGTCACGGACCTCCTCATCGGGATACGCGGCGAGGAGGTCGGCCCGCGTGCCGACGGCCTCGATACGCCCGTCTCGAACGAGCACGCCGCCGTCCTCGATGTGTGGCGTGGCGACCGGGATGACATAGCGTGCGAGCAGCAGCATCGGCACTGACCTCCGTCGTGGGACCGTGGTGCAATCCTACACGCTCGGTGCGCGTCTCTCCAGGCGTCCCTACTTGACGGCGACGTGGACCGCGACGATGCCGAACGTGAGATTGCGCCAGGTCACCGAGGAGAAGCCCGCGGCGTGCAGCTCGGCAGCGAGCGCGAGCTGCGACGGGAACGCCAGGATGGACTCGTTGAGGTAGTCGAACGACGCCCGGTCCCGCGTCAGCGCTCCGCCGAGGGCCGGGATGACGGTCTTGAGATAGAAGTGGTACAGCGCGCGGAACGGCTTGAAGGGCGGACGGCTGAACTCGAGGATCACGTAGCGTCCGCCGGGCATGAGCACCCGATGCACCTCGCGGAAGTTCGCCGTCCGATCGGGCAGATTCCGCACGCCGAAGCCGACGGTGACGATGTTGAAGGTCGCGTCGTCGAACGGAAGGTCCTGCGCGTCCACCACGGCGAACTCGACTTCGCTCCTGCCCTCCAGCTCCGCAACCTTCTCGCGACCGATCTCGAGCATCTCGGGCACGAAGTCGGTCGAGAGCACGTACGCCGGCTTCCCGCGCCGCGCCATGGTGATCGTGAGATCGCCCGTGCCGGCCGCGAGGTCGAGCACACGGTCGCTCGGCCTGGGGCGCGCCAGACGGACCGCCGCGCGGCGCCAGAGGCGGTCCATCCCCAGGCTCGACAGCGCGTTGAAGCGGTCGTATTCGGGCGCGATACGGCTGAAGATGCCCTTCACGCGATCGGTCGTGGGCTCTCCGGGTGCTGGGGTGGTGGGGTGCTGGTCCATCAACGTCCGGGCTCCATGAATCGAGGGTCTACTTTCCGAAGGCGCGGGAAGACGGTCTCCAGATTCACGCGGACCCACAGCAGCGCGTTGTAGACGACGTGGCGCCAGTTGGCGCTCGAGGGCCAGTTGAGCTCGGTCTTCTCGCACACGGTGCTCTCGTTGAGGCGATCCACCTCGCGCTTGAAGTCGGCGAGCAGCGGCTGACGCTCCTCGGCCGGTCGCTCCATGATCTCGTCGATCCGGCGCATCGCGGTCCGTGCCTGGGCGATGCGCTCCTCGGTCTCGGCCGCGGTCTTCGCCGAGACGATCCCGATCGACCCCTTGATGCGGTTGATGCCGAGCGCCGCCTCATAGGTCGCATCCACCATCTCGTCGCGCGTCATGCCGTCCGGCTCGTAGTTGAGGATGTGCTTCCACGACGGCTCGAGCAGGAGCTGCCGGTGCTCTTCGAGGGTCTTCGCCCGCAGCCGATAGCCGTACGCCGCGGGATCGTCGAAGACCTTCGAGCCGGGGTCCAGGAACGGTGCCATCGGCCCGATGAACGCCAAGAGCCGCGAATCCCCGCCGACCCGATCGTAGAGCTCCTGGACGGCAGGCACGGTGTCGAGCACCGAGCGCGCGGTCTGCGTGGGGATGCCCGTCATGAAGTACAGGTCGAAGCGCTGGCAGTTGTTGCGGAACGCCGCCTCCACGGACTCGCAGAGCGCCTCCCACGTGTACGGCTTGCCGAAGGCGGCGCGCACGGCGTCGTCGTGGCTCTCGGCGGAGACCTCCACCGAGTAGTCGTTGAGGTTCTCGTCGAGGAACGCGTAGAACTCCTCGGCCGGCGGCGAGAAGAACTCGAAGCCGATCGGATTCCGGAAGTCGATCCGCTTGAGCCCGGTGATGAACTCGCGCACGTAGTCGTCTCCCGCCTGGCGGAAGTCGTTCAGCACGAAGACAGGCCCCGGGATGTGCCGGGCGATGTGTCCGATGTCCCGTACGAGCAGCTCGGGATCGCGGAAGGCGACCTTGCTGCGCCCGAAATGGTGTCGGAATGCGTGTGCCGAGCCGCCGCACGTGGGGCATCCCTTGGTGCAGCCGCGGCAGGTGAGCGACGCCGAGACCGGATAGCTGAGCCATCCCTTGAACGGGAGCGAGCCGATCATGTCGCGATCGCGGATCACCGACCGCATGCTGAAGCTGTAGTCGAGCTTCACGTGATCGAACGTCTCGGGCACGCAGTCGATGTCGTTGACGACGACCGACCCGCCCGCTGTCTTGTAGGTGAGGTTCGGGATGTCGGCGACGCTGCCGCCGCGCCGGAGCGCATAGATGAGCTCGGTGAATGGCTCCTCGGTCGAGTCCCCGCGGACCACGTAGTCCACCCACGGGTAGCTCACCAGCTCCTCGTGGAAGTACGAGGCCGAGAGACCACCGAACACGACGGGCGTCTCGGGGTGATGCTTCTTGCACAGCCGCGCGACCTCCACGGCGCCGTGCGCGTGCGGCAGCCAGTGCAGATCGATGCCGAACGCCACCGGGTCCATGCGCTGGATCGTCCGCTCCACGTCGAAGTCCGCGCGGTTGAGCATGAGGACGGCGAGGTTGACGATGCGGACGGTCAGGCCGTGCCGCTCCATGTACTCGGCTATCGTGGTGAAGCCGAGCGGGTACATCTCGAAGATCGGGCTCGAGGGCACGAGGTCGGAGACAGGCCCGTACATGATGGACGTCTCACGGAAGTCGTACACGCTCGGCGCGTGCAGCAGGACGAGATCCGCCTTGGGCATCAGCAGCGCTCCTTGGACGCGGTTCCGCTCCACCGGCGACACGCATGCGCTCGCCTGTCGGCAACGGAGCCGGCAGAGTATAGCACAGCGAGACTACGCCACGGGGTAGCGAGAACCCTGCCGAGAAGACCGACTACCTGGCTCTGACGCTGCCTCCAGGGAGCTGGCAACGGCACGCGAGCGACTTGATGTCGCAGGGCATCCGGACCTGGGACACGGTCATGCCTTCAGGCTTGCGCACGCGGATGATCGGCGTGAGCAACAGCACTCCGGTGACGCCCGCGCTGGCGAGAAGGTCCAGCGTGATCTGGACCCACCCCGGCGAGCAGGCGACGAGCGCGACGTCCACCCCGAGATCGGGCAGGACCTTGGGTATGTCGGTGAGGTGCCTGACCTCAAGATCGCCGACCGCGCTGCCGGCGTCTTCCGGCAACTCCGAGAAGTACGCGACCGGCCGGACGCCGTACCGCTCGGCGGGGAACACGACCTGCAGCGCCTCGAGCATCCCGCGTGTCCCGACCTTCACCACCGGGTACTCGTCCGATAGGCCGAGGAACTCCGTGAACGCCGCAAAGAGCACCTCCGGCTCGTAGCCGGCGCCCGGACGACCGATGTCGCCGACGAACGAGATGTCCCGGCGCACCGTCTCCTCCTTGATGCCGAGCTCTTCGGCCAGCTCCCGCGACGTGATGCGCGCAGGCGCGCCGACGCGGAGCAGTTCGCCGAGATAGCAGTGGTAGAGCGACAGGCGGTACACCGTCGCATCCGGAGCTGTGCGTCGTTGGGCCATCATGACTCCCGGTCCGCGGATGATGCGTCCTTAGGAGTATAGCGTGCTCCGGCGTTCGTGTAACGAACTCGTACCCGCCACGTGGGATTCTCTGTACCACCGGCGCTCACATTCGTTAATCGCTAACGGTATCCGTCTCGGCTGCCCGCGCGCGTACGCGGCGCGCGACGCGGCTCCACATCACAGCGCCGACGACCACCGCCACGACCATGAGGACGTGCTTGACTGCGAGCGCCGGGACGATGCCCTTGACGACCGCCGGATCCCATTCGTAGCGGGTGAAGAAGATCGTCCGCGGCACCCCGCCGACCACGATCCAGATGAGCGCCGCCCAGGCGACCCGGACGAGCCTCGGGTATGCCGCATCGAGCAGCCCCGCACCCGCGCCGTCCCGCTCCACCGCGCGATCGAGAGCCCAGACGAGGGCCGCCGATGCTATCAGCACCGCGGTCGCTACATCGTGAAGGTAGTTGTTGATGATGATGGCGATGGCGGTCATGACGTCGTGTCCTCGCTGGGGGAAGCGTCGGCATCAAGGGACGTGACCCGGTCCACGAGCCAGCGCCCGTTCTTCAGGACCAACTCGTAGCGCAGATGGTAGACGACGCCGCGCTCCTCGCGCACGGTCTCGCTCGTGTCGAGGCTCTCATGACGGTAGTCCCAGGTCTCAGTCGTCGTGACGACGGCAGTGCCCTCGTCAGGGAAGTCCACCTCGCCGAACTCGATGTCGACGACGTCTGCGAGCATACGCACCCGGCTCTCACCGAGGGCAGCCATGAGAGCGTACTCGGTCCAGGCTTGCTCTTCTGTCGCCACCTGGCTCAACCGGTTCATGTCCATGTGAGCGAACGCCTCACTGAGTGCGGCGCTATATGCCCACACGGCGTCTTCGACCGCCGCCTGCTCAGGGGACTCGCCGTCGGAGACTGGAGCGCACCCGAGCACGGCCAGGAGCACAAGGGTGAGCGACAGCGCGAGACGCAGCAGCCTCACCGGAAGTACACCCCGTGCAAGGAGCCGGTGATGAAGGTCGTCCCAAACAGCGACATGAGCGCCAGCGCGAAGGACAGCACGATCAGCCAGGCAGCTCGGGTGCCGTCCCAGCCGAAGAAACGACGCAGGTGTAGGTAGACGCCGAGAATCAGCCAGGTGACGAGCGACCAGGTCTCCACGGGGTCCCATCCCCAGTACCGGCCCCACGCGTTGTAGGCCCATATCGAACCAGTGAGCATGCCGATGCCCCAGAACGTGAACGCCAGTCCCGCGAACCGGTATGCGGCAACGTCCAGGTCATCCACATCCGGCAGTCGCGCGGCTACCGTCGGCCTGAGACGCGAGCGGACCATGAGGAGCACCGAGGCCGACACTGCAGTCATGGCACTCCCGAATGCCAGGAAGTAGAAGCACACGTGCATCACGAGCCACACCCCGGTGAACGCCGGAGGGAGGTTCACCAGGTCCGGGCCGGTGTAGACCGCGACGCCGATCATCAAGAACGCGGCCGGATAGAGGAGAACACCGAGCGAGCGAAGCCCTGCCTTTCGAACACCGAGATAGAGGGCCAGCCCCGCCGTCACGAATGCGTATGCCGAAAGGTTCTCGTACTTCGTCAGCATGGGACCATGTCCCGCGACCGTCCAGCGGGCGAGGATGCCAAGTGCATGCGTGGAAGTGCCTACCCACGCCAACGCCATCGCGGCAGAGGCCGTCCGCCTTCCCAGCAGCATCTCAACGACGAGGAGAACGAAGACCACCATGTAGCACGCCGCCGCAGCGAGGTGGAGCAGCGGGTCGGCTATGAGCAACGCCTCAGTCATCGTCATCTCCGTCAGCTTCTGCTGCCCGTCTCAATGCTGCCACCTCTGAACCATACATCAGGGGGAAGCGGACGGCGTGCCACTCGGCCACGACGCCACCCGCGGACGACCTGCTGATAGTGACCTCCCGCGGAGTGAACGCGTATGTCAGAACCGCACCCGCGAAGATCAGGAAGAAGCCGGTGAACACCAGGCCCATCCCCCGCGTTCGCTGAAGACTGAAGACAGCCCAGCGCTTCACAACGTCGACCGACACCTCGGTATCCCCCAGCACCGCCGAGGAGGTCGCCGCGTACTCCGCCTCACCCAGCGTCACGCCACCACGAACGAGCCTGAGCGTGAGCAGGGGCGCTCCGGTCGGAGTTGACGGGTCATGAACGAGCTTCGCGCGCAGCATGTCACCGGAGTCCAGGGTCGTGTCGAGGTAGGACGCAGCGTCCCGCTCAGCAGGGACGGGGATCTCGAACCTATAGCGCTCACCGACTCCCCCGCGCGTCACAGTGATACCGAACGCGTACCCGAAAGTCGAATGCTGGAATATGCGAAAGCCAGAAACACCGCCAGGATCGTTCACGCCCACCTCGAGCTCTCGCCCACCGTCCGCGGTCTCCAGCGTCACAAGCGCCGCGATGCGCCTTGGCGCCCCGTCCGGCCAGTAGGTGACATCGAGATGATCGAGCATGATCGGACGCGTCAGCGCCGGCGGGGACGCGAGAGGACCCCGCTCGGTCGACGCGGGCACCGTCCCGGCCGGGATGCTCTCTCCCTCATATGCGACGAAGGTCCCGCTGCTCTGGGTGAGTGAAGCGACGAGCACGCCGCACATCACCACGAGCATGCCGAGATGCAGGGTGCACGGGCCCGCATAGCCCCAGACGTTCCTGACATAGCGCACTGTGTCAGGCGAGCGCCGGAGCCGGATGTATGATGCGGAGCGGAGCGCGCGGATCATCGATGCCTGATCCCTTACCCGGATCACCTCGCGGGCTCCCGGTCCTCGTGCGCGGAAAGCGCGCCGTATGTCGCGCGCAGCCAAGAGCGTCGTCGCTGTGGCCAGCTGCAGGGCGGCCAGAACGGCCACGACACGAAGGGCCCAGTCGGCCACGCTCGCGGGAACGATTCCAACGTCGACGCCGAGCAGCGAGTCAGCGTATCCGACCGTCACTGTCGACACGAGCGCGATGATCACGGAAACCACGGCTCGACGACCGAGAATCACTCGCCGCAGCACGCGCATGCGGTGGCTCACCACCGGCACCTCACAGGACTCGGGCACGCAAGGGCCCGGAAGACGATACTACCAGTCTTCGTTTGCAAGTCCTGCACCATGGTTGCCACCGCAGCTCACGGAACAGTAGTTCTTGTCGGCAGGAACGCCGGTGTCTACCTTCCTGAAGCGCCGCATGGCGATTTGAGAGCCATCCATGTATGCGGCGATGTCCGCGGCAGGGGCGCCGTTGTCCCCGATCAGGCGCGAGACCTTACCTCCGTGCACGCGAACAAGGTGGCAGTCGACGCACGCATCTGAGCGACTCGTCGATGTGTGCGCATTGTGCACGGGATTGCCGCTCGAGGGTGAGTTGTTCATGGGCATCGGATGGCATCGCAGGCACAGCAGTCCAGTGGCCGAGTTCGGCAGCTGATTCAGGTTGTAGTACACGTCGTCACCATCGCCCGGGATCCCATTGGCACCCGGAGACTTGGGCCAGTAGCCCTTCAGCACATGCGGGATGGCAGATCCATGAGGACCCATGGCGGTCGAACCGGTGGCGCTGTCACCGTGGCAGTCGGAACAGTACATCGTGGCACCCCGACCAGCGGTCCACAGGTTCCCGAGACGATTGTCGTACGGGAGACGGCTCGACCCGTTATCGATACCAAGATCGCTCGCAGGGAGGGCGGCCATGACCGGGTGGAACGAATCGTTCTTCGGGTTGAACTCCATCGCGACGTTCGTCCACGTGGCGTTCCACGCTGTGAGCTGTGTGTTCGCGCTCGAGTGACACTTGATGCAGATCTCGTACTCCTTCGTGGCAGTACCCGGCGTGTATGACGCCGGCGAGGTCCACTCGCTCGTGAACGCTCCGACCGACAGGCCCTGCACGCCGGCGAGCGGCGAGTTCGCCTGGTTGATCGCATTGGACCCGATACCGCTGCCGGCCGCCTCGTTGTGGGTGACCTTACCGGCGGCGTGCGGGTTGTGACAGTCCTCGCACTCGACGTGCTTGTTGGCGCTGATGTGTGCCTGGTTCTCGTCCGGCCGGTGGCTCCCCGACCATGCGGCGTTGTCGACGTCATGGGTGTAAGTGCGCGACTTGATCTGCGTGTAGACGTACTGCGACGCGGAGTTCATCAGCGCCACTGCGTAGTAGTCCTCGCCCGTGAGCCCGCTCACGCCATGGCAGCGGAAGCAGAAGCCTTCCTCGGCAGGATCGCTGAACGTGCCGCCGAGCGCGGCGATGATCCTGCGCTGCGCGCTGTAGTGCGTGCCGAATGTGAACGCCGAGCCCGCAGCCTCCTGGAACGGCTTGGACTGTTCGTCGTTGTGGCACTTCGCGCAGTTCGCCTGGAAGCGGTTCCCGGTGTCCGCCGAGGGACCGAAGTACGAGTTCACCACGTAGTCATGCGCCTTGCCGGCGTACATGCCCGTGGTGATGATCGGCGTCGTGCGCGATCCGTCGTCCTTCTGGTTCGCGTAGTCCTTGGTGAGCGCCTTGTCATGACAGCCGAGACAGACGCCTCCCGTCGAGCTGTTGAAATCGGTGGCTGCAGCGGTGGGAGCGCCAGCCATGCTCCCCCGGAGATTGGCGCCCGGCGTGTCGTTGAACTTGTCGTGGTCCACGTGGCAACTGAGGCAGTAGACGTTCGCGGCCGCTGCGGCCGTGCCCGCCGTGGGGTAGGTGTCCTGCCAGAACGCGGCGGCCTCGTCGCCGGCGTACGTGGCCGTGCCGAGCACGTGGTGGTACGTCAGCATGCTGCTCCCACCCGTGAACTCCATGTGCTCTTCGTACTCGCCGTGACATCCGTAGCAGGCGACACCGCCGGCGGAGACGCCGCCAGTGGGGTTGTGCACGTTGTAGCCGCCCGACGCGTAATCCCTGCCGTGACACTGGTAGCAGCTCTGGCTGTCGAACTCGCTGTGACCGTTCGCCGCGGGCAACCGCAGCACGTTGTCCCCGACTGCCGCGTCGCGGGCAAGGCCGACGACGGTCTGACCCGTCACCAAGACGTACCCGCCATCGGTGTGCGCGCCATCGTCATTCAGATCGCTGTCCCAGCCCTTGGCCGTGTCATCAGTGGTATGGCACGTGAAGCAGAAGCGCCGTACCTCGGCGTCTGCCGAGGCGCCGGCAGCGGTCGTCGGCTCGAGGCTTCCGCCAAGGGCGTCGGTGATGAGCATCGTGTTGCCGTTCTTCGAGCCGTGCGGGTTGTGGCACTCGTAGCACGGCAACGGTGCGCCGACAGGAAGCGTCCCGTTCGACGTCTTGATCCGATGGCCTGAGCGCTCGCCCCCCGCGGTCACGAACTGCTTGATGTTCGCGGCGCCCGTCGCCTCCCACGACCCACCGCCGTGGCAGGTGAGGCAGGCAGCGGCGTACGTGCCGTTCGTCTGATCGTCGACCACCGTGGCCGGCGTCGACGGTCGGAACTCGGCGAGCAGACTGTCGTACGCGCTCACGCCACGATGCGACGCATGGCACCAGAGGCAGTCTCCCGCGACACGTGTCGCTGTCTGGCTCGGCACCATGGGGTCGGTGATGTACCCGGCCGGGATGGACGCGTGGCCGTTCCTGGAGGAATCCTCGTAGACGGTCCTCCCGGGGTACGTCCCGAGCACGGGATAGCCCGCAGTGTCACGAGTGGGCTTGGTGGTCGACGGCAGCGGGGACGACGGATACGGGTAGGCGGCCTCGGTGGTCGAAGCGTGCCAATCCTGGGTGTCGTTGTGGCAGGCGAAGCACCACGTGTTGTTCGCGCCGGTCACCGCATATGTGCCGGTGCTCGTCACGATGGAGGGTCTGGGAAGACGCGGCTGGGCCGCCGGATCGAGGTGCGGGCTGTGACACGAGGAACAGCGGTCCGTGAGGTCGTGGTCCCCCTGAGACAGCGCGGAATTCTCCAGCGTGTGCCCGCTCGTCAACGCGAACGAGTTGGCCGCTCCCGTCTTCACGTTGGTGCTGGCGCCCGAGCCGTCATGACAGGAGTAGCAGACGGCGATCTCACCTGCCGCGCCCGCGGATGCCTCCGCCGAGAACAGATATCGCTCGGATACCGCCTCATGCGGCACGTGACACGATCCGCAGATCGCGCTGTCGGCGTCGTAGCCACCGTGTGGGGTGATCCCGGCGGCGATCGCGGGCGTCACGAGCACGACAGCCATCACGAGAAACACGAATAGACCGCGACCGGCATTCACTGCCGCGGTCTCGAGATGCGCGATGACAAGTGGTCGCACCGCCGTCAGTCCGACCTCCGTTTCCGCACTTCAGAGCACACACGTGGTGATGCGCGAATGCCCGCGCGCGCACCAACACACCCACGCTCGTGGTTGATTCCATTGTGCCATGCTGCGGCGTCACCGTCCATGTGACGGGACGAGATAGTGAACGCGTTCACTCCCCCGCCGGAGGCACCACGTTGACCACCGTGACGCGCCCCGTCCCGGCGTCGGCGATATACGCGCGCCGGGCGTCCGCGAGGTACGCGACAGCCCTCGGCGCGTCGAGGACGCCAGCGAGCGCTCCCAAAGCGCTCGTGGACGCGACCAGGCGCCCCTCGGCATCCACGGCGAGCATCGTCCTCTCGAACATGTCGAGGACGAGCAGCACCCCATCGGCTCCGGCAAGACCGCGCGGCAGCGTGACGTCATCGGTGACGACGCGGAGCTCGGTCCCGGTCGCGAATGCCAGGAGCCGGACGACGCCGCTGTTGGAGTCGGCCACATACAGGCCCTCAGGCGTCGCGAGCAGCGCGCCGACGTAGCTGAGCTGCGGCTCCAGGCTCCCTCCGATCGTCCGAAGGTACGCCCCGTCTCCAGTGGAATAGACGCGGATCTCATGCGTAGCGCCGTCCGCGACGTAGAGCTCGCCTGCCCAGGCAGCCACCGCGGTCGGCTGGACGGGTGCAGTGGCCGGATCGGTCGCTCCCACCACGAAGTGGCCGGGCTCCGGCCCGGCATCGTCCACACGAATGACGACCACACGGGCTGCCGCATTGTCCACGATCGCAAGACGATCTATCCCCGCGTCGGCCAGCACAGTGGGATAGAAGGCCGTCGCACCCTCGGCCGGCGCGACGGTGTACGTGGCCACCTCGGCACCCTGAGGGGTGAACGCCCTGATCACGCCCGCGTCCGACTCGGCGACGTAGAGACGACGGCCGACGAACGCGACGCCCGTGGGATTGCGCAGCGGCAGGTCCTCCTCGGCGGGGAAGACGCCGGCGAGCGAGAGGACGGAGCCCTCCTCGGCGGGAACGAGACGCACGCCCGGCTCCTCGTCGGCTCCGCGGAGCGAGATGGCGACCACGAGCGCGCCGACGACGAGGATGGCAAGCAGCGTGGCGATGAGCGTCGTGGGTCGCATCTGGAATCGCGGTCGTGAGCCCATGCCCTTCCCTCCTGCCGCCGTCTGCCGGCGGCGGACGTCAGCCGAGGATGTTGAAGTAGCCGGCGTGGATGGAGTTGTAGACGATCGCGACGCCGACCATCGCGAACAGCAGGACGGGCAGCGCTGCGATGACCGACCACGCGAACCGTCGGCCTCGCCACCCGAGCGTCAGCCGAAGGTGCAGCACGACGGCGTACACGAGCCACGAGATGAGCGACCACGTCTCGATGGGGTCCCACCCCCAGTAGCGACCCCATGCCTCGTTCGCCCAGATAGCGCCCGCCGCGATCATGATGCCGAGGAAGATGAAGCCGGCGGCGACGAACTTGAACGCCAGGTCTTCGAGCACCGGATCAGCGGGTAGGCGACCCATCCGCTCCGACCGGAAGCCCTCCGGCCTCCGGGCGCGCATGAGGCGGACCGCCGCCAACCCGAAGGACGTGATGAACGAGCCGTACGCCAGCTTGGCGAACGACACGTGGACCGCGAGCCACCAGCTCGCGAGCGTGGCCGAGACCTCGACGCCGCTCTTGGGAGCGAGCATCGCCCCGCCGATGGCGAGGAACGCCATGGGCATCAGCACGACGCCGAGCGGGCGCAGGGAGCGGTACCTGACGACCAGGCCCACGAACGCCAGGACCCCGGCGAACGCGTACGAGGAGATCACCTCGTAGAAGCCGAGGTACGGCCCGTGACCCACGCGCACCCATCGCCCGGCGATGGCGACGGTATGGGGAACGATCCCCGCGAGCGCCAGCGCAAGCGCGACCGTCGCGAGCCGCTCCTTCCTGAACACGAGCGAGACGGCGAACAGCACTGCCGAGGCCGCGTACAGCGTGACTGCGACCCACATGCAGATGATCTCAGTATCGACGCTCATGGTCGTTCTCCTCCGTTCGCGCCTGCCGCCGCCTCGAGGGCCGCGTGCACGCTCTCGCTCGCGCCCGACTGCCTGCGCCATCCCGTGACGACGACATGCCAGGCGGGGCCCCCATCTCCCTCGACGAAGAGCACCCGTGCCGTGGAGGGCGGTGTCAGGATAGCCGCGGCAAGGCCCATCACACCGGTCAGGAACAGAGCGTAGATGAACGGCACGGACCAGTCATCCACGACCGCCAGCCGGGCGTAGCTCGTCAGGCGGTCGGCGGTGAGGCTGACGCCGCCCGGCAGCGCGACGCTCTCGCCCTCGGCGATGCTGGCCTCCATCGCGCCGGAGCTGCGAGGGTCGCCCGCCCCCTCGGCATATCGCACCAGAAGCGCGGGCGTCCGGGAAGAGGCGTCAGCGTCGATGAGCAACGAGACCGCCGGCTGACCTGAGGCATCGAGCACCGCAAGGTCCCGCGGCACGATGCGGCCGGAGTCGTCATCGGCGTAGTCGAGCAGGATCTCCTCGGCGGAGCTCGTGCCGTCGACATCCAGCCGCACCTTCGCCGCGAGGCCGTACCCGTTCATGTGGATGACGGTGGAACCGTATCGCAGGGGTGCGTTGGTGTGCACGAAACCCTCGGCGAGGGGATCGCCGGTCGCGGACACGACGCGGACGTACGGCGTCGGGCCGTACTCGATGCCGTTGCGCGTGTACTCGGCCTCCATCCGGTCCACCGTGATCGATGCGCCGCTGAGGCCGCCGTGCAGCGGGCCGGCCTCCAGCACGCCGTACGCCTCGCGCACATCCGACTTGGTGTCCCCCGTGGCGATACCGATGAGGCCCTCGGCACGTGTGAGCTGGCCGAGCGCGATGACGACGATCAGCAGCGCGAGGCTCCAGTGGAACAGCGGGCTCCCGAGCGCGCCCCATCGGTGGCGGCGTCCCTCGGCCATGCGCTCACCGGCAGTCACGCGGAACCCGAGCGAGCGCAGCGCACCCGCAGCCGCGCTGACATCCCGCGGCCCTTCCTCCGCGAGGGGGATCACGGTGGCGGGATGCTCGCGCAGGTGGTCGACCTGGCGCTGCGTCACGACGCCGACGCGCAGCATCGAGACCGCGCGCGCCGAGCGCTCCCAGGCGCACGCCGCGGTGCTCATGGCGACGAGGGCGGCCAGAACGACGAAGGGTGGGGCGCTGAACGCCTCGCGCACATCGAGCGCTGCCGCCACCGCTGCGTAGCCGACGAGGGCGCCGAGGAGCCATACCGCGAGTCGGCGCGAACGCAAGGACCGCAGGAGTCTGCGCATCACTCGACCGCGCCCATCGGGCTCGCCTCGACGCGCGTGACCAACCACCCTGCCGCCTCACGCACGAGCGTGTACGTCGTTTCGTAGCTAGCCTCAAGCGGCTCGCTCGTGTACGCGAGGCTGTCGAGCGAGAAGTAGCGGTACCGCCACTGCTCGGACGCGGCGATCGTGGCCCGGGTCTCCTCGACCGAGCGGTCACGCGTCTCGAAGCGCATGAGCTCCTGCTCGATGCCGCGACCCTGCTGCCGGTTGTACTCGATATACGCGTCCACGCGGACCCACTCATCAGCGGTCATGGTCGGCGTCGCGATGTCCGAGTTCGCCATGCGGTACGAGAAGCTCACCCAGTCGAGATACGTCGCGACCGCGGCCTCGGGGGTCGAGAGGTCAGGTGGTGCGGGGGCGACGGGGTCCGGTGGGCCGGACACGGCGGGCTGCGGCGAACACGCCGAGAGCGCTGCTACGAAGCCCACCGACAACAGGGCAGCGACGAGCGCTCTCGCGATGGCATATGTGCGACGTGGTCCCATAGCGGCATAGTAGCCCGTTCGAACGGGCACGGGGACTACGGCCGGGCCGCGTTCACGTGGCAGCGCGCGCAGAACACGGGATCGTGGCACTCGAAGCACGCCTCGGCTCCGCTCTCGCGCACGACCTGCCAGTGCTGCGGGATCCACGGCTGCGTCGGGTCGGCATCGGGATGATGGCACGCGTTACAGAACTCGGTTGACGTCGGGTCGGTGCGCTCGGCGCCACGCGCGTGGCAGTTGGCGCAGACCTCGGGACGCTCGGTGCCGACCGCGCCGTGGTCATCGGTGAAGCCGGCGGGGTGCGGCATCTCGACTCCGTGACAGTCCGTGCAGAACGTCTGCTCGAGGTGGCAGATCCGACAGTAATCCGGCTCCTCCTCCTTGAGCTGCCAGTGACCCGAGGAGTCGCCGCCCGGCGTATAGAAGCCCGCGACCAGGTGGTTCTCGGGTTTCAGCTCGAAGTCCGCCGGGTGGCATGCCGAGCACTCGCCGGGCGCCCGGTATCCTGCCTCCAGTCCGTGGCACCCTTCGGCACGGTAGCAGCCCTTCATCTCCATGAAGTCCTCGTGCTTGCGGTTGGGCTCCCCTGTCTTGGGGTCGGTGAGCGTGAGCTCGAAGTCCTCGGGGTGCGCGACGCGGTTGTGGCACATCGTGCAGTGGATGTCGTTCTCCTCGTGCACGGCGTGGTCGATGATGATGCCCTCGCTCGGCGTCACCACGCGGGTATCCAGCGCGTGGCACTGCGTGCACTGCGCAGACCCCATGTGGTGCTCGTCCTCGGCCAGGTGGCTCTCAGCGTTGAGCGGAAGCTCGTAGTTGTTCGTCACGGTGAGCACGAGCTCACCGAGCGCCTTGGCTTTGTAGAACGTGAAGGTGATCGGGTCGGCGTTCACCGGCTCGTGGCACGACATGCACGAGACCTTGTTATGCGACGACCGGTCGTACGCCATGATCGAGTCGTCCTGTACCTTGTGGCACACCTCGGCACAGAACCAGTATGTCGAGGTCCCCATGAACGCGACGACCACGAATGCGGCGAGCCCGAGCAGCGCGACACCTGACCAGATGATGTACCGAGGGCGACGGGCGGGGTCCTTGAAACCTGCGAGCGTCAGGCGCGCCATATGCGAGCGTCTCCTTGCGTGTCCGCGGCCATCAGTAGTCCACGCCGACGCCGAAACCGGGCGTCGCCCGGTGGCAGATGAGGCAGTTGCCGTCGAGCGGGGCGTTGTAGTAGCGCAGCATGGAGGTGTGTCCGCTGCCGTGAGGGTCGTGGCACGACGAGGTGCAGGTCAGCGGCGTCCCGGCGTTGACGTCGTAGTACGTCGGACGCACCGGATGCTTGTTCTGCCCGACCAGGTTGTCGTACGTCGAGGCCGCGTGGCAGTTCAGGCACACCTCGGGGTTGCGCTCGAGCAGCAGCGGCGCGTAGTTGGAGCCGTGCGGCGTGTGGCACCGCACGCAGAGCGTGTTCTCATGCGCCGAGGCCTCGTAACTCGTCCGGATGGCCGATGCGTGACACTGGTAGCACATCTCGTTGCCCTGCGCCGAGATGAGCGCCGGGAAGTCCGCGGCGTGCGGATTGTGGCACCCCGCGCATCCGAGCTCCGCGCTGGACACAGGGTGGGTGCTCGGCCGGTCGAAATCGTTCTCGATGCCGGGATGGCAGTTGTAGCACACGGCCGGCTGCCCCTCGATCAGCAGCGGCATGTAGTTCGATCCGTGCGGCTCATGGCACCCGGTGCAGTTGTCGTACATGAACGGCTGGTGCTGCACAGCCTTGAGGCTCAACGGTGCAACGCTGGGGTGGCACGTGAAGCACAGATCGCGCTGGTTATCGACGAGTATGCCGCGGAACCGGGAGGAGTGCGGATCGTGGCAGTTCGTGCAGAACCGGCCCTCGACGGGCGGATGCACCTGCTCGCGCGCCAACTCCGGGCCGAGCGGGTGACAGGTCAGGCAGAGGTCACGCGGATCCTGCTTGAGGATGGCGGTGAACTCGGACGCGTGCGGGTTGTGGCAGTTCGTGCAGTAGCCGCTCTCGAACGGGGCGTGTGGATACTCGTAACTGAGCATCGCGCCCATGTCTCCGTGGCAGATCCAACAGAGCTCGTCCTTGGGCAGCGTGGGCTCGGAGTCATCGCCCTTGACCTGCTCCTCGACGACATCCTTCACGGTGCCGCCCTCGTCGACCTCCGCATCGCCGTCCGAGTAGAAGACGTCGAGCACGACCTTGAGCGGAAGCCACTGGACGAGCGTCCGCATCCGTTCCCAGGTGACGGCCGCGCCCTCGATGATGGTGGTCTTCTCGAGCCTGCCGTGGGGCGTGTGGCACGTGGTGCACTGCTCACGCACGAAGGGGTTGTGCGTGTACTCCATCGAGAACTGCGGGAGCAGCTCTGAGTGGCACTGGAGGCACTCGAGGTTCTCCGTGATCGTGCGGATCTCGTCCGGGCTGCGGCTCACCCACGTCTCGACGACGGTCGTGATGCCGCACAACAGGAGAAGCAAGCCGAGGATGGCGGCGAATACGACACGGCCGCGCCGGTTCGATTCACCGCTCACGCCAACTTGCCCCTCGGTGGCGCCTACGCCGTCTTCGAGGATGTCCGGGTCGCTCAATGGGCCTCCCGTACAGGATCGCAGGCAGCAGACTCGGACGTGGAACCACAGTCGCTACCGTCTTGCAGTCTAGCATGAGGGTACGGGTTGGTAGAACACCTTAAGAAGTGTTGACTACGCCGTTCACAAGCCGGATCACACCGCAGAACGGCATGCCGACGGAGCACGTCAGTTGAGGAGTCGCACCAGCTGGATGCGACCGTTCTCCTTGTCGGCGATGGCGACGAAGCTGCGGTACGCCTCGGCGTCGTTGGCGAAGTTCAACTGGCCGGGATCGACGCCGCGCTCGCCGTACGTCGATCTGACCGCACCGTCGCTCGGATCGAGCCGGATGAGCTCGAACGCGAACGGGTCGACGACGAGCACGTCACCATCGGGCAGGACCGTCAGGCCACGGGGAAGCTGGAACGTGCGCTCGCTTTGGTCACGGGGACCGGCAGCCAACTCGCCGACGGTCCACAGGTGCTTGCCATCGCTGCTGTAGGCGGAAACGCGCCCGTGGTTGGAGTCCGAGACGAAGACGGTCCCGTCGTCATCGACGGCGATCCCGTTGGGGTGGTCGAGGTCGCCCGGCGCCAGCCCCGGCTTCCCGAACTGGCGGACGAACTCTCCCTCGAGGGTGAAGACCACGACCTGGTACTGGTCGGTCGCGTAGACCAGGTCGCCGTGCACGGCGACATCGGTGACGGCGATGCCGAGGCCGTCCTGACCTGACGAGCCCTTGCCGACCGGTTTGGTCGGGTCCGGGAATCGGCGCAGCGGGACGCCCTCGGGGTCGAAGACCTCGATCGAGTCGTTATAGAAGCTCGCCACGTACACGTTGCCCTCGTCGTCGGTGTCGATGCCCACCGGGTAGTTCAGGCTCCCGGGGACGTACGTCGCACGTGCGCCGGGAGCCGGCTTGGCGACACCGAAGCTGCCGAACTCGAAGAGGAACCTCCCGGATGAGTCGAAGACGCACACCCGGTTGTTGCCTGAGTCGGTGACGTAGAACCGGCCCTCCGAGCCGACCGCGACGCCCATGGGGCGATCGAAGAACGGATCCTCACCGGTCCCCGGACCGTACACCTGCCAGATCGGCTGTATCCCCGAGACGGGTTCCCGTTCGGTCAGGACCTCGGGCCGGCCGAGGAAGTACAGCAGGTAGATGATCAGCGCGATGAGCGCGATCGCGAGCACCACCGCCAGCGCGATGAACGCCTGGCGCGGGGTGAGGTTGAAGCCCCGACGCGTCCGCGTCGGCTCCTCGGCCATGAGCTCATCGGCCTGCAGCTCGAACTCCTCCTCGGGCATGACGATGTCGTCCGCCATCGCTAGCCGCCCTCGCCGAGCCGGGCGAGCCCGTCACGCGCTTCGACGAGGTCGGGAGCGTAGCGCAGCGCCGCTTCGTAGCGCTCGACCGCCTGAGAGACCTGGCCGAGCTGCTCGTAGCAGTAGCCGGCGATGAACTGCAGGTCGGCGAGTTCCGGCCGGGCCTCGACCACGGGCTCGACCGCCACGAGCGCCGACTTGTACTGCTGCTTGGCGACGTAGTACTCGCCGAGAGCCTTGGACGCGAGCGCATGATCCGGCGCGATCTCGAGAACGTCCCAGAGGGTCTCCTCGGCAGTCTTGTTCTCGCCCAGCTGCATCAGCACGATACCCTTGTTGTAGAGCGCCGCCGTGTTGGCGGGGTCGCTCTCGAGCACGGTGTCGTACTCCTCGAGCGCCTGCTGCCACTCCCCCTGCTGCTGGTACGCGAACGCAAGTCCCAGTCGGCTGTCGACGTTGCCGGGATCCTGCCCGACCTTCGCCTCCCAGTCCGCGATCGCGACTTCCTGCGGCGAGACGCGGTCGTCATCGATCAGCAGCCCGCGCACGACCCACCCGCCGAGTCCCACCACCGCCAGCATCAGGATGAGGACGAGCAGCGCGAGCCAGCCGGGCACGAGCTGCTCGGGCGTGCGGCCCGCTGCGGGTGCGCGGTCCGATGACTCGGCGGCGATCGGCGATCCGTTCCGGTCCGCGTTCTTCTCGGTCACGTGAGCTGCTCCTGTGCGAGGTGGAAGGAGAGTATCTGCAGGTCGGTGGAGAGGCACACCTGGCGGACGGCTACCCCGGCCGGCACGTGGAGCCGGACCGGCGCGAGGTTCAGGATCGCCCTGATCCCGGCGCTGACGAGACGGTCCGCGACCTGCTGGCTCACCGGCGCAGGCGTCGCGAGGATGGCGATCTCGGCGCCCACCTCCCGGATCCCGTCCTCGAGCTCTTCCATCGGACGGACCACGAGCCCGTCCGCGTCGGTCCCTATCTTGGCCGGATCCGCATCGAACACGGCCACGATCTCGAAGCCGCGCTCCGGGAAGCCGGTGTAGCTGCGAAGCGCCCCGCCGAGACGACCGTAGCCGACCACGACGGCTCTCCTGCGTTCGGTGATGCCGAGCACCCGCGAGATGTGCGCGATCAGCGCCTCGACGTCGTACCCGATCCCGCGCGTGCCGAGTTCACCGAGGTACGACAGGTCCTTGCGGACCTGCGCGGCGTTGCTGCCGCACATCTCGGCCATCTGCACGGAGTTGATCACGGGCATCCGCTCCTGCTGCGCCTGAAGCAGGCAGCGCAGGTAGACCGGCAGCCGCTGGATCGTCGTCTCGGGAACTTGTGCTCGCTCCATCTCACTCCTCTCTCAGCAAACGGTGTGCTCATTCACCCTGAGCAGCAAGACTTGCTTCGACCGACTCGAGGGCAGCCGCGACGTCCGTACGTCCGGGCGCCAACTCGAGCACTTCTTCATACGTCGCGCGAGCATCCTCGAGGCGCCCCGCGAGACGGTACGCGTCGCCGAGGATGGCCCGGATCTCCACGTAGCGCGGATCGAGCGCGGCGCCGTACTCGGCGTGCTCGATCGCCTCGTCATACCGGCCGAGGTTCATGTAGGCGATGGCGAGCTGCGTGCGCACCGCAGGCCCGTAGGGCTCCACCTCGACTCCGTCGAGTCCTGCCTCGATCGCGTCCTCATAGTAGCGGTCGTCGAGGTAGAAACCACCCTGGTTGTAGAGGTTGGTGAGGAAGACGTAGTTGTCGTACTCCATGGGGATGTAGGCGATCGTCTCCCGGTAGGCTTCCTCGGCGTTCTGGAAGTACTGCTCGGCAAGGTCACCCTGCGCAGGCTCGGCGGCGACAGCCAGGTTGATGAACGCGTCCTGCCACGCGACCGCGACCTCGGCGCGGTACATGTCGTTGTACGGGTTCAACTCGACCGCACGTCGCGCATTCTCCACCCGCTCCAGACCGCGGGTCATCACGCGCGCCTGCATGTAGAAGTGGTCGGCCACGAGGTACCGGATGTTGAAGACCGTGCCCACGAGCACCGCGATCGCGACAACGGGCACGACCCAGGCTCCCCATGCGGGTGCGCCGACCTCCCGGCGCGTCGCGATCGGCGACAGCAGCAGACCGACGCACAGCCACAGGAAGACCGTGGAGCCGGTCACCGACAGGCCGAAGAGCAGGTGCACGAGGTACGCGACCACCGCGGCCCAGACGCCCGACACGAGCAGCCGCTCCGCGCCGGTACCTCGCGCGAACGCGTGACGAGCCGAGACGATGAGCGCGAAGACGAAGAGCCCGTAGAGCAGCACGACACCTGGGATGCCGAGCGCGGTCGCCAGCTGCAGCGGGTAGTTGTGCACGTTGTCGGCGACGGACAGATAGCCGGCAGCGGCCACGTACTCGGCCGGCTTGAACCGGGGGAACAGGAGCCGGAACGTATCCGCTCCCCATCCGAGGACCGGGCGTTCGGCGATGGCGTCGACGGCCGCCTCCCAGATCTGGAAGCGCGTGAGCGCGCTCCCGCGCTTGAACTGGAAGATCGAGACGATCCGGTTGTAGAAGTTCATGACGCTCGAGTTCACCGTCAGGCTCGCCGCGGCCACCGCTACCCCGCCCGCAGCCCCGGCGCCGATGAATGACCAGTCGACGCCCGTGAGCTTCGCCTTGGCCCGAGCGGCGGCGACCGCGAAGATCACGAGCCCCACGAACCCGCCGATCCACGCACCTCGGACGAACGACATCAAGAGCACGAGCCCGCTTGCGACGAAGACGGTCCAGTACGCGAAACGCCAGCGCGTGTCCTTCTCGGACAGCGCAAGCCCTATCGAGAGCAGCAGCGGGAACATGAGGTACCCGCCGAGCAGATCGGGATTGCCGTACGTCGAGAACGGACGATTCACCTCGAAGGGGAGGCGCTGCCAGGAGATGGGATCCAGGCCGACAGCCTGCGCCAAACCGTAGAGCGCGACCGGCGCGGACGCGAGCACGAGCGTTCGCGCGAGCGATCGTATTCGCGAGGGCCGGTCGGCGAGTTGCAGCGTGAGGAAGAAGACCGACGCGTAGGTCACGAACGAGATGAGTCCTTCGAAGCGCCGGTACTTGCCGAAGATGGCAGTGGGCGGGTGCACGGAGAAGGCGGTGGTGATGACGACCCACGCGAGGAAGGCGAGCACCACCCACTCCACGCGCGAGGAGCGAAGCGTGGAGCCCTTGAGCAGCAGGCCGATCAGCCATGCGCCGAGCCCGATGAGCATGATGCCGCGCTGGAGCACGACCTTGATGATGTCGAACTGGTCGAAGGTCAGTGGCGCCTCCGCCAGTCCGATGACGCCGGGGTTCGTCATGGCGATCGGTACAAGCACAGCCAGCAAGTGCAGACAGACCCACGCGACGCGCTCGTAGCCGTTCATGGGCGCGCGTGCCACCGCCTCGGCCTTGGCGTGCGGCTGGTTCGCGGACGTCTTCTTGCGTTTCGCCACCGGCGGTGCCTCCTATCGGGCCCCTCGGCCGGTCAGAACGACCCTGAGGGTTTCGACGAGTATCTGCGCGTCCATGAGCAGACTCTGATGATACATGTAGATGAGGTCGTACTTGAGCTTGCGCTCGGCGGTGGTCGCGTACGACCCGCTCACCTGTGCGAGGCCCGTGACGCCGGGTTTCACGGCGAAGCGTTCTCGGTAGCCCGGTATGTCCTCGAGGTAGCGATCCACGAAGAAACGTCGCTCGGGCCGAGGGCCGACGAAGCTCATCTGGCCGAGAAGGATGTTCACGAGCTGCGGCAGCTCGTCGAGACGGTAGCGCCGCAGGAACTGGCCGAGGCCCGTGATGCGCGTGTCGTTCTCCGTGGCGAGCACCGGGCCGGTGTGCTTCTCGGCATCCCGGACCATCGTCCGGAACTTGATGAGCGAGAACGGCTCCATCCCCCGGCCGACGCGCTCCTGCACGAAGAAGACCGGCCAGCCCATGGAGACGAGCACCGCGGCGGAGACGACGAGTAGGACGGGGCTCAACACGAGGAGCAGCGCAAGCGCCCAGAAGAAGTCGAGCACCCGCTTGGTGACGGTGAACCATCCGGGTGTAGCGGGGCGCGTGAGCTGCATGAGCGGGATGTCGCTCACCGTGCTGTCGACGGTTCCGATGAATATCTCGTAGAGCTCGGGAACGACCTCGATGGTGACATCGAGCTCGTTGGCGAGCGCGATGTCCTCGACGAGCTCGCGCAGCGCGACCGGCGAGGCGATGATGATGCGGTCGGCGTTCTGGGCCCGCACGATGTCGGCGATGCCGTCGGCGGCGCCGAGCACGGGTGCCGTCAGCTCACCCGCCGCGTGCTCGCCCGCGTCACGCCGCACGAATCCCACGAGCCGATGTCCCCACTCGGCACGGTCGGCGAGCTCGCGCGCGAGCTCGATCGCCTCGGCGTTGACGCCGACGATGAGCACGCGCTGCTCGGGCCAGGTGATCGGCGTCAGGCGCAGCGCCGCGAGGCGCCATCCCACGAGCGTCACGAACTGCAGCGCGTAGGCGATGACGATCACGAGTCGGCTGAACGAGAAGAACCGTGGGCCGGCGAAGAACGCGATGGCCGCGGTGAGCACGGTGCCGAGCGTGACCGCCTGCGCCACGGCGCGGACGACGCCCCACGTGCCCTCGGTCCGCTCCGGCTCGTACAGTCCGTAGACGTAGCCGCCCGCCAGGTAGAGGACGGTGATGAGCGGCCAGAGCGCGGCGTACGCGCTGAAGTTGAACTCCGGAAGCTCGCCGCCGAAGCGCAGGAAGAACGCGCCGACGATGGCGGCGTTCACCAGGATGCCGTCGAGCAGCACCGAGAGCGCGATGAACCGTCCCCGCGACATCACGCCACCTCCCGCGCCTCGGCGTAGACCTCGAGCGTGCGCTCCACCATGCGGTCGGTCGTGAACTCGGCCCTCGCGCGCTCGCGCGCCTGTCTGCCGAGACGATCGCGGAGCCCGGCGTCGGTGACGAGACGCTGCAGCGCCTCTGTGAGCGCGGCGACGTCACACGGCGGGACCGTCAGCCCGGTAAGCCCGTCCTGGTTCACCCACGGGACGCCTGTGGTGAGCCGGGTGGACACGACGGGCGTGCCGGCGGCGTGCGCCTCGAGCTGCACGAGGCCGAACGCTTCGGAACGCGCCACGCTCGGCAGGCAGAAGACGTCCGCGGCGTGGTACCAGGCGATGAGCTCGTCGGGCTCGAGCGGCGGCAGGATGACGAGCCTCTCGGCGAGGCCGAGCTCATCGGCACGTGCGCGGAGCCCCGCCTCGAGCGGGCCGCGGCCGACGACGACGAGGTCGGCATCCACCTCGGCCATCGCCTCGAGCAGCGTCTCGACACCCTTGTAGTAGATGAGCCGGCCGACGAAGAGCACCACCGGCCGCACGTGCGCGGCGCGCAGGTCGGCCGCACGGGCGAGCTGCGCGGGCGTGCCCGCGAAGCGCTCGACGTCGATGCCGAACGGAACGACGCGGCACTTCTCGGCCACACGCGCGAGGAACGGGCTGCGCTCGACCATGGGTGGCGACGACACGATGATGCGGTCGACGCGGTCGAGCACGCGACGCAGCAGCGGCCGGTACGCCGCGAGCATCGCCTTCTGGCGGACGATGTCGCTGTGGTAGGTGAGCACCGTCGGCAGGCCCGGGCGGGCGGCAAGCCAGGAGACCTCGCCCCAGGGGTACGGGAAGTGCAGGTGGAGCAGGTCGGCGGGCGCCTCGCGCGTCGCCTCGCGCGCGAGCGCGCCGCGCATGCCGGGCGCCACAGGCGTGGAGGCGTACGCGAACGCCCGAGACAGGCGCGTCACCTCGACGCCGTCGACGTCCTCGGTGACAGCGCTGCGAGCCTCGTTCGCGACGATCGCGCGCACCGTGACGTCATCGCGCGCCGCGAGCGCGGTGGCGAGGTCGCGCACGTGGTATTCGATGCCGCCCAGGTGCGGCGGATAGTACTTGTTGACCATGGTGACGCGCATACGGCGGAGTCCTTACGCCTGCGGGATCTCGCGATACATCATGACCCACCCGTCACGAGGGTGCGACCATGCGCAAGCAAGTCGTCGACCACCCCGGCCGAGGAGGCCTCGGCGTAGACGCGCACGAGCGGCTCGGTGCCCGACGGGCGCAGCAGCAGCCAGGCGTCGTCGGGCAGCAGGAACTTCACGCCGTCGGCGCGCACGACGTCCAGGACCTCGAGGCCGGCGACGTGAGCGGGTGCGAGCGTGGGCGCCTCGGCCAGGAAGCGATCCTTGATAGCGGGATCAAGGCGGAGGTCGAGACGCTGATACTCCATGGGGCCGGTCACCGCGAACAGGTCCTCGACGAGCTCGCCGAGGCCCATGCCGCGCTCGGCCATCATCTCGGCGAGCAACAGCGCCATGAGCAGCCCGTCGCGCTCGCGCACGTGTCCCGGGATGCCGATGCCGCCGCTCTCCTCGCCGCCGACGAGCACATCGCCCTTCACCATCTCCTCGTAGATCCACTTGAAGCCGACCGGCGTGGTCGTGACCTCGGAGCCGAGACGGGCGGCGATCCGGTCGACGAGCACGCTCGTGGAGAGCGTCTTGACGATGCGACCGGTCATGGCGCGGTCCTCGACCAGGTGCCGCGCCACGAGCGCGATGATGCGGTGCGGGTTCACGAACGCCCCGGTGCGGTCCGCGGCGCCGATGCGGTCGGCGTCGCCGTCGGTGATGAACGCCGCGTCCAGCCCCTCGGCACGCACGAGCTCGGCGACCTCGTCGATGTGCGGCGGGATGGGCTCGGGGTGCAGACCGCCGAAACCGGGATTGAGCTCGTGGTGGATCTCGGTCACCTCGACGCCGAGCGCGCGCAGCGTCTCGGCCAGGTACGTCTGGCCCGCACCGTAGAGCGGGTCGACCGCGATGCGCAGCCCCGCGGCGGCGATCGCCTCGCCGTCCACGAACGAGCGCAACGCCTCGAGGTACGGGCCCATGATGTCGACGGTCTCGAACGCGCCGCGGGCCCGCGGAGCCGCGTCGGCGAGCGCCGCTTCCACGCGGGCGGTGAAGGCGACCGGCGAGGCGCCCCCGTCCGCCATCCGCAGCTTGAAGCCGAGGTACGGCGCCGGGTTGTGGCTGGCGGTCAGCATCACGCCGCCGACGGCTTCATCGTCGTGCGCCACCGACCAGCAGAGCGCGGGCGTGGGACAGTAGCGGTCCGAGACGCGCACCCGCAACCCGTGACCCGCCAGCACCTCGGCCGCGGCGGCGGCGAAGCTGGCGGCCTGGAAGCGCGTATCGTAGCCCACGATGATGAGGCCGCCGGGATCGGACTCGGCGAGCACCCGGCCGGCGGCGTCCGCCACCCGCCGGAGGTTCTCATAGGTGAAGTCGTCGGCGATGACGGCGCGCCAGCCGTCGGTCCCGAAGCGGATGTCGCTGCTCGGCGTCATTGCGCTCACTCCCCCGAGGCGTCGGTCTCACGGCGCGCCGCTCGCGGCGCGCAACGTGGCAGCAGGTCCGTGCCATTCTCCCACGTAACGCGCGGTTCGGGTACCATCGGAGGGTCCACGACACGCAGGATCCCGTGAGGAGACGACGTGAACGACCAGCGCATCCCGCACCTCCACGCCATCGTGCTCGCCGGCGGGAGCGGCACCCGCTTCTGGCCGCTCTCACGCGAGCTCTCCCCTAAGCAATTCGTCTCCATCTTCGGCGGGGTCAGCCTCATCACGCGAGCGGTCACGCGCATCGCCGGGCTGGCCGAACCGGGCGGCGTCCACGTGCTGACCAACGAACGTCTCGCGGACGAGCTCGGCAACCACCTCAAGGCCCAGGCGTCGCTCGAGGGCGTGGTCATCGACTATCTCGCCGAGCCGACGCCGCGCAACACCGCCCCGGCCATCGCGCTCGCGGCGGCATACCTCGCGCGCCTGGACCCCGAGGCCGTGATGGTGGTGCTCCCTTCGGACCACCTTATCGAGGACGGCGCTGTCTGGGACCGCACGATGCGGCTCGCCGTCGATCTGGCCACGCAGGGCCGGCTCGTCACGATCGGCCTGGAGCCGACGCATGCCGAGACGGGATACGGCTACATCCGCGCGGGGGCACCCATCGCCGGCGCCGAGCGGGACGGGGTGTCGGGCCACGAGGTCGAGCGCTTCGTCGAGAAGCCTGACCGCGCCGCCGCCGAGGCGTTTCTAGCCGAGGGCGGCTACCTGTGGAACTCAGGGATGCTCGTGGCGCGCGCGGACGTGGTGCTGCGCGAGCTCGACGCCGCCGGCGAGAAGGCCGCGACGCCCGAAAGCGCGGTGGCCGGCGCGATCGCGGCGGCAGCTCGCGAGATCGGCGCTCTGCCGCCCGCCGAGTGGATCATGCCCGCGGCGCGCGAGCGCTTCGCCGCGCTGCCCGCGGTCCCCTTCGACAAGGCCGCGCTCGAGGTGTCCGAGGTGGTCGCCGTCGTGCCGACCGATATGCCCTGGTCCGACGTCGGCTCCCTGCTCGCCCTGGAGCGGCTCGCCGAGCCTGACGAGCGCGGCAACGTGCTGGTGGGCAACGTCACCGACATCGACTCCGAAGACACCATCGTCTACTCGGCGGACCGCCTCGTGGCGACGCTCGGACTCACCGACCTCGTCGTGGTCGACACGTCCGACGCCACGCTCATCGCGCGGAAGGACCGCGCGCAGGACGTCCGCCTCATCGTGGACGCGCTCAAGGCCGCCGGCGCCCCGGAAGTCGTGCAGAACCGCTCGTCGCTGCGTCCGTGGGGCTCCTGGACGATGCTGCTCGTGGGTGAAGGCTTTCAGGTCAAGACGATCGACGTGCTGCCCGGATGCCGCCTGTCACTGCAGAGCCACGCGCACCGCAGCGAGCACTGGATCGTGATCGAGGGTCACGCGAAGGTCGAGATCGACGGCGACGTCTTCGAGGTGGGCGCCAACGAGTCCAAGTACGTGCCGCTCGGCGCCAAGCACCGGTTGACGAACGACGGCGAGACGCTGCTGCGCGTCGTGGAGGTCGCCGTGGGCGACTACCTCGGCGAAGACGACATCACCCGGTACCAGGACGACTGGGCGCGCTGAGGCCCTACAGGCCCGCGGTCAGGTCGCGATACGTCTGAATGTGACGCGCCACCGCGGCCGTCGACGTGTACTCGTCGACCACCCGCATCCGCGCCCGCTCGGCGCGCGCTGCCGCTGACTGCGGGTCCGCGAGCACACGCCTGACCCCCTCGGCCAGCTCCGCGGTATCGCCCGGCCGCACGAGCACGATCTCCGCCTCCGGCTCGAAGAGCTCCGCGATGCCGGATACCGCCGAGGCGACCACCGGGCGCCCGAGCGCGACCGCCTCGAGCAGCGGGGTGGGCGTCCCGGGGACGGTGGACGGGAAGACGCAGACGTCGAGCCCGGCGAGCACCGCCGGGACGCTCGGCACCGCGCCGAGCATGTCGATCGCGCCGGAACGCTCGGCGGCGTGCAACCGCGTCCTCGCGGGACCGCTCCCGGCGACGAGCACGCGCGCGTCGGGATGCTCGGTCGCCAGATGCCCGCGGAGCGCGGTGAGCGTGCCGAGCCCGCGCGAGACCTCGAGTGCGCCAGCGTACCCGACGAGCGGGCGGCCGTCCGGCAGCGTGACGGGAACCTCGGCCTCGGCCAGCACCCGGGCGAGGCTCACCGACGGCGGGTCGATGACGATGCGGGCGCGGTCGACTCCGGCGGCCTCGACCAAGCGGTCCGCGAGCTCGCGGCAGTCGGCCATGACCGCATCGCAGCGCTTGAGCGTGCGACGGTCGAGCCTGCGCTTGAAGCGGGTGCTGATCGGCCCGAGCCCGCGCGGCGGCCACGAGCCGCAGAGCACCGAAGTCACGACCTTCACCGGAAGGTCGCGCGCCGCGCGCCGAAGCACGATGTCCGCCTCGTAGCCGGTGGAGTGCGCCACGGCCGGCCGGTAGCGGCGCATATACTTTCGCAGCCGTGACGCGGTGCGGACGAGATTCAGGCGGTCGAGGCGGTACGGCGCGATCTGCACACCGACCCGTCGCGCGGGGACTTCGAGGGGGCTTCTCGGCGGACAGATGAGGAGCACCGTCGCGCCGCTCCTGACGAGCTCTTCCCAGACCTTCAGCCACCGACGCTCGACCCGGCCGAGCGTGTCCGCCGAGCGGGACGAGACGAACAGGAACGTGCTGTCACCGATGCGGGTCACGCGGATGACGCTTCCACGACCTCGGCGTAGACGCGCATGAGGCCGTCCACCATGTTGTCGTAGGTGAACACGCTCGAGACGCGCGTCCGGGCGGCCTGGCCGAGACGATTGGCGCGCTCACGATTGGTGAGCAGCTCCACGATCGCGCCGCTGAGAGCCGACGGATCCCGTGGTGGGACGAGGAGACCGCTCTCTTCATGGATGACCGCCTCGGGAATGCCGTCCACTGCCGTGCTTGCCACGGGAAGACCGGCGAGCATCGCCTCGAGCACGACGTACGGCAGCCCCTCCCAGAGCGAGGACAACGCGAAGACGTCGGCCGCCGCGTAGGCAGGACCGAGATCCGGGCGAGGCGCGACGAAGCGCACCGAGTCTGCGATGCGAAGGGACACGGCAGTGGCACGCAGGTCGGCCTCCAGCGGTCCCGAACCGATGAGAGCGAGGACGGCGGCGGGTTCGACCGCGACGACATCGCGCCACGCCGCAAGCAGCGTGCGTTGGTCCTTGGGTTCGACGAACCGCCCGACCGAGAGCACGAGGGGAGCATGGGCATCGACGCCAATCTCAGCGCGGAACGTCCGTCCCGCGTCAGGGTCGACACCGACCGCGCTGATGCCGTTGTAAACGGTGCTTGTGCGCGCCGGGTCCAGCACGCCGAGTCGAGCACCCTTACGGAGATCGGCATCGCAGACCGTCACGAAGCGGTTCGCCCTCCCACGGAGCCTGCGCTCGACGGCCAAGAGGAGCGCCCTGCGAAGCGCTGAGCCGGCTTTGTCGATGTGGATGCCGTGCAACGTGTAGACGAGCCGAGCAGCTGCATACGGGTCTGCAAGGCGGGCGAAGAAGGCGGCACGGGATCCGTGCGCATGGACGACGTCCGGCGTGAAGATCGAAAGCGCCGTCCGCAGTTGGCTGCGCCCGGCAACAGAGAAGCCGCTCGCGATATCGGCGTGATGAAACGGTATCCCCGCCTGCGCAGCGATCATCGCCAGGTCCCCTCCGGGCGGTGCCACGAGACCGAGCTCGACCCCACGCTCCGGGAGCAGGCGGATCAAGTCGGCGACGTGCCGCTCACCGCCACCGGTGGTTGACGAAGCGGCTGCTACGAGGAGGATGCGCATCATGAAGCTCCTGCGCCGGGATTTCGGATACCGCGCCTTATCATCATCTCTGCTACCGCTCGTCCCGGACCGATTCAAGCAGCGCGCCGTACTCCTCGGCCTGCCGCACGCGGCTGAAGCGCCGCGCCTGCTCCTCGCTCGGCCCCGTCAACTCGCCGCGCTCCCATCGCTGGTAGATGTCGATGATCGCCGAGGCTATCGCGCGCGGGTCGTCGAAGGGAGCGACCGTACCGCCGTCGAGGCTTTGCACAAGGTCGGCGGCCTCCCCCGCTCCCACGACAGCAAGTATCGGCTTGCGCAGCCCGATGTACTCGAAGACCTTCCCTGAGAGGCTTACCCGGCTCTCCTCGCCTGCAGACAGAATGAGCACGGCCACATCCGCGCCAGCCACCGTCTGCAGGCTCCGCTCGTGCGACACATAGCCGAGCGCCTCGACCTCCGAACGCACGCCCGCCGTCCGCGCTGCCTCGACGAACTCGGCGCCGGCCCCGGCGACGACGACGCGCACGTCGCGGGAGACCGCCTCGTCCTCCCGCTCGGCCAGCGCAAGCCCGGCCAGGAAGGTGTCGGGACGCCGAGGGCCGTTGAAGATGCCGGCGTGCGTGAAGACGAGCTTGTCCGGATCCGCCGAGAACGGCTCCGGCAGGTCCTCGGGGTCGAACCCGTTGAGAATGATCTCGGTACGCGTATGGGGATAGCGCTCCCGGTACATCTCACCCATCGCGCGGGTCACCGTGACGATCGCGGCCGCGCGACGGGCGACTCTCGCCTCGGCACGCTTGTCCATCCAGCGCTGCAACGGCGTCAGGTAGCGCCGCGAATGGCGGCCGAACCACGGATCGCGCAGCTCCATGACGTGCGGCACGCCGAGACGGGCGGCGATCGAGCCCCCGACGAGGTGCGAGGTGTGCGGCGGGCCGCTCGAGAGCACCACGTCGAAGCCGCCGTCACGCGCCGCCGCAAGCCCCGTCCGGACCGCGCGCGCCTTCCAGCCGCGCTTCTCGTCGGGGACGAACACGGACTGCACGAGCGCGATGACGCCCGAGGGCGCCCCGCTGAAGCCCTGGACGCGGCCGCCGGTGCCCTTCCGGTCGCCACGCAGCCGGCGAAGGGCTTGCACGAGCCGCGTCGGCTCGAGCGACCAGGCTCTGACCACGCGTACCGAGGGGGGCAACTCCTCGATGAGTCCCTCGTCGACGATGGCGGTGGGCGGGTCGGCGACGGTGAGCACGGTGACATCCCATCCGGCCCTGCCGAGGTACTTCGCGAGTTTGAGCGGCCGCTGCACTCCGGGGCCCCCGCGCGGCGGGAACTCGTATGAGACGAGCAGCAGTCTCACCGCGCACCGAGCCGATCGTAGGCCTCGATCAGACGCCGCGCGTCCACATCCCAGTTGTAGCGCTCCTCGGCAAGTGCTCGCGCGCGGGTGCCCATCTCTCGCCGCACTTGAGGATTTTCAGCAAGCCGCGTGATTGCCGAAGCAATCGAGTCGACGTCCGCGGGATCGAATACCGTGCCCACATCGGCTGATACGACCACGTCGCGCAGGCCCGGAAAGTCGCTCGACACGATCGGCAAGCCTGCCATCAGATACGAGTACAGCTTGTTTGGAGCAGCGTGATAATTGTTCAAGGAGGTGTTCTCGTAGATCACCACCCCTATGTCGGCACCACAGGCGTGGTCGTGAAGCGACTCCGTGGGAACCCACCCCATGAATCGAACCCGATTCGAACACCCGCTGGCCTCAGCGACTTGGCGCATCGCTCCCATCTCTGGGCCGTCGCCTTCCACCACGAGAACTGCGCCTTCTGTCGTTGAGAAAGCCTCCATCAGCCGCGTCAACGCACGCCCGCCGATGAGACCTCCTTGATAGAGCACGATGACGTCTGCGGCACTGATTCCCGCCACCTCGCGCAACACGCGACGAGACGCCAGAGGAACGAGTTCGGGGGTATTGAGCACGGTCAGCGGCTGAACGCCGTACCTCTCATTCAGGATGTGGGCCCTGGACTCATTGACGGTAATCACCAAGTCCGCTCTGGGTATCAGCCGAGCCTCCACCCACCGCCAGTACGCCTGTACGGCCCGCGAGCTACGGCCGTGTCCCGCAAGCATGTCCGGGAACAGTTCGTGCGCGTCGTACACCAGACGGGCACCCGTCTTCGCAGCGGCGCTCGTGCCAGCCAGAAGGGTGTCCGTGTCTTTACAGTGCACGATGTCAGGGGCTTCGGCTACCGCGGACGCGTATAGTGCGCGCCTGCGTCGGCGCATCTGCGTCAGCTTCTGTACCGGCCTGCGAATGCTCGCCGTCGACGCCAGAGCTACCCGCTTGATCGTATAGCCATCCCGGTGCTCAATGGGCGCCACATCGGGGCCGCTCAAGGCAAGAACGACCACCGAGTGTCCTGAGCAGGCCAGTGTCTTGGCTTCCTTCGCAGTGCGAGGATCCCCCCTCATGTCGTTGTGCACTATCATCACGATGTGGCTCATGCGTTACGTTCCCCTTGCCGGTGTGCCTGTTCTGCTGGATCGATCGCGCGTGAGACGATTTCAACCAACCTTCGCTCCTGCGAACTGGCGAGGTATCGCGAAGCGGCCCGAACCGCATTCTCCTTCATTCTCATCACCGTGGCTGGGTCATCTGCCAGGCTCCGTATGGCGTCTTCGATCGCATCCACGCCAGTTGGCTCAAACAACAGGCCGCACTGTTCGAGTTCGACCACGCTCCGAAAACCTGGCAGATCAGACGCGAGCACCGCGAGACCGGCTGCGATGTAGTCGATGAGTTTCGCTGGAACCGCGACACGGTAGTTGAGGCTGTCGCCACGAGGAGCAATCACCCCCACATCGAAACCCGCAGCCGATCTGACCACGTCACGAGGATCGCATGGCGGGATAAAGCGCACCCGTTCCGAGACACCCAGCTCCTCCACCAGTCTATGCAACTCTGCCTCAATTCCGCCGAAGCCCTGAAGTGTCAGCGTCACATCGAGATCACTCACTCGCGCGACTGCCTCGATGACCTCGTCAAGACATCGATCTTTGGCGAACTGACCCTGGAAGAACAGGCGTAGAGGCTCGTGGGGAGGTTCGGCTCGATTCACGCACTCGAATGCGCCGCTGTAGATGGCAACTGCGCTGGGCGCATTCGGGTACCGCTGTCTGAGCACCTCAGCGAGCGGCTCGGAAACGGTGACCAAGGCGTCACCACGCTGAACTATGAACGCCTCCACGTGACGCAACAGCCATGCGTACGAACGGGAGCAGCTGTCGCCCGCGTCCAGAACAAGATCTCGGACATCGAGTATCAACGCAGAGCGCGTTCTTAGTTTCGTCAGATACCCCGCAACCCACGCAAGGAGGTCTGAGGCTATCACGACATCGGGTGCTATCTTCGACGCTGCCTGTGCAAGGAACCAATTGTCCTTCATCCGACCAGCGAACGTGCGGATACCAGCTAGCACAGTTCCCCGGTGCGACCCCGCTCCGTGATTCCCATCAGCTTGCGGTTCGCCGTTCTCAGAGTGCAGACGCTTGGTGGTCTCCACCCGCATCAACTGGCCAAACGGGTGCACTTCGGCAGTCGGATGGTCGGATCTAGTCACGATACCGATCATGGTGACCGCGAATCCCGCCGCGTGCAAAGCGTCTGCCTGCTTGAACATGCGGGAAGTATAGTCCAGCCCATGCAGGGCGATGATGCACGCCCGTGGTTGCACTGTGTCGTTGCCTTTAGGGTTGCTCGTAGTGGTCTTCATCGCCTACCGATACCGCTTGAGCCGCTTCCACTGAAGAGCGTCGCTCACAGCGAACCACACTTCTTGCACGTCCGCCCGAGTTGGCACTAGAACCTGCTTCCACGTCAATGCGGTGGCACGCTTGAAGCTGAGCAACTGCATAAGCGCACCCGCAGTGTACGACAAACTTGAAGAGAGGGCCGCTCCAGCAATGCCATACCGCGGGATAAGAGCAAGGTTGGCGAGCACATTGATTGTCAGGTTGGCCACGTTCGCCCACAGCGTGCGAACAGGATGACCCGAGCCTGCGTGGTACGAGCCCGCTGCCCCTGCGATGGCGCTCATCACCGTGCCCGGAACGAGCAGCCAGAACACGGTCCTCACCTGAAGGAAGTCCTGTCCGTACACCACGGGGACGAACACCCACGCAAGCGCGCCAAGCACCACGCCAGCAGAGAGCGTTACCGGCCACACGCTCCGCAGCATCCGCGCCGAGATGCGCGCCCCTTCGTCGGGATCGCTGGCAACCTTCGGGAGCAGGACCTGACCGACCGCGCGCGGTATGAAGAACAGCATCTCGGCAAGCGTCACGGTGATCGAGTAGACACCGACTGCTGAGACCGTCCCGAGCGTCGAAACGAGCAGCATATCAAGGCGAAGAGCGAGCAGACCGACTGCGCTCGCGGCCCACGAGGCTAAGCCATATGTCAGGCCCTCCCTGATGACACCCCTGGGACTGAGTCCTTCGGCGGGTCCCTTGCGTAACGCGACCCGTGCGAACCATGTGGCCCCGATGATGGTCGTGGCAATCCACGCGTATACAGCGGCCAGGGATGTGAGCATGCCTGACACCGCAAGCAGTGAGACAAACACGAGCTGCAGGCCAAGTAAGCTGACGTTGGTGATCGCGGTCGTACGAATCTCGCCGAGACCCACGAGATAGGAACTCAAGAACAACTGTACGAGCGATGGGAACAGAGCAAGGCAACCCAGCACCAGATGCAACGAACTGGAGACCTTGACCAGCTCAGCAGTCACCCAGTCACCTGTCAGCACGGCTAGCAGCACCAACACAAGCGTTGGGACTGCGGCAAACACCAGCGAGAGCCTAAGGACCGAACGACCCCCGACCTTGCGTTGCGCTGCGAGATAGGTGACTGCCGACGGCAAACCCAAGCTGACGAACGCCAGGCTCAGCGAGGTTACCAACTGCACGAGAGAGAGATCGCCCTTGCCTGCGGGGCCCAACCCGCGAGCGAGCACGACACTAAGGGGAAACCGTAGCAGCAGCGATGTCACCTGGGATGCCAGCACCCAGCTTGCACTGCGGATGCGAACCACTACGCCTCCAGCCGTGAACGGAACCTGGCGAACTCCGGCGACTCATACCACTCGCGTGCGTCCGCAACCGCCCGATCGTACATCGCGTCGTCCACAAGCCCTTCTTCACGCAGAGACGCATTGATGCGTTGCACCCAGTAGCGAACCACAATGTGGGGTCCGACACGTTGAGCGGCCGCGCACAGGTAGGCGGCAGTCAAAGGCCGCACGCGATACCACCCCGCACGCCACGCCAGTGCCAGTATCGGCCAGGCCCTGTTGAGTAGCTCGCGCAGAAGGCCAACGTCTTCGAGGGCCATAACTATTCGTATCCGCGTGGCGCTCGCCCCGAGCAAGCACGCCGTGTGCTGGTGCGACGTTTGACCCGCATGCATTCGATAGAGCGCCGCTGGCCCTTGGCTGGTCATGGCGAATCTTGCACCAAGGGCGCTGTAGCGAAGCCACAAGTCGGAGTCCTGGTCGATGTTGCCCAGAATCTGGTCGAAATTGCCCATCCGCTTCCAAGCGCTACGGCGAATCACGACCGTGCTGCCGTTGATGGGGACACGGAAGAGCAGCGCCACGAGTCTTCCCCAAGCCCATCGCAGCAGAATCGCATCAAGCCATGGTAGCCGACGATGCCAGTGAGCCACCACCAGCTCATTGGAGGAGGGGTCTGACGAACCGGGACCACGGATGAACGAGCGCGCATAAGCGAGGTCGGCACCCGAGCGCAACATCGCCAGCTGATTGGTCAGGTATCCGGGATCCACGTATGCGTCATCCGCACTCAGCCAGCACAGGTACTCGCCGCGCGCCATATCGAAGCCGCGTGCCAGCGCCGCCGCGCCACCCATGTTCTGCGGCTGCCTAAGAAGACGCACCTGGAACGACGCATCACGCCAACGGTCGGACAACTCCTGCACCACCGCAGCGGTCCGATCCGGTGAGGCGTCTTCGACCACCACGACCTCGATGGGACGGTGGTCCTGGAGACGCACGGACGCGATGGCCTCCTCGATGTAGTCCTCGGCACCGTAGGCCGGGATCACAACGCTTACAAGTTGACTGGCTTGTGGACCGGCAGGAATCATGAGTTGACCGCGCTCGCAATCGGCATATCCAGACAGGCTACACAAGGGCCGGACAGATTACTCTATCATGACCGTTACGCCCCGATTCCGAGAGAGTCAGCCTGTCAGGAGGGTCTCTTGCGCCGCAGAATAGGCATTCTCTTCTACGGAGATAGAACCTGGTCGGCTCATCTGGCCGATGGTCTCAATGATCGGTTCCCTGAGAAGGTGCGGTGCCACAGCCTCCTCGCCTACTCTCAGCAGGCTTCGGCCGCCAGCCTCTCGGCAGCACTGCTGAGCCATCGCGTGATCTGCCGTGTCGGACATGCCCCCGACATGTCGCGCAAGAAGGATGTCTTGTGGGACCTCATCGCTAACCGTCTCCCCGGTAAGCGGTCGTTCCTGTACTGGATCGGCACTGACGTGCTAAGCCTGACGAGGCGCGCACACGACAGTTCGCTCTCAGACTCAGACTTGTCTGCCATCAAGCGATGCCGCAACCTTGCCGGATCGCAACCGCTCTCGGCGGAGCTGGCTGAACTTGGCATCAACTCAACTACGGTACCGTTCCCACCACCAGGGATCGAGGTCCCCTCGAACGCGCCCCCTCTCCCAAGTACACTGCGGGCGATGACCTATATTCCCGAGTCGCGATTCGACTTCTATGGGGGACCTCAGATCCTCGAAGCTGCGAGGCGCGTCAGGCACTTCGAGTTTGTCGTGATGGGCAGCTCCGGCAAGGGCATCGAGAATGTGCCGGAGAACGTGCGCTTCTTGGGCAGGGTCGACGACGTGCCGGCCCTGCTGCGAGAGACGACAGTGGTTGTCCGAACCACTGAGCATGACTCCGTCGGTGCGACGATCATGGAGGCACTGCTGTACGGCCGTCACGTGATCACAACCAACGTCGTGCCCCACACGACTCACGTGTCGTTTGGCGATGCCGACGGTCTGACCGAAGCGATGAAGGCCATCGAGGCGCGGGCGCATTCGGGTGAGCTTGGGGTGAACGCGACCGGACGCGAGTACGCCATCGAGGAGTTTGATACGAATCGGCGGTTCGATCGCCTGCTCCACGTTCTGATCGACTAGGGCTGCATGTCCGGTCCCACAGCCACTCAGCTTCAACCCGACCTCAGCGGCCACCGCTCCGCCCAAGCAGCCATTCCTCGGCAACGTGCTTGAGCATGGCATCCCAGCCCGGTGGAACCCAGCCGGTGCGCTCCCGAAAGCGAGCGCTGTCGAGCGAGCGGTCGATGACCGGCTCATCGACCGGGGTGATGTCGACGCTCCAGCCGATGGCCTCGGCCAGACTCATCAGCAGCGTGAACTTGTCAATAGGATCCGCCGAGACATGCCAGAGTCCTGACAGTGACTCATCGGGTATAACCACATCCCGGATGACGACCGCGAGGGCATGCGTGCTCAGCCCGCTGAACACGGCACGTCGGTAGCCACGCAGCGGCTCCTCACGATGTGCCGCGAACCACTCGAACAGACCGCTCTCCCCCGCGAGCTGCCAGCCGACTATGGACGTCCGAAGGGTGACCGCACTGTCGCGTTCGGTCACCTCACCGAGAAGCTTCGAGCGACCGTAAAGATCCGTGGCGTCGGGAGTGTCGCTCTCCCGATAGCTGCCGCGCTCACCGCTGAAGACGCAATCGGTGCTGACGTGCACGAGCCGAGCGCCCTCGGCATCGCATGCATCTGCAAGCGCATGCGGCCAGACGCTGTTCACAAGAATCGATGGCACCGCGTCGTTGGCCTCAGCACGCTGCTTCACGATCCCCACCGCGTTCACCACCACGTCTGGCTGAATGCGCGCCGTCAGCTCACGGGCGACAATCGGGTTCCTGGCATCCAGGCCAGCGATGAGACGTTCGGGCGGAACGATGGCTTCGGGAAGCGCCTCGGGCCGCCGACACGCGGCCCACACATCGAAATCGGAGGCGAGTACCTGCAAGACCTCGTGGCCCAGCATGCCGGTCGCACCGACGATGAGTATGCGGGGGCCGCTCACGAGATTCCCAGGACGATCCGGGCCACGGTATCGGATACATTGTCCCGCAGATACTCGCTCGGGGGCGTCCATGTCCCCCGAGATCGGGTGGCCAGATCGATAGCCGGAAGGATGCGAGCGGCTTCGACGCCTGCCAGCACGTTCGAACCACACTCGATGGTCTCTGGGCGCTCGGTCACGTCACGCATCGTCACCGTCGGGACTCCGAAAATGCAGCACTCTTCTTGTACCGTGCCGCTGTCCGACAGCACACAGAAGGCCTCCTGCTCAAGGCGCACGAAATCGGCCAGCCCCATGGGTGGCACGAATGTCACTCTGCCGTGCAGAACTCCGAACTGTCGCATCTTGTCTGCAGTTCGGGGGTGGAGCGCGCACAGCGCCGGCCTCCCGTAGGTATCGACTGCCAGATTCAACGCGCTGACCAGCGACTCCAAGCGACCGGGCACATCGACGGTCTCAGCACGGTGGGCAGTGACAAGGAAGTACTCCCCTGGTGTGACATCATGTTCAGAGAACGGGTCGACCGCAGCAATCCGATCGGCGTAGAAGTCGAGGACCTCCTTGATCGGATTACCGGTCACGTACACTCGGTGGCGCTCTATTCCCTCGCGCACCAGGTTCTCGGCGCTTCGATACGTGTACGGCAAGAGGACATCGCTACAATGGTCGATGACGCGGCGGTTGACCTCCTCCGGGACGCGATCATCGAAGCAGCGATTCCCAGCCTCCATGTGGCAGACGCGAATCCCCATGCGCTTGGCGACGAACGCCGCGATACCCGTGTTGGTATCACCGAGTACGAGCACGGTGTCAGGCTGCACCTCAGAAAACAACCGCTCCGCGCCAGCCATGATTTGGCCGACCTGGTTGCCGAACCCGCTTGCGCGGACACCCATGTAGACGTCCGGCTCTCTAACACCGAGCTCACGGAAGAAGACACCGGAGAGTCGGTCGTCGTAATTCTGCCCCGTGTGCGCAAGCATGTGCTCACATGCCTGGTCAAGCACGTCGATGACGCGTGAGAGTCGGATGATCTCGGGCCGTGTACCGAGCAGAGTGACAACCTTTGGCATCTAGGCCTCCAGGTACCGTTGCCCGACCACTTCGGGGATCTTGGTCTCCAGGAACACCGCCAGCTCTTCGCGGGACATCAGTGCATCGGCGGAACTGAAATCTTCATCCAACGCCGGCGCACTCACAGGATCCGCAAGCTCGGGTAGCATGGGCCGCAACGCGTAGTAGCCGTCGGCTCCGAACACAGTGCGCGTCGCCTCTTCCTCGGAGAGCAGGATTTCGTGAATCTTCTCACCTGGTCGAATGCCGGTGATGACCGTCTCGATAGGCCTATCGCCGATGAGGTATGCGGCAAGATCCGTCATCCTTGCACTGGGACACCTCGGGATGTACGTCTCTCCTCGCTTCGCGGTCGCGACAGCTGCGAAGATAGTGTCGACCGCGTCATCCAGGGTCAGCAGGAAACGAGTCATCTCCGGCGTTGTTATCGTAACGGGTCCGCCCGCAGCGATCTGGTCGAGGAACAGCGGGACGACGGAGCCACGTGAGGCCAGCACGTTGCCGTAGCGGGCCGCGATGAAACGCGTCTGAGCGGCGCGCAAGTTCCCTTCGATGAACACTCGTTCCTGGATGGCCTTCGTCATCCCCATCACGTTCACTGGCTTGCATGCTTTGTCTGTCGAGATGCCGACGACCGTCTCCACCTCAAGGTCATTCTGTCCGATGGCGCGCACGAGGTTCTCAGCGCCCTCGATATTGGTGCGGCACGCTTCCCATGGGAAGTACTCGCAGCTGGGCACCTGCTTGAGCGCAGCCGCGGCGAACACGATATCGGCGTCGCGTGCAACGCGCAGCACGCTGGGGTAGTCGCGTACGTCACCGATGACGAACCGAAGACGCTGCCGGGAGTTCTCGAAGATGACCTCGTCGGTGGCAGCATGCCGGTGCAGGAAGTCCAGGCGCATGTAATGCTGCTTGGCTTCATCGCGAGAGAACACGGTCACGCTCTCGGGGATCCCATCCGAGCCGGAGAGCAGGCGACGGACGAGCACCTGACCGAGAGAGCCCGTCCCGCCGGTGACAAGAATGCGCTTGCCATCGAACATCCCGGCCACGACGCTACCTCCCGACTCGATCGAATGCCCCGAACACCCCGGCCCCTACTCGCATCCCAGCAGCTTCTCGAGCGAATCGCGCAGTGCTGCGCCGAACTCCTCGGTCTCCAGCGCCAGCGCGATGTTCGCCTCCATCCAGGAGAGGACGTTGCCCGTGTCGAACCCGGTGCAATCCATCGTCACGGCGTATAGCTCCTCGGAGCGCAGCAGTTCCTTGAGCGCGTCGGTGAGCTGGATCTCGTCGCCGCGCCCGGGCTCGACGCCCGGCAGGATCTCCATGACCTTTGGCGTCAGCAGGTATCGGCCGAAGATGGCGAGGTTCGAAGGCGCCTCGTTCGCCGGGGGCTTCTCCACGAGGTCGGTGACCTTCCACACGCCCGGCTCGACCTCATGCCCCGCGATGACGCCGTAGCGGCTCACGTACTGCTGCTCCACGGGCTCGACGGCGAGCACCGACGCCCCGTACTTCTCGTGCACGGCCTTGAGCTTGGGAAGGCAGTCATGACCGGGGACGATCACGTCGCCGAGCAGCACATAGAACGGCTGCTGCTGCGTGTGCGGCGCACCGCAGAGCACGGCATGGCCGAGGCCCCTCGGTCGACCCTGTCGCACGTAGAAGACGTCGGCCAGGTCGGAGATGGCGCGCACCTGCCGCAGCTTCTCGATGTTGCCCGAGCGCTCGAGCAGTTCCTCGAGCTCGATGGAGCGGTCGAAGTGGTCCTCAATCGCACGCTTGCCACGACCGGTGACGAGCAGGATGTCCTCGACTCCGGCGGCCACGGCCTCCTCCACCACGTACTGGATGACCGGCTTGCCGACCACGGGCAGCATCTCTTTGGGCTGCGCCTTCGTCGCCGGGAGGAAGCGCGTGCCGAGGCCCGCGGCGGGAATGATCGCCTTCATGTGCCGAACCCCCTGAGATCGACTGGGTCGGGGCATCTGCCGAGCAGAACAACGAAGCACAGTCTAGCACTCCGGCCCTGGTGCGCCCACGAGAAACCGCCTGTATCGCCGTGCCTGCGATGTGCTCTACAATGTGCCGGTGACTCCGAGCACCGACATCCGAACCGACTCCGACCTCCACGAGGCGTTCCTCGCGCTGCGCGCGGGAGCGCGAGCCGGACAGCTGGTGGCTCAGCCAGACCGAGCTCACGACGCTGGGGTACGAGGCGATCGTGCGCGAGGTGGCCGACTCGTTCCTGGCAGAGCACCCCGACGGCGAGCCTGTCCTGCTGGAATGGGGCGTCGGCCCGGGATTCACCACGTATCTGTTCGAGCGACTCGGCCTCTCATGCGTCTACTACGACTTCAAGTACGAGCGGCCGTCATACGACTGGGTCCACGAGCGCCTCGCCTCACCGCAGGTCTTCATCGGCGAGGATGCCACGGGGTTGCCCTTCGGCGACGAGTCGTTCGATGCCGCCACGTCGTGCGGCGTCCTCGAGCATGTGCCTGACCCGTCGGCGTCGCTGCGTGAGCTCTTCCGTGTGCTCAAGCCCGGTGGCGGCCTGTACATCTACCACTTCCCCAACCGGTACTCCTACACCGAGGTGCTCGCAGGGCTTATCGGCCAGGCGAACCATCCGCTGCGCTGGAGTCGTCGTCGGCTTGTCCGCGAGCTGCGGGATGCCGGCTTCGAGCTCGTGTGGTTCGACTACCGCTACATGATCCCGCGCAACCTGGTGCGCTTCCCGCGCGTGCGAAGGTTCTTCTCGGCGCACGCTGAGGGCCTCTACAGCTTCGATCGCGCGCTCTCCCGCATTCCCGTCCTCAACGCGACGTCGAATGCGCTCAACTGCTACGCGCGCAAGCCGCTAAGCTGAGAGCGCCTCGGCGGCGGCCGATGTCATGGCGTCGATGTCCTCGTCGGTATGCGCCATCCCCACGAACGTCGCCTCGAACTGGCTCGGCGCGAGCATGATGCCGCGGTCGAACATCGCGCGGAAGTAGCTCGCGTAGCGTCCCGTGTCGGCTGTGGCGGCCGTCGTCCAGTCCACGACCGTCTCGGCGGTGAAGAACATGCACGCCATGGCGCCGACGCGCGTCAGGTGCGCTTCGATGCCGGCGGTCTCGACAGCCGACCGCAGACCCGCCTCAAGACGAGCGCCCTTGCGCTCGAGCTCGTCGTAGACGCCGGGCTTTGAGAGCTCCTCGATGAGCGCAAGCCCCGCCACCATCGCGATGGGGTTGCCCGAGAGCGTTCCGGCTTGGTAGACCGGCCCCACCGGCGCGAGGCGCTCCATGATCTCGCGCTTACCGCCGAAGGCGCCGACGGGGAAGCCGCCGCCGATGATCTTTCCGAGCGTCGTGAGGTCCGGCGTCACACCGAATCGCTCCTGCGCACCGCCGAGCGCCACACGGAAGCCGGTGATGACCTCGTCGAAGATGAGCACAACGCCGTACGTGTCGCAGAGCGCACGCAGCCCCTGCAGGAAGCCGTCCCGTGGCAGCACGACGCCCATATTGCCCGCGACCGGTTCCACGATGATGGCGGCGACCTCTTCGCCGCGCTGCTCGAGCACGTCAGCCACAGCGTCGAGATCGTTGTAGGGCAGCACGATCGTGTCACGCGCTGCGCCCTCGGTGACGCCGGGCGTGGAGGGGATGCCGAGCGTGGCGAGCCCGCTTCCCGCCGCCACGAGCAGCGCGTCGGAGTGGCCATGGTAGTTGCCCTCGAACTTGATGAACGCATCACGGCCCGTGTAGCCGCGCGCGAGCCGGATGGCGCTCATGGTGGCCTCGGTGCCGCTCGAGACCATGCGGACCTCCTCGATGGAGGGCACTGTCCGCGCGACCGCCTCGGCCATGCGCACCTCGATCTCGGTGGGCGCGCCGAACGACGTCCCGCGCTCGAGCTGCTCGCGCACGGCGTCCAGCACCGCATCGGGAGCATGGCCGAGGATCATCGGACCCCACGAAGCCACGAAATCGATGTACTCGTTGCCGTCGACGTCCCACACCCGCGAGCCCTTGGCCCGATCGTAGAAAACGGGCTCGATGCCCACGCTCGAGAACGCCCGGACCGGCGAGTTGACGCCACCAGGGATGACGGTCTTGGCGGCCTCGAAGAGCCGCGCGGAGGCTTCGTGTCTCATGAGCCAGTCTCCTTCAGGGTTGTCTTTATGGAACCTACCAGCGCTCCGCTAGTACATCGGCGATGCGGGTCGCCGCCCTGCCGTCGCCGAACGGGTTCGTCGCCGCAGCCATCCTCCGATACGATTCCGAGTCAGTCAGCAATTCCGCCACTGCCCCTGCGATCACCTGCTCATCGGTTCCGACAAGACGGACCGCTCCTGTCTCAATCGCCTCCGGGCGCTCCGTTGTGTCCCTGAGGCAGAGCACCGGCAGGTCAAGTGAAGGCGCTTCCTCCTGGATGCCACCAGAGTCAGACATGACCAGGGTAGATGATTGGAGTAGTTTGACGAACGGCAGGTACTCGAGCGGCTCCACCAGATGCGCGCGTTCATGCCCGCCGAGCACGGATTCCACATCGCGTCTCACGACTGGGTTTCGGTGCACTGGGAATACGACATGGACGTCCTCGAACCCACGCAGCACTTCCAACGCGGCTCGACAGATCCGACGCATCGGCTCACCCCAGTTCTCGCGACGGTGGGCCGTCAGGGTCACGACTCTCCCCGGACTCGATAGCACGGAACGCAGCGCCTGGTCAGTGAACTCGAACGGCATTCCCGCGGTCTCAAGGAGTGCGTCGACTACCGTGTTGCCTGTCACCCAGATGTCTTCTGGAACGACGCCCTCTTCCGCAAGCCGATCCGCCGCCGTTTGTGTGGGTGCGAAGTGCAGGCTGGCCACATGAGTCGTCAGCCTTCGATTGACCTCCTCAGGAAACGGTCTGTACTTGTCATCAGAGCGCAGGCCAGCCTCGACATGGCCGACCGGAATGTGCTCATAGAAGCCGGCAAGAGCGCCGGCAAGAGTTGTGGCGGTATCTCCTTGCACGAGGAGCACATCGGGCATCACGTCACGGACCAGTTCAGATAGGCCCGTCACTGCTCGTGCCAGAATCTGATCGAGAGTCTGTCCGTGGCGCATGATCCCCAGGTCGTGATCTGGGGTGATCCCGAACAGATCGAGCACCTGATCCAACATCTCACGATGCTGCGCAGTCACTCCCACTACCACGTCGAACCCGGCACGGTGCTCCCGTAGACACCGAATGACCGGAGCCATCTTTATCGCCTCAGGACGCGTCCCAAAGACCACCAGAACCCTGGCGCTCACAATCTACCTCCCGATCTGACAGCAAGACTACGGCGAGCGAATCGGCTGACCGCAGGCTACTCCCCTTCCGTGAAGTACTTCATCGAGGACTTCTTGAACTCGCGGACCGAGTACAGCAGGCGGGGCGCCTCCAGGCCGGTGGCCACGCGGATCGCCTCGGCCACCGCCTCCACCTCGTCCCTGCTGCGTCCGTGGATCATCGTGTACATGTTCGCCGGCCAGGTCGGCGCCGACGGTCGCTGGTAGCAGTGGCTGACCTCCTTGAACGAGGCCATGATCCCGCCGACCTCCTCGGCACGCTCCTCAGGGCAGCTCCACACACCCATGGCGTTGGCCGAGAAGCCCGTCCGGTGGTGCTTGATCGCGGCGCCGAAGCGCCGGATGACGCGCGCCTGCACCCACTCGCCGGTCCGCTCGAGCACCCAGGCCTCATCGACGCCATAGCCGCACTCGGTGAGCGTCCGGCCGATCTCGGCGAACGGCCGCTCCACGAGGGGCAGGTCCGCCTGGAGGAGTCGCGCAAGCGCACGCTCCTCGCGGCTGAGGTGCACCGGCTCTACCTCGGCGGGCTTCACGACGGGCGGCGCGGCGGTTCGCTGCTCGCGCTCGCCGGTGAAGTCGAAGTCCACCTTGATCTTGAAGAGCCGGATGGCCGGGAGGTCGAGGATGTCGTCGATGCCGCTGCGCTCGGCGATCTCATCGAGGATCGCCTGGATGCGCGCGCGCGACGGCGCGATGAGCGTGAACCACACGTTGTAGCGGTCCTCGCGCTCGTAGTTGTGCGTGACGTTGTGGTACTCGCTGATGAGCGCGGCGACCTCTTCGACGCGCTCCTCGGGCACGGCGATCGCGCAGAGCGTGCTCTGATAGCCGAGCCGGTGCGAGTCGAAGATGGCGCCGATCCTGCGGATCACGCCCTCGGCGCGCAGCCGCTTGACCGAGGCGAGCACGTCGGCCTCGGTCGAGCCGAGCTGCTCGGCAAGCGTTGCATACGGTCGCGCCGCGACGGGGAAGCCCGCCTGGATCGTCGTGAGGACCGCGCGGTCCAGTTCGCTCAGTTCCACGGTCGACGCCATGGGCTCACTCACACTCCCCCTGCATCGACTTCGGCACGTACACGCAGTAGGGCTCCTCGGCCAGGTAATCACCGGTCACGGACAGCGCGCGCGCCCGGCAGCCACCGCAGACGGCCTTATACTCGCACGCGCCGCACTTGCCCTTGAGCAGCGAGTAGTCGCGGAGCTCGTTGAACACCTTCGACTCGGTCCAGATGGCCGAGAACGGCTGCTCTTTGACGTTCCCGAGCTGCATGTCGAAGTAGCCGCACGGTTGGATGTCGCCCACATGGCTGATGAAGCAGAACGTGATGCCGCCGAGACAGCCGCGCGTCATGGCGTCCAGGCCGTACTCCTCGCGCGTGACCTTCTTGCCCTCGGCCTTGGCCTTCTGGCGGATGATCCGGTAGTAGTGCGGCGCGTCGGTCGGCTTGAAGTGGAGCGGCGAGGTCTTCTGCCGCTCATAGGCCCACTCGAGCACCTTCTCGTACTCCTCGGGCGGCAACTCCTTGTCGAGAAGGTCCTCGCCGCGGCCCGTGGGGACGAGCATGAAGATGTGGAACGCGTCCACGCCGAGGGACTCGGCGAGGTCGTGGACGGCCTCGACCTTGTCGTGGTTGAGCGTGGTGACCGTCATGTTGATCTGCACGCCGATGCCGTGGCGCTTGGCGATCCTGATGCCCTCGATGGTGGCGTCGAAGCAGCCCGGCTCGCCGCGGAACGCGTCGTGCTCCTCGGCGGTGGGGAAATCGACGCTGACCGAGATGCGCGGGATGCGGTGCTCAGCCATGGCCGAGGCGATCTCATCGGTGATGAGCGTGGCGTTGGTGCCGATGACCGGCATCGCGCCCTTCTCGTGGGCGTAGTCGACGACCTCCCAGATGTCGGGACGCATGAGCGGCTCGCCGCCGGTGAGGATGATGATGGGGTTGGTGATGGTGACGATGTCGTCGATGGTGGTCTTGATCTCGTCGAGCGATAGCTCGCCCGGGTACGCGCCGAACTCCGCCGCCGCGCGGCAGTGCGCGCAGCTCAGGTTGCAGCTGCGGGTGATCTCCCACGCGATGATGCGCGGCGCCTTGATGCCGGTGCGCGCCTCGTAGGCCTGCGCCGCCTCGCCGCCGCCAGGTCGGAAGCCCATGGAGCGCGCGCCGCCGTGCCGCTGCGCGCCGGGGTGACCGCCCGGGTGGCCGAGCGGCGCCTTCGACGAAGCCTCCGCAGGGCGATCTGTGCCCGAGGACAGCGAGGAGGAGGCGACCGCTCGGCCACCCACCATCGGAATCCCTACCGCCGTCTGCCCGCAGCCGGCTTCAGCCTCGGCAAGCTCCTGCTCGTCTATGGTCGGACGGGCGCCTCCGAACTCCTCTTCAAGCTCGAGGTCCGGGCGCGCGTCAGTGTTCCCTACGTTGTCAGCCATGTGCTCGTTTCCTCGTATCGTCTCAGTCGTTCGCGGGCACCACGACGACCGCCGTGCCATACGCGAATATCTCGCTCGCCGGCGGTACCGACGTCGAGTCGAAGCGCGCGCCGATGACGGCGTTGGCGCCCATCTGCACCGCGTGCTCTTCAAGGCGCAGCAGCGCCTCGGCACGCGTCGTCTCCGCAAGCTCCACGAACTCGGGGATCGCGCCGCCAGCGATCGTACGGAAGCCCGCCACCGTAGAGTTCACGATGTCGCGGGCACGAACGGCCACGCCCCAGCACAGGCCGATCGTCCGCTCGACGCGATAGCCCGCGGGAGCATCCGTCGTCGTGTAGACGGGGATCCGGCGCTGCTCGCGCGTCTCGGACGGCGGCACCGGAGGCTCGGGGGCGGGCTGGGGCCTCTTCTGCCCGTAGAACGCAGCCATCGCCGCCTACCCCTCGGCCAGCCAGCGAGCCGCGTCCTTGGCGTGGTACGTGAGGACCAGGTCCGCGCCGGCGCGCCTGAAGCCGGCGAGCGTCTCGAGCACCACACGCTTCTCGTCGATCCAGCCCTTCTCGGCGGCGGCCTTCACCATGGCGTACTCGCCGCTCACGTTGTACGCGGCGGTCGGGTAGCCGAACTCGTCCTTCACGCGCCGGATGATGTCCATGTACGCCAGCGCGGGCTTGACCATCACGATGTCGGCGCCTTCCGCGATGTCGAGCGCGACCTCGCGCAGCGCCTCCTCCGCATTGCCCGGGTCCATCTGGTAGGCGCGGCGGTCGCCGAACGCGGGCGCGCTGTCGGCGGCATCCCGGAACGGGCCGTAGTACGCGCTGGCGTACTTTGCCGAGTACGCCATGACCGGAACGTCGGTGTAGCCCTCGCGGTCGAGCAGGCCGCGGATCGCCGCGACGCGCCCATCCATCATGTCGCTCGGGGCGACCATGTCGGCGCCCGCCTCAGCATGCGAGAGGGCGGCGTCGGCCAGCATCTCGAGCGTGACGTCGTTCATCACGCAGCCGGTGTCGTCGAGGATGCCGCAGTGGCCGTGCGATGTGTACTCGCACATGCAGACATCGGTGATGACGAAGAAGTCCTCGTCATGCGCCTTGATCGCGCGGATGGCGTTCTGCACGATGCCCTCGCGGTCGTACGCGCCGCTGCCGGCCTCGTCCTTGGACTCCGGGAGGCCGAAGAGGATGACCGCCGGTATGCCGAGCGACTTCAACTCGTCGATCTCGGCAGGAAGCTGATCGAGCGAGAGCTGGAAGACGCCGGGCATCGAGGCGACCTCGTCACGTCGGCCCGTCCCGGGCTTCACGAAGAGCGGGTAGATGAGGTCACCGGGATCGAGGACGGTCTCGCGGACCATCGCCCGCAGCGTCTCGGTCCTGCGCAACCGGCGAGGCCGGTACGTCGGGAATTCCATGTTCATCCTCCTAGCGCGCGGGCATGCCGCCCGCAGTAGGTCACTCGACGAACTCGTCCACGCGGATGACAGGCTCGGCGGCCTTCTCGGCGGACGCCGCGCCGCCGGTCTTGGCCATCACGAATCGCCGGAAGAGCAGCGCCGCCCACACGAGCACGACACCCTGCACGATCCAGAGAAGCATCTGCAGGATAGGGGCCACGTACGTGAGCACCGTGTTCTGCCAGAACAGCGCGAAACCGGTCGGTTCTGCGAACATGTCGACTCCTCTCGATCCGTCGCGACGGGCTGTCGCGACGCCTCCCGCCGATAAACCAGTCGAGGCGACCGCGCATGCGGGTCGCCTCGACACTGTATCCATTGGTGGAGATGAGCGGATTCGAACCGCCGGCCTCTGCCTTGCGAAGGCAGCGCTCTCCCAGCTGAGCTACATCCCCATCTCGCCAGCACCCTCACGGGGCGATAGCGCAAGTGTATACAATGCCGAGCAGGGCACCGTTTGTCAATCTCACGGACGCCGCTCCCGTGCCCGTGACCAGCCGTGCAGGACGCTAGTCGATCTCGCCGCCGACAGGCGTCCCGCTCTCGATCGCGACCTCCGCCTCGGTGAGGTCGGCGGCCTGCGCGATGCCGATCTCCTCGTCGGTCAGATAGCACGCTGGATCCGGCGCCCAGAGGTCGCCCGTCGCGGCCTCGGCGCGCACCCGGAAGTTCCCGCCGCAGATCTGCAGCCACTGGCACTCGGCACACCGCCCGGTGACGTACGGTTTCTTGTCCTTGAGCCGCTTCATGAGCTCGCTCTGCTCGGTGTCGCCGCTGACGTCGGTCCAGATCTCCGAGAAGGGCCGCTGGCGCACGTTGCCGAAGGAGAAGTGCCGCCAGAACTGGTCGGCGTAGACCTCGCCGTTCCAGCTCACGCAGCCGATGCCGTTGCCGGTCGAGTTGCCCTGGTTCCACTGGAGCAGCTGCAGGACGTCCTCGGCCCGCTCGGGATCCTCCTTGAGGAGCTCCATGTACACGAACGGGCCGTCAGCATGGTTGTCCACGGTGAGGATCTCAGGCGTGAGCCCGTCGTCGAACATGGCCTTGGTCTCGTCCATGATGAGGCGCACGGCCCGGCGGGTCTCCTCGTGATCCAGGTCCTCTTTCATGAGCTCCGAGCCACGGCCGGTGTAGACCAGATGGTAGAAGCACGCGCGCGGTATGCCCTCTTCGCGCATGACCTTGAAGATCTCGGGGATGTCCTGCCAATTACGCTTGTTGATCGTCATGCGCAGGCCGACCTTGATGCCCGCGTTCATCGAGTTGCGGATGCCCTGGATCGCCTTGTCGAAGCTGCCGGGGAGCCCGCGGAACTTGTCGTGCGTCTCCCGGCCGCCGTCGAGCGAGACGCCCACGTAGCTCAGGCCGACCTCGGCGAACTGCTTCGCCTTCTCCTCGGTGATGAGCGTGCCGTTGGTGGAGATGACGACGCGCATGCCCTTGTCCTTGGCGTAGTGCATGAGCTCCAGGAGGTCCTTGCGGATGGTGGGCTCGCCGCCCGAGAAGAGCAGGACAGGCGCGCCGAACGCGGCAAGGTCGTCGATCATGACCTTGGCTTCCTCGGTGCTCATCTCACCGGGGTAATCACGGTCCTCGGACTGCGCGTAGCAGTGGACGCACTTGAGATTGCAGCGCTGGGTGCAGTTCCATACCACGACCGGCTTCTTGTCCGCCGAGAACTGAAGCAGCTCGCTCGGCAGCTTGCCTGAGTCCCGGTTGTAGCGAAGGACGTCGCTGGGCTCGACGGCCCCGCAGTACAGTTTGGAGATACCGATCATCGCTCGTCTGTTCCTTTCTCGCCGAAGTGCTGGGTCACGGCCTCCACGAGACCGGGGATGGTGTACTCGGCGGCCTCGACGCCGACGGCGAGGCCGTTGGCGCGCATGGTCTCCGAGGTTATCGGACCGATCGATGCGAGCACGGCGTCGCCCAGGGCTTCTGCAAGGTCGATGCCGTCCGTGAGCGTCACGAAGTTCGTGACCGTCGAGCTCGACGTGAACGTCACCACGTCCACGTCGCCCGCCGCGATGAGCTCGAGCACGGCCGGGTCGGCCTCGCCGATCACGGTGCGGTAGACCGGGACGACGTCGACGCGCGCGCCGCGCTCCGCGAGCTTCTCGGGCAGGACCTCTCGCGCCTCGAGCGCACGGGCGAGCAGCACGCGGCTGCCCGAACCCACGCCACGCTCGCACAGGCCCTCGATCACGCCCTCCGCGCGGTACTCGTCTGGCACGAAGTCCGGCCGGATGCCACGGTCGATGCACGCCGCCGCGGTCGCGGGACCGATGGCGGCCACCCGCAGGCCCGCAAGCGCCCGCGCGTCCTTATCGGCCCAGGCAAGGCGGTCGAAGAAGCGCTCCACGCCGTTCACGGACGTGAGCACGAGCCAGTCGTAGACGTCCAGGTTGCGGATGGCCTCGTCGATCGGCTCGAACGACTCGGGGTCGGTGATGCGGATGACCGGCATCTCGAGCACCTCGGCGCCGAGATCGCGCAAACGGCTCGAGAGCGCGGAGGCCTGCGGGCGCGACCGCGTGACGACGACGGTCGTGCCGAAGAGCGGTCGGTCCTCGAACCACTTGAGCTGCTCGCGGAGGCGCACGACCTCGCCGACGATCGTGATGGCGGGCGCCTTGAAGCCGGCCTCGGCGACCTTATCGGCGATATCGGCGAGCGTGCCGGTGAGCGTCTCCTGCTTGGGAGTGGTCCCCCACCGCACGAGCGCGACCGGCGTGGAGGCCGGCCGGCCGTTGGCCACGAGATTCTCGACGATGGTGGGCAGGTTCTTCACGCCCATGAAGAAGCAGACGGTGCCGACGCCCTTGGCGAGGTGCTCCCAGTCGATATCGCTGTCGGCCTTGGTGGGGTCCTCGTGACCGGTGACGAACGCCATCTCGGTGGTGATGCCGCGGTGCGTGACCGGGATGCCCGCGTACGCGGGCGCCGCGTAGCCGGAGCTGATGCCGGGCACGATCTCGAAGGCCACGCCCGCCTCGACGAGCGCGAGCGCTTCCTCGCCGCCACGGCCGAAGATGAACGGGTCTCCGCCCTTCAGCCGCGCCACGGTCCGGCCGCCGCCCTCGGTGGCCTTCTCCACGAGCAAGCCGTTGATCTCCTCCTGTGTGACATGCGCGGTGAAGCCCTTCTTCCCGACGTAGATGAGCTCAGCGTCTTCACGTGCCGCCGAGAGGAACGCGCGGTTGGCGAGGTAGTCGTAGACGACCACGTCCGCCTCGGCGATCTTCTGAAGTCCCTTGACGGTGATGAGCCCCGGGTCCCCGGGACCGGCACCGATCAGATAGACGATGGGACGACCCATCATTCCTCCTTCGTACGTCTCGTAGCGCGGTCGTGCAGCCGCGCGGTCAGGTGGCGAGCAGTTCGCTCACGCCGCCGTCGCCGACGGCGCGGATCTCAGCGAGGATGTCAGTGGCTCCCATGTCGAGCAGGCGGTCGACCATCGCCTCCCCGAGCATGACCGGCTCGGCGACGTCGCCCTCGAGCCGATGTCGCAGCAGCGTCGTGCCGTCAAGCGAGCCGACGAACGCGTCAATGACGAGCCGGTCGCCCTCGCGACGGCAGTACGCGCCGATCGGCACCTGGCAGCCGCCTTCGAGCCTGCGCATCACGACCCGCTCGGCCGTGACGCACGTGAGCGTGTCCGCGTCCGTGAGGCGCTCGCAGACCTCGGCCATGAAGGCGTCGTCTGCGCGGATCTCCACGCCGATGGCGCCCTGTCCCACCGCCGGAACCATCTGCGCGGGGTCGATGTAGTGCGTGATGCGGTCGGCCCACCCCATCCGGGTGATGCCCGCCGCCGCGAGGATCACGGCGTCCACCTCGCCCGTCTCGGCCTTGCGCATGCGCGTGTCGAGGTTGCCGCGGACGTCGACGATCTCGACGTCCGGGCGCAGCGCCAGCAGCTGGGAGCGACGCCGGAGCGAACTCGTGCCCACACGCGCGCCTGACGGCAGCGAATCGAGGTCGATACCCTCGCCGGCGACGATCACGTCGCGGGGATCGACCCGTTGGGGAGTGGCGGCGATCACGCAGCCGTCGGGGAGCTCGGTGGGCACGTCTTTCATGGAGTGCACCGCCAGGTCGACCGTGCCGGTAAGCAGCTCGACCTCGATCTCCTTGGTGAACAACCCTTTGCCGCCGACCTTGGCGAGCGGTACGTCGAGCACCTTGTCGCCCGTCGTCTTGATCACCTTGAGGCCCACCGGGAGGCCGGTAAGCTCCTCGAGCCGCGCCTTGATGTGCTCGGATTGCCAGAGCGCGAGCTTGCTGCCGCGCGTGCCGATCATCAGCTCTGTGCGCTCAGCACCCAACAGAGTCACCCATCTCCTTCTTCCGGTCTCCTGCGATCTCCCGCGCACGCATGTTCAGCAGGTTGCGGAGCGAGCCGTAGCCACTCCGCTCTTCGGAGTCCTCGAGGCCGTAGAGTGCGCGAGCGGTCTCGACGACCACGAGTCCCTCCTTGCTGCCGGCGGCCTGCTTGAGCCGGGCCGTCGGGCCGTGCAGCATCTTGTTCACGATGGCGCAGGTGAGCGCGTCCACCGTCTTGAGCTCCTTTTCCGACAGGCCGCCGAGGCGCTTGAGCGCCTTCTCGATCTCGGCCTGGCGGATCGCCTCGGCCTTGGCGCGGATCGCCGCGACCGTCGGCACCACCTGCATCGATTCGAGCCAGCCGATGAACGACTCGATCTCCTCGTCGATGATCGCCTCGGCGCGCCGCGCCTCGCGCATGCGCTCCTCCAGGTTGGATTCCACGACGCCGTTCAGGTCATCGATGTCGTAGAGGAACACGCTGGAGAGCTCGTTGACCGCCGGCTCGATGTCACGCGGCACGGCGATATCGATCATGAACAACGGGCGGCCACCGCGGCCCTTCATCGTAGCCGCCACCTGCTCACGCGTGATGACGTAGTGCGTGGCGGCCGTGGACGAGATCACGATGTCGGCCTCGCTCATACGCTCGAACAGGGCATCGTAGCGGATGGCCTCGCCGCAGAAGCGGCAGGCGAGCTCCTCGGCACGCTCGTACGTCCGATTGGCGACGAGCACCGCCTTCACGCCGTTGCTCACCAGGTGCTTGGCGGTGAGCTCGCTCATCTTGCCGGCGCCGAGGATCAGCACCGTGCGGCCGTCGAGCGTGTCGAACACCTTCTTGGCGAGCTCCACGGCCGCGTACGAGATGGACACCGCGTTCTCGCCGATCTCGGTCTCGGTGCGGACACGCTTGCCCACCTCGAAGGACTGCCGGAACAGCTTGTTGAAGGCCCGACCGGATGCGCCGTTGTCGAACGCGTGGTCGTACGCCTCCTTGACCTGGCCGAGGATCTGCGCCTCACCGAGCACCATCGAGTCGAGCGAAGCGACCACGCGGAACAGGTGCCGGATCACCGCCTCGCCCCGGATGATGTACAGATAGCGGACCAGGTCGTGCTTATCGAGATCGTGGTACGTCGTCATGAAGTCCAGCACGGCTTCGACCCCGGCGTCCTCGCCGGTGACGACCGCATAGACCTCGGTCCGGTTGCACGTCGACACGATGACCGCCTCGGCCACCATGTCATAGCGCGTCAACAGCGTGAGGGCCTCGGCCTGCCGATGGGCAGGGAACGTCAGCCGCTCGCGTATCTCGACGGGCGCGGTCTTATGGCTGAGACCGACGAGGATCAAATGCATGAGGACAACCCGGATCCTGTACTCGCTTGCAGGGCGTTGAAGGCAAAGGAGCGCCCCCGCCGAGACGGTGCGTTGTTGTTCAGGCAAGCAGGCCCGGCGGGGGCGATGTGCAACAGTATGGAGCGCACCTCCTGCGCCTGCCTGAACGAAGCTATCCTACCACCGCACGCTGCGACGGGACAACGCATGTGAGCCTGCTCACGAAGCCCGGCCATGCGCGTCACCCCGCTTCCGCACTGCGGCGACGTCGCGGTCGAACACCGCGAAGAAGAGCTCGGGTAGCACGCCCTTGAGGCGATAGAGCGCACCGTTCACGAATCCCGGCACCACCAGATACCGCCCGCGCTCCACCGCGTCGAGCAGCACGCGCGCCATGAAACGCGGCGACGCCGTCTTGACCGAGCCGTTGATGGCGGCCGTCTCGGGCGGCTCGAGCTCGAGCTCGCGAGCGTAACCCGGCGTATCGATGTTGGGCGGACAGAGCACCGTCACGCCGATCCCGTGCGGCTTCAGTTCGCAACGCAGCACTTCCGAGAGGCCCATCACACCGAACTTCGCGGGGCTGTACCCCGAGTACCCGTAGACGCCGACGAACCCGCCCATCGATGAGACGTTGGCGACGTGTCCCTTCCCGCGCTCGACCATCCCGGGGACGACCGCGCGCGTGGGGTAGAGCGTGCCGCAGAGGTTGGTCTCGATCTGTCCGACGAGCTCCTCGGCGCTCTGTTCGATGAACCGGCCCGGCATGCAGTACCCGGCGCAGTTGAGCAGGATGTCCACCGGACCGAGGTCGGCTTCGATGGCCGAGAACGTCTCGGCGACCTGCCCGGGATCGGAGACGTCGCACGAGTACGCCGCCACACGCTGGTCGGCGTCCGGCCGCGCCGAGCGAACGGCCTCCTCGGCCGCCTCAAGGCGGCCGCGGTCACGCGCGATGAGCGCGACGTGCGCACCGCGTGTCGCCGCAAGCTCCGCGGCCGCGAGACCAACGCCTGAGGAGGCTCCCGTTATGGCGGTGACCGCGCCTTCGAACCTCATCGCGCATCGCCTGCGAACCGAGCGAAGAGGTCCTCGGCAGTCGGTCGTTCGCCGGCTGCGATGCGTTCGAGCAGGTCCGAGTCGGCCACCGCCTCGAAGATCGGCTTGCGGTCGGCCTCGGAGCCGGGAACGCGCTCCATCACGAGGGCGCGAAGCTCGCCGAGCAGAGCCACGTACGTCTCCCACTCGGGACCCACATGACCGTCGATGTGCTTGCGCAGGCGCTTGGCGACCGCGGGGGCCGCGCCACCCGTGGAGATCGCGAGCTGGAGCTGTCCGCGACGGACGATGGACGGGACGATGAAGCTGCAGAGCTCCGGCACGTCCACCACGTTGACGAGACATCCGCGCGCCTCAGCCTCGTCGGAGACCGCGACGTTGACCTCGGCAGAATCGGTCGCGCAGATGACGAGGAACGCGTCCTCAAGGTCGCCGCGGACGTAGCCGCGCGGCTCGTGCTCGATCGTCCCTGCCCCGGCCTGCCCGGCGATCCAGGGCGTGACCTGCGGAGCTATGATGCGCACGCGTGCTCCGTACTCGACAAGCGTCCGGACCTTGCGCTCGGCGACAGCACCGCCGCCGACGATGACGGCAAGCCGACCGGTCAGGTCGAGGAAGACGGGATAGTAGGGCTTCGTGTAGTCACGGACGCTCACGCGCTACACCCCGAAGACGTGGAAGCCGGCAGGGACCGTGCGCGCGATGATGGCCAGCACGATGACGAGGCCCACCCCGCCGAGGGCGACGAGCGCCGCCGCACGCGCAGAGATCGACTCGCGATACCGGCCCACCAGGTACACGGTGAACACGAGCCACACGGCGCCCGCCAGCATGACGCGCGGGTCCGCCCACCACCCCGGAGGGTCGGTCTCGATCGCACGCAGGATGCCGAGCAGCAGCCCCGCCGAGAACGCCGGATGCGCGAACGCGATCGCACGCCGCGCGAACGCGTCGATGCTGCCGAGGGACGGCAGCCGCCGGAAGACGACCGTCGTGCGGTGCGACTTGAGCTGTGCCTCCTGGATGCGATATGCCACGGCAGCGATACCGCCGATGAGATATCCCGCGTACGCGAACATGATGAGTGCCACGTGGATGCCGACCTTCCAGTTCTCCACGAGCGGCGAATCGAGAGGGCCGCCCCGACCCGTCACGGCGAGAAGCTGCGCGACGGTCATCAGCACGAGGGATACGGGCACGAGGGCGACGCCGTAGACCTTGAGCTTGATCAGGTGTTCGAAGACGAAGTAGACGAGGACGAGCGCCCATGCGAGCAGGATGAGCGTGTTGGGTCCATCGAGCCGCGTGCCGTCCTCGGCGATCGACCGGAGCCCGATCGACGCGGTATGGCACAGGAACCCGGCGCCGGTCAGGAACGTCGCGTACCAGGAGTAGGTCGGCCGCTTCGAGAGGAAGAAGTAGGCGTACAGCACGGTGGCGGCCGCGTAGAGCGCGGTCGCGAACCAGAACGCTATGACTGCGAGCGGTGCCACAGGGCCTCCTTGCCGTCTCGGGCCGTGCCGGACAGGCCGCTAGGCCTCGGCCTTCTCCCGACGCTTCACGGCCGCCTCGACGACCGCGATCTCCTTCTCGAGCCGGCGGAGCCGGCTGAACACGGTGGCCACGAAGCCGATCATGAAGGCCCAGATGAGCCCGTAGGCGCCGATGACGTAGGGCGCCTGCGGCAGGACTTCGCGATAGATGTCTCCCACAGCTAACCTCCGATCGAGATCTTGAGCGCTTCGAGCCGCTCGTGCAGCTCTTCCTCACGCAAGCGCATCTGATAGAACGCATAGCCGAGCATGAGCATGCCGACCTGGGCGATGATGAACGTGATGAGCATCGGCGGCTCAAGCCCCGAACTCTCGCCCCCCGCCAGTACGACGGGATGGATCGACTCGACCCACCGCGTGATGAAGAAGCTGATGGGCGCGTCGATGAAGGCCAGGATGCCGAACGCCGCGGCATACGTTGCCCGCTTCTCGTCGTCCTCCACCGAGTTGCGCAAGACGAAGTAGCCGATGACTAGCAGCGTCATGATGAAGTACGTGGTAAGCCGGGGCTCCCACTGCCACCAGACGCCCCACTCGACGCGAGTCCACAGTATGCCCGTAGCCATCGTGAGCAGCACGAAGAACAGCGTCACTTCCGTGGCGACACGCGCCATCACGTCATAACGGCGGTCCTTCGTCATCAGGAAGCGCACGCCGTAGAACGCCGTGAAGAAGAAGACGAGGAACGAGGCCTCGGCCACCGGCACGTGGAAGTAGAAGATCTTCTGCGAGAAGTTGATGCGGCCGTCCGGATAGACGGTCGCCGGCGCCCAGAGAAACGCCATGAAGAACGCGGCCGTCGTGATGAGGCCGCCGAGCGCGAGCATGACCTCGGCTATCGGACGTCGTTTCACCGCACGATCCTCCATTCCGGGCGCCCTCTAGGCGCCGATGACGAACTCGTAGAGCGCGAACGCCACGAGCAGCATTATGACATCGAAGGCTGCCACCCAGGCCATCCAGCCCCAGAACAGCGCTGCAGACGCCGGGCCGCCGATGACAGCCGCAAACGTCGCGCCGACCGCAGCCCTGAGCAGCGGATACATGAGCGGCACGAACAGCACCGCGAGCATGATGTCACGGCCCGACGTGTTCACCGAGATGGTCGCAAGCAGCGTGCCGACCCCCGAGATGCCTATCGAGGCGCCGAGGAGCACGAGGCCCACCATCCACACGGGGTTCGCTATACCTTGCTGCTCCTGCAGGAACAGGAACGAGAACACGGGGAGCGACAGCACTTCGACCACGAGCAGGAACAGCAGGTTGCCCGTGAACTTGGAGAAGAAGATCACCGGCCGGTCGATGGGCGCGAGCAGCAGGGCCTCGATGCACCCCTGGTCCTTCTCGTGCACGAACGACCGGTTGAGGCCGAGCAGCGACATGAAGATGAACGCTACCCAGATGAGTCCCGGCATGACGAGACGTACGTCGAGGCTGGCCCCCGCTTCCGAAAGGGCGACCTGGTAGACGACCATCGTGAGGATCGCGTACAGCCCCATCGAGGTCACCATCTCGCGCGTGCGGAGTTCCATCACGATGTCTTTGCGCAGGATGGCCTTGAACTGCCGCCATGCGAGGCCGTCCATCACGCCACCCCCATCCCGACGGTGGCGCGGTAGGTCTCCTTGAACGCCGCCTCATCGAGCGCGTCGCGCTCCTCGTAGAGCACGACGCGACCGCTGGCGAGGATCAGCGCGTGCGAGCACAGCTGCAGACCCTTATCGAGGTCGTGACTGATCATCACGAACGTGTGCTCACCGCGGATCTGCGCGATGAGGTGGTCGAGGATATCCATGGCGTGCGGATCGAGGCCCGAGTACGGCTCATCGAGGAAGAGCACGTCGGGCCGGTGCAGCAGCGCGCGCGCGATCGACAGCCGCTGGAGCATGCCGCGCGAGAACGTACGGGTGAGGTCCAGGCGGCGATGGTCGAGCTCCACAGCCTCGAGCAATTCCCGGGCGCGCTCTTCGGCATCCTGCACGCCGTATAGGTCCGCAAAGAACAGTAGGTTCTCCTCGGCGGTCAGATCAGGATAGAGCAGCGGATTGTGGCTGATGAGCCCGATCCGATGCCGCAGCGCGACCGCCTCGGCCACCACGTCAAGACCGCAGACGGACGCGGCGCCGCTCGTGGGGTTGAGCAGGGTCGTGAGCACCTTGACGAGCGTCGTCTTTCCCGCGCCGTTGGGACCGAAGATGGAGAGGAAGGCGCCGCTCGGCACCTCGAGGCTCACGCCGTCGAGAGCCTTGCGCACGCCGAAGGCCCGACTGAGATCCCGGACCTCGAGCGCCGTATCGCGGCCTGCCCCCTCCATGCGCTCCCTATGCCGCCTTCAGTCGGGACTTCTTCGGCCAGGACGCGAGGCCGCTGCCGACGATGAGCGCGACGAAGCCGAACCACACCCACCACTGCATCGGGAAGTACTTGATCGTGATGTATGCGGTGCCTTCCTGCGTGATGCCCGAGAAGGACACGAAGATGTCCTTCAGCGGCTGCTCGACGATAGCGACCTTCTGGGTTGTCTGATTCTGCTCTCGCAGCTGCAGCGGGAAGCGCAGCTGCGGCGTCAGCGTGTCGACCACAGCGCCATCACGGAGCACGTCGAGCGACAGCGTGAGCACCTCGTCGCCGTTGGGCTCGGTGACCTCCTCGTACCCGGAAAACTCGTACGTGTAGGGGCCGGCAGCGAACGTGGCGCCCTGCTCCATCGCGATCGTACCGTCGTAGGAGCTCACGTACATCGTCGATCCGATGAGGCCGATCAGGATGATCCCCATGCCGAGGTGCACGAGGTAGCCACCCGACTGCGTGCGTGCCTTGAGGAAGATCCAGCCGAGCGCGGAGCCGAAGCTTTCCCCGCGCGCTGAGGCGCGCCTGCGTGCGCCATCCACGAACAGATACACCGGCAGGGCCACAGCGAGAGCGGCGGTGAGGAGACCGATGACCGCGAGCGTGTGGTTGACGACCGGCGCCATGCTCTCGGCGGTCTGCTGGTAGTAGGGCAGCATGCTCGTCCACCAGATCCCGAGCAACCCGGCACCAAACACTGCGGCTCCGGCGACCGGCCACTTGGCCCGCTTCCAGAACTGCCCGAACTCGCTGCCACCCCACGACAGGATGGGACACACCGTCATCACGAGTATGTACGCGATACCGATGGGTCTCGCGAGCGCGTCATACGTGGCCGCACCGAAGATGCGACCGGCTCCGGGCCACCAGGAGGTAAGCCAAGCGAGCGGCCACTCCTTGAAGGCGGACGTCATGGTCAGATAGGCGACCAGGAGCGCCGCCATCGTCATGATCACGTTGTTGACGTAGTACGAGCCTTCCTTGGACATGAGCCGATCGAAGGTCTCGCTGCCGCCCAGCCGGCCGCGACGCAGATAGATGCCGATGAGCCCGGCCGCCATAGAGCCGACCATCATCGTGATGAAGAGCCAGAAAGACAGCATGTCCTCCTGGAACGCGTGCACGGACTGCACGACGCCGGACCGCGTGATGAACGTTCCAAGCAGCACCAGGACGAACGTCAACACAGCGAGGAAGATGGTCCACGAACGGAACCCCTCACGCCGACGGTAGACGGTCATCGAGTGCACAAGTCCTACGCCGGTCAGCCAGGGCAAGAGCGATGCGTTCTCGACCGGGTCCCATGCCCAGTAGCCTCCGAACGCGAGCTCCACGTACGCCCACACCGATCCGAGCCCGATGCCGATGCCGAGCAGCAACCATGAGAAGACCGTGATGCGGTCGGTCGCCTGGACCCACCGCTTCGATGTGTCACCCGTGATGAGCGCCGCCAGTGCAAATGCGAACGGAATGGTCAGACCCGCATACCCGATAAAGAGCGTCGGGGGATGCGAGATCATCCACGGGTTCTGGAGCAGCGGGTTCATCGCCGCATTGATCAGAAGCGCCCCGGTCGTGGGATCGAGGAACGAAGGGTCGATCGGTTTGAACGGGTTGTTCTGCGGGATGAAGAGGGCGACGAGGAAGAAGACCTGGACGAAGTTCACAAGCGCCAGGCCCGTGCTGCCGAGCGTGTCATCGCCCTTCCGGAACTTGTACGCCACGAAGCCCGCGTACAGGGCGAGCACCCACTCCCAGAACAGGAGCGAACCCTCACGTCCTGCCCACACGCCCGAGAGTCGGTAGAGCCAGGCCCACGGGCCCACGACGTTAGGGTGATTGAAGGCGACGTACTCGAGGGTGAAGTTCTCGCCGAGGAACGCGGTAGCCAGGGCGAGCGTCGCCAGCGTAACGAACCCGAGGACGGCATAGGTCATGTAGTGACCGAAGCGGTTCAAGACACCACCGTCTTCGGCCTTCCGGCCGACCGCGATGCTCCCGATCGACGCGATCGCCGCGATCGCCGCGAATCCCAACAGTACGTTACCGAGGTCGCTCAGCGCCATGCGCTACTCCTTGTCGTAGTCCGTGCGGGTCACGCCGGTCAGGACCGGTACTTTACTGGTCCGCGTCGAGAGAGACCTCGTCCGCGGTGAACGCGCCGTCGGTGAAGCGGCCCTGGATGACGACTTTCGAGCCGTCCTCCATGCCTGCGGGCAGCGACCCGGTGAACGCGATGCCGAGCGTCTCGCCACCCTCGGGGGCGTCAGCCACCGAGAAGCGCTCGCCCTCGCCGGCCGCCACGATGGTCCCCGGGACGATGTAGCCCGTCACCTTCACCGGGTTGCCGTGGATCTCTTCCTTCTTGGCGAGCGCGTCGGCCACCGAGAGCGCGCCGGTCGCGGATTCGTACTTGGATGGGCACTGCGTGATGAGCTTGTCGGCGACGATCGAGCCGTCGTCCTGGACGACTCCGGTCACGATGGCCACGGTACCGTCACCGAACGCGCTCGGCACGGCCTTGCTCCACACGATCTTGAGCGTGGGACCGCTCGTCTCCCCCTGATCGTGGATCTCGAACTCGAACGGGTTCGCCCCTGCCACCCATGAGCCGGCAACCACCGGGCCACTCACCTGTACCTGTTGGCCGACGAGCGAGTCGTCCGCCGCCACGTCCGCGACCGAGGACTTGAGCGCACCGGCACCCGCTCCCCTGCCGGTACCGACGAGAATGGCGGCGACGATGATCACGATGATCGCGGTCACGCCGATCAGGCGCTGCTTGGCCCGCTTGTTCAATACAACTCACTCCTCATCACGTGGGCGCACGTGCCCGTCGTGCCGATGCGTGAACGCGCGATTCGGGGAGCCCGGGGAAGGCACCGTCGTTGTCGTGCGCCTGCTTTTGCCTGAACACCCGGATGGTATCACCCTGCGACCCGTCCCGCCAATCGTGACTGCATTCGCAAGCGACGCGTCACGGGTGTCGCGGGGAGCAAAGCGCGTGCCGCGTCAGACGTTGCGGCGATAGATGAGCGATAGCCCTCGCAGGGTGAGGTCGGCGTCCACGTGACCGATGGTCTCGCAGAGCTCGGCCATGCGCTCAGCGAGTCCGCCGGTCGCCACGACCTCGCATGGCCCGCCGAGCTCGCTCCACGCACGCCTGACCAGGCCGTCGACCATCACGGCTTCGCCGAGCAGCAGCCCGGCCTGCACGGACTCGCGGGTGTTGCGGCCGATGACGCGATCCGGGGGCTCCAGGTCGACGCTCGCCAGCCGGGCGGCACGCCGAAAGAGCGCCTCCGCGCTCGTCTCCACGCCTGGCGCAATCGCTCCGCCGAGGTACGCACCGTCATCGGCGATGACATCGAGCGTGGTCGCGGTGCCGAAGTCGACGACGATCGCCGGACCTCCGTATGCCTCGAAGACAGCGACGGCGTTCACGATGCGGTCGGCGCCCACTTCGTGCGGGTTGTCGTAGCGGATGGCGATGCCCGTCTTGATCCCGGGACCGACCACCATCGGGGCGAGGGCGGTCGCCCGCTCGGCCACCTCTTCGTACGCCAGCGTGAGCGCCGGTACCACCGAGGCGATCACAAGGCGTTCGACATCGGCCCACGCACAACCGTCGAGCGCGAGCAGTCCGCCGATCTGCACGCGCAGCTCATCGGCGGTCAGCATCGTCTCCGTGGAGATTCGCCAATGCCCTTCGAGGGTATCCCCGTCGAAGAGGCCGAGTACCGTCTGGGTGTTGCCCACATCGACGGCCAGGATCATGTGTGCTCCCTCCCGCGGCCGCGAGGCCACGCTGCTCGTCACGCCTTACGAGGCGGTTACGCGCACCTGCCTGTCAGGACCTCGGTGCTATCATCGGCCGAGACGATGTCTTCCGCTCAAGGAGGCTCGATGACCAGCACTCCCGCCAGGATCCTCGTGGTGGACGACGAGGACTCGATCCTGCAGTTCGTATCCTACAACCTCCGCAAGGAGGGTTACGAGGTCAACGTCGCCCGCGACGGCGACGAGGCCCTCGCCATGGCCGATGAGAACGACTACGACCTTATCGTCCTCGACATCATGCTGCCCGGGACCGACGGCTATGAGGTCTGCCGACAGTTGCGTGCACGCGGCGATGTGCCCGTGCTCTTCCTGTCAGCGCGTGACACGGAACTCGACAAGGTCGTCGGCCTGGAGCTCGGAGGCGACGACTACCTCGCCAAGCCGTTCGGCGTCAGAGAGTTGCTCGCGCGCGTGAAGGCCCTGCTGCGACGTAGCACGCACCGCGGCGGCAAGGACGAGAGCGAAGGCGGCTCGGTGCTCGAAGCCGTGGGCATCGTGCTCGACGAAGATGCGCACGTCGCACAGCACGGAGACACCGAACTCGACCTCACCCCCCGGGAGTTCGAGCTGCTGGCGTGCCTCATGCGTCACGCCGGCAAAGTGCTCTCGCGCGAGCAGCTGCTGCGCGAGGCGTGGGGGTGGCAGTACGTCGTGGAGACGAAGACCGTCGACACGCACGTGAAGCGCCTTCGCGACAAGCTCGAGCAGGGCGGCGTCGACCCCGGTGTGGTCGAGACCGTGCGGGGGTACGGCTACCGCCTCGCCGGGTAAGCGATGCGCACCCCGATTCGTACGCGGCTTCTCGTCGCCTTCCTCCTCGTCGCGGTGACGTCCGCGGCGGGCCTGTCCTACTACTTCCTCCAGGAGCTCGAGTCGTTCGCGCTCCGCAAGCTGGAAGAGCGCCTGCACACGCAGAGCCGGCTCATCGCCGAGCTCGTGAGCTCCGCGTACCTCGCCGAGGGCGACAGCGCCATCAGCCGGGGCGAGAGCGACGAGATCGCGCGCGCCCTGCAGGCGGCGGGACCCGACATCATCTCGCGCATCCGGCTCCTGGACGGCCGCGGTGTGGCGATCGTCGACTCGGCGGGACCCGACGGGGTCGACGTCGACTACTCGCATCTACCGGAAGTCGAGAAGGCGCTTGCCGGCGGATACGGAGCGGCCACACGCGCCATCGACGATGGTCGAGTCGGGATCTACATCGCCGAGCCGGTCCTGGCCGACGGCATCATCGTCGGCGTCACGTACTCCTCGGCGAGCACGTTCTCCATCCTCACGCTGCTCGATGCCTACCGGCTCCGACTAGTCGTCGTCGTGGTGCTGTTCATCATCGTCACGCTGGTCATCACCGAAGTGCTGGCCCGCTGGCTGTCGCGCCCGCTGCGCGAATTGAGCGACGCGGCGTCGGCGTTCGCCGGCGGAGACCACGCCGTGCGCGCCACGCCGATGGGCAGCAGGGAGACACGCCAGGTGGCCGAGGCGCTCAACGCGATGGCCGATGAGGTCGAGCGCATGCTGGTCGAGCTGCGCGAGGAGGAGCGCGCCAAGACGCGCTTCGTCTCGGACGTGAGCCACGAGCTCCGCACGCCGCTCACGGCCGTGCGCGGCGCGGCTGAGACGCTGCTTGACGGGGACGTGCCCGAGGACGAGGCGCGCCGCTTCCTGGAGACGATCGTGCGGGAGTCCGAGCGCCTCTCCCGGCTCGCGAACGACCTTCTCACGCTGCAGCGCATCGAGGGCGCCACCGGTGAGCTGCCGCTCCGTCGGGTCAGCCTGAAAGTCATCGCCGAGCGCGCCGTCGAGGGGCTGCAGCCGCTCCTGGACATCCGGGAGACCACCGCTGTCGTCATCGGCGAGTCCCCCGCGGTCCTGGGCGACCCCGACCGCCTACAGCAGGTCGTGGGGAATCTCATCGACAACGCGTCACGGCTCTCTCCATCGGGCAGCGTCGTGCACGTCGAACTGGCCGCCGAGAACGGCCAGGCGATCGTGCGCATCACCGACGAGGGTCCGGGCATCCCCGAAGATGCGCTCCCGCACCTCTTCGACCGCTTCTTCCGGGCCCAGCCGAGCCGCGACCGCCTGAGCGGCGGGGCGGGACTCGGCCTGGCGATCGTGAGCGCCATCGTCAAGGCGCACGCCGGCACGATCGAAGCCGCCAACCGCGCTGAAGGCGGTTCGGTCTTCACGCTTCGCCTTCCGGCGCTCCACGACGAGCCGTAGGGACCGTCAGGCCTCACAGGCATCGAGGTCGATGCGCGTCGACGTCGGGGCGACCTCGGCCATGAGCTCCGCCGTCTCGGGGTGGCAGGTGAAGAGGACGATCTGCCGATGCTCAGCGAGCCCAGCGATCGCATCCGCTGCTCCCCGTCGCCGAAGCGGGTCGAAATTCACGAGCACGTCATCCATGAGCACTGGAAGGCCTTCGCCGACACCGTCGAGCTGCTCGATGAGCCCGAGCCGGAGCGCAAGGTAGAGCTGGTCAGCGGTACCACGCGACAGCACATCGGACCCCTTCGAACCGGCGCGCGCATCGTGCACCTCGATCGGTCCGCCGCCGAGCGGGACGGTGAGCCCGGGGTACCGCTCGCCGGTCATGTGGCTGAAGACCTCCCGGGCGCGCTTGACCACGTCCGGCTGCCGCTCGCGCTCGTAGCGCTCCTGTGCCGCTCCCACGAGCATCGCAGCGGCTCGCGCGACCACGTAGCGCTCGGCTTGCTCGGCCAGCAGCTCCTGCGCCCCCGCGAGGCGCAGCCTCAGCTCGCCGCCGCGCGCCTCACGCGCACCCTCATGCAGCCGCTCATCGAGACGCGCACGTTCCTCGGCCAGCTCGTCGTACGAGCGCTCCGCCTCCTCGGCAGCCTGTCGCTCCCGGTCGGCGAGCGCCTGGAGCGCCTCGAGGGAGCCGCCCTCGGCCATGTCCCATCGCGTGAGCACGGCCGTGGCGTCGGCGCTCGCAGACGCGAGCTTCGTCTCGGTGACCTCGATGCGGGAGGAGAGACCGGCGATCTCGTCGGCGATCCGGGACCCGCGCTCCCGCCGCTCCGTGCGTTCGGAGAGCAGGCTCCTCACGCGGCCGACGATCACGGGAACGTCGTCATCGGTCGGGTCGTCGGGGACGTCGACGGCGTCCCGCGCGGCCGAGACGAGGCGCTCGACGTAGTCATCGAGTCGCGCGCGCACCCGCGTCGCCGCGGCCTCGCGCTCCTGGAGCATGGCCCGCGCCTGGACGGCGTCGCGCGCGGCCGCGAGCGCCTCGGCGGCGCTCGCCGGAGTGGAGCCCTCCGGCAGACCGCGTTCGGCCACCCAGGCGGCCCAGGCGGTCCGTCGGGCCGCGAGCGTGTCGGTCGCGAGACGGACGTCCGTCTCGGCCGCCTCGAGCGATCGGAGGGCTTCCGCACGCTCGCGCAGCGCTGAACGGGCCGCCTCGAACGCCCGACGCATGCGAGACGCCTCCACCGCGGTGGGCGGGCTCTTCAGGCCGAGCGCGCGGAGATCATCGCCGGAGACGGCCTCCGGAGCGAGCGAGCCGCGCGCGGGGCGCACGAGGAAGACGGCGCCGGCGATGGCAAGCAGCACACCGATCGCGACGGTCACGTACTCGCGCAGGACGAGACCCGCGGCAAGCGATACGAGGCCCGATATCAGCAGCACGAGCGGAGCAGGCTCGAGCCTCCGTGCCCGCTCGTGGAGCCCGGCGGCGGTGACGCTGTCGAGAGCGGCCAGGCGGTCTTCGACGATGCTGTCCGCATTCGGGCCGGGCTCGACACCGGCCGAGCGCAACGCGGCGGTCGCGCCCTTCTCGGCACGCTGCGCCGCCTCCCGGGCACGCTGCGCGTCGCGCTCGCGCGCTTCGACCTCGAGCGCGAGCCGCTGGATGTCGTCTCGCGCGCCCTCGATGGACTCGGCGACGGTCGCGTCAGCGCCGAGCGCGAGCACCGCGTCGTCGTCGCCCGCAACCCGAGCGAGCGCGTCGCGCATGCGGCGCGCCGCATGCTCGACCTGGACCTCGGCGTCGCGCAGCGTCTGCCGCCCCTCCGTGAAGGCAGCGGACTCCTCGGCCAGCGCGGCGAGCAGCGCGGTGGGGGCGTCGTCCTCGACGATCGCGACGGCAGCGCGCTGTTGTTCGGCGTCGAGCAGCGCGCGCCGCAGCTCGACGAGCTCGCCCTCGAGCGTCTCGATCCGCTGCAGGCGTTCGGCCAGCCGCTCGGCGGCACGGCTCGCCTCGGTGAAGCGTCTGCGACGCTCGTCCCGGTCCTCCCGGGCGCGCGCGAGCGCGGGTCCGATCTCGGCCAGACGGTCGCGTGCCTCCTGGTAGGTGTCGGCCTCCCGCTCGAGCGCGCGGAGTCGGTCCCGGATCTCCCTGATCTCGGCGACCGTCTTGTTGATCTCCCGGTTGCGCCCGCGCGGCGTGAACAGGCGGTCGGCCTCGTCATCGAGCGCCGCACGCACGTCATGCGGGCTCACGCGGAGCCCGACGCTCGCGGCGTACAGGCGCGCGATGATGTCGTCATCCTGTCCCCGGAGCGCCTCGATCCGCGCCATCTCGTCGAGCCCGAAGCCGAAGACGACCTTGTACGCGAGCTGGCTCACACCGGCCGTCACCGCCTCGACGAGTCCCGGACGGGCGGCCCCCTCCAGGGTCCGCACCTCGACGGGACCGCCGTGGGGCCCTTCCGTCCGGTCCACCGCCCAGCTGCCCGTGTCATCGGCGAAGACGAGGCGCCCCTGGCGCTTGCCCGCCGCCGAGTAGTACTGCGGCTCCTTCTCACGACCCGACGGGAATCCGTACAGGATGTAGCGCACGAGCGCCGTGAACGTGCTCTTGCCGGCCTCATTGGGGCCGTGCACGATCGTGAGCCCCTCGCCGAGGTCGCCGAGCGAGCGGTCCACCAGCCCGCCGAAGCGGACGGCCTCGATGCGACGTAGCCTCACGACCCCTCCTCGGCCAGCAGGCGGTCGAGCGCGGCATCCCGCGCGCGCTCGACGATCGAGGTCGCGTCGAAGGAGGTCTCGAGGTCGCGACCCGCGTACTCGGAGACCGGGGCGAGCAGCTCGTGCACGATCGTCGCGGCGTCGGCGAGGCGCTCGTCTGAGAGGCGCACGAGGTCGCCGGCGAACTCCTCGCTCTCGCGCAGCGCCGCGAGGTCGACCGGCTGTCGCGTCAGGTCGCGCACGCGGTCGACCCAGACCCACGGCTCGATGTCGAGCTGCTCGGCGCGCAGGTCATCGACGAGGTCGGCCAGCACGCCGGGACGCGCGAGATCGGCGTGCGCATCGCTTCGGCCTTCGAGCGCGATCCGCACGATCGCCGGACGTCCACCCGCGTCGCGTCGGACGTCGGCGCAGACCTCCGCGAGCGCGGCCCGCACATCCCCCACGCCCGGGAGCTCCGTGGCGTCGACCGTCCGGCGATCCCAGACGACCGCGGCCGTCGGCACGAACTCGAGCGAGACACCGCCGCCGACCGTGACCAGGTAGCAGCCGCGGGGACCGGCCTCGTTGGGGTTCAGGCCCTGCGTGCAGCCGGCATAGACCGCGACGGTGCCCTGCTCGGTCAGTACCTCCGGCTTGTGGATGTGGCCGAGCGCCCAGTAGTCCATCCGCGCCGACTGGAGCTCGGCGAGCGTGCTCGGTGCGTACGGCTCGTGCTCGGTCCGACCTCCGACGTTCGTGTGCAGGACGGCGATCGCGACGTCGTCCTCGGCCACGCGCGAGAAGTCGCGCGCGAGATCGGCGGTCTCGGCCGAGCGTCGATAGCTGCGCCCGTACACCGCGCAGAGCGGCTCTCCCCCGTCCTCGACGACGATGCGCTCGACCGCCGTGTCCGAGAAGACACGGACGTTGTCCGGCAGCGCGAGGCCCGCCGTCCACCCGCTCGTCGGGTCGTGGTTGCCTGCCGCGGCGTACACGCGGATGCCGGCGTCGGCGAGCCGCTCCATCGCCGCCTTGAAGGCGAACTGCGCGCGCACGCTCCGGTCCCGGCTGTTGTAGGCGTCGCCGGCGACCACGAGGAAGTCCACCGAGCGCTCGATGCACGCGTCGACGAGCGCCGACAGCGCGTCGTAGGTGGAGGCGACGAGCGCCTGCCGCACACGTTCGTCGGTGGCGTTCACGCCTTTGAAGGGAGCATCGAGGTGGAGATCCGCTGCGTGTATGAAGCGTACCGCCCGGGCCATCACCCCTCCTCGTCTGCTGCGTGCTCACCCCATACTATCGGGAGTGTCTGACACGCGACAGGCCGAGAAGAGACGCGTTCCCCCTAGCCGGACGCATGCCGCGCGACGCGGGCACCGGCGCGCCGTAGAGCCGCGGCGAGAACGACCGCCGCCGCCGCTTTGAGCGCGTCGACCGGCAGGAAGACGGCCACACCCTGCACGAAGGCGGGTGCGGCCCCCATGCCGGTAGACGCCGCAAGCCACGCCCATCCCGACAGGTAGATGCCGAGAAGGCACACGGCGGCCGCCAGGACGTCGGCCGCGCGCGGCATCCGGGCGCCGAGGTGGCGCCTCACGAGCGACGCGATCACCGCCCCGATCACGAAGCCGACGAGATAGCCCCCCGTGGGCCCCACGAGCACGTGCAGTCCGCCCCGCATGCCCGAGAAGACCGGAAGGCCGAAGGCCCCGAGCAGGACGTAGCCGCCCACCGCCGCGGCGGCCGTGCCCGGCGGGAGGAGGAGGCCGGCGAGGACGACGACGCCCACCTGAAGCGTCACGGGGACGGCGCCGAGCGGCAGGGTGACCCACGCTGAGACCGCGAGCAGCGCCACCATGAGCGCCGCGGTGACGAGCTGGTAGGACCGGTCGTTCATCGACCCTCCGTTAACCGCTTGCTGTTGGCGGTTAACGCTACGTGCTCGCCCGCGTCGCGTCAACCGGACGCGCACCGGCGAGATCGGCCAGCCTGCCCGCGATCGTCGGCTCGTCCCACTCGCCCGGCTCCTCGCCCCATGCCGCGAGGATGGCGACGGCCACCTGGTAGCGCGCCTCGGGGGTGAGCTCGGCGCGCCTGCCGAGGAAGTCGTGCACGAGCGCGACCCTCGGCGAACGGCCCGCCGCCTCGAGCGAAAGCGTCACCTCTCCGCTGTCGCGCACCACGACCGTGCCGGCCGCCATGTCGCCGAGCCGTTTGGCCGAGCTCGACAGCAACGCTGCCACCAGGCCCACGGCGTAGTAGCCGGGCAGCATGTCGACGAGCCGGATGACGTTGCGGATGACCGACTCCATCACACCGACGCGACCGCCATCGTCACGAACGACGCGGATGCCGAGCGCCTGCTTGCCGGGAGTGCGTCCGTTGCGCGCGACCTCGCAGAAGACGTAGTAGCCCCAGTACGTCGCAAAGGCGACCACGATGGTGACGCCGATGACCCACGCCACGACTCCCTCGACGGCGGCGTCGCCGAGCGCCGCTCCGAGGCTGGCCGTGACGGCCGTCGCCAGGAGGACCTCGGCCAGGATGACGAGCGTCAGCAGCGCGGTGTCGATGATGAGGGCCGCACCGCGCGACGCGATGCCGGCCAGTTCGAACGCGAACGTGACGGACTCGGGCGTCTCGACGGACAGGGTCTGGTGCCCGGCGGTCTCAGTCATCGCACTCCTCCGCGCGCCGATGCGGTCACGAGGATGCTAGCATAGGCCAGACGTCAGCCGTGAAGGAGCGCCTCGGTGGAGGAACGGGAGTTCATCGACGGTTCGCGCGAGGTGTGGGTCCGTCTCGGCACCGCCGTCGATGCGGTTCGCCGCCGCGGCGTCGCATCCCTCGGGGGCGCCGACCTCAAGCGCATGCACGAGGATTACCGCCGGACGGCGACTGACCTCGCGTACGCGCAGACGCACTACCCCGGCAGTGAGATCGTCGACTACCTCAACCGCCTGGTGGCGCTCGCGCACGCCGAGCTCTACGGCACGTCGCGTCACCGGCTCGCGAACATCGCCCGCTTCATCGCCACCGGCTACCCGCGGCTCGTGCGAGCGAACCTGCGCCCCCTGCTCGTGAGCGCGGCGCTGCTCGTGGGTGCGATGGCGATCGGCTTCATGCTCGCGCAGACCGACCTCGAGGTAGCGCGGCTCCTGGTGCCCGAGACGTTCCGCGAGGTGGTCGCGGCGCCCCGGCCCGGCGGGGCTGGGCTTCCGGCCGCGCTCGCCCCGGCGATCTCGAGCGGCATCACCGCCAACAACATCCAGGTGTCGCTCATGGCGTTCGCCGGCGGTATGACGTTCGGCGCGCTCACCGTGTACGCCCTGCTCATGAACGGCGTCCTGCTCGGCGTGCTCGCCGGGGCCTTCGCGGCAGCGGGGCACTCGCTCTCGTTCTGGGCGCTCATCGTGCCGCACGGCGCGATCGAGCTGCCGGCCATCGCGCTCGCCGGGGCGGCCGGCCTCAAGCTCGCCGGGGCGCTGCTGCTCCCCGGCGATCGCACGCGCGGACAGGCGCTGAAGGCTGTCTCGGCGGATGCCGTTCGCCTCGTGCTGGGCGTGATCCCGCTGCTCGTGGTGGCCGGCCTCATCGAGGGGTTCATCACGCCCCGGCCGTTCGCGCCCGTCGCCAAGCTCGCGTTCGGCGCGGGGATGGCTGCGCTGCTTGCGCTCTACATCTTCCTGCCGGGCAGAGGCGAGACCGCCGCCGAGAAGAGCGCCCGCGCCTGAGCGAGCGTCGTCACAGGCGCCCGCGCGCCTTCACTTCGAGGTAGCGGTTGACGGCCGCGATGGAGATCTCGGCCGGCTCGACGTCAAGCACGAGCGCGCCGCGGGCGGCAAGCGCGCGGAGCGCCTCGGCCTTCTCCCCGAGCAGGTCATTGGCGACGGCGACCTCGAACGCGTCCGACTCGTTGGCGACCGGCCGCCGTGCACGCTCCTCGATCGCGCGATTGCGCTGGGTGACCACGAACGGCAGGTGCCGCGGCATCATGCCTGCGAGCGTCCCGAGCAGCCGACGGGAGGGCTCCACGCCGGCGAGGTCGGTGAAGAGCACGACGAGCGATCGGCGCGAGAGCTTGGCCGAGAGGAACGAGAGCGCCCGGCGGTAGTCGGGCTCCTCCACGCGGCCCTCGACCGCGTAGAGCGCCTCGAGCACCGCCTGGAACTGCCGGCGTCCCTTGCGCGGTGGAACGTACGTCACGACATCTCGGCCGAAGACCAGCAGCCCGACGAGGTCGCCGCTCTCGATGCCGAGATAGGCGAGCAACAGGGCGGCGTTCACCGCGCGGTCGAGCTTGGACAGTCCCCCGACGACCGGGACCATGAGACGCCCCGCGTCGATGGCGATGACCATCGTCTGGCTCCGCTCGGCCTCGTAGCTGCGCACGACCGGCCGGGCGCGGCGCGCAGTGGCCTTCCAGTCGATCGAGCGATAGTCGTCACCGGGCTGGTAGTCGCGCAGCGACTCGAACTCCGTGCCGACGCCCGTGTACCGCGCCGCCTTGACTCCGAGCTCGTGGAGCGCGCCCTTGCGCGCGAGGAGCGCGTAGCGCTTCACCGCGGTGATGTCGGGGTAGACACGGGCTTGCTCGGCAAGCGCGACACGGAACTGCCGCCCCGCCAGGCCGAGGGGGCCCAGAGAGCGCAGGCCGACGTCGCCGAACGCGTACGCGCCGCGCGACGGCGGCGTGAACCTGAGCGTCGCCTCGGCCTCGTCGTGCGCCGGCACCTCGAGCGGACCGAAGCGCCGCTCTCCGGCGAAACCGGCGGGCGGCGTCTCTCGGCCCACCACCACGGCGCCGACGTCCCCGCTGTTACGGATGCGCACGACGACGGGGTTCGCGACGCCGATCGAGAGCCGCACCGGAAGCTCGCGTTGGACCGCGAGCGCCCCGGGGCCGGGAGCACGCCGGTGCTCGGCCAGCACGAGCGCGAGCCACCCCGTCACCCACACGCCCGCGAGCACCCACGCCGCCGGGCCGCGCAGAAGCGGCATGGCGAGCGCAGGCGCGCCGAGCGCGACGGCGAGGCGCGGCGTCACGTACGGGACGCGTTCGAGCCAGCGGGTGAGCGCGCCGGTCATCGCGGAACCGGCACCTGCCCGAGGATGTCGGCAAGAACGACGTCGGCGTTCGTGCCCTCGATCTCGACCTCGGCCCGCACCATCAGACGGTGGCGGAGACAGCGCGGCGCCATCGACTTCACGTCATCGGGCGTCACGAAATCGCGCCCCGCGATAACCGCGGCGGCCTTCGCCCCGACGAGCAGGCTCACGCCGGCGCGCGGGCTCGCTCCGAGCGAGAGTGCCGGGTGCTCGCGCGTGGCGCGCACGATGGCCGTGACATAGGCCGAGACGCTCTCGTCCACGACGATCGTATCGAGGACGGCGCGCGCCGCCACGATGTCGTCCGCGCTCGCGACGGGACGCACGCCCAGCGCCGCAAGGTCGACCATCTCCATGCCGCCGGTATGGCGGCGTACGATGGCGAGCTCCTCGGCCTCGCTCGGGTAGCCGATAGCGACCTTCTGCTGGAATCGGTCGAGCTGCGCCTCGGGGAGCGGATACGTGCCCTCGTACTCGACGGGGTTCTGGGTGGCGATCACCAGGAACGGCGCCGGGAGCGCGTGCGAGACGCCGTCGATCGTGACCTGGCGCTCCTGCATCGCCTCGAGCAGCGCCGCCTGGGTCTTGGGAGGCGTGCGGTTGATCTCATCGGCCAGAACGATGTTGGCGAAGATCGGTCCCTGCCGGAGACGGAAGCTCTGCGTCTCCAGGTCGAAGACGTTGGTGCCGACCACGTCCGACGGCATGAGGTCGGGGCTGAACTGGATGCGCTTGAACGATGCGTCGAGCGCGCACGCGACGGTCCTCGCGATGAGCGTCTTCGCGGTGCCGGGCACACCCTCGAGCAGGATGTGACCGCCGGTCAGCAGCCCGATCAACAGGGCGTCCGTCACCTCGTCCTGCCCGACCACCGCTTTGGCGACCTCGCCTCGAACCGCATCGGCGAGCCTGCCTGTGGTTTGGATGTCAGCCATCGATGCCCTCCACCTCCCGTTTCGCGGCGACGAGCGCCGCCGCGGCCGAAACGAACTCCTCCTCGGTCACCGCTCCACGCTCACGCAGCGCGGCCGACCGCTCCATCGCCCCCGCGGCGACGGGATGACGCGTCAGGCCGAACGCCACCGAGCCGTGCCGTGCCGCCGCGGCCCGGGCGACCCCGTCCTCAAGCGCTCCAAGCGCCTCGGCGCGCGCACCCGCCTTACGGTAGAGCTGCGCCAGGGACGCGATGTACGTCGTCGTGCGCGCCTCGGGCGTCGCCACCTCGCGGATCGGTGGCCCGATCCGGCGCCCGAGGGCGTAGAGCACGGCCACGGTCGCCGCCAGCACGAGCAGGACTCCTGCCCGTCCCGAGGCGCCGATCCTCGTCCAGACGCCTCCTCCGTAGGCGAAGCCGTGGTGGTACTCGTCGAACGCCACCGGTCCGCCGGTGGTCACGAGCTGCGCCGCGAAACGGGCGTTGTCCGCCGAGACGATCCCGTCGTTGGTCAACGGGTGCGCCGCGGCGAGCCAGACGAGCTCGCCCTCCCCGACGGCGCGCACGAGCATCGCTGCGCCGGACGCGTCCGCGAGCGGAGCGGCCCATGCGGCGTCCTCGGCACGCAGCCGCAGCTCGCCCGCCTCCACGCGGCCGACCCCGGCGAAGCTCCCCGCCGGCTGCCGCGGCGACAGCTCGGCGAGCGTCCCGCCGGACGGCGTCGCGTGCAGGTCGAGCGCGCGCGCGAACGCCTCGCCGTGCCATCCCGCAAGGATGAGCCGGCCTCCCTCCCGGACCCAGACGGCCACGCGCTCGGCCTCGACGTCTGTGACGGGCTTCTCGAGCCGCGCGTCCGCGGCGATCACGAGCGTGCCTTCCTCGGGCAGCTCGTCGAAGCTCGTAAGCTGCGTCGGGTCCGCGCCGGACTGCTCGAGATACGCGTAGAGCACGCTCAGCCCCTCAGGCGCGGAGGAGTAGGTGCTCGCCGCCGCGACCGGGCTCTCGTAGTAGCGGTCGGCGGCCACGACGGCGGCCCAGTAGAGCGCGAGCCCGAGGACCGCCACGGCGACCGAGGCAGCGAGCCGCGCGTCGACCCTGATCCGCTTCATCGCGCACCACCGGTCCCGAGCGCGCGCTTGAGGCGCACGTACGCTGCCCGGGCGGCGCTCCAGCCCGGCTCGCCCGGATCGCGGTGGCCGTACCACGCCGGCTCGAACAGCCGCGCGAGCGCCGACAGGTCGTCGCCGAGCGCCGGCGCGGCCCGCGTCACGTCACGCACGAGCTCTGCGGTCGTGCGCGTCCGCGTCCGTTCGACCACGCCCCGCCTCCCGACGAGCCGGGCGGCGCCTCCGAACAGCGCGCGTACCGCCTCGCGGCGGTCCCCGCGCGCCGCCGCCTGCTCGGCGTAGGCGAGGACGTCGGCCGGCAGCCCGACGGCGACCGCCACCACGGGCGTCTCGGCCTCGTGCTCCGCGACCTCCACGGATTCGCGCCGTACCGTGGCGCGCCTCCACGCCCGCAGCACGAGAACCGCGGCGGCGGCGACGGCCAGCGCGGCGACCGCCCACACCGCGTACTCGACGAGGGGGAGCACGGCAGCCTCCCCTGAAGACGCGCTCAGCAGCGAGCGAAGCCACTCGGTCACGCGCTGCTGCAGCTCGCGCGCCCAGCGATCGAGCGCTGACTCCTCCACGATGCGCGTCTCTTCGAGCACGCGCTCGAAGAGCGCGGCGTCGTAGGCGACGGTGCCGCCGCGCCCATCCGCGAGCAGCGCCAGGGCGTCGAGGTGCCCGCCGAGAAGCCCGGCGACCTCCTCGCGTTCGGCCGGCGTTCCCGCGAGGGCGAGCTCGGCGAGCAGACCATGGAGCTCCGTGTTATCGACGAGCACCGACGTGCCGTCGGGCATCGCGACCGTCTCCGAACGGGGCAGCAGCCCGGCGACCTCCCCGGCGGTCTCCTCGGCCACCTGTGGCAGGGCGATGTCGGCGCCCGCGTCGTCGAGCACGACGCGCGCCTGCGCGACGCGTGCGGCATACGGCGCGACGGAGGCGGACGCCGACGCCGGAAGGAGCGCTCCGGCGAGCGCGATGCAAGCGAGAACGAGCAGCGCCGCGACCAAGCGGTGCGACGTCACGCGTGTCCGGCGCGCGGTCACGCCGCCTCGGCGAGCTCGCGCGCTCGCGCCAGGAGGTCCATGCCTTCCGTGCGGACCCGCAGGTCGATGTAGAGGTTGAACGCCGCGAGCGTCGCGAACGGCATGGGCAGTGCCATCGCCAGGGCAAGCAGCAGTCCTTCGAGCAGCTTCCAGCCGATCGACACCGGCGCGAAGATCGCTTCGGGGTTCTGGACGGTCTCGACGACCTGCCGGATGATGGCGGGCGACGAGAGCGCCGCCTGGAACGCCGAGGACAGCACGGCGAGCAGCACCACGTAGCCCACGACGCGCCAGAAGCTGCCCCGCACGAGCTTGATCGACCGGCTGAACGCGGTGCCGAGGTCGGCGCCCTCGACGACCGAGATGACCGGCGCCACCGCAAGCAGCGCATAGACGGCGATCGCGCCGGCATACAGCAGGAAGAAGCTGAAGGCGCCCGCGATGCCCGCCAGGGTCACCACGCAGAACTGCGTGAGCAGGTACCAGCCGTAGCGATGCAACCCCGCCTTGAGCATCGGACGCGGCTCGAGCCGGGCGCCGCCGAGAAGCGCGGGCGCGGCGGTGAGCAGCGACGCCTCGAAGTACGCCCGCACGAACCACATGAGCAACGACGCGAGCGCCAGCACGCCGTAGTAGACGAGCAGCATGCCGAGGAACTCGCCGGTCGGCTCGGCCAACACGCTCTCGAAGTAGCCGCGGTAGTAGAAGTCCTGGGCCAGTCCCATCAGCAACGCGACCGGGAAGACGGTCACGGCCAGCGCGATCGCGAGCGGCTTGAAGTTCGCGCGGTACATGCCGAGCGCATCATCGAGCACCTTGCCCAGATCGCGCTTCCGGTACCTCACGCTCACGAGCCGCTCCCTCCGCTCCCCAACGTGACCTCGCCGGCCGCCACGGCGGTCCCTCCCACGAGGAGCCGCCCGGCGTCGTCCACCCCGCGCGCCTCGCCCTCGGCGGTCACCCGCCCAGCCAGGTCGCGGACGACGACGCTCGCCCCGCGCAGGACATCGCGCGCCTCGAACTCCCCCGCGAGCGATACGAAGCCATCGCTCGCGAATCGCCGGTACGCCCCGGCCACGCCGTCGAGAGCGAGCGCCGCGACCTCCGGGGGGCTCGAACCCGACACCGCGTCCTGGAGGAACGCGGCCCCGTCGGGCGCACCGAGGGGGCGACGGACGTTGAGCCCCCAGCCGGCGACGACCCACTCAACGATATCGGCTTCCGCAGACATCTCCAAGAGGACGCCGGCCACCTTGCGGCCGTCGAGCACGAGGTCGTTGGGCCACTTGATGCCGAGGCGTACGCCGAGCGCATCGAGCCCGCGGGCGATGCCGCATGCCACGACGAGCGCGAGCGGAGACACCGCAACCGGAGGCATCGCCGGGCGCAGCACCACCGACGTGTACGCGCCGCCTGAAGGCGACTCCCATGTCCTGCCGAAGCGGCCGCGCCCCGCGCTCTGCGACGCCGCGATGACCACCGTGCCCTCGGCCGCACCCGCCCGCGCGGCCGCCTTGGCGTCATCGTTGGTCGAAGCGACCCCGGCGCCGCCGGCGAACGCGATCAAGAGCGGGTCGGTGACACGCGGCGCCACGGTCTCGGGGATCGCGAGCGCGGGCTCCTCGACGAGCCGGTAGCCGCTGCCCTGCTCGGCCTCGATGTCGAACCCGGTCTCCCGGAGCGCCTGCACGTGCTTGAGCACGGCGACGCGACTGATGCCGAGCTCGGCGGCGAGCGCCTCGCCGGAGACCGCGGCGCCGCGCGCACGGATGAGCGCGCGAGCGATCTCGATCCTACGCGTGCTCGTCATCGGGCACCCGATCGGCGAACGCCTCGTCGCCGACGCGCTCCTCGACGATCTCGGCTGTCTCGGCCAGGCGCTCGACGCGCCGCTCGAAGAGGCGGCGCCGGCCCCAGATGAGAAACGCGACCATGCAGACGAGGAGGAAGAGTCCGAACCAGGTGATGTTGCGGGCGACGGCGAGCGCGCGGTCGAAGTTCTCGGCGAAGATACGGCCGAGCGCGACCATGAGCGTCGTGTAGATGAGCGCGCCGAGCAGCGTCCACGCCTCGAAGACGAGGAGGTTCATGCGCGACGCGCCCGCGAGCATCGGCACGATGTTCTTGAAGCCGGCGGCGAATCGCGAGAGCAGGATCGTCTTGGAGCCGTGCTGCTCGAAGTACTCCTCGGCAGCGAGGATACGCTCCTCGTCCAGGAAGCGGCCGCCGTACCTGATGAGCGCCTGCCGCCCGCCCCGCCGGCCGAAGTAGTAGCTGAGGTTGGTGCCCGCAAGCGTGCCGATAAGCGACGCGGCGCCCACGAACCACAGGTTGAGGCTGCCCTTCACGGTCACGAAGCCGGCTGCCATCACGACCGTCTCGCCCGGCGTGAAGGAGCCGACCACGAAGAGGTTCTCGAAGACCGTGAAGCCGGTGACGATGAGGTATCCCCACGAGTCCAGCAGGGCGAGGAACCAGTCGAGGGGCGCGAACCCGGTCTGCGGCACGTTCACCCGGCGCCTCCCCCGCTGGCATCGCTCGCACCCGTCCACGCAAGCCACTGCTCATAGCGCGGGAAGTAGACCGCGAGCACGACGAGGCTCACCACGAACATCACCGCGAAGTCCGCGACTTGCTTGCTCGCGAACGACCACCCGAACCCGAGCAACGCCGGCCCGAGCGGAAGCAGCACGAGCCGCCACGACACCGACCTGACATGGCCGAGAACGTCATCTTCCTCGTCATTGCGCTCGGAGCGCTGGAGGCGCATCCGCTCGCCGCGCGCAAGGAAGACGCACCCGGCAGCGAGCGCCCACACGATGTACGTCCCCGCACCCGCATCGGGAGCGCCCCACCAGCCCCGCGCCGCCGCGACCTGCTCGGCAGCGATGAGGACCGGGAGCACGAGCGTCGCCAGCGCCGCCTGACGGACCCATGTCAGGTATGCGATACGCACGTCGGAGGGTGATGTCAGGTGAGGCGCCATTCCGCTGATGATACCCGCTCCGGGCCGCGCGCGTCTCAGTCGTGACCGGGCCGTCGCACCCCGCGCGGTCACCGGGCGGCGGTGACCGCGTCCGCGGGGGCCTCGTCAAGCGCGAAGTCGGCGGGCGGGGCCATCGTGAGGGCGCTCGTGGACACGCGATCGACACCGGTGTCCCGGAGCGTGTCGAGACGCTCGAACCGGATGCCTCCCGATGCTTCCGTGAGCACCGTGCGACCCCGGGGAGCCGCCTCGTGAACGGCGGCGACGGCCGCGGCGAGCGTCTCGTCGTCCATGTTGTCGAGCAGCACGATGTCGGCACCCGCGCGCGCGGCCTGGACGGCCTGCTCGACCGTGTCCGCTTCGACCTCGACCGCGAGGGTGGGGTACACGCGCCGCGCGGCCGCGACCGCCGCGGCGATCCCTCCCGCCGCCGTGATGTGGTTGTCCTTGATGAGCACCATGTCCCAGAGGCCTCCGCGGTGGTTGTGGCCGCCGCCGACGCGGACCGCGTACTTGGAGAGCGCCCGGAGCCCCGGGATCGTCTTGCGGGTGTCCGTCACCACAAGATCGGGGCCCGCAACCTCCTGCCACCGCGCCGCCTCCGCGGCGATGCCTGAGAGCACCATGAGGAAGTCCAGCGCCGTCCGCTCCCCGGCGAGCACGAGCCGGGCCGGACCGCGTACCTCGGCCACCGCCGCCCCCTCCGCCACACGCGAGCCCTCGGCGACGAGCGGGAAGACCTCGACCGCCTCCGTCCCCGCAGGCACGGAACGCGAGAGGCGGTCGTACACACGCTCGACGAGCGGCAGGCCGCAGACCACGGTGCGCGTACGCGCGACGATCACGCCCGAGAAGCTCGCGTGCGCCGGGATGGTGGCCGCGCTCGTCGCATCGCGCCGCGACAGGTCGTCGTCGCCGGACTCGACCATGGCGACGCTCACTCCCAGGTCCTCGGCGAGCGCGCTCGCGACGATATCGTCGATGTCGGGCAGCGTGTGCACGTCATCCCTCCCCGGGGGCCTCGTCGCGTCCGGTCGGCGCGTCCGGCGGCGCCGGCTCCCCCACGGAGACCAGTCGCGGTGGCGCATCCCGGCGCCACACCACATGCGCGCGCCAGCGCGCGTCGTCCCGCGCGGGACGGTCTTCACGGTAGTGCGTACCCCGGCTCTCGGTCCGCAACGACGCCGCGCCGGCGATGAGCGTCGCCACGGTGTGCAGGTTGAACGTCTCGAGCGAGCGGACATCGCCGGGATGCGGCGTCGCGCCCGGCGCGAGCTCCGCGAGCCCCGCGAGCGCCGCGGAGAGCCCCTCGGCCGACCTGCGTACCGCCACGTTGGCGCTCATGATCGCCTGGAGCGCTCCGCGCACGTCCTGTCCGGCCGCCGCTGCTCGCTCGCGTCCGGGCGCGGCGATGCGGACGGGCACGACGGGGCGGACCTCATCGGCAAGCACGCGCACGATGCGCCGCGAGAACACGAGCCCCTCCAACAGCGAGTTCGAGGCGAGGCGGTTGGCGCCGTGCAGGCCCGAGGCGGTCACCTCGCCCGACGCGTACAGTCCCGGCAGCGAGCTCCGGCCGTCGACGTCCACGCGCACCCCGCCGATCATGTAGTGCGCGGCGGGCGCCACCGGGATGAGGTCGCGGCCGAGGTCGTAGCCCGCCTCACGGCACGTCTCCCAGATGGTCGGGAAGCGCTTGGCGAGGTACTCCCCGCCGAGGTGGCGGGCGTCGAGCCACACGTTGGGCCGCCCGCAGCGCTGCATCACGGTCTCGATCTCGCGGCTCACGATATCCCGGGGCGCGAGCTCGGCCAGCGGATGCACGCCGGGCATGAAGCGCCGCTCGGCGCAGTCGAGCAGATACGCCCCCTCCCCGCGCAGCGCCTCGGTGATGAGGAACTTGGGGCTCGCGTCGCTGTCGAGAGCGGTGGGATGGAACTGCACGAACTCCATGTCCGCGATCTCCGCGCCCGCCCGCCAGGCCGCGGCGATCCCGTCGCCGGAGGCCACGAGCGGGTTGGTGGTGACGCGATAGACCTGCCCGCACCCGCCCGTCGCGAGCACGACGGCGCCGGCGTAGACGGCCGAGAGCGCGCCCGAGGCGGTGTCGAGCAGCAGCGCCCCTGCGCACGCGCCTTCGTGCACGAGGAGGTCGACAAGGAACGCGCGCTCGACCACGCGGATCGCGCCGGAAGCGCGCACCGCCGCGGCCAACGTGTTCTGGATGGCGGCGCCCGTCGCATCGCCCGAGTGGAGCACGCGCGGCAGGCTGTGACCGCCCTCGCGGGCGAGGGCGATGGCGCCCTCGGCGGTGGTGTCGAACGCGACGCCGAGGTCGACGAGGTCGGCGAGCGCATCCGCGGCCTCGGCCACCACCGCCTCGACCACCGCCGGGTCGCAGAGGCCCTGACCCACGGCCATCGTGTCCGCGAGGTGGAGCGTCACCGAGTCGGCCTCGCCGACCGCTCCCGCGATCCCGCCCTGCGCATACCACGTGTTCGTCTCGGACAGCTCGCCCTTGGTAACGAGCGTGACGCTGCCGAGACGTGACGCCTGCAGGCCCGCCACGAGCCCGGCGATGCCCGAGCCGATGACGAGCACGTCGGTGGACGCGGTCGGGAGCGCCCCGGTGTCGAAGCCGAGCGCGTAGCGGTCGCGCGACGGGACGCCGAGGTCAGCCAATCGCCACCATCCGCTCGACAGCGCCAAGCGCGCGGGCGCGGGTCTCCTCGGGCACCTCGACAGCGCCGCGCAGGTCGCGGAGCGCGTCGCGCACCTTCTCGATAGTGGTGAGCTTCATGTTGGGACAGAGCATCCGCGGGGCGATGTGGTGGAACGTCACGCCTGGCGCCGCCTTGGAGAGGCCGTGCAGCAGTCCCTCCTCGGTCACCACGATGAGCTCCGCGGCGTCGGTCTCGGCGGCATAGCGGAGCATCCCGCTCGTCGACAGGACCGCGTCGGCGAGCGCGTTCACCTCGGGTCGGCACTCGGGATGGGTGAGCACGAGCGCGCCGGGGTGCGCGGCGCGCGCCTCCTCGACCTGTGCGGGCGTGACCGCGTCGTGGATCGGGCAGCAGCCGTCCCAGACCGTGACCTCGACCTCGGGCACCTGCGAGGCGACCCAGGCGCCGAGGTTGCGGTCGGGAGCGAAGAGGACGCGGTCGGCGCCGAGCGACCGGACGACGTCGGTGGCGTTCGCCGACGTGCAGCAGACGTCCGTCTCGGCCTTGACCGCCGCCGAGGAGTTCACGTAGGTCACGAGCGGGAGGCCGGGGTGGGCCGCCTTGAAGGCACGCGCCTGCTCGGCGGTGATCATGTCGGCCATCGGGCAACCCGCGCGCGGTTCAGGCAGGAGCACGGTCTTGTCGGGCGAGAGGATCGCGGCGGTCTCGGCCATGAAGTGCACGCCCGCGAAGACGATGACGGCCGCGTCGGTCGCGGCCGCCTGACGCGCGAGGCCGAGCGAGTCGCCCACGAAGTCGGCGACGTCCTGCACCTCGGGCCGCTGGTAGTTGTGCGCCAGGAGCACCGCGTCACGCTCCGCCGCCAGCGCGCGGATCTCCTCGTGCACAGCCGTGAGGTCCTCGATCATGCGTCCCCCGCCTTCGCCTCGCCGCCGTCGCCTCCGACGAGCGCCATGTTGTCGATGAGCCGCGTGGCGCCGACGTGTGCCGCCACGATGGCGCGCGCCGGGCCGTCGAGCGCGTCGAGCGGCTCGAGCGTCTCGGGGTGCACGACCGCCGCGTAGTCGATCCGGGCGAGCGGCTCGGCCGCGATCGTCTCGGCCATCGCACCGGCGAGCGCGCGCGTGTCGGTCTCGCCGCCGAGCGCGAGCGTCTCGGCGGTCCTGAGCGCGTGGTAGAGCACGGGCGCCGCCGCACGTTGATCGGCCGAGAGGTACGCGTTGCGGCTTGACATCGCGAGCCCGTCGGCGTGCCGCACGATCGGGCAGCCGACCACGCGGACCGGCAGGTCGAGGTCGCGGGCCATGCGGCGGACGACCTGCAGCTGCTGGTAGTCCTTCTCGCCGAAGAAGCCGAGCGCGGGCGAGGTGATGGCGAACAGCTTGGCCACGACCGTGCACACGCCGCGGAAGTGGGTCGGGCGCGAGGCGCCTTCCCAGACCGCGCCGAGCGGACCGGGGTCGACGGTCACGGAGGCGTCGGGTGCGTACATCGTCTCGGCGCTCGGCGCGAAGACGAAGTCGGCCCCCTCGGCGGCAAGCAGCGTCAGGTCGCCATCGAGGTCGCGCGGGTACGCCTCGAAGTCCTCCCCGGGCGCGAACTGCATGGGGTTCACGAACAGCGACACGATCACGTAGTCGGCACGCTCGCACGCCGCGCGCACGAGCGACAGGTGTCCCTCGTGCAGCGCGCCCATCGTGGGGACGAGCGCGACGCGCTTGCCTTCGCGCCGTGCCGCGCCGACCGCCTGACGGACCTCCTCTTTGGACCCGGAACGCTCCACTACTCCTCCTCGAGCCCCGTGGCCGCCGCGCGTGCAAGCGACGCGGACGCCTCAAGCTCCTCGATGACCCCCTCGTCAGCGTGCGTGAAGTGCCGCTCGGCCGGCGCGGTGCGCGACCGCACATCGGTCGCATAGGACGCCACCGCGGTGCGGACCGCCTCGCCAAGCTCCGCGTAGCGCACGGCGTGTCTGGGCGTAAAGTCCCCTAGCCCGAGCAGGTCGTGGAAGACCTGCACCTGGCCGTCGCAGCCCGGCCCGGCGCCGATGCCGATCGTCGGGATGGCGAGCTCGGCCGAGACGAACTCGGCCACCTCGGCAGGCACGAGCTCCAGCACGATCGCGAACGCGCCCGCTCGCTCGAGCGCAAGGCAGTCGGTGAGCAGGGCGAGCGCGCCCTCGCTCTCGCGCGCCTGGACCCGGTACCCGCCGAAGACGTGCAGCGACTGCGGCGTGAGCCCCACGTGCCCCATCACAGGGATGCCGGCGGCCACCATCCGTCGCACAAGGGGAGCGACGACGCGGCCGCCCTCGAGCTTGACGGCGTGCGCGCCCGCCTCGGCGAGGAAGCGCCCGGCGTTGCGCAGGGCCTCCTCGGCCGTCACCTGGTAGGACATGAAGGGCATGTCGGCCACCACGAGCGCGCGCGACGCGCCGCGCGCGACGGCAGCCGTGTGGTGCAGCATGTCCTCCATCGTCACCGGCAGCGTCGTCGGATAGCCGAGCACGGTCATGCCGACCGAATCGCCCACGAGGATGGAGTCCACGCCGGCAGCGTCCACGAGGCGCGCGCCGGGGGTGTCGTACGCCGTGATCATGACGATGGGTTCCGCGGCGGCCTTCTTGGCGCGAAACGTCGCGGTGGTGACCGGCGTCCCGGTCTCAGGGGATGCGGCGCTCATCGTGCGGCTCCTTCCCGACCGTCCCAGCCCACGCGGGGTCCAGGCGGCCATCAGCGGTAGGGGTCATGAGTATACACCGAGCAGGCAGCGCTCCCTACTCCCCTGCGCTGTCCTCCCACCCCTGCTCGGGACGCGCACGCAGCGCGTCTTCGATCAGCCGTCGCGCCCGGGATTCGAACGAGGACGGCACGTACAGCCGCAACAGGCCGCGCAGCCCCCATGGGTTGTGCTGTTCGTCGGGCGCCTCGGGGCCGAGCGCTCGCGGGATCCCCTCCTCGCGCAGCACCGTCTCCAGGAAGAGGAGCTCGAGGTCAGGCCCATAGCCGAGAAGGGACTGCCGCTGCTGCTCGGCCACCACGACCCACGTCTCCCCGGGCCGAAGCGCGTACCCGGTCGGCTCGAAGGGGTCGCCGTCGGCGTCGGCGCCCGCCACCGGCTCTCCGGGGGAGACGGTCAGATGCTCGAAACCCGGCACCGGGCCGAGCGCGGTCACAATGCGCCCCTCGCGCGCGGCGCGCGGGTCGGGCGCGCTCCCGTCGGGCAACCGCACGTGGGGGGCTATCTCGAGCAGCGGACGGACGACGAACTCCCGCTCGGCCAGACGCGGGTGCGGTATCACGAGCTCGGGCGCGTCCCACTCCTCGTCGCCGAACAGCAGGATGTCGAGGTCGATCGTCCGCGCGCCGTAGCGCTCCCCGCGCACCCTGCCGAGCGAGTCCTCGATATCGTGCAGCGCCGCGAGCAGCTGGTCCGCCGCCAGCCCGGTGTCGACGCGCGCCACGGCGTTGGCGTACCGCGGCTGGTCGGCGACGCCCCACGGCTCGGTCTCGTACACCTGCGAGACCGCGACGAGCGACGTGCTCGGCAGCCCATCGAGCGCGTCGAGCGCCGCACCGAGCGTCGCGATGCGATCGCCGAGGTTCGAGCCGAGGCCGATGTAGGCGCCGGCGTGCACGTCAGCCCTCGATCGCGCGGAGGACCTTGAGCGCGCTCACGGTGTCGCGCACATCGTGCACCCGCACGATGTCGGCCCCGTGCAGGGCGCACCATGCGGCGGCCGCGACGCTCCCCTGCACGCGTCGCAGCGGATCGGGCTCGTGCAGCACCGCGCCGATGACGCTCTTGCGCGACACGCCGACGAGCACCGCGTATCCGAGCTCGGCGAACTCGGGCAGGCGCCGCAGCAGTTCGAGGTTGTGCTCGACCGTCTTGCCGAAGCCGATGCCGGGATCGATCGCGATGCGCTCCCGTCCGACACCCGCCCGCTCGAGCGTCTCGGCCTGACCGGCCAGGTGCTCCCTGACCTCGGCCACGACGTCGCCGTAGCGCGGCTCGGCCTGCATCGTCCGCGGCTCTCCGAGCATGTGCATGACGACCACGCCCGCGTCGCTCGCCGCGGCGACCTCCACCATCGCGGGGTCGCGGAAGCCTGAGACGTCGTTGATGACGCGCGCGCCCACCGACAGGCAGCCCTCGGCCACCTCGGCATGACGCGTATCGATCGAGACGGGGACGCCCAGGTCGCGCGCAAGCCCGCCCACGACGGGACGCACCCGGGCGAGCTCGGCCGCGACCGCGACCTCCTCGGCGCCCGGTCGTGTGGACTCGCCCCCGACGTCGACGATGTCGGCCCCCTGCGTCACCATCTGCCTCCCGCGCGCGATGGCGTCGAGGGGGTCCTCGTACAGACCGCCATCCGAGAACGAGTCCGGCGTGACGTTCAGGATGCCCATGACGAGCGTGCGGTCGAGCGTGAACGTGACGTCCCCGCAGCGCCAGCGGCGTGCCATCTCAGCTCCCCTTGATGAGGCTCATCGCCTCGGCCCGCGTCGCGGGGTTGCGCGAGAAGATGCCGCGCACGGCCGAGGTGGTGGTGATGGCGCCGGGCTTCTGCACGCCGCGCATCGACATGCACAGGTGCTCGGCCTCGATGACGACGAGCACTCCCTGCGGGTCAAGGTGCTCTACGAGCGTGTCGGCGATCTGCGACGTCATCCGCTCCTGGACCTGTGGCCGCCTCGCGTACACATCGACCACGCGCGCAAGCTTGGAGAGCCCGCAGATGCGCCCGTGCTTGCCGGGGATGTAGGCTACGTGCGCCCTGCCGAGGAACGGCAACAGGTGATGCTCGCATACCGAGTAGAGCGGGATGTCACGGACGAGCACCATCTCCTGATGGTCCTCGTTGAACGTGACGCAGAAGTGCTCGGCCGGGTCCTGCCCGAGGCCCGCGAAGATCTCCTCGTACATCGCCGCGACGCGGCGTGGAGTGTCGAGGAGGCCTTCGCGCGCGGGATCCTCGCCCACGCCCTCGAGGATGAGTCGGACGCCCTGCTCGATCTTCTCTCGGTCCATGAAAGCCCGCTCCAGGTGTCGGCTGCGATAGCGGGATTCTACCCCACCGAGGGCGCGTGCGCTGTCGCGAGCCGCCGCCACACCGCGCGGATCGCTTCCGCACCGGGGCTTCGGACGGCGGCCGTCGCGGCGGCCGGATCGGCGGAGTCGGCCATCCGCGCGAGCATCGTCGCCAGCTCGGCATCGAAGGGCACCTCGCCCAGGAGCGTCAGCTGCTCACGATCGCACAGCGCGCGCAGCCGTGCCGCGCCTGATGCCGAGAGGTCCGCCTTGTTGAGCACCACCGCCACGGGCACGTCGAGCCGGCGCGCAAGCCCCACGAGGCGCACGAGGTCGTGCTCCCCCGACATGCTCGGCTCGGTCACCGCCACGAGGAGGTCGGCGTTCGAGATCGCCGCGATGACCGGGCACCCGGTGCCCGGCGGGCCGTCGATGACGAGGTAGGCCGCACCGGTCGTCTCGGCATGCTCCCGCGCCAGCAGACGTACCTCAGTGACGAGCTTGCCCGAGAGGTCCTCGCCGGGGCGGAGCGCCCCGTACGCGATCGGTCCCGCAGCCGAACCGGCGATGCAGGCCTCTCCGGCACGCGACGGGTGCAGCGCGATCGCGCCGGACGGGCACACCCGCGCGCACGCCGTGCAGCCTTCGCACGCCCAGGCGTCCACGCGATAGCCGCCCTGCTCCCCGGCCGATGCGGGCAGCACCGCGCCGAAGCGGCACGCGTCGACGCACGCGCCGCACGCCGAGCACGTCCGCGGGTCGATCTCGGCGGTGACGCCGCCCGCGAACGGCGAGCACCGCGGCTCGCGCGCCCCGAGCGCGATCGGGAGGTTGGCCGCCTCGACGTCGCAGTCCGCGAGCACCGCGCCCCCCGAGGCGGCCGCCTCGTGCGCGAAGAGCGCTGTCACGGTGGTCTTCCCGGTTCCGCCTTTGCCCGATGCGACCGCGATCGTCCTCACACGAGCACCGCCTCCCCCGTGACGTGATCGGCGAGGACCGCCAGCGCGTCGGCGAGCGCGCGGACCTCGCCACCCGGAAGCCGTCCCTCCGCGTACGCCCCGGCGACCGCGCGGTCGAACGGGATCGACGCGACGAGCGGGACCTTCTCGGCAGAACACCAGGCTGCGACGCTCACCGGCCCGCTCCCGGCGCGGTTCTCCACGACGGCGAGCGGGATGTCGAGCGCCCGACCGAGCTCGGCCGCGAGCGCGAGGTCGTGCGCACCGAACGCGGTGGGCTCGGTGACGAGCACGAGCAGGTCCGCCCCGCGCGTCGCCGCCACGGCCGAGCACGAGGTCCCCGGCGGCGCGTCGATCACGATGACGTCGCTGCCGGCCTCTTCAGCGGACCGCCGGGCGGCCCGGATCACATCCGGCGCCTTCACCTCGCCGATATCGAGCGTCCCCGCCACGAGATGGACGCGCCCCGGGCCGACGGCGGTCGAACCCCGAACGACCTCGCCCACCCGTCGCCGGCGCTCGCCCATCGCGCCGGCCGGGCACGCCGTCACGCACGCGCCGCACCCGTGGCAGAGCTCGGGGAAGACGACGGCGACGTCTCCCAGGAGGCGGACCGCGCCGTACGCGCAGACGTCACGACACACGCCGCAGCGCGTGCACGCTGCGGCGTCCGCCTCGGCAAGCGGCACCTCCACGGGCGCACCATGCAGCTCGATCGGGAAGAACAGGTGGTCGTTGGGCGCTTCCACGTCGCAATCGGCGAGCGTCACCGTGAACCCGCGTCCGGCGAGCTCGGCGGCAAGCCCCGTCGCCACGAGCGTCTTGCCGGTCCCACCCTTCCCGGACGCGACCGCGATGGTTCGACGGCGCACGACCGCCCGGCCTAATGGCCGCCGCAGACAGCGCTCGGATCGATGAGCGCCACCTCGCCGGCGATGAGCGCGTCGACGACCTCGGCGACCAACGGCCGCTCCACGTCGTGATAGACCGCGATCCCCGCCTGAGCGAATCCGGCGAGTGGGCGCGCGCCGATCCCGCCGACGACGAGGGCGTTCACGCCGTGCGACGCCAGCAGCTGCACCGGCCGCAGGCAGCCGCCCTCGACATGCGGCGGGTTGTCGATGACACGCACGTCCGCCACCACGCCGTCGGCGATCTCGACGAGCGTGAAGCAGTCGCACCGGCCGAAGTGACCCGATCGCTCGGCCTGCATGCCGCCGGCGCCCGAGGACGGAACGGCGAGGACGGTCCTGGTGTTCTCGGTCATCTGTGGTCCTTCCCGTGTGCGGTCTCATCCGATCCGCGGTCTGAACCGGTCCGCGGCCTTGCCGTACGCGCTCGCTCAGGCGCCATGCGCCTCGTCGGCCTCGCTCAGGAGTGCAAGCGTCCCCGCTTCGAATGCTTCGACTGCGGCGTCGACCGCCATGCCGGACCCGCGGTACCCGCCGATCCCCGCCATGCGCAGCGCGTGGAACGCCTTCGGGCCGAGGTGCCCGGTGATCACCGCCGCCACGCCGTGCTCGGCGACGAGCTCCGCCGAGGCGATCCCCGCCCCCTGCAGCGCGTTGCGGTTCTCATCGTTGTCGACGCGCAGGACCTCCTCGGTCTCGGTATCGACGATGATGAAGTGCATCGCGCGACCGAACCGGTCGTCCACGCGGTCGTCGGGGTCCGTGCCGAGCGAACTCACCGCCACCTTCATCTGTCTTGCCTCCCGTTGCCATGGGCCACCGCATGGCGGCCCCCCTTGATACACGCCCCCCGCGCGGTCACGCGTCGCCGGCCGCCGCGTCGACGACGTCCACGAGCGCGTCGAGCGCCCGCTTGCGTTCGCGCAGGTGCTGCAGCCAGTGCGCGAGGAGCTCCCGGCCCTCGTCGGTCAGCCGATAGGAGCGCCGCGCGGGGCCTGCCTCGCCCTCTTCCCAGTGCGAGATGACCGAGCCTTCGTCCTCGAGCCGTCGCAAGACGCGATAGAGGCCGCCGGTGTCCGCCACGACGGCGCCACCGGTGATCTCCTCGATCGCCGCGACCAGGTCGTAGCCGTGGGACTCCCCGCGCGCCAGCGCCGCGAGCACCGCCGGCTCGAGCAGCGCGCCGCGCCCCCGTCCTGCGGCAGCCGACCCGCAGCACCGGCGGCGTCCGGGCCCCCGCTCTTCGTGCTGTCCAGACACCGCGACCTCCCGTGTGTGATGTGTTGTGTGTGTGGTGCGCATCTATGTGTCTAGCACATATACCTGACGGTCGCAAGGCGACTTTCGGCAGTCACCGGGGACAGGAAGCGCGCTAGAACAGGCCGAAGCCCTCGCCGATCGAGACGACCGCGGGTCCGACGATGACGATGAGCGTGGCAGGCAGCACGCAGAGCACGAGCGGGAACACGAGCTTGACGGGTGCCTTCTGCGCCTGCTCTTCCGCGTGCTGGCGGCGCTTGACCCGCAGTTCGCGCGCCTGCGTCCGCAGCACCTTGGACACGCTGATGCCGAAGACGTCGGCCTGCACGATCGCCATGATGAACGCCGAGAGCTCGGGCAGCCCGACGCGGTCGGCGATCCCGCGCAGGGCGTCGCGGCGCGCCATCCCCGCCTGGATCTCCTGCAGCGCCCGCCCGAACTCCTCGGCCAGTGGTCCCTCGGTGTTGCCGACCAGCTTGGCGACGCCGGCGTCGAAGCCGAGACCCGCCTCCACGCTGATCGTGAGCATGTCGAGCATGTCGGGGAGCTGGCGGCGTATGGCGTCCCGCCGGCGCTGGACCTTATCGGCGAGCCAGAGATCGGGAACGAAGAAGCCCGCGATCAACACGACCACAGCGCCGACGAGCGCTCGGCCGGCCGTGGCGCCGACGAGCAACCCGACGGCAGCGATGAGCAGCGCGCCCCCGAGGGCGATGATGACCTTGCCGGCCATGAGCCGCCCGACGCGCAGGCCGTGCGGGTGGCCTGCCGCCGCGAGCTGCCGGTCAAGGTAGCGGGCGTAGTCGACCGGGCTCAGACGCTGGGCGGTCCGGCCGACAGCATCCACGCTCGGGCGCATGACGCGCTGCCGGAACGGCGCGAGGAGCGGCTCGGCGACGACGGCCTGCTCGCGCTCGTACGCGTCGAGCGAGCGCAGCTGCCGCCGGACCCGGCGGTCCTCGCCGAACGCGATGTCGAGCCCCGCGAACGCGGCCAGCCCGACGACGAGCGCCGTGACGATACCGATGAGCGCCAGCAACGGTCACACCTCGATCCGTGCGATTCGGGCAAGCCAGACAGCGCCGATGACCAGCAGCAGCGCTCCCACCGCCGCGAGCATGACGCCCACGGGGTGCGTGAAGAGCCGGCCGATGTAGCCGGGGTTGATCGTCATGAGCACCGCGCCCTCCAGGAACGGCAGCGCGAGCAGGATCACCGCCGAGAAACGCCCCTCGGCGGTCAGCGCCTGCACGTGACGGCGCAGCTCGGTCCGGCCGCGCATGGTGTCCGAGACGATGTCGAGCACCTCGGCCAGATTGCCCCCGACGTCGCGCTGGATGTTGATGGCGGCGACCGTCCATGAGAAGTCGTCGCTGCCGAGGCGGTCGGCCATCTTCTCCAGCGCCGACTCGACCGGCAGACCGAGGCGCACCTCGGTCTGCACGCGCCTGAACTCGTCGGACGCCGGGGACCCCATCTCCTCGACGACCAGGTCGATGGCCTGCATGAGACCCCAGCCGGCTCGCAGCGAGCCGGCGACGAGCGAGAGCACTTCGGGCAGCTGCTCCTCGAACGCGCGCGTCCTGCGCGAGACCGCGACCTCGAGCGCGAGCAACGGCACCACCACCGTCAACAGGACCAGTGCGACGCTGATGAGGAACCGGCCGCCAAGCAGCTGGGCGGCGACGCCGACCGCGACGACCGTGAGCACGTGGGCGTAGATGTACTCGCCCGGGCGGAGCGGCAGGCCGGCCCGTTCGAGCCGCTCCCGGAGCCACTCGGTGAATCCGCGCTTGCCCGCGACATACGTCACGGCCTCGCGCATCTTGCCGCTCGCCGCATCCGGGCCGGACTGGGCTTCGAGCGCGTCGGCGGAGTCCCGGATCTGGTCGTAGAGCCGCAGCTGGTCGAGCGGGCGTCGGCCACGGACAGCCAGGGCGAGCACACCGCCGACGAGCAGTGCCACCGAGAAGAACACGAACGCCACAGCCGCGGTCAGGTAGAGGGGGTTCGCGGACACTTCGTCACGCACACGGTCGATGCCCTCCCCGAAGACCGGGGTCTGTGCGTACCGGGGATTCGGCAGCACCGTCTCGGCGCGGTTGGTCGAGCCGCCTGCCGTCATGACGACGTCGATCTCCAGGTCCTTGGTCTGCGGCGAGTTGCTCCGGTAGCCCACGACGTACTGGTTCTGGATCTCGGCGGCGATCCCCTCGAAGATCGTGCCCACCTCGGCAGGCTCGGCGGTCGCCATCACGCGCCCGCCGGTCCCCTCGGCGATCGACGCGAGCGGCGCCGGGCTCGCCTCGGGCGACTCCAGCCCCACCGCGAACACCGTGATGCCCGCGTCGCGCAACGCCGTGACCGCATCGTCGAGACTGGAGCGGCTGACCGTGTCGCCGCCGTCGGACAGCAGCACGATGATGCGGTGCGACTGCGGCACCGCACCGAGCGACTTGGCCGAGACGAGCAGCGCGTCGTAGAGCGCGGTCTCGCCCGATGCCTCGAGCCCGGCGAGCGCGGAACGCAACTCGGCCTCGTCGCGGGAGAACGGCAATACGACCGTGCTCTTCTCGCCGAAACCCGCCACCATCACGACGTCCTGGACGCCCATTGCGGCGATGAAGCGCGCCGCCGCGTCGCGGGCGTTGGCGAGCGGTTCGCCGCTCATGCTGCCGCTCGTGTCGATCAACAGCAGCACCGCGGCCGACTCGCGGTCCTCGCCGAGCGGTTGCGCCGAGACGACCTCGGCCTCCACGCCGTTCTCGGTCACGGCGAACGCGGGCGTCGACCCCGCCGCGCTACCCGGCGGCAGCATCATCGTGAGCTCGATCTCGGGGAAGTCGGCAGTGTCGGCCGAGCGCACCACGAGCTCACCCTCGGCCGCCCATGCGGGCGCTGCGAGGACCATGAGGAGGACGACGAGCGCTACCAGGATGCGCGGGCGCATGTCATCTCCTCTCGGGCGCTTCGTAAGCGAAGAGGTCGCCGGGCGTGGCGATGCCGAGGTGCTCGAGCTTGCGCGTGAACGACGGCCTGAGACCGGTCCCTTTCAGGCGGCCGAGGAAGCGACCATCGGGACCGATGCCCATGGAGTGGTCGAAGTAGAAGATGTCCTGCAAGACGACGGTCTCGCCCTCCATCCCCTCGACCTCGGTGATCTGCACGATGCGACGTGACCCGTCGCGCAAGCGCGCGATCTGGACGATCGCGTCGAGCGCGGAGGCGATCTGCTCCCTGATGGCCCGGACAGGCAGGTCGAAGCCGGCCATGAGCACCATCGTCTCGAGCCGTGAGATCGCGTCCCGTGGGGAGTTCGCGTGGATCGTGGAGAGCGATCCCTCGTGCCCGGTGTTCATCGCCTGCAGCATGTCGAGCGCCTCAGCGCCGCGGACCTCGCCGACGATGATGCGGTCCGGCCGCATGCGCAGCGAGTTCCGCACGAGGTCCCGGATCGTGACCTGGCCCCTGCCCTCGATGTTCGGCGGCCGCGACTCGAGGCGCAGCACGTGCTCCTGGCCGAGCCTGAGCTCGGCAGCGTCCTCGATGGTGACGATGCGCTCGTCGCCGGGGACGTACGCCGAGAGGACATTCAGCAGCGTCGTCTTGCCGGTTCCCGTCCCGCCCGAGATCAGGACGTTGAGCCGCCCGCGCACGCAAGCGGACAGGAAGTCCGCCACGCGTGGCGTGAGCGTCCCGAAGCCGATCAGGTCCTGCGCGGTGTACGGATCGTGGGAGAACTTCCGGATCGTGAGCATCGGGCCGTTGATGGCCAGCGGATGGATGATCGCGTTGACGCGCGAGCCGTCAGGGAGCCGCGCGTCGACCATCGGCGAGCTCTCGTCGATCCGGCGCCCCACCCGGGCGACGATCTTGTCGATCACGCGCAACAGGTGGCCTTCGTCGTAGAAGCGCCGGTCCGTCTCGTGGATGCGGCCGCCGATCTCGACATAGATGGTCTCGGGGTTGTTCACCATGATCTCAGTGACATCGGGATCCTCGAGCAGCGACTGGATCGGCCCGTAGCCGAGGATGTTGTCGAGGACATCGAGCACGATCTCGCGCTTATCGGCGGCCGAGAGGGGCGTGGTCTCCTGGTCGAGCAGCTCGCCGAGGCGCTTCTCGGCGCGTCGGCGCAGGGCGAGGACGTCCTGCCCGGCGAGATCCGGTCCGAGCTCCTCCACCAGCAGCAGGTGGAGCTCCCGCTTGATCGCATCCCTCGCATCGCGTCCGAGCGGCGCGGGCACTTGCGCCTCAGGCGCCGACGCCTGCTCGAGCCGTTCCTTGAGCGACATCGCCGCTCACCCCCTTCGAGTCGGCAATGGACCGGGCCAGGTCCAGCATGCTCTTGGCCACGACCGAGCGCGGCGCGTCGAGCACGACCGGGACTCCCTTGTTCACCGAGCGCGGCACGAGGCGGTCGCTCGGGATCTTCGCGACGATTCGGCCCTCGATCGCCTTCTCCACCTCGGCGGCATCGAGCCAGACCTTGCTGTCAGCTCGATTCAAGACCAGATGGAGGAGACCGTCGTCATAGCCGAGTTGCCGCAGCTTCTGCATCGAGATGCGCGTGTTCTTGATGCTTGCGACGTCCATCGTCGCGACGGCGTACACGTCGTCGCTGTGGTCGATGGCCGTGAGGACGACGTCATCGAACGTCGCCGGGGTATCGAGGACGACGAAGTCCACCATGCCGCGGAGCAGTTCGATGATGGCGCCGATGCGGTTGACGGTGACCGCCTCGGCATCCTCCGGACTAACGGGCGCGAGCAGCGCGCGCAGCCCGGAGTCATGCGGCGTGAGGTACGCGCGGAGCATCTCGGCATCAAGGCGGTCGAAGACCTGCACCGCCTCGTAGATGGTGCGCTCGGGTGCAAGCTGCAGCATGATGGCGACATCGCCGAACTGGAGGTCGAGGTCGACGATCGCGGTGGGCCGCTTCAACGGCCCCGCGAGCGCGACGCCGAGATTGGTGGCGATGACGCTCTTGCCGACTCCGCCCTTGGTGCTGAACACCGAGACCACCCGTGCGCCGGCTGGGGCGCGGTCTCCGCTCTCGACGCGTGGCGCGAGCGACGTCACTGCAGCCGACACGGATTCGCTGAGCGCCTCCTCGGCCTCGCCGACACCGAGCACGTCGCGCACACCGGCGCGCAGCGCGCGGCGCAGCAGTTCGGCCGAGGGCTCGGGGGTCACCATGATGACGGCCACGGGCTCCTGGTCCGCGCTCCAGCGCGACGTCGCCGCGAAGACCTCGTCGGGGGCGACGGTCGGTCCGGTCACGACCACACACGCCTCATCCGTCGCCCAGCTCGCTGATGCCTCTTCCAGCGTTCCCGCACTCGCAAGGGTGACGCCCTCGGAGGTCTCGAGCGACGCGAGAGCCGCACCGCAGAGCCCGCTCGTGTCGATGCTGACGATGAGCACGGCGACCCCCTATTCGAAGAGCGTCGAGTAGGTGCGCCCGGTCGTCGTGACTTCGAGCGGCTCGGTCGGCGCGGTGAGCGCCATCCATATCGTGCCCTTCTCGGAAGCGAACACGAGCCGCTCCAGATCGGCGGGGGTGACGGCGAGCGTCACCGTCGTCGGCGTCGGCTCATCGCCGGCACTGGTGCGGTTCGACGCCAGCACGCCCTGTCCTTCGTCCTCTTCGCTCGGCGTCGGCTCCGCCCCGAGGCTCCGCCCGACCGCGAGCACCCGCGCCGACGGCAGCAGGATGCGCGACTCGGGCTCCCCCTCCGATCCCGTGGGGTCGATGGTCGCGACGACCATCACGGTGTCGCCGGGTTTGATCAGGCCGCCGACACCGATGACCTCGTCGTTGGCCACCGCGACCGCCACATACCCCTCCGGCACGGTGTAGCTGAGCCCCGCTTCGTCAGGGTATTGGAAGCGCGCGCGTGTGACCTGCTCGCCGGCCGTGAGTGGCGCGGCGAGCACCTGGCCCTCCAGCGCACGCTCGGAGGAGACGGCGCCCGCCGACACCCACTCGCGCGGGATCTCCTCTTCGGCGAGGATGCCGCGCGCGATGAGCTCCTCGGCGGTCATGCCGCGCGGGATGTCCTGGGTGGCAACGAGTACCGCGACCGTCTCACCAGTCGCCTCGATCTCGCTCCGTGCCGAGTCCAGGTAGCGCACCGCCATGACGGCCGCCAGACCGCCCAGTACGAGCGCCGCCACGAGCATAACGACTCTTACGCGCATGTCTGCTCCTCCCAACGGTCGCGCATCACGGGTTCACGAGTCTGGGGCTGAGGCTCCAATAGTCCGGCGTGGGATCCTCGCCCGGCTCGAAGCCGCTCGGTATCGTCACGTACTCGAGAAACGTCCCGCGTACCTCTCCGAGTCGGTCGTAGCCCGTCACCAGGAACGCCCCGAAGTCCACGACGACGACGTCGTACGTCCCACCCTTGTCCTCGTACTTCTCGACGATGGGCACGTGCACGATGTGCAGCTCGGGGGGCACCCCCGCCCAGCGCGCGTCGAGCGCCTTCTTGGTGTTGATGCCGCTGCTGCCCGGGCTGGTCCCGATGATGTCGCCGACGTGGATTCCGCCGCCGAACCCGTAGCGCGTCCAGTCGTAGTACGTGTTGCCCAGGTCGACCCCGTCCGGGTCCGGCAGGCAATCGTCATGGTGCGTGATGTCTTTGAAGTTGAGCTCGCAGAAGTTGCCGACCTCGCCCGAGCCGCCCTCGACGCGCAACGTATAGATGGTCCCGTCGTTGATGTGCGCCGCCCAGTCGTGCAGATCGAGCGTGACCCACACGGACGCACCGGGGTCCACGTGGGTGTCATCCAGGGCGAACGACTCGATCACGTGCGAGCTCCTGCGCACGCCGATATACGCGTCGATCGCCTTGTCGGGCTTGGCGCCCACGTAGACGTCCACCGGATATGCGTGGAAGAAGTCGTTGCTCTCGGGAATCTGCTGGGAGCCCGCCGAGAGGGTCCAGAGCGTGCCGCTCGCATCGGCCTGCTGCATGTCGCGCTTCATCCCGTCGACCGAGACGCCGACACGTGTCTCGGGCGCGCTGGTGCGCGCCGTGATCTCGACGGGCAGGTCCGGTGACTCCGCGGTCAGGAACGTGTGCGACAGGTGCACGTCGGCGATGCCCTCGAGGTCGCCGACGACGAGCCTCGAGCCGGGCACCTCCTTGAACGTCTGGGACTCGCGCAGCGTCTCGTAGATCCCGTACTGGTTGTAGATGCGCACCCACACGTCGTAGCCGCCGTCGGCCGCGGGAGCGGTGATGGCGCCCGTGTAGCGGGCGTCCGATTCCGCCGAGAGGTTCCAGGTCCCCACCACGTCGCCGTCGGCGTCCGTGATGAAGACCTCGATGTGATCGACGGTGTCGACGACGGGGATCGCCCACGGCGTGAGCATCCGCGCCCCGGCGACATCCGCCGCGACCGCTTTGGCCGCCGCGCGCACCGTGGTCTGCGCGGTCCCGAGCGCCCGCCCGAAGAAGAGCCCCGTCTCCTGCGCGACCACGACCCTGACGTAGTCGTCGCCGATCTCTACCGACTCCACGACCAGGCCGTCAGCGGGCACGACCGCGTTCATCGCCGCATACGCGCGCGCCTCCGAATCGATGAAGCCGGCACCCTCGCCGTTGATGAGCTCCTGGCAGCCGGACAGCGCAGCAGCGTCCGCGGCCGCCTGAAGCTGGCGCCGGACCGAATACAGGTAGCCCGCGTCCACGACGACGGCGCTCAGCGCGACGAACATGATGACGAAGATGGCGACGGTGACGGCGCTCGCGCCCGTATCGTCCCGGAACATGCGCTTCATGGCGATCACTCGATCTTCTGCGTGGCGGAGGCGGTCAGCGTGATGGCGTCCTCTCCGCCGAAGAACGCCTGCATGAGCGGAGTGAAGACGGGACTTTCGTAGGTGACGGAGACCTCGACGGGCAGTCCCGCCATGGCCGCCGTGGGATTCGAGGGCTCGATGGTGATGTCGGCGGGGTCGATGTCGATACCCGGTGCCGCGGCGATCACGCGCGCCTTGGTGTCGTCATCCGGGTTGCAGAGCGCGGCCCACCGCACGCCTTCGCGCGCGGCATGCTCGAGCTCGATCCACTGGTAGAAGTTGACGCCGAACTGCGTGATGCCGAGCAAGAAGAGCACGAGGATCATCGCTACGAGGGCGAACTCCACCGCGCTCGCGCCGTCATCACGACGTGCGGCATGCATCGCCGAGAACATCACGACCCCCTGCGCCATCGGGGGCCGACGATGTCCGTCGACCCCCGATGATCTTCAGGCTAGATACCGAGCGCCTCCGCGATCTCGTTGAAGAGCGTCTCCAGGTTCGTGCCGACCAGCGTCACCGCAGTGATGATGACGATCGCGATGAGCGCGACCATGAGACCGTACTCGACCGCCGTCGCACCCTCGTCGCTTGTCAGGCGAACCCGCGCCCACACGTACAGCTTGCTCAACACTTCGACGCACCTCCCCATGACGTCAGTCCCTCCGACCCGCAGGGCCGGTATCCCTAACGTGCCCGTCACGAAGGCGCGCCAGCGGGTTATCGGGGATGAACGCGGTTGAGAATCGTGCTCCGACGGTAGGGTGAGTCTCATACCAACGGGGGATGGAGAGCCTACTCCTCGGCGTCCATGTCGATGAGCCCGCGGCGGATCGCGACGAGGACCGCCTGCGTGCGGTCCCCCGCATCGAGCTTGTGCATCAGATGGCTGACGTGCGTCTTGACCGTCGCCTCGCTGATCCACAACGCCTTGGCGATCTCGCGATTGGACATGCCGCGCGCCATCAGTCCGAGGACTTCGATCTCGCGCGCCGAGAGCCCGCCCCGCGGGTTGTGTCGAGATGCCGCCTGCCCGGCCTTGATCACGCGACCAGCGACCGCGGCGTCCAGCACGGTCTGGCCCTCGGCCACCGAAGCGACCGCACCGACGAGCGAGCCCGGCGCGATGTCTTTCATGATGTAGCCGCTCGCGCCCGCCTGCAGCGCGCCGAACACCTCCTCGTCCTCGTCATAGCTCGTGAGGATGAGCACGCGCGGCGGGTTCGGAAGCTTGCGGAGCGCCGCGCACACCTGCGCCCCGTTCTGGTCGGGCAACCGGAGGTCGAGCAGGGCCACGTCCGGAGCGAGCGCCTCGCACGCCTCGATGGCGCTCGCGCCGTCGGGGGCCTCGCCCACGACCTCCATGTCCTGCTCCTGCTCGAAGACGGAGCGGAGCGCGACGCGGACGAGCTCGTGGTCATCGATGATGAGCACCCGGATACGCGCCATCAGCGATCGCCTCCCGACGGGATGCGCGCGCGGACTTCGGTGCCGGCGCCGGGCGCCGACACGATCGTGCAGGTTCCGCCGAGCTCCCTGGCGCGCTGTGAGATGGTGTGCAGTCCGAGCGAGCCGCCCTCTTCCGCGGCGGCCTGCTGGACGTCCGGCTCGAAACCGCTCCCGTCGTCTTCGACGCGCAGCTCGACCAGGCGGGCCTCATAGGAGATCGTCACGATGAACGCGTGCGCGTCAGCATGCTTGACGACGTTGGTGACCGCCTCGCGGGCGATCGCGTAGAGCGCCGTGTCGCAGAGCGGGTCGAGACGCCGCTCCTCGCCGAGCACGACCACGTGACCGCTCGGCGGGCCGGCGACGGTGAGCTCGTGCACCCACTGCTCGATCGCCCCCGGCATGCCCAGCTGCTGCAGGCGACTCGGCTTCAGGTCGTAGATGTAGCGGCGCAGCTCGACCATGCTCGATGACAGCTGGTCCTGCAGGTCGCCGAGCCGGTCCAGCACGGCCGCCGGGTCGGTGAGGACGCGGCGCTTGCACGTCTCCAGCCCCAACGAGACGCCGAACAGCGACTGTGAGAGCCCGTCGTGCATCTCGTTCGCGATGCGCTCCCGCTCCCCGGCCAGCAACGCGTAGCGCGTCCGCTCCGCCAGCCGGGCGTTCTCGATCGACATCGCCGCGAACGTTCCGAGTATCGCGAGGAAGCTCGTCTCGGCCGAGGAGAACGACCGCTCGTACGAGTTGATCGCGGCCAGCAGGCCGATCGGCCGATCGGCCAGCTTGACGGGCACGCAGAACAGCGATGCGTCCGCCCGCCGGTCGCGCACGAGCGTCCCGTGGCCGCTGTCGAGCACGTCGCTCGCCACGAGTTCGAGCTGCGCCGCCCACCACGCCTCGTCGTGACGGTCCCGGCTGCCGCGCACGCTGAGGCGCTCCCGGTCCACGGTCAGCGGGTCGGCGTCCCCCATGAGGCAGAGCACGGCCTTCTCCGTGCTCGTGATGCGCTTGGCGCGGTCGACGACCGCGTCGAGGATGTCGTCCACGGAGCTGTAGGAGGACACGGCTGCCGCGACCTCATGCAACGATCCGATGAGGTCGTCGTCCAGGATGCCCCTGCGTGTCTGCCCGAACACGACGCTCCCCTCATGGCGTCGTGGTGAACACGTCGTTTCTACCCGTAGGGTGTCCGGGTCACACGGGACGCAGAAGGCGCCGCCACCGGGCGACGCCTTCATCGATCTACTGTTGCCACGCGCGCTACGCGGGGGCGACGCCTCCCTGGCCGCTCGGGGAGTCGGCGGGGAGTTCCACGCGCGGTCGGTCGTCCGCTTCTTCGGCCGCCGCGCGTCGGTCCTTCTTCTTGCCCTTCTTCGCTTCCTCGGCCGCGCGCCGCTTCTCATCCTCGAGATACGCGTCCCACCGGCCTTCGAGCAGCGCCGTCAACTCGTCGCGATCGATCGTCTCGCGCTCGACCAGGACATCGGCCATGAGGTCCAGCTGTTCGCGCTGCTCGGTCAGGATCTTGTGCGCGACGTCGTACGCCTCATCGATGATCCGACGGACTTCCTTGTCGATCTCGTACGCGATCTCCTGGCTGTAGTTGGGCGTCGACGAGAAGTCCCTGCCGAGAAAGACCTCGTGCTGGTCCTCGCCGAGCGTCATGGGTCCGAGCTTGTCCGACATGCCCCACCGCGTGACCATCTGGCGGGCCATCTTGGTGGCACGCTCGATATCGTTGCTGGCGCCCGTCGTGATGTCGCCGATAGCGATCTCCTCGGCCACGCGACCGCCGAGCATCATCGCGATCTCGTCCAGCATCTCGCCCCGCGCGTTGAGGAACTTGTCCTCGGTCGGCAGCGCCAGCGTGTATCCGAGCGCCCGTCCGCGAGAGATGATGCTGATCTTGTGGATGGGGTCGGTGTTGGGCAGGACGTGCCCGACGAGCGCGTGTCCCGCCTCGTGATAGGCGATCACGCGCTTCTCCTTCTCGGAGATGATGCGGCTCTTGCGCTCGGGCCCGGCGATGACGCGCTCGATCGCCTCCTCGAGCTCGTACATCTCGACTTCCTTCTTGCCGTGACGGGCGGCGAGCAGCGCCGCCTCGTTCACGAGGTTCGCCAGGTCGGCGCCGGTGAAGCCCGGCGTCCGACGCGCCAGTACCTCAAGGTCGACATCCGCCGAGACCGGCTTGCCCTTGGTGTGGATACGCAGGATCTCGGCGCGCCCCTTGAGGTCCGGCCGGTCCACGACGATCTGCCGGTCGAAACGGCCGGGACGCAGCAGCGCCTGGTCCAGCACGTCCGGACGGTTGGTGGCCGCCATGATGATGACGTTGTCCTTGATGTCGAAGCCGTCCATCTCCACGAGCAGCTGATTGAGCGTCTGCTCACGCTCGTCATGCCCGCCGCCGAGTCCGGCTCCGCGCATGCGGCCGACGGCGTCGAGCTCGTCGATGAAGACGATGCAGGGAGACGCGGCCTTCGCCTGCTCGAACAGGTCCCGAACGCGGCTTGCGCCGACGCCGACGAACATCTCGACGAAATCCGAGCCCGAGATCGAGAAGAACGGCACGCCCGCCTCGCCCGCGACGGCGCGCGCGAGCAGCGTCTTGCCGGTGCCCGGAGGGCCGACGAGCAGCACGCCCTTGGGGATCTTGGCGCCGAGCGCCTGGAACTTGCCGGGGTTCGCCAGGAACTCCTTGATCTCCTGCAGCTCCTCCACGGCCTCGTCGACGCCTGCGACATCCTTGAAAGTGATGCGCGGCTGGTCGCGCGTCACGCGCCGCGCCTTCGCCTTGCCGAACGACATCACCTTGGAGTTCGATCCCTGCATCTGGTTGATGAAGAAGAACATGATGCCGACGATGAGCACCACGGGGATGAGCTGGATGAGGATGTTCGCCCACGCCGACTGGTCGGCGGTGTTGACCGTGTAGCCTTCGATGGGCTCGTTCTCCTGCAGGAGCTCGGTGATGTTGTCGTCGCTCAGGTAGGTCGTCACGTAGTCTGACGGCTCACCCTCGGACTGCGCGGCGTCATCGGGATAGAACGATCCCTGCACCTCTTTGTTGCGCACGAAGACCTCGGCGCTCACCACGCGCCCGTCCTTCAATGCGCCGACGAAGTCGCTGGACGCCAGCTCGACCGTCTGCGACTGCGCATCGAAGCTGTTCGCCACGAAGAAGAGCGCCGCAGCGATGAGCAGAAGGTAGAGGATCGCGGTCCTCAAGTTCTTGTTCAAGACGTTCACCCCTTGGGCGGGCTACGACAGGTAGACCGCCGGTCTCAAGACGCCGATGTACGGGAGATTACGGTAGCGCTCGGCGTAGTCCAATCCATAACCGACAACGAACTCGTCCGGGATCTCGAAGCCGATGTACCGGCAATCGATCGGCACGCGCTGCTTGCCTTCCTTAGACAGCAAAGTGCATACCTCAAGGCTGCGCGGCTTGCGCGAAGCGAGGTTGCGCAGGAGGTACTTGAGCGTGAGACCCGTGTCCAGGATGTCCTCGATGACGAGAACGTCACGGTCGCTGATCGTCTCATCGAGGTCCTTCAGGATGCGCACCACGCCCGACGACTTGGTCGACGATCCGTACGACGAGACGGCCATGAAGTCGATCTCCACGGGACCGTCGATCGCCCGGGCGAGGTCGGCGACGAACAGCGCGGCGCCGCGCAAGACGGCCACCAGCAACAAGGAACGTCCGTCGTAGTCGGCCGCGATCTGTGCGCCGAGCTCGTGCACGCGTCGCTGGATGTCCTCCTCGGTAAGGACGATGCGCTCGACATCCGGGTGCATCCGTTCCCGCCTTTCCGGTCTTCGGCCCGCGGGCCTCCCTACTGTTGTTCCCTATGCCAAATGAGCTCCACCGCGGCGGACGCGTCGGCGCGGACCCGGAAGTCCTCCGACGCGCGCACCCCGGCGACCCACACGATCGCTTCGCCGCATCGCACGACCGGCGTCGTCGCGCGTTCGGACTTCGGCACCTTCACATCCGTGAACAGGTCGGACAGCTTCCTGGTGCCGTGCATGCCGAACGGTCGCATCCTGTCGCCTTCGCGACACCGGTCCACGACGAGCGGGCCGGCGATGGCACGGGCGTCCGCGTACGCGCGCAGCGGGTCGTCGCACACAGCCTCCGATGCCACGAGCCGCGCCTCGACCCTGCCCGAAGCGCCCAGGTCACAGGTACCAGGAACGTCGAGCGGACACGGCTCGATCGGCGTCGGCTCGTCCCCCCTGCGGGAGACAACGAGTGTACCGTACTCGGCTCGTGCCTGCAGACCGAACGGCAGGTCCCGGGCGAAGCCGTCTGCCGTCATGCCGTCCACGACCGCCTCCACGTGCTCGAACTCGATGCGGGACGCCTGAGGGAAGGCCGAGAAGAGCGCCGCTCGCACGGTACGCCGGGCCATCGGCCGCGACAGGGTCGCCATCAGGTCGCGCCGGAAGCACAGGCGGCCGCGCTCCCGGTATGCGAAGTCCCGGGCGAACGCCTCGGCCATCTCGGCGAGCAGCTCGTCCTCCTCGGACAGGATGCCGATCGTCCGCGTCAGCGCGTCGGTGAAGCGCGGGTTGCGCGACTCGAGCAGCGGGAGGAGCTCGTGGCGCACCCAGGCGCGTGAACGTGCGGTGTCGGCGTTCGTGGCGTCGTCGCGCCACGTCCGGCCGAGCGCGCGCAGGTAGTCCTCCACGTCGGCGCGGCGGGCGTCCAGCAACGGCCGCACGATGCGGTCGCGCGCGTACGCGATCGCCCGCAGCCCCCTTGCCCCGCTGCCCGCGGCGAGGCGCATCAGGAACGTCTCGAGCCGGTCGTCGAGCGTGTGCGCGACGGCGATCCGACCGCGCAGAGGAGAGACGCCGAGACGGACGCACCGCGCGTCGAGCTCGCTCGTGGAGAACCGGTAACGGATCCGGCGCCCTGCGTCCTCGAGGTTGAGTCCTTCCTCGGCCGCGTACGCCGCGACGTCGTACCGCACGACGGTGCACGCCACGCCGAGCTCATCGCAGAGCTCGCGCACGAACACCGCGTCGGCCGCGGAATCGTCATCGCGCAGCATGTGGTCCACATGCAGGACCGAGAGGTCCTCGACCCGGCCGAGGTCGCCGCTCGCGAGCAGCGAGAGCAACGCCACGCTGTCGGCTCCACCCGAGACCATCGCGAGCACGACCGATCCCGGGGGAAGCAGGGCATGCTCGGCGACGGTGACGCGCGCGATGTCGGGCAACGCTGGCATAGAGCGAGAGTAGGTCGAGAGCGCCGGGCGCGCAACGCGCACGGGCTATCCCGTCGCGACGCCGAGTCCCTCCTCGGCCTGCGCGAGCAGCGCGTCGGCGAGCACCGCGAGCAACGCCGCCGGGATCGCGCCCTGGAGGACGTAGGCCATGTTCTGCACGGCCAACCCGCCGATGATCGGGACGCCCAGGCCGCCCGTGCCTATCGCGGCGCCGACCGTGGCCGTGCCGATGTTGATCGCCACCGACGTGCGTACGCCCGCCATGATCACGCGTGCCGCGAGCGGCAGCTCGACGCGCGCCAGCACCTGCCAGCGGCTCATGCCCATACCGACCGCGGCTTCGGTCACCGCAGGCGGCACTGACTCGATCCCCGCGATCGTGCCGCTCACGACGGGGAAGAGGCCGTACAGGAAGAGGGCGACGATCGTTGGCCAGAACCCGAAACCGAGCACCGGCATCGCGAGCGCGAGCACCGCGACCGGAGGGAACGTCTGACCGAGGTCGACACCGGCCGAGACGAGCGGACGGAACTCACGCCCGCTGCGCCGGGTGACCCAGATCCCGAGCGGGACGCCCACCGCGATGGTGAGCGCGCTCGACACGCCGACGAGCGCCAGGTGCTCGAGCGTGAAGTCCACGAGCGTTCCCCGCGGGTGCACGACCGTCCGGTAGTCGGGGAACAGCGCGCCGAGCAGGTCCCGCCACATCCCTTCAGCGCTGACGAGCAGCGCGAACCCGACGAGAGCCACTGCGATGACAGCCCAGCGTATGCGCGTCGGATGCTTCACGCGCCCTCCCCGTCGGCCGTAGGACCGCGGTGCTCCTCGGCCTCTGACATGACGGCCTCGATGGCAGCGAACGTGACCTCGCCCATGATCCGACCCTCGTCATCGGTCACGGCGATGCTCCGGAAGCCGAGACCGAGCATGCGCGACAGCGCGTCCCGCAGGCTCGCATCCCGGGCGACCGTCGCCTGCAGCCGATCGACGGTCGTGATGGCGTCGGCGACAGCGTCGTCACGGATGTCGTCGGTGTCGAGCCATCCCGCCAGGCGACCCTCATCGTCGGTGAGGTAGACGAAGCGCCCCGCCCCGGCGCGCTCCCGCATCGCCTCGGGCGCGTCGTCGATCGCCGCCTGCGGGGCCGGCCGCATCACCTCGGTGACCTTGATGCGTACGAGCCGCTTGAGCGCCCGGTCGGCGCCGACGAAGTCGTGCACGAACTTGTTGGCCGGCCGGTTCAGCACGTTCTCCGGCGTGTCGTACTGCTGCAGGCGACCGTCGCGCATGATCGCGACGCGGTCGGCAAGGCGGATCGCCTCGTCGATGTCGTGGGTCACGAACACGACGGTCTTGTGCAGCTCTCGCTGGATGCGTCCGAACTCCGCCTGCAGCCGCTCGCGGTTGAGCGGGTCCACGGCGCCGAACGGTTCGTCCATCAGCAGCACGGGCGGGTCGGCCGCGAGCGCCCGGGCCACGCCCACACGCTGCGCCTCGCCGCCGGAGAGCTGACGCGGGTACGCGCGGAGGTAGGAGTCCGGCTCGAGCCCGACGAGGGAGAGCAGTTCGCGCGCGCGGTCGGCGATGCGCGGCTTCTCCCAACCCAGCAACCTCGGCACGACGCCGATGTTCTCCGCGACCGTCAGGTGCGGGAACAGGCCGATGGACTGGATGACGTAGCCGAGCCCACGACGGAGCTCCTCTGGGCGCATCGACATCACGTCCCGACCGTTGACGAGGATGCGCCCCGAGGTCGGCTCGATGAGGCGGTTGACCATCCGCAGCGTGGTCGTCTTGCCGCAGCCGGACGGGCCGATGAGCACGCAGACCTCGCCTTCGGGCACTTCGAGCGTGAGGCCGTCAACGGCGGTCTTCTCGCTGAAGCGCTTCGTGACGTTCTCCAGACGGATCATGCGGCGGCCTCCTCTGCGAAGGTCGGAGCGGGCGTCTGTACGGCCACCCGGACACCGCGTGGCGTGACGGCGCGGGCAAGCGCCGACATGCCGATGTCGGCGATCACGGCCAGCGCGATGGTCGGCAGGGCGCCGAGCAGGATCAGATCGGGCGCGAACTGGCCGAGCCCCTCGAAGATGAGGATGCCGAGCGTGCGCGCACCCGCGAAGACGGTCAGCGTGGCGATCCCGGTGAGCAGCACGGCCGCCACCCGGAGGCCCTCCATCACGAGCGGGGCAGCCAGCGGAAGCTCGACCCGGAAGAGGAGCTGCCGGCGGCTCATGCCCATGCCCCGGCCGGCGTCGATGGCGGCGGCGTCGACGCTCGTGAGACCTACGTAGGTGTTGCGGACGACGGGGAGCAGCGAGTAGAGGGCCAGCGCGATGAAGCCCGGTGCGGGCCCGATGCCACGCACCCCGAGATCGCGGAGCCAGGGCACAGCGGCGCCGAGCGCGGCGAGCGGCACGACGAGCAGGCCGAGAAGCGCGAGACTCGGGATGGTCTCGATGACGCCGGTGACCGCGAGCGCCACCCCGCGCACACGCCGGTTGCGGGCGGCGAGCAGGCCGAGCGGGACGCCGATCGCCGCTCCCGCGGCGAGCGAGGCGCCGGTGATCGCGAGGTGGCCGAGGATGAGGCTGACGAACTGTTCCTGCCGGACGGCGAACTCGCGCGCGAGGGAGATACGGTCGAGCCCTCCGCTGACGAGGGCGCCGGCCACGGCGACCACCAGCAGCACGACCGGCCCGGCGCGCCGCACCACGAAGCGGGAGCGCTCCTCGGCGCCGGCGAAGCCGAGGATCGCCGCGCCCACGAGCATCACCCATGCCCCGCCTCCCACCGATACACGAGCGACCGGGGACATGTCCGCAAGGAGGCCCTCCGCTGCCGCCCCGAGCGCCCAGGCGATCGCCGCCACGAGCCCGTACGCGCCGGCGGTGGACGCCGCGGACCGCGCCTTGGCGCTCGGGCCCACCGCGGACACGAATGCGAGGGCGATCACGCCCCACACGACGAACGCCCAGGGGCCGGCGGCGGCGAGGCTGTGGCCGCTTCCCGGCACGAGCCGGTTCGCGCGAAGCTCGACGAACGGGAGCACAGCCGCGCCCACCAGGGTCACGAGCGCCCCGGTGAGCGCGACACGGTCGAAGCGCGTCGGCGAAGCGGTGCTGTCGGTCACGCTACTCGATGAACCCTTCCGCTCTCAGCCAGTCGGTCGCGACCGACGCAGGATCCTGGCCCTCCACCGCGACCTTGCCGTTGAGGTCCTGCAGCGTCTCGAGGTCGAGCGCGGCGAACACCGGGCCGAGCAGGTCAGCGATCTCCGGGTAGGCATCCATGACCTCGGCGCGCACCGTGGGCGCCGGCTGGTAGACCGGCTGCACGCCCATCGGGTCGTCGAGGACGACGAGGTCGAGCGCGGCAAGGCTGCCGTCGGTGCCGTACGCCATCGCGGCGTTGGCGCCGTTGGTGCCCTGCGCCGCAGCGGCCTCGGTCTGCGCCGTGTCTCCACCCGACAAGATGATGAGCTGCTCGTCGGTGAGATCGAAGCCGTACGCCTGCTCGAACGCGGGCAGGGCATCCTCGCGGTCGACGAACTCCTGCGAACCCACGAGCTTCACCTCGCCGCCGTCGTTGATGTACGCCGCCCAGTCAGCGAGCGTCGCTATCCCCTCGGCCTCGGCGAGCGAGCGCGGGATCGCGATGGCCCACGTGTTGTTGGCCGAGGAGCGATCGAGCCAGACGATGTCGTTGAGCTCGGCGTCGAGCTCCTTGACGGTGTCGTAGCACGCGTCCGCGTCCTTGGTCACCGACGGGTCGATGTCCTCACCCGGGAAGAACTGCGTGATGGCCGTACCCGTGTATTCGGGGTACATATCGATCTCCCCCGAGGTCAGCGCGGCGCGCACGACCTCGGTGGTCCCGGTCTTCGTCTTGTCGACGACCTCGAAGCCGTCGTCCTCGAGCACCGCGATCATGATCTGCCCCAGGACGCCACCCTCTGTGTCGATCTTGGAGCCGACCGAGACGGGGCCCTTCGCTTCCGTCCCGTCGCCGTCCGGTGACCCGTCCTCACCGTTCGCGCATCCTCCGAGGACGAGCGCCAGGACCACCACGAGCACGAGCACGCCCGCGCGTAGCTTGCGCATCATCGCTCCCTCCGTCATCGGCCGTGACGGCCGCCGGACTGTCAGGGTTCTTCATACCCCGAGACGCGTGGCAGGACGCCGTGGGCGGCGCGACCTGCCCGGCATCGACGGTCGACACCGCGGTCTCGTCGGCGCTGACCGGTGGTAGAATCTCGCAGGATGCCCGAGGAGGCATCCCGTCCGACAGGAGCCACATCATGCACCCATTCCACCTCATCGACCCCGCGCTGGAGCCCATCGCCGAGAAGGTACTGGCCGGCGAGCGCCTCACCCGCGAGGACGGAGTGACGCTCTACCGGAGCAACGACCTTCTCGGCATCGCGCAGATGGCCGATCGCGTGCGGCGCGCCACGAACGGCGACCGCGTGCACTTCATGGTGAATCGCCACATCAACCCCACCAACATCTGCCGCAACCGCTGCAAGTTCTGCGCGTTCGCCCGCAGCGAGGGCGAAGAGGGCGCGTACGAGATGACGCTGGATGCGATCGTCGAGGCAACGCGCGAAGGCGTCGCCGACGGCGCGTACGAGATCCACATCGTGAGCGGCCTGCATCCGGAGTGGAGCTACGAGTTCTACGTCGACATGGTGCGCAAGGTCCGCGAGGTCGCCCCCAAGCACGTCATCGTGCAGGCGTTCACCGCCGTGGAGATCGAGCACATGGCGATCATCAGCGGCAAGACCACACGCGAGGTGCTCGCCGACCTCAAGGAGGCCGGGCTCGACGCGCTGCCCGGCGGCGGGGCCGAGATCTTCTCGGACAGGACGCGCGCCGCCGCGTGGGACAAGAAGACGTCGAGCGATGTGTGGCTGCGCATCCACGGCGAGGCACACGCGCTCGGCATCGCCACCAACTGCACCATGCTGTATGGCCACATCGAGACGGTCGAGGAGCGCGTCGATCACATGATCCGGCTGCGCGAACAGCAGGATGCGAGCGGCGGCTTCCTGGCGTTCATCCCGCTCGCGTTCCATCCCGCCAACACGGAGCTCGCGGACCTGCCCGCTACCACGGGCTTCGATGACCTCAAGACGCTCGCCATCGGTCGCCTCATGCTCGACAACATCCCGCACATCAAGGCGTTCTGGATCATGCTGGGGCTGAAGGTCGCGCAGCTCTCGACCGCCTTCGGCGTGGACGACCTCGACGGGACCGTCGTCGAGGAGCGCATCACGCACATGGCAGGCGCGACGACGCCCGAAGCCCTCTCCAAGGAGGACCTCGTGGCGATGATCGAGGAGACCGGCCACGTGGCCGTGGAGCGCGACACGCTCTACAACGTCGTGCGCGTCTACGGGGAGTAGCGTATGGCCCGCCCGAGGCTCGGCCATATCCAGTTCCTCAACTGCCTTCCGCTCTACTACGGCATGGTGAAGAACGACGTGCTCCTCGACGTGGACCTCGTGCGGGCGAATCCCGCCGACCTCGCGCGCGAGCTTCTGGACGGCACGCTCGATATGGCGCCGGTCCCCGCCATCGAGTACGCGCGCCACGCCGACGACCTCGTCCTCCTGCCGGACATCGCGATCTCCTCCAACGGCGAGGTGCAATCCATCCTGCTCGTCTCGAAGGTGGCTGCCGAGGAGCTCTCCGGCCGCACCGTCGCGCTCACCGACACTTCACGCACTTCGCAGGTGCTCGCACGCATCCTGATCGACAAGCGCTGGCGCGCGAGGCCCGGCTACGTCGAGATGCCGCCCGACCTCCCGGCGATGCTGCGCGACGCCGACGCCGCGCTGCTCATCGGCGACGAGGCCCTGCGCGCGTACTGGGACCAGCCCGAGGGGCTGCACGCCTACGACCTCGGCACTGTGTGGACCGCTTGGACCGGCCTGCCGATGGTCTACGCCGTCTGGGCGGTGCGTCGTGCGTACGCCGAGAACGACCCCGCCGCCGTGCAGGCGGTGTCCGAGGCGCTGTCCGGCTCGCTCGCCTACTGCCGCGCGCATCTGGACGACATCAGCGCGTACGCGGCGCGCTGGGAGCAGTTCCCCGCCGAGAAGTTCCGCAGCTACTTCGACGCCCTGCAGTTCCGCTTCGAGCCGGCGTACCGTGACGGCCTCGCGCGCTATCTTGCCGAGGCCGCCGCGATCGGCCAGCTCGAGCGCGTGCCCGCCATCGAGGTGTTCGGCGAATGAGCGAACGCGAGCGCAAGGAGTCGGCAGAGCTCGCGTTCGCTGCCGCGAGCGGCGAGCATCGCCTCTCGGCAGAAGACGCGCTCGTGCTGCTCGAAGGCGCCGATATCCTGCAGCTGGGCGCCGCCGCCACCGCGATGCGCGACCGGCTGCACCCGGAGCGTGAGATCAGGTTCATCGTGGACCGCAACGTCAACTACACGAACGTCTGCGTGAGCGGCTGCCGCTTCTGCGCCTTCTACCGCGACGCCCACGACGCCGATGCCTACGTCCTCGCGCCCGACGAGCTCTACGCCAAAGTGGAGGAGACGCTCGCGCTCGAGGGCACCGCCATCCTGCTGCAGGGCGGCCTGCACCCCGACCTCGGCATCGAGTGGTACGAGCAGATGCTGCGCGCGCTCAAGGAGCGATTCCCCATCCACGTGCACGGCTTCGGCCCGCCGGAGATGGTGCACATCGCGCGCGTCTCGGGCATCAGCACGCGCGAGGTTCTCGCCCGCCTGCGCGACGCGGGTCTCGACTCGCTGCCCGGCGGCGGCGCGGAGATCCTCGTGGACCGCGTGCGCGCGCACGTGTCGCCCCGCAAGGCGACGAGCGACCAGTGGCTCGATGTGATGCGCGAGGCGCACGACCTCGGCATCTCCACGACCGCGACGATGATGTTCGGCGGCACCGAAAGCGTGCAGGACCGCGTGGCGCACATGATGCGCATCCGCGAGGTGCAGGACGAGGCCGCCGAGAAGGACGCCGTGGGCTTCCGGGCGTTCATCCCCTGGAGCTTCCAGCCGGGCAACACGGAGCTTGCCGAGGGCGAGTTCGCCGGCCAGGCGGCTAGCGGGTGGGAATACCTGCGCACGCTCGCTGTCTCGCGCCTGTTCCTCGACAACGTCACGAACATCCAGGCCTCGTGGGTCACGCAGGGGCCCAAGGTGGGTCAGGTCGCGCTGTGCTTCGGGGCGAACGACATGGGTTCGACCATGATCGAGGAGAACGTTGTCGCCTCGGCAGGCACGCGGTTCATGCTTGCCCGGGAGGAGCTCGTACGCCTCATCAGGGACGCCGGATTCACGCCCGTGCAGCGCGATACCCTGTACCGGGAAGTCAGGCGTTTCTAGCGCCCGGCGGCGGGGCTCCCGCCCCTCCGGGTACCTACTTCCGTGACGTGGAAGGAGTCCGATGGATGCTGGCCTGAACACGGGGTGCGCGACCGAAGGCGCCGGCCGCCGGGTGGTCATCGCCGGCGGCGGATACGCCGGTACGACGCTCGCCGTGAAACTCGCGAAGGCGATGCGCCCCGATGACGACCTCGAGATCATGCTGATCGAGCCGAACCCCTGCCAGCAGGCGCTGTCAGAGCTCGACCTCGTCGCCGTCGGCCCTCCCCGCCCCGAATTCTGCGAACTGTGGCACCCGACCGTCTTCAAGGACCTGCCGGTGACCGTCTGCTACGACCGGGTCGACGACGTGCGTGCCAAGGAGCACGTGGTGCTCGTCGGGCCGAGGGACGGCGAGAAGCGCGAGGTCGGCTACTGGCGACTCGTGATCGCAACGGGGGCGATCGCGTTCGTGCCGCCCGTGCCGGGTCTCGCCGAGCACGCGGTCACGATGTGGTCGGTCGCCGACGCGCAGGAGCTCCAGCGGCGCATCGAGGCGCAGTTCCGCATCGCCGCCCGCCTCCCCGACGCCGCGTCGCGGCGCAGGGCGCTCACGTTCGTCGTGGTCGGCGGAGGCGCGACCGGCATCGAGATCGTGGGGACGCTCGGCCAGATGCTCCCCAAGCGGATGCGCAGCTTCGGACTCGATCCCGCCGACCTCAGGGTCGTGCTGGTCGAGGGTCGTCCGGACATCCTCTACGACCTCCCGCAGTCGCTGCGCGAAAAGGCCAAGCGCCGCCTCGCTCGGCTCAGTGTCGAGCTCCGCCTCGGCTCGATGGTGAGCGCCGTGGAAGACGGTCTGCTCAAGCTCGCGGACGGCAGCGTCATCGACGCGCCGGTCCTCGTGTTCTGCGGCGGCGCCAAGGCCGACCCCGATGCCATCGGCTGGGGTCTTGAGGCCGACCCGTCCGGCAGGCTCGTCTCTGGACCCGATCTCAAGGTCCCCGGTCACGACGATGTCTACGCGGTCGGCGACGTCGCCGCGTTCCGCGACCCCGCCGACAACCGTACGCTCCCCATGCTCGCTCAGTTCGCGATCCGCGAGGCCGAGCACCTTGCCGAGAGCATCCTGCGCGAGGCACGCGGCGAGCCGCCCGAGCCCTTCCACCCGCACATGCACGGGGAGTTCGTGAGCATCGGCCCCAGCTGGGGAGTCGGCTGGGCGCTGCGATGGCACCTGACCGGTCTCCCCGCCATCGTGATGAAGCGACTCACCTACGCGCTCTACTGGTGGATCGTCGGCGGCATCCCGCTCGCCTGGAGGCGAACGCGCGAGATGCTCGCGATGCAGCGCTAGGCGATCGGCGCCACTGGCATCGACCCCATGATGGGGTACCCTCTGTTCGGGGGGTTTTCGGAGGCTGCGCGCTGCGCATCGATCGTGAGGAGCATCATGCCCAAGAGCACGACGGTCCCCAGAGCCGAGTTCGGCGTGTGCGGCGGTTCAGGCACGCTCTCACTCGCGTTTCCCGCCGGTCTCGCCGACGCACGCGTCACCGTCATCGCCGACCGTCTCGTCTTCGACACGCCCTTCGGCCGCTCCCCCGCGTTCACGCACTTCAGCGTCGAGGGGCCTGACGGCATCCGCCACGCCCTCGCGGTCAAGATGCACGGCTGGCGCAGAGGCATCAAGCGCGCTGACGCCAGCCTGCAGACCTTCTGGGTGTTCCACCAGGCCGGTGTGAAGAAGGTGCTCGCCGATGGCGGAGTCGGGAGCCTGAACGCGCTGCTGGACCCGCGCGACGTCGTGATCCCTCACGACTTCATCGACCTCACCATGCGCCAGGACATCTACGTCCGCGGCGATCACCTGCTCATCATGCGACAGCCGATCTGCCCTGACCTTGCGCGCCACCTCTACCTGGCCGCGAGCCCGCACTTCAGCCGGATCTTCCGGCGCGGCGTCTACCTCGTGACTGACGGCCCTCGGTTCGAGACCGTGTCCGAGGTCGACTACATGCGGCGCCTCGGCGGTGACGTCATCGGCCAGTCGCTCGCACCGGAAGTCGTCCTCGCACGCGACATCGGCGCATGCTACGCCGGCATCTACATGGTCGTGAACTACGCCGAGGGCGTCGTCCGGGAGTGGGAGCACGAGGAGCTCAAGGCGATCTTCTTCGATGAGGCCGAGACGATCGCCCGTTGCGTGCTCGACGTCATCGCGGAGTCTGACCTGCACGCCGCGTGCGGGTGCGCCGAGCTCCGCAAACCGAGCCTCCTCGACCTGCCCGAGGGCGACGCATGATCATCGCGGGCGACTGGCTCCTCGCGCCCGGCGCCCGCCTGGTCCCCAACGGCGCCGTTCTCATCAACGGAGCACGGATCGTCGCGGTAGGGACCCGCGCCGAGATGCTCCGGCAGCGGCCGCGCGAGATCGTCCGGGACCATCCCGGGTGCATCGTGACGCCCGGTTTCGTGAACGCCCACACACACCTCTGTCTGACCGCGCTCAGCGGCCTCATCCCCCCGGCGCCCTTCCCCGAGTGGTTGTCGCGCGTCGCCCGGGCCACGCGCTCGATGGACGCTGACGACCTCGAAGTGGCGGTCAGCGCCGGGGCGGTAGAGTGCCTCCGCTGCGGCGTGACCGTCGTCGGTGACGTCGCCTACGGTCCCGAGTCGCCGGCTGCAGCGGGAGACATCGGGCTCGGGGGCGCCTTCTTCTGGGAGGCCCTGGGCCTCGACGGTGCGGACCTCTCCGCGCACCTCGCCGACCACGACTATCCCGACGATCCCGGCACCCAGTGCGTGGGCCGGACCAGGTGCGGGCTGAGCCCGCACGCGCCCTACACCGCGGGCCCCGGGCTCATCACCGGGGTGGCCGAGCTCGCGCGTCGGCACGGCGTGCCGTTCGCCATGCATCTCGCCGAGTCCCCTGCCGAGGCGGAGCTGCTCTCCTCCGGCACGGGTCCGCTTGTGGGCCTGGCCGAGAAGCTCGCTCGAGGATTCCGCCCGCCCGGACACGATGCGGTCCACTACGTGGCCCGCCTCGGCGCGCTCGACGGCATGATCGCGGTGCACTGCGTGCACCTTGAAGACGGCAGCCCTCAGCTGCTCGCTCGCTCGGCCGCCGGCGTCGTGCTGTGCCCCCGGTCGAATCGCTTCCTCCACAACGGCGATGCGGACGTCGAGGCGCTGCGGCTCGCCGGAGCACGGCTCGCCATCGGCACCGACTCGCTCGCCTCCAATGCCGACCTCGACGTCTTCAACGAAGCACGGGCGCTGCGCGAACTCGACCCGGCCCTCACCGATCGCGACCTCATCCTGATGCTTACCGAGCATGGTGCGCACGTGCTCGGCCTCGGGGAGCGTTTCGGGACGCTGGCCGAGGGCGCCTACGCCGATGTCGTCGTGAGCGAGGTCGGCGTCACCGACGACCCGCTCGGAGCGCTGATCGCAGACGGCGGCCGTAACGCCGTCCGGTCCGTGATCTCCGCCGGCATCTGGCGCGTGGTGGACGGAGAGATCGCATTCAGGACCGCCGGCCTTGACACGAAGATCGCCCGGGCAGCCGATAAGGCGGCCCGGGCGATCGATCGTGCTGTCAGCTGAGACGCTACGCCTCGCCGAGATACGCCTTGCGCACCTGCTCGTTGGTGAGCAGCTCAGCGCCGCCGCCCTCGAGGGCGATCGTACCCGTCTCGAGCACGTACCCACGGTCCGCTACCTGCAGCGCCATCGCCGCGTTCTGCTCAACCAGCAGGATCGTCATGCCTTCCTTGTTCACCCGCTCGATCGTCTCGAAGATGATGTCGACGATGACCGGTGCGAGTCCCATGGACGGCTCATCGAGCATGAGCAGCTTGGGCCGCGCCATCAATCCGCGACCCATCGCCAGCATCTGCTGCTCGCCGCCCGAGAGCGTGCCGCCCTTCTGGCTTCTACGCTCCCGTAGCCGCGGGAAGAGATCGTAGACCATCTCCATGTCCGCTTTGATCTCGGCCGTGTCGTTGCGCAGGAACGCGCCCATCTCGAGGTTCTCCTCGACGGTCATCCGCGGGAAGATGTGCCGCCCTTCGGGCACCTGGATGACGCCAAGACCGGTGACCACGTGCGGCGCAAGGCCGCTCACATCGTCGCCCTGGAACTCGACGGTGCCTTCCTGGGGGCTCAACTGGCCCGAGATCGTCTTGAGCGTCGTGGACTTGCCTGCGCCGTTCGCGCCGATCAGGGTGACGATCTCACCCTCGTGCACTTCGATGCTGATACCTTTCAGCGCCTCGATCTGGCCGTAGAAGGTATGCAGGTTGTCGACCTTCAGCACGGTTCGTCCTCCTAACCTTCGGCCAGTATCGCCTCGGCGCCCGAACCAAGGTACGCCTCGATGACCTTCGGGTCGCGCTGGATCTCGGCGGGCAGGCCCTCGGCGATCTTCTCGCCGAAGTCGAGCACGAAGATCCGGTCTGCGATCCCCATGACGACCTTCATGTCGTGCTCGATGAGCAGCACGGTGATACCGGCATCGCGAACCCTGCCGATGAGCTTGGTCAGCGACGCCGTTTCCTGCGGGTTCATGCCTGCGGCCGGCTCATCCAGCAGGATGAGCTTGGGCTCCGTAGCGAGCGCGCGTGCGATCTCCAGGCGGCGCTGGTCGCCGTAGGGCAGGTTCTTCGCGAGCTCGTTGGCTTTGTCGTCGAGCCCCACGAACGTCAACCACTTGTGCGCCTCGTCCTGCGTGTGCTGCTCTTCTCGGCGGAAGCCCGGCGTACGCATCACCGCGCGCAGCGGACCCGTCCTCGTCCGCGTGTGACGCCCGACCATGACGTTCTCGAGCGTCGTCATGTTCGCGAAGAGCCGGATGTTCTGGAACGTGCGCGCGATGCCCATCTTGCACAGCGTGTGCGGCTTCTTCCCCGGGATGGACTCACCGCGGAAGGTGACGGTGCCGTGCGTGGGCTTGTAGATGCCCGTCACGACGTTGAAGAACGTCGTCTTGCCGGCGCCGTTCGGCCCGATGAGGGCGACGATCTCGCCTTCATCGATGTGGAAGTCGATGTCGGCGAGCGCCTTGAGCCCACCGAACATCATCGTCACGTCTCGTGCCTCTATCAAACGCTCCATGCGAGCTCCTGACCTTTCCGGTCTCTACAACTCGTGGGGAGTATCGTGCTTGTGCTCCACTTCCCACAGGCTCTCGTTCTCTTCCTCCACGAGCGGTGCGGCCGCTGTGAGTTCCCGCGCGCGGCGACGAGAGGGCAGGATGCCCTGTGGTCGCAGCGCCATCATGACGACCATGAGGCCGCCAAAGATGAGGAATCGGTAATCGGCCACGCGCGATGCCTGCTCGGCCGTGAGGAACCCTGCGAGCAGGTCGGACTGCGCGAGACCGCGGATGAACTCCGGCAGGCCGGCGATGATGATCGCACCAAGCACGGCGCCGGGTATCGAGCCCATGCCACCGAGGACCACCATGCAGACGACGAGCACCGACTCCATGAAGTTGAACGACTCGGGGCTGATGAATCCCACCCAGTACGCGTACGTGATGCCGGCGAAGCCGCCCCACATGGCGCCGAGAGAGAACGCCCAGAGCTTGGTCTGCATGATGTTGATGCCCATCGCGGCAGCGGCGACCTCATCCTCGCGCATCGCGACCCAGGCACGTCCCAGCCGCGAGTTGTCCAGGCGGCGGATGACGAAGATCGTCAGTGCGCAGAGCGCGACCACGACGATGTACCAGAACAGGTCCTTCGAGAACGTGAACGTCGACGTCGTGAGGTCGAGCGTCTCCCACAGCCACCGGAAGACCGCGTCGGGCGCCTTCTCGTGGCCGGCGGGGAACAGGGCGTTGCTCGGCGTGAAGTTCCGCATGAGCCAGGCCTGGCCTGCCGGCTGGACGATCTTCTCACCCACGCGCGGCACGCCCGCCGCGCCACCCGACAGCCCGAGGAAGTCGTTGGTGAGCGCGATGCGCACGATCTCGCCGAAACCGAGCGTCACGATGGCGAGGTAGTCGCCCCTGAGCCTGAGCACCGGCGTGCCGAGCGCGATGCCGGTGATCGCACCAGCGAACGCCGCGGGGACCAACAGCACCCAGTAGCTCCACTGCGCCGCGCCGGCCTCTGCGCCGCCCACGAGCCCCTGATAGGCGAAGCCGAGCATCACGCCCGCGTACGCCCCCATCGCGTAGAACGCGATGTAGCCCAGGTCGAGGAGGCCCGCCATGCCGACGACGATGTTGAGCCCGAGCGACAGCATCACGTAGATGCCGGCGAGCACCATGACGCCCACCATGAAGGCGTTGCCCTGTCCCTGGAAGTAGATCGGCAGCAAGACGAGCAGGAGCCCGATCGCGACCCAGAGGCCGATCTTCTTCGGCGTCCAGCGCCCGCTGTCTACCTTCGTCTTGACATCCATCTTTGATCCACCCATGGCTTACACCTTCTCCACGACGGACTCGCCCAGCAGCCCGCCAGGCTTGAAGATCAGCACGAGGATGAGGATGAGAAACGCGATGACGTCCTTGTAGCCCGTGCTGATGAAGCCTGCGGCGATCGCCTCGACGAAGCCGAGGATGAACCCGCCGAGCATCGCTCCCCGCAGGTTGCCGATACCGCCGATAACGGCTGCGGTGAACGACTTGATCCCCGGGATGAATCCCATGTTGTACTTGACGTTGCCGTAGTACATGCCGGAGAACATGCCCGCCGCTGCGCCAAGCGCAGGGCCGATGAAGAATGTCAACGCGATGACGCGGTTGATGTTGATGCCCATGAGGCCCGCCGCGTCACGGTCCTGGGAGGTCGCCCGCATGGCCTTGCCCATCTTCGTCCTGGCGACGAAGGTGTCGAGCAGCACGAGCAACGCGATCGTCACGCCGACGATGAGGAACTGCAACGTGCTGACCTGCACGATGCTGCTCCAGCCATCAGGCAGCGACTCCAACCCCTTGAGCACGGTGAACTTCAGCGCGCCCCCTGCGTCGCGTGCCAGCGTGTACTGGCTCACGTCGAAGAGCACCGGGAAGGGTATCGAGCGGGACGAGACCCAGAGCAGAACGGCGTTCTGCAAGAAGAGCGAAACGCCGATGGCCGAGATCAGCGGGGCGAGTCTCGGTGCGTTCCGTAGCGGTCGATAGGCGAAGCGTTCTGTGATCATGCCGACCACGCCGGTCATCGCCATCGAGAGCAGGAACGTTATGACGTACAGCAAGATGAGGCCCACGGCCGATTCCGTGAAGAAGCTCAGCTTGCTGAGTATGTTCAACCACAAGAGGCCGAAGTAGCCTCCGGCCATGAACATCTCGCTGTGCGCGAAGTTGATCAGAAGCAGGATGCCGTACACCAGCGTGTACCCGAGCGCGATAAGCGCATACATCCCGCCCAGGGTGACCCCGTTCACGATCTGCTGGGGGACGGTACTCAGGTCGATAGACACGCTACGCTCCATCCAAGGTCATACGGAGTGGTCCGCGGGGCGGACCTCACCCGTTCCTGGCAGCTTTGCGACTCCGGGCACGCACCCGGGCGGGAGGTGAGAACCTGCCCGCCCGGGTGCCGTGCCTCAGAGGATCGCTTCAGCAGTCTCTACTGCTTACTCCTCGAACGGAACCCAGGCTCCGCCCTTCACCGTGTACGCGGTGATGGCCTTGTTGGTGGTGTCGCCGTTCTCGTCGAAGGCGACCTCGCCGGTGACGCCGGCGTAGCTGGTCTCGGCGACAGCGGCCACGATGGCCTCCTTGCCGGCAGCCGTCGTCAGCGCCTCGGCGCCGAGGTCGGCAGCGACCTTCTTGATCGCCTCGACGATGACCATGGTGGCATCGTAGGCGTAGGTGTCATAGGCCTCGATCGCCTGGTCAGGGAACATGCCCTCGAAGGCGGACGAGAACTCCTGGCCCTTGGGCTGCAGGGACAGCGGCAGGCCGACCGACGTGGCGAAGTCGCCTTCGGCGTTCGCGGCGCCGGCGATGTCGACGAACTGCTGCGTGTACAGGCCGTCACCGCCCATGACCGGGACCTTGAGGCCGGCTTCCTTGGCCTGCTTGGAGATGAGGGCGGCCTCGGTGTACATGCCGCCGAAGTAGATCATGTCCGGGCCCAGACCGTTGATCTTGGTCACGAGGGCCTTGAAGTCCTGGTCCTTGACCTGGATCTTCTCGCGGGCCACGACGGTGCCGCCACGGGCCTCGAACTGCTTGGCGAACTCGTCGGCAAGGCCGGCGCCGTACTGCGTCGAGTCATCGATGACAGCGACGGTCTTCGCGCCGAGCGTGTCGATCGCGAAGTCACCGGCGAAGGAGCCCTGCACGGTGTCGATGGTGCAGACGCGGAACACATTGGCGAAGCCCTGCTGGGTCAGCGCCGGGTTGGTCGACGCGGGCGAGACCTGCACGATGCCCGCCTGGTTGTAGATCTCGGAGGCGGGGATCGACACACCCGAGTTCAGGTGAGCGACAACGCCGACGAGAGACTGGTCGGAGACCATCTGACGGGCGGCCTGCACGCCGGTCTTGGGGTCGGCTGCGTCATCCACGAACATGCCTTCGATGGACACACCGAGCTCAGCAAGCTCGGGGTCGGCGTTCGCCTCTTCGATCGCGAGGGTCGCGCCGTTCTTGATGCCGAGACCGAGCGCCGCGACATCGCCCGTGAAGGGCGAGCTGACGCCGATCTTGACGGTGACGCTGTCGCCGCCGGCGCTACCGCCGTTGTCGGCGTCCTCGCTCCCGCCGCCGTTGCAGCCCGTGACCGCGAGGGCCAGAGCGGCGATCACAGCGACGAGCGCCAGGAACTTCCTGCGCTTTGCCATGGTCATGCCATTCCTCCGTTTCGCACACCATTACACCTTCGCGAGTCCACGATCATGACGCGCGTCCGCCTAGGATTGGGGAGTGTATCAGATTGCCGCTTTATTCAACAGACTCCTGAAGAAGTCTTTGCCGCGAGCAGCGCGGGCACCGGCTGACGCCCCGTCGCCATTCATTTCCGGCGCGTTTCCATGCCGGTGCCGATGACGCAACCTGAACCCCCGTTCCGGTGAGCTGAACCACTTAGTAGCAATTGCTACAAAGTCCTCCGAGTGCCCCTACACACGGCCCTGGGGTGTGTGTTAGGCTCGGTACCTGTAAGGGGGTAGACGTGAGAGAACCGGCATTCTCCACGCACCGAAGCATAGGCTCGAAAGCGCCGCGGCGGAGCAGCTACGACCGGCCGGTCATGGCGCGCACCCGTCGCTCGGTCTCTCTATTGCCCCCCGTCCCCGCGTCTGAAGACGACCGGGGGTGTTCCCTGTCCGCCTGCGCCAAGGCTTGGCCCTGCGAATGCCCGGAAGAACGTTCGCAGGCGACAGCCCGCGCCCGCACGCGTGCGGAAAGGACGGTGATCTGACAGCGCGCACCTGACAGTGCCGGTCATTCGACCGGCAGAAGCGCGATTTCCTGTGAAGGAGGTAAGGGTGAACCTTTCCAGGCGAGGCTTTTTCAAGCTGACCGGCGCGACGTTCGCGGCTGGTGCGCTCGCCGAGGTCTTTGGCCCTGCCAACGCGCTTGCGGCTGAGAGTGTTCCGGAACTCCGCATTCAGGGAGCCACCGAGTCACCGACGATCTGCTGCTACTGCTCTGTGGGTTGCGGCGGCATCTGCTCGGTGATCGACGGTGAGCTCGTCAACCTTGAAGGCGACCCGGATCATCCCATCAACCGCGGCTCGTTGTGCTCCAAGGGTTCGGCGCAGTTCAACATCCGGAACGTCTACGACCCGGAGACTGGCAAGCTCATCCTCAACCCCGCCCGCCAGACCAAGGTGAAGTACCGCGCACCTGGCGCTGCCGAGTGGGAGGAGAAGGATTGGGATTGGGCCATCACCGAGATCGCCAAGCGCATCAAGGCGACTCGCGATGCGACCTACGAGACTACCGACGAGAACGGTGTCACCGTCAACCGCACCGAGGCGATCGGCAACCTCGGTGGCGCTGCCCTCGATGACGAGGAGTGCTACCTGATCCAGAAGCTGGCTCGCGCGATCGGCGTGACCTACATCGAGCATCAGGCCCGCATATGCCACAGCGCCACTGTCCAAGGTTTGGGCAACACGTTCGGCCGAGGCGCGATGACGAACCACTGGGTGGACCTGAAGAACGCTGACGTCCTCATGGCCATCGGCGGCAACAACGCCGAGAACCACCCCATCTCCATGAAGTGGGTGCAGGAAGCCAAGAACGCCGGCGCCAAGTACATCGTGGTCGATCCTCGTTTCAACCGCAGCGCTGCTGTGGCCGATGTCTACGGCCCGCTTCGCTCCGGTACCGACATCGCCTTCTACGGCGGCCTGTTCAACTACATCCTCGAGAACGACCTGTATCACGAGGAGTACGTGAAGGCGTACACGACGGCACCCTATATCGTGTCCGCGGACTACTCGTTCGACGACGGAGTCTTCTCCGGCTTCGATGCGAGCACCGGCAAGTATGGCAAGGACACCTGGGGCTACCAGGTCGAGAGCGAGAGCCAGTGGGACACGGCCGAGGGCGGCAAGATGGCCTGGGTCAACGCTCCTGGAACCCCCGCTTTCACCACCCCCACGGTGAAGACCCCGCGCAAGGACGAGTCGCTTCAGGACCCGAACTGTGTCTTCCAGCTCATGAAGAAGCACTATTCGCGGTACACGCCTGATCTCGTCTCGAGCATCACCGGCATGCCGCAGGACCGCCTGCTGGAGATCTACGATCTCTACGCATCGACGGGCCAGCCGGGCAAGTCCGGCACGATCCTGCACGCCATGGGTCAGACCCAGCACACCTACGGCTCGCAGAACGTGCGCGCCATGGCTATGCTGCAGCTGCTCCTCGGCAACATGGGCATGCCCGGCGGTGGCGTCAACGCGCTCCGCGGCGAGTCCAACGTGCAGGGTTCCACAGACATGGCGATGCTGTTCCACATCATCCCCGGGTACATGGCCACCCCGACCGCCGGCAAGCACGATACGCTCGCCGACTACCTCACGGTCGAGACTCCGGCCGGCGGGTACTGGACCAACAAGCCGAAGTTCTTCATCTCGCTCCTCAAGGAGATGTACGGCGACTACGCCACGTTGGAGAACGACTACGCGTACGACATGCTCCCCAAGCTCAACGGCAAGAACCACAGCCACATCGCGATGTTCGAGCACATGTACGACGGCGGCATGGAAGGTCTGCTCCTCTGGGGTCAGAACCCGGCTGTCGGCGGCCCGAACTGCCGCATGGAGCGCAAGGCGATGGAGAACCTCAAGTGGATGGTCGCCATCGACCTGTGGGAGACCGAGACCGCCGCGTTCTGGACCGAGGCCGCCGGTGTGAACCCGGCCGACATCCAGACCGAGGTCTTCATGCTTCCGGCCGCGTGCCACTACGAGAAGCAGGGTTCGATCGCCAACTCCGGTCGCTGGATCCAGTGGCGCTGGAAGGCCGTCGACCCGCCTGGCGAAGCAAAGGACGACCTCGAGATCGCGACCGAGCTGTTCATGAAGCTCAAGGAGCTCTACGAGGCCGAGGGCGGCGCCAACCCCGAGCAGATCACGAAGCTCACGTGGGACTACGTGAACGATGAGGGCCACGCCGATCCGACGCTGGCCGCTCGCGCGATCAACGGTTTCACGGTCGCAGATGGCAAGCTGCTCAAGAACTTCACCAAGCTCGCCGCTGACGGTTCGACCGCCTGCGGCAACTGGATCTACTCCGGCTACTGGAACAACGAGGACTCGATGGAGCCCGCCGACCAGCCCACCGGCGCCCGTGACAACACGGACAACCCCGGCGAGGGCCTCGACAAGCCCATCGGTTCGTACCTCGGCTGGTCGTTCGCCTGGCCGGTCAACCGCCGGATCATCTACAACCGTGCGGCCGCCGACCCTGCAGGTCAGCCGTGGAACGCAGACAAGGTCGTCGTCAAGTGGGACGGCGAGAAGTGGCTGCGCAACGACGTCCCGGACTTCGGCTTCAAGGTCGACAATCCGGACGGCTCGGTCACGTGGACGCCTCCTGGCAACGTCGCCTTCATCATGCTGCCCGAGGGAGCCGCGCGCTTCTTCGCCAGCGGCATGGCTGATGGTCCGTTCCCGGAGCACTACGAGCCCTTCGAGAGCCCGGTCGACAACCAGATGAGCGGCACGCAGATCAACCCCGCCGTCACGATCGTCCCGACGGCTGCGGAGACCCGCGGCACCGCCGAGGAGTTCCCGCTCGTCATGACGACCTTCCGGCTCACCGAGCACTGGCAGACCGGTCAGCTCACGCGCAACCTGCCGTGGCTGGTCGAGACCATGCCGAAGATGTTCGTGGAGCTCTCTCCGGAACTCGCGGAGGAGAAGGGCATCGTGAGCGGCGACAACGTCGTCATCGAGAACAAGCGTGGCGCCATCCAGGCCTACGCGCTGGTGACGGACCGCGTCAAGCCGTTCGACGTCGCAGGCAAGACGGTGCACCAGATCAACGCGCCGTGGCACTGGGGTTACTCGGGCAGCTGCTCGATCGGCGGCATCGCCAACGACCTCACGCCGAACGTCGGTGACGCGAACACGTGGATCCCTGAGTACAAGGCCTTCCTTGTCGATATCCGGAAGCAGGAGGTGTAATCGATGGCAGAGACTGCGATTCTCTACGACGCCTCCAAGTGCACCGGCTGCAAGGGCTGCCAGGTCGCCTGCAAGCAGTGGAACCAGCTTCCCTCGCCGCTGTCGGCCGACGAGTATGAGTTCACCAAGAGCTTCCAGAGCCCGCTCAACGTCGGCCCTGACACCTGGCTCATCATCGAGATGCGCGAGGTCGACCAGGAGATCGGCATCGAGTGGAACTTCACCCGGCACGCATGCTTCCACTGCACCGAGGCCGCGTGTGAGATCGCTTGCCCCGTGGGCGCGATCTCCCACAAGGACAATGGCGCCGTGGTCATCGACCAGGAGAAGTGCATCGGCTGCCGCTACTGCGTGAACTCCTGCCCGTTCGGTATCCCGCAGGCCAAGAGCCTCGGCGGTACGGACTACAGCAAGTCGTTCAAGTGCTGGCAGTGCTTCGACCGTACGTCGAACGAGCGTGCCCCGGCATGCGTCACCGCATGCCCGACGGACGCCCTCGAGTTCGGCGATCGGGCCGAGATCGTCGCCAAAGCCAACGATCGGGTGGCACAGCTCAAGGAGCTTGGCTTCACCGACGCCGAGGCGTACGGCGAGAACGAGCTCGGCGGTCTGCACACCATCGTCGTGGCGCACCGGGGCCTTGAGGCCCACGGGCTCATCCGCGATCCGAAGGTGCCGGCGGAGACCTCGTTCTGGCAGCTCCTCAAGCCGCTTGGCGGCATCGCCGCCGCGGCCACCGTCGGTGGGCTTGGCCTGTCGTTCATCATGGGCACGGGCTACAAGCGTGGCGAGCTGGAGTATGACGAGGCGACGGACACGGTCAAGAAGAAGGAGGTGGAGCAGTGAGGTACATCCAGCGGCAGAGCGCGTTCGCGCGTGGTCTGCACTGGGCCCACACGATCGCGTGCCTTTCCCTCTTCGTGACGGGTCTGATGCTCTTCATCCCCGCTGTGGCTGAGGCCGTCGGCGTGGGCGCCATCCAGGGTGCTCGGACGATCCACCGGGTGATGGCCGTCGTGTTCATCGGCGCGCCGATCCTGTCCATCGTCGTGAACCCCAAGGGGTTCAAGCACTTCTGGAACAGCATGTTCTACAAGTGGGACAGCAAGGACGCAGAGTTCATGAAGAAGTTCCTGCCGTACCTGCTCTTCGGTGCGAAGCAGCACATGCCGGAACAGAGGGAACTCAAGTCCGGTCAGGCGCTTGCGGACTGGATGCTCATCTCGTTCGCGATCCTGATCTCCATCTCGGGCGTGTTCCTGTGGATCGCCGCCGCCAACTCGGCTGCGCTGTCCGTGGGTCTCACCAGGTGGATGTATGTCGTGCATGACGTCTCGATGGTCCTGCTCGGCGTGATGATGCTCGCGCATATCTACCTCGGCGCCGGCGTCTTCCAGCCGTACCGCGGTTCCATCCGCCTCATGTTCGGCGATGGCAAGGTCTCCGAGTCCGACGCGCTCTATCACTGGGGCACGTGGGCCAAGGAAGAGCTGCGCAAGGGTGACAAGGTGACAGTGGAGTAGCCTCCCTCCGTCTTGCACTCACGCAGAAGGGGCCGAACCCGACGGGTTCGGCCCCTTCCCTGTCTGCGGTGCCCGAATCGCGGCTACTGCTGCGTGCCGCCTTCGGTCTCGATGTCGGGAGCCTCGGCATCCTCGCCCTCGACGTAGGAGATGCCGTACTCCATGAAGTCCACCATGTTCTCCTCGGTGGTGGCGCCGGAGATCTTGTCGATGATCTCGCCGTCCTGGTCGAGGATGAAGAAGGTCGGCGTGATGAACACACCGTACTCCTCGGCCTTCGCAAGGCCTTCGTCGGTCGTGACGTTGATGATCTCGAACTTCTCGATCTTCGGCTCGTACTCGCTGCGCAGGTCTTCGACTATGGGCTCCATCTGCTGGCAGAAGGGGCACTCGGGATCGTAGAACTGGATGAACGTCAGCGGGGCCTTCTCCTCCGGCGCCCCGTCGCAGCCGGGAAGGACCGCGAGCATCGCCGCGGCAAGCGCTACAAGCGCGATCAGTACGGTCAAACGCTTCATGCTCTCGTCTCCTATCTGGGTCTACTGTTCGGCGTACACTTCTTCAACGGCCTGCTTCATGCCCTCGAGATCGCGCGGTTCGTTGAGGCTCGAGTGCTGCACGTACCGCACGACGCCTTCCTTGTCGATGAGGAAGCTGTAGCGGTTCGCGATCATCATGGTCCCGTTGTACGCCCCGTACTCCGGCGTCACGTCCCGGCCCCAGTCGGAGAGCAGGTCGAAGGGGAGCTCAAGCTGGCGTCGGAACTCCGCAGCCGAGGCCCAGCTGTCCACGCTGATGCCGAAGACCTCGGTGTCACGCTCCTGGAAGAACTCGTAGTTGTCACGGTACCCGGACAGCTCTCCCTCTCAAACGGGCGTGAACGCCATAGGGTAGAACACCAGGATGACGTTCTTCTCGCCCTCGAAACTCGAGAGCTGCACCTTCTCCTGGTCCTGGTTGTCGAGGCGGAAATCGGGCGCATCGACGCCGACCTCCAGGCCCTCCTGAGGCGTTGGCTGCTCATCCCCCCCATCGCCGTTCGAGGCCTCTCCGCCACCGCCGTTGCAGCCCCCCAGGACGAACATCGCGAGCAGCGCCGCCGTAAGGCCGACAGCAAGCCGATGTCTTCTCATACCCCCACACCCTTCCCCTTGCCGGCGAGGAATCTCGTACCAGTATCATACCCCCCTGCGACGCCCGCGCGACCTGGTGCCACCAGGGGCAATCCGGTACGCTAGATGCTGGGGTAAGTGAGTCCGTTCCCGGCGAGTCATGGAGGCACACACGCATGACTGATACTGCACGTTCGAACGCCATCTCCCGTTACTCGGAGCGGCGTCCCGAGAGCGCATCCGCGCTCGACTTCTTCGCCCGGCTGTGGGACCTGCAAGATGAGATCGCCGAGGGAGCGCCCGACTGGGAGACGCCGTCCGGCGATGACGCCCGGGCCGCGATCAGCCGTCACCAGACGCTCTTCTCGCTCGGCGCACCCGAGATCGACGATGCGGTATTCGCGGATGCGGCCGCGCGTGTCGCCGCCCTGCTTGCCGACGACGGTGGGCTCGCAGCCGAGGACGCGGAGGCCCTCCGCTCGCTCGACTTCGGTGAGTTGCTCAAGGACGGTGAGGCGAAGCGCGTGATCGATGAGCTCGACGTCCTCGCCACGGACCTCACGGCGCGCGCCGCCGAGAAGGGCATCACCGTGCCGACGTCGACCGTGTCGTTCGTGTTGATGAATACCGCCACCCCGCTGTTGCGGGCTGCCGCGAAGGCCGCGGTCGAGGCGCTCGGCACGCCGTTCGACTGGACCGTATGGGACTCGGGGCTGTGCCCGGTGTGCGGGACGCCCGCGTCCTCCGGCTGGGTCGCCGACGAGGGCGAGCTCAAGGGCGGCGAGCGTCACCTCTCATGCCCGCTCTGCCGTGCCTCCTGGGGATTCGCGCGGGTCCGCTGCGCGCGCTGCGGCGAGCGCGACCACAGCAAGCTCGAGTACCTCTTCGACGAGGCGGATCCCGGCCACCGCATCCACACGTGCAAGACGTGTCACGGCTACGTCAAGGTGGCGTTCGAGAGAGAGGTCGGCATGGGCATCAGGCCTCCCGTGGAGGAGGTCGTCATGCTGCCGCTCGACCGTGTGGCCGAGTCACGCGGGTACACGCCGCTCGGCGACCAGGACGAGGAGAGCGCCAACTGACGCTGCCTTGTGAGGCACTCCGGTCGCAGTGGGATATGCTTGTAGCATCGCCATTGGATCCGGGAGCGTGAGGCATGGACGTCTGGTTCTGGGTGTGGGCGGCACTCGCCGCCGTACTCATCGTCGGTGAGATGTTCACCGCCGGCTTCTTTCTGCTGCCCTTTGGGATAGGTGCCGCCGCCGCGGCGGCGGCGAACTACCTGGACCTCGCGCTCGGCTGGCAGTGGGCGGTCTTCCTCGGCCTGTCCGCCGTGCTGCTCCTCGGCCTCCGGCGCTTCGCCGACCGGGTCACGCATGAGCCGCCCGAGAAGGTCGGCGTCGATCGCCTCGTCGGCAAGCAGGCTGTGGTGATCGAGGCGATCGAGCCCGCCGACGGCGCGGGGCGCGTCCGCCTGGAGCGCGAGGAGTGGCGGGCGGATTCCCCCGCGGAGTACGTCATCCCCGTCGGCTCGCGCGTGATCGTGCGGCGGGTCGAGGGCACGCACGTGGTCGTCGATCCGGTGGAACCGGCCCGGTCACCCGGACAGCCGGTCGCCGAAGAGGGAGAGGAGCGGCCATGACAGCGGGAGTCTTCGCAGTCGTCTTCGGCCTCGTCGTCCTGTTCGTGCTGTTCTTCTACGCGCTGGCGGGCATCCGCATCGTCCGCCCGTACGAGAAGGGCCTCGTCGAGCGTCTCGGCAAGTACCAGCGCACGGTGGACTCGGGACTGCACATCATCATCCCGGTGATCGATCGGATGACCAAGGTGGACATGCGCGAGAACGTCGTCGACGTGCCTCCGCAGGAAGTCATCACCAAGGACAACGTCGTTGTCACCGTCGACGCCGTCGTCTACTACGAGGCCACCGACCCCGTGAAGCTCGTGTACAACGTGGCGAACTTCTACATCGCCGCGACGAAGCTCGCCCAGACCAACCTGCGTAATGTAATCGGCGAGATGCAGCTCGACGAGTCGCTGACATCGCGTGAGCAGATCAACGCCGCGCTGCGGCAGATCCTCGACGACGCCACCGACAAGTGGGGCGTCCGGGTCGTGCGCGTGGAACTGCAGCGCATCGAGCCACCGATCGACGTGACCGAGGCCATGCACCGCCAGATGAAGGCCGAGCGCGACCGCCGCGCCAAGATCCTCGAAGCGGACGGCGACAAGCAGGCCGCGATCGCGCGGGCCGAGGGCTCCAAGGAGGCTGCGATCCTCGAAGCCCAGGGCCGCGCGAACGCCATCAAAGAGGTGGCCGAGGCCGAGAAGTTCGAGAAGCTCACCGTCGCCGAGGGCGAGGCGCTCGCCATCAAGTCGGTCTTCGGAGCCATCCACGAGGGCGACCCCAGCAACGACCTTATCGCGATCCGCTACCTGGAGGCGCTCAAGGCCATCGCGGACGGCCCCGCCAACAAGGTGTTCTTGCCGATGGAAGTGAGCGGCATCATGGGCAGCATCGGCGGGATCGCCGAGCTCTTCCGCGAGAAGCAGGCCGCCGAGGAGTAGCCGCCCCACGGCATCCTGTGTGCGGCTGGCCCGGCTCAACCGGCCGCACAAGGAATCTTCAGGTCAGCGGCGGCCCAGCGCGATGCGTACGAGCACCTCACCGTCACGAACGACGACCGGATACGTCTTCACGTCCGCATCGGGGTGATCGGTGCTGCCATCGCGCACGTCGTAGCGCCAGCCGTGCCATGGGCACATGACGTGATGACCGTCCACGATGCCCTCGGCCAACGGGCCGTACGCGTGGCGGCACAGGTTGGATAGGGCGTAGAACGCTCCACCGGCGTTGAAGACGGCGATGTCGACTCGGCCGATCCTCACATGACGTCCCTGGCCGTCAGGTATATCGGTCGCGCGCGCGACGGGCACGTCGACCAGGGTCCCGGGCTCCGGCTCCTCTATGACGCCCATCAGATCCGAGCCGTCCTCGACGTGCGTCCTGATGAACAGCCCGCACCAGCACTTGTCCATGGCCGCGAACTGATCGCGGTAGAACGGGATGCAAGGGCATACGATCTTCAGATCCTCTTTGGGGTCGCCGGTCCTCATGCGACACGGGCAGTAGACGTCGCCGTCCCGTTCCAGGATCGCGATCTCCGACTCGAGCACCTCGTCCACGAACTCCGTGTCCGTATTGAACTTGTAGCCGAGGGTCGCCGCGAACGGACCCATGTACTCCTTGAGGTCCTCGATGGTCGTGCCGGCCGAGAAGCGCCGACGGGGACCGCTCTCGCTCACAGTCCCAACAGCTCCTTGATCTTCTTCTTGTTGAAGCCTACGACGATCTCCTCACCCGCGACGAGCACGGGGAACGAGGTCCCCCCGGATACCTCCTTGACCTCGGCGATCACGTCGGCCCGTTCCTGCCCCTCCAGCAGATCGACCTCAACGAGGTCATAGGAGACGTCGTTGTCGTCCAGATACTCCCTCGTGCGGCGGCAGTAGGGACACGTCGACAGCGCGTACAGCTTGACGCTCATCGTCACTCCTCACTCGTCGTCTTCCCCGAGGGGACGTGCTCGGTCTCGATCTTGCGCCAGTGATAGACATAGAGCGGACCGGCCACCAGGAGCAGCGCGGCATTGCCGACCAGGTTGATGATGGTGTAGCGCAGCTGCCGGTCTTGCTCGGCCTTGCGCACTTCCTCGAGCTCCTCGGCCGTCGGCTGCTCGACGCCCGGCTCCTTGACGGTCGGGTAGTCGATGTAGGGCGGCTCGGGATAGACGAGCTCGACGACGTTCCGGACGATGCCCACCGTGCCGAAGATGATCATGATCAGGGTGATGAGACACACGAGATACAGATAGATGTTGCGAAGCGACCACCGGTCTGTGGCCATCAGGTCCTCCTTGTCACGGCTGGTCCGTCAGCACCATTATGCCCTTCCGACGCGCTACAGACGCCGCCATGCGGGAGACCGGGCCGTGATACCATGCCCGCATGGACGCTCACGGCTCTCCGCCCCGACTCAGCGCGGCCTTCCTCTCTTCGGGCTCTCGCGGCAACCTCACCGCGGTCACCTGTGGTGACGCGACGGTGCTGATCGACGTGGGCGTCTCGGCCAAAGAAGCGTGCAGGCGGATGGAGCTTGCCGGCATCGCTCCTTCGGGCGTGCGGGCGATCCTGCTCACCCACGAGCACGTCGACCACGTCTCCGGCGTCCGCGTGCTGGCCCGACGCCTGGACGTGCCCGTCTACGCGAGCGAAGGCACCCTGCGAGCAGCCTGCGGCGCGCTGCGGGACGTCGCATGCACGGAGCGGTTGGGGGTCGGATCGGAGCTCGCGATCGCCGGGATGCGCATCCGGGCCTTCCGCACCGAGCATGACGCGGCCGAGCCCGTCGGATACCGGTTCAGCGGCCCGGCGGACGACGCGGTCGGCATCGTGAGCGATACGGGCGTGCTCACCCCGGCCATCCTGGAGGCGCTGCATGGCTGCGACATCATCGGCATCGAGTGCAACCATGACCCGCACATGCTGGCGGCGGGTCCGTACCCCGGCTTCCTGAAGCGGCGCATCGCGTCGGTCCGGGGCCACCTGTCCAACGCCGCCGCGGCGGCAGCGGTCGAGGCCCTCATGGCGGACACGCTCCACACGCTCGTCGCGCTCCACCTCTCCGAGCAGAACAACACCGCAGCGCTCGCCCGCGAAGCGCTCGAGCGTGCGGTGCAGCGCCTTGGCGCGGCGACGCGCGTTGACGTCTCCTCGCAGCGCGAACCACTCCGCTGCGAGCTCCCCTGATGGGCGCTCTCACCGAGCGCTAGAACTCGATACCCCTGCGTGCGGGCACGCCTGCGTCGAAGTAGTGCTTGCGCGGGACCATCTCGGTCACGAGGTCCGCGGCGCCCATGATCCCGGTGGTCGCGCCACGACCTGTCAGCACCACGTCGACGTGCGAAGGCCGGGCGACGATGGCGTCGAGGAGGGGCTTCTCGGCCACCAGGCCGGATGATACGGCGACGTTCGCCTCGTCGAGCACCACCACGTCATGGTCGCCCGCCGAGAGGATCGCTGCCGCCAGCGCGAGCGCCTCGCCTGCCGCCCGGCGGTCCTCGTCGGTCGGCCCGCCGGCGAGCAGCCCGGTGGACGCGCGCGCCGGCCGCTCCACGCGCACCCCGAGCCCCTCGAGGACCGCGAGCTCGCTCGAGCGCGCGCCGCCCTTCACGAACTGCACGAACGCCACGCGCAGGCCGGCACCCACCGCTCGCACGGCGAGCCCCACTCCCGCGGTCGTCTTGCCCTTGCCGTCGCCCGTGTACACCTGCACGTAGCCGCGCCGTCCGTCAGTCACCCGGAGTCCCTTCGTCGTCGAGCAGCGAGCGAAGCGCCTCGAACGCATCGTCGTCTGAGTGTACCCGCAGCGCGCCCGCGTCGGTCGCGCGCTCCCACAGGCGCGTCGCCTCGCCCCCCGCATAGTCACGCTCGGGCCCCATGTCGCCGATGAGCACGAGCGGCCGCCCGGCCTCGGTAGCCGCGCGCAGGTTGCCGAGGTTCGCACGCCCGAAGGGTGTCGCGCACACGACGCAGGCATCCGCCGAGGAGTACGCCGCGCGCACCGCGCGCTCGGCCGCTTCGTCGACCTCGCCGAAGGGCGGGAGATCGAGGTGGTCGACGCCGAGCGCCTCGGCCACGGCACGGTCGACATCGCCGCGGTTGAGCGCCCCGACGTGCAGCCCCACACCGGCCAGCGCGAGCCGTCGCATGAGGCCCGCGCCCGCACCCGACCCGCACACCATCCCGATGCGGCCGCGGCGCGGTATGTCGATATCGGCACGCCGGGCCACGGGCGTGATCGCCACGGCCCCCGTCACGGGATCGGTCCGCACCACGGCGCGCACGCCGAAGACGCGGTCGAGGACCCCGGCATCGAGCGCCTGTGGCGGCGGCAGCGGCTCGCTGGCGCGGGCGTCCGCGACCACCGCCACCCGGTCCGCGTAACGGGCGGCCAGGTCGAGGTCGTGGAAGACCGCGAGCACCGCGATGCCCTCCTCGGCACGGCTGCGCACGAGGTCGAGCACTTGTAGGCGATGGTTGAGGTCGAGGTGGCTGATCGGCTCGTCGAGCAGCAGCAGTCGCGGCTGCTGCGCCAGCGCCTGCGCGACCGTCAGGCGTTGCAGGTCACCGCCGGACAGGGTGTCTACGCGTTCGGCCGCGAGCCGCGCGGTGTCGGTGAGCTCCATGACGTCGCTCACGACGGCGTCGTCGTCCGGACCGAGGTCCTGGAACCTGCCGAGCCACGGATGGCGACCCATCTCGACGAACGCGCGTGCGCTGAACGCGAACGCGATCGGCGGGTTCTGCGGCACGACCGCCACCAGCCGGGCGCGCTGTCTGGGCGCCATGCGCTCGACGTCGGCGCCGAGCACGCTGATCGACCCGCCGAGCTTCTCGGCAGCACCGGTCACCGAGCGCAGCAGCGTCGACTTCCCCGCGCCGTTGGGGCCGACGAGCCCGACGAACTCGCCCGGACGCACGTCGAACGTCACGTCGGAGAGCACGGCTCGTCCGGAATAGCCGACCCGTGCGGCCGAGAAGGACAGCGTCGCGCTCATCGGCGCTCACCACGCACGAGCAGCCAGACGAAGAACGGACCGCCGAGCACCGCGGTCACGATGCCGACGGGGATCTCCACCGGCGCCAGCACGATCCGCGCGACGAGGTCGGCGGCGACCATCACGATGGCGCCCGCAAGCGCCGAGGCCGGCACGAGCAGGCGGTGGTCAGGGCCGAGCACCAAACGCGTCATGTGAGGCGTCATGAGCCCCACGAAGCCGATGAGCCCCGACACCGAGACAGCGCCGGCGACGACGAGCGAGGCCGAGGCGAGCACGACCAGCTTGAAGCGCTCCACGTTCACGCCGAGCTGCCCCGCGCGCTCGTCGCCGAGGAGCATGATGTCGAGCTCCCGCGCGTACAGCAGCGGCACGAGCGCTCCGAGCGCGAGCATGCCGCCTACCACCCCCACGTACTCCCAGGATGCGCTCGTGAGCCCGCCCATCATCCAGAAGACGACCGAGGCCATCGAGCTCCTGAAGACGACCATGATGAACGACGTGACCGCCGCGAGCGTGTAGGAGATCGCCACGCCTGCCAGGAGCAGCGACGTGGGTTCCACCCGGCCACCCCGGGACGCGAGGCGCACCACGAGCGCGATCGTCAGGAGCGCGCCCGTGAAAGCGCCCGCCGGCACGCCGAACGCGCGGCCCGCGTACGCGGTGCCGACGGCGACGAGCGCCAGCGTGGCGCCGAGGCCCGCGCCCGATGACACGCCCAGGATGTACGGATCGGCGAGCGGATTCTTGAAGAGCGCCTGGTAGAGCACGCCCGCGAGCGCGAGCGAAGCCCCGACGAGGCCTGCGAGCAGCACGCGCGGCAGACGCAGGTCCACGATGAGAGCGTCGGCAGCCGAGCGTTCCGCGCCACCAAGGGCTCGTTGGATGGCGCCGAGGATGTCGGCAACGGAGACCGGGACCGCACCGAACGCGATGCCCGCGATGACGACAGCCACGAGCGTCACCGCCAGACCGACGAGGGTCAGACGGCGGCGTGTCGCGCTCGTGGCTGTCGCGTGCATCGCCCTACTCCTCGAAGACGTCCGGGTGCAGCGCCGCGGCGATCTGGCGGATGCCCTCGACCACGCGCGGACCGGGGCGGCTGACGAGGTTGTCCTCGAGCACGTACACCCGTCCTTCCCTGACGGCCGTCAGCGCCCCGTAGCCGGGGCGTCCCGCCAGGTCGGCCGGGTCGCTCATCGAGCCGAGCGTCGCCAGATAGACCGCCGGGTCATCGGAGAGCAGCTGCTCGAGCGAGTAGCCGACATACCCCTCCTGCGTGACCACGTTCTCGCCGCCCGCGTGCTCGATCAGGTCGTTCAGGAGCGTCCCCTGCCCCGCCGTGAAGAGCGGGTCCTGCGCGATCTCGATGAAGCAGCGTACCGGCGCACCCTCGACCTGCTCGGCGATGTCCTCGATCTGGATCTCCATGGACTCGACCACGTCCGCCGCCGCCTCCGGGACGCCGGTCACCGCGCCGACCATCTCGATCGAGTCGAGCAGCTCGTCGAGCGTCTGCGGGTCGACCGCCACGACGGTCGCGCCCGTGGCCTCTATGCGCTCGATGACGTCGGCCTGCACTCCGGTGGTCGCGAGCACCAGGTCGGGCTCGAGCGCCGCGATCGCCTCGAGGTTGGGCGTGATGAAGTCGCCCACCTTCTCGATGTCGGCGACCTCGACAGGGTAGTCATCGAACGTCGTGACGCCGACGAGCCGGTCGAGCAGGCCAAGACCGTAGATGATCTCGGTGTTCGCCGGTGCCAGGCTCACGATGCGCTGCGGTTCGGCCGAGACGGTCACCTGGCGGCCCGCGTCATCGGTCACCGTCACGGGGAACGCCGCTGACGGCGTCTCGCCCGCGTCCTCCTCGGCGGAAGATGCGCCGCAACCAGCGAGCCCCGCCACGAGCACCGCGGCTGCCAGCAGCAACGAGAGCGCGCGGCCGATCCGGGTAGTGCGTGTCATGCTTCCTCCTTCGCATCGAGCGGTCACATCCGACAGACCGGACACGCGAGTGCAAAGCAAAAGACCCTCGCTTGGTCGCGGGGTCTTCGAAGATCGGTCTGCCGGATCGCGCACGAGCGCGGCGGGCGTGCCTCTTTTCCTCGAAGGCCGCATCGCAGATCCCGGGCAGGTCTCCTGACTTCGGAGGCGCGAGCCTCCGTCACAGTGGCGGGTCCGTGCCGGACTTGCACCGGCTTCCCTATTCTCCCGACGATGTCGGGCACCCGAGGTCCGTGTTCGGTTGTCGCCGCCCACTATACGCCGAGCGGACGGCGCGCGGAAGCCGTAGTCGTTCCGCCAAGACCGCGAACGGCGCCCCACGCACCCGCCGTCCGCAAAACCGCTACAATCGCGGGAAGCGTGCGAGTGCGTCTTCGAGGGGAGCCAGATGGACATCTTTCAGAAGTGCTGGGACTTCACCGAGGCCGATGAGGCCAAGGCGTCTGGCTACTACCCGTACTTCCGCGTGATCGAGTCCGAGTCAGACTCGCAGGTGTCCGTGGACGGCCGCGACCTCATCATGCTCGGCTCCAACAACTACCTCGGACTGACGACCCATCCGCACGTCCGCGAGCGCGCGCAGGCCGCCCTTGAGGAGTATGGCACCTCGTGCACCGGGTCGCGGCTGCTCAACGGCAACCTTGACATCCACATCGAGCTCGAAGACCGCCTGGCTGCGTTCGTCGGCCAGGAAGCCGCGCTCGTCTTCTCCACGGGCTTCCAGACGAACCTCGGCACGATCTCGGCCATCGTCGGCCGTCACGACCACGTCGTGATCGACAAGGACGACCACGCGAGCATCTACGACGGCTGCAAGCTCTCGTACGGGAAGGTGCACCGCTTCGAGCACAACGACGTCGCAAGCCTGGAGAAGGTCCTCGCGTCGCTCGCCGACCAGCCCGGGGGCGTCCTCGTCGTGGTCGACGGCGTCTTCAGCATGGAAGGCGACATCGCGCCGCTCCCGGAGATGGCGCCGCTGTGCAAGCGCTACGGCGCGCGGCTCATGGTCGATGACGCCCATGCAAGCGGCGTGCTCGGGCCGCGCGGCGAGGGCACCGCGGCCCACTTCGGCATGACCGAGGACGTCGACCTCGTCATGGGGACGTTCAGCAAGTCGTTCGCGTCGCTCGGCGGATTCATCGCCGGCGAGGCCAAGGTCATCGACTTCATCAAGCACAACTCCCGGCCGTTCATCTTCTCGGCGGCCATGGCGCCGCCGAGCGTCGGCGCCTGTCTCGGCGCTCTGGACGTCATGGAGACCGAGCCGGTGCATCGGGAGCGGCTGTGGGAGACCGTCAGGCGGATGCAGGACGGCTACCGCGCGCTCGGCTTCGACACGGGGACGAGCGAGACGCCGGTCATCCCCATCGTGCTCGGCGACGAGATGCTCGTCTTCGCGTTCTGGAAGCGGCTGCTCGAGGAGGGCATCTTCGTGAACCCCGTGCGCCCGCCCGCCGTGCCGCAGGGGCGCGCGCTCCTGCGGACCTCGTACATGGCGACCCATACCTCCGGGCAGATGGACTACGTGCTCGAGACCTTCGGCCGCATCGGCCGGGAGCTCGGCGTCATCGGCTAGGGCCGTCCGCCTCCACCGCACCGACCGGCGCCGGCTCAGGCGCCGGCTCACGCACGCCCGCCCCGGCACCGTCGTCGTCCTGCCTCCGGCGGGCGATGAGCACCGCGGCACAACCGGCGATCACGCCGACCGCCGCGACCTGGCCGAGGAACGAGCCCACGATCCGTACGTTCTCCGAGTTGAAGACCGGGCTGTCAGGGTGGAAGAGGTTGGGGAGCACGAGCACCGCCGTCCAGAGGCCCGCGGCGAGCAGCGCGTCGAAGAGCGCTGACAGCTTGGGTAGTCCGAAGATGAGCTGCACGGCGACGACGATCACCGATGCCGCCAGGACGTAGAACGTCATCGAGAGGCGCGGCTCGTCCCAGAGGATGCCGCCCCAGATGAGCTGCATCGAGAGCAGGCCAAGCACGGTATTGACACCCCAGAGCGGCAGCGATATCCACCGGAAGGCCTCGCCGTACGGGACGAGTCGCTTCATGCCGAGAAGCGCCCCGACGCCGAGCGCTCCGGCGAGCGTGAACGTCCCCAGGTTCACCCAGGTGGAGGCGCCGTGGAAGAGCACGAGGCGCAACATAGCGCCAAGCTTCACGTCCGGCGGCGTCGTGAAGACGAGCACGGCCGCGACGACGGCCATGGCCGCGATCACGGCCCAGAGCGTCCTGCGCGTTCGGTGCGAGAGCGGGCTCACAAGACCTCCTCCAAGCGACGGACGTGCGGGTGTCATGGTACCAGGAGCGTGCAAGCGGCGTGCCGCCGGCTCAGTCCTGCAACCGGAGCCGGCGTCGCAGTTCCGGCAGCGCCTTGCGCGCAGCCTCTTCGCCGAGCGAGATCAGCGTCGCGGCCTCGGGGAACTCCCAACCCTGGTACGCCTCCACCGCCGGTGCGATCACGATCGACGCGTGCTTGAGGGCGCTCTCCGCGATCTCGCGCTGCATCAGCTCCACCGATGCGTTCGCGATCTGCATGCGCCCCGGCACCTTGGGTGAGCGCTCGCCATCCTTCTCGTGCAGCGATGCGAAGAGCGCCCCGATCCCCTCGCGCTGTGCGCTCTCCTCGGGTAGGCCGTAGCCCGGCCGCAACGCACCGAGACCGCCGACCGTGACGGCTACTCTCACGTCCGAGGCCCGCAGCTCCCTCAGGGCGGGGACCGGCACCGGCTCGAGCAGACCGCCGTCCACAAGGACCTGGCTCCCACGCGACACCGGCATGAATACGACGGGGATCGATATGCTCGCCCGGACCGCCGTGCGCAGGTCGCCGCTGCGATGCACCACGCGCGTCCCCTCGCTCAGATCGACCGACACGCAGGCGAACGGAAGCTCGAGCTCCTCGAACGTCTCCGGCAGATGCTTGGCCAGCCACTCCTCGACCTTCTCGCCGTTGAGGATCGCGGTACGCGAGAGCGCGAGATCGCCGAACGAGACGAGGTCCCTGACCTCCATGTCGAGCGCGAGCGACTCCATCTCCTCGGCCGGGAAGCCCGCCGCGGCGAACGCGCCGACGACGGCGCCCATGCTCGTGCCGGCGATGGCCGAGGGGCGGATCCCCTCTGCGGACAGCACCTTCAGCACGCCGATGTGCGCGATCCCCCGGGCGCTCCCGCCACCGAGCGCGAGCCCGAGGCGGCGGGGCTTGTCGTTGAAGGGCCACACGGCCCTCGCCTCACTCTCCGGCGCGGACGAGCCGCGCCCCCTCCCGTGCCGATGCGACCAGGAACGCCACGGTCATGACGGCCGCCAGCACGATGCCGATGAGGTCGAACGGCTTGAGCCCCCACAGAAGATCGCGCGCAAAGAAGTCTTGCAGGAAGAAGATGGCCACATTGACGAGCATGATGATCGCCCGCATCTCGGTGGGTCCCACCTTGGAGTAGCTGATCTTGAACACGCCGTCTACGCAGGTGCGCACGTAGACGTGCACCGACATCAGCAGGTAGCCGATGAGCGCGAACGCCGCCACGTCGAGCCGCAAGAACGGTGAGAGACCGATGCCGATGATCGTGAGGTACTCGCTCACCGCGTCCACCGTGTGGTCGATGTAGAAGCCGAACTTGGGCCGCTCGATCTTGCGGAAGCGCGCGAGCGTGCCGTCGAGGCTGTCGCCGAACCAGTTCACCACGAAGCCGAGGTTCACGAACCAGAGCCACCAGGCGCTCTGCCCGGTCAGGGCGTAGCCCGCGAAGATCATCACGCTGCCGACGACGCCGATGCCGGTCAGCACGTCCGGCGTCACCCAGGCGGGCTGCCGCGGCGCAAGCCAGGCGAGCGCGGGGCGCTCGAGCGGGCCGAGCAGCATGTCATGCTCGCGCTTGTGCTTCTTGATGTCTTCCATGCACTGCGTCCCTTCTGAAGGGCGCGCCCCTACGGCGCGGTCAGGTCCGGCCACACGCGGTGGGGCATAACCCACTGCGTAGGGGCCAGCTTGATGAACTCCTCGGCCGATGCAAGACACCGCTCGGCATTGCGCCTCACGACCTCATGGCCCTTGCCGGCCTCCATCTCGACCGGCTCGCTCACATGCAGATGATACTTCCCGTCGTCGTGTAGCACCGAGCACATCACGACGACCGGCACCGACGCGCGCATCGCCAGCCGGACATGCACGACCGGGAGCGTCGCCGCCTCGCCGAAGAACGTCAATCGCTCGCGCGACTCGGGCAGCGGACGGTCGATCCCGGTCAGCACGGACCTGCCGGCGGCGAGGTTCTCCGTGGCCCGCTTGATGGAGTGCAGCGCGGCCGGCGTGACCTCGAAGCCGCCACGCTCCCTGAGCGCGTTCTGCAGGCGGTTCCCGCCGGTGGGATCGGGTACCGAGATGACCTGGAGATCGTTCCAGCCCGCCGAGGCAAGCGCCAGTCCCATGAGGTCGAAGTTGCCCGTGTGCAGGCCCACGTACACGTATGTCTCGCGCTTCGCCCGCTCGACGAAACCGGTGAAGACATCGTCCACGTGGATGTGGCGCATGATCGAGCGGGACGAGCCGAGCGCGTGGTAGAGGTCGTAGAAGAAGCGTCCGCTCATGGCGAACACCTCCCGCACGACATCATCGAGCTCCTCGGCGGTCAGTGTACGGCCCGAGACGACCCACTGGTTGTCGCGGAACGCGCGGACCGCCTCGGCCTCGGGATCGCTCGCCATGCGGTCCGCGACCCGGCTTGCGATGCGAAGGCCCACCGCGGGCGGCATGAGACGCCCGACGCCGAGCGCCAGGCTGATCCCTAGTCGTGTCTGGCTCAGTCGCTCGAGACCCACCCGCACCTCCCTCAGACATCCTGACGAGTGTACCAGCACCTCGTCGGCCGTAGCGCGCTCTGGTACGCTCGTATGACCCCTGGAGACGCGGAGGATCGCCATGAGCGAGGCAGCTCGAGCAAGCGTGGTTCCGGTACCGGCCGTCCGCATCGATGAGGTCCCGCTCGGTGACGCCCGGCTCGAGGCGTTCGTGCGCTTCCCATGGGACCTGTATCGCGGCGACCCGCACTGGGTGCCGCCGCTCGAGGCGGATCTTCTCGGCAACCGGCTGCTCGGCATCAAGGGGCTGCTGCAGCCAGACCACCCCTACCACCGGACGGCGGAGGTCACGCACTTCCTGGCATACCGCGGCGAGCGTGTCGTGGGCCGCGTCTCGGGCGCGATCAACCACCGCTTCAACGAATACTACGACGGGAACTACGCGTTCTTCGGCTTCTTCGAGGTGGAGCAGGACTACGAGGCGGCCGCCGCGCTGCTCGACGCCGTCAAGGCATGGGCCACCGAGAAGGGCGCGGACGTCCTCCGGGGGCCGGGCGAGTACTCGAACGTCACCCACGAGCGACAGGCGTGCCTCATCGACGGGTTCGACCAGGACGTGTACGTCGAGCACACCTACAACCCGCCGTACTACGCGGAGTTCATCGAGCGCTACGGCTTCGAGAAGTCGATGGACTACCACGCGTACCTGCTCGACGTCTCCACCCCGCCGAACGCACGGCTGACGCGCGTGGCCGAGGGGGTCCGCCGGCGTGGCCAGCTCACCACGCGCCCGGTCCGGATCGAAGACCTTGAGAGCGAAGTGCGGCTGATCGTCGACATCTACAACCAGGCGTGGGCGCAGAACTGGGGCTTCCTGCCGATCCAGGACTGGGAGGCCGAGGTCCTGGTCGAGATGCTCAAGCCGATCATCGATCCGGGGCTCATCCGGTTCGCGTACCTCGAGGACCAGCCGGTGGCCGTGCTCGGCTGCTTCCCTGACCCGAACTACTGGCTCCAACCGCGGTGGAAGTGGTTCGGCGACTCGGACTACGTGCGACTGAGCCGCCTGCTGTCACACCGCCGCCACATACCGAGGGTCCGGCTGATCTTCTTCGGCATCGTGCCCGGCTACCGTCGCATGGGCGCTGACGCGCTGCTGTTCGAGGAGATCCAGCGCTACGCCCAGTCCAAGGAGTACCAGACCTGCGACATCTCGCTCCTGCTCGAGACGAACGACCTCGTCATCCGGGCCGCCGAGTTCATGGGCGGCGAGCGGTACAAGACCTGGCGCATCTGGGATCTCCCGCTGTCCGGCTCGTAGCGTGACCGAAGCCCGGCACACGCCCACCGACGACGCGCTGTCAGCGGACCGTACCCGCTGGTGGGTGCTCGGCACCGTCGGCGTCGGCACGTTCATGTCGGCGCTGGATGCCAGCATCGTGAACGTGGCGCTCCCGGTCATCCGCGAGGAGCTCGGCACCTCGGTCGCGACCGTCGAGTGGGTCGTGACGGTCTACCTCCTCGTGGTCAGCGCGACGCTTCTCGGCTTTGGACGGATCGCCGACGTCCGCGGTCTGCGCTTCACCTATCTGCTCGGCTTCGGCGTCTTCATCTCGGGCTCCGTGCTCGCTGGTGTCTCCCCCGGCGTCGGCTGGCTGGTCGCATCCAGGGCGCTGCAGGCGATCGGCGCGGCGATGCTGTACGCGAGCGCGCCGGCGATCCTCACCACGACGTTCCCTGCCGAGGAGCGCGGTCGCGCGCTCGGGCTCCAGGCGACGATGACGTACCTCGGCCTCACCGTGGGCCCGCCGCTGGGAGGGCTGCTGGTAGACGCGGTGACGTGGCGCGCGATCTTCTACATCAACGTGCCCGTGGGGCTCGCCGCAGTGCTGTTGGCGTGGCGCTTCGTGCCGAAGCGCGCCGGCGGCAGGAGCGGCGAGCCGTTCGATGCGCGTGGCGCGGTCCTCTTCGCCTCAGGTCTCGTCGCGCTCATGGTGGCGCTCAACCAGGGCCACGCGTGGGGCTGGACCTCAGCGCCGGTCCTCTCGCTGGTGGCCCTGTCGCTCCTGCTCTTCTCGGCGTTCGTGCGCCTCCAGCGACGCACGACCCACCCGATGCTCGACCTGCGCCTGTTCTCCGCCCGCACGTTCAGCGCGGCTACCGCGGCGGCGCTGTTGAACTACGTCGCCGTCTACAGCCTCATCTTCCTGATGCCGTTCTACCTCATCCAGGGCCGAGGGCTCGCACCCGGGACCGCGGGGCTCGTCCTGATGGCGCAGTCGGCCGTCATGGCGATGGTCGCCCCGTTGAGCGGCACGCTCTCGGACCGGATCGGACCGAGGGTCCCCGCCACGATGGGGCTCGCGGTCTTCTCGGCGGCCATCATAGGCCTCTCGCTCCTCGACAGCGACGCGCCGATCGCTGCCGTCGTCGTCGCGCTCGCGTGCGCCGGCCTCGGGACCGGGCTGTTCACGTCCCCCAACAACAGCGCGCTCATGGGCGCCGCGCCGCGCGATCGCCAGGGGATCGCCGCAGGCGTGCTGGCCGAGGCGCGCAACGTCGGCATGGTGCTCGGCGTCGGGCTCGCCGGCGCCGTCTTCACGAGCGTGCTCGCCGGGCGCGAGCCGGGGCCGTTCCCGGCCTTCTTCGACGCCGTCAGCGCCGCGCTCCTCGGCGCCGGAGCGGCGGCGTTCTTCGGTGCGACGCTGGCTTCGCTGGAGCGGCGTCCGGAGGGGTGAGTGCGGCCGGGTGGCGGCAGGCACGCCTCGGCCATCGCGCGTATCGCCGCACTCCCGCTGAGAAGGCGGGTACGTACACACCAGGTACCGGCATCGACATACCGCGTCGCGCCCAGAGCGGGGCGACGTGAGAGGAGGTCTTCATGAACGTCCAGCTGATCACCGAGGTGAGCGTCAAGCTGCCCGATGAGACCGGATTGCTGGCGAAGGTGACGTCGGCGCTGCTCGGGGCTGGCGTGAACATCATGGCGATGGTCGCATGGACCGAAGGCGGCACCGCGTCGTTCCAGATCGCCACCACGCAGGCGGACACCGCCGCAAGCGCGCTCATGACGCTGACACCCGAGGTGACCACGCGCAGCGCCGTCGCCGTCGAGCTGCCCAACCGGCCGGGCGCGATCGACCTCGCTGCGCGCCGTCTGGCCGAGAACGGCATCTACATCAACCACGTCTACGGCTCGACGACCAAGACGAGCGCGCCGATCATCTACCAGACCGAGGACGACGAGAAGGCGTACGCGATCCTGCGCGACACGAGCGACTCGCTCGATGTGATCCTGTAGGCGCGGCGGAAGCCGCGAGGGACTGGCGCCCGACCGGTGACATGCCGCCGGAATGCACAAGGTCGGAGACGCATGCGTCTCCGACCTGTTGTCTCCTTGGTAGCGGGGGCAGGATTCGAACCTGCGACCTTCGGGTTATGAGCCCGACGAGCTACCAGACTGCTCCACCCCGCAATGTCTCGCACCGTGGCGCGAACATACACAATACCTCGGCCTCTCCTGCGATGCAAGTCGCTCGCGCATGCCGCCTTGAACGCGCTAATACTCGCTCATGGAACAGCCGATAATCGTTGTGAAGGAGACTACCGAGAAGGGCGCCTCATGGCACCTCGCACGAAGATAGCGCTCTCAGTCGGAGCCGCGGTCCTTTCCGTGGCGCTCATCGTTGTGCTCTTCATGGTCGCCGGCGACGGCGCCCCCACCGACGCCGGGGCAGCCACCGACGGCGGGCCTGGATCTGCAACCGCCACAGACGACGTGCCGGCCAACATGTCTGACATCGTCGATGAACCCTCACCGCCCGATATCGTCTTCAAACTCGCAGACGCCGGCGCCGGTGGCGCGAACGAGCCGCTCGACTCCGATGATCCGGAGTTCCGCGAGTACGTGGACGAGACGGCGGGCATCGTCACCAGCGAATCGGATGAGATCAGGGCCATCGTCGGGACCGTGTTGAATGCGTTTCTGACCGGAAACGCAGCCGCGCTCGAAGCTTCCCTGGCTCCCGACGAATCCCTTGCGGAGGGCTACGCGGAGCGACTCATCGCACAGTACCCGCGGATCGACACGGCGGAAGCCGCATCGCCGGTGAACGTCTTCGCCGTCGAACGCGCAACGGTCTATATGGCCTATGGGAACGTGGAGTGGGAAGATGGCGGCCTGCGCTCCGGACACACTATCGCGATTCCACTCAGATTCATTAACCGGACATGGTACATTTCCGGTATACAGCCGGATGCTATCGGTATGACATTCGTGCAGACCATCGAGTTGACGGAGTAACGCATGCGCGCGGGGGTGTATGAGATGAACGGGCAAGCCTCTCGGCGGTCCATCCACTGGATCGCGGCGCTCGTGCTCGGGTTGACCGTGCTGCTCTCGGCGACACCGGCACTCGCCGCGACGCCGACCCAGCCGGTCATCAAGGACATGTGGGTGAGCGACGTGGCGAAGGTGTCGCTGCGCTGGGAGCCCGCCCGAGACGCCTCCGGTCACGCCGTCGGCTATGACATCTACCGTGACGTCATCCCCGTGACCGCGGCCACTATCTCCTCGCGCTCGCTCACTCCCGTCGTGACGAACTACGCAGGCACGACGATCGAGATCAACGCGAGCGCCGCCGAGGTCGCGCAGTCCTACGTGTGGTTCTACGCCATCGTCGCCCGCGACGACCAGGTGCCTGCGAACTACTCGGCCCCCTCCAAGAACATGCAGGCGAACCTCCACGGCTGGCGTCCAGCCAGCGAGAGCGAGTACACCATCTCATGCCTGCGATGCCACTCGGTCCACGGGGCGTACCAGATCGACTACCACACCGAGGAACTCTGCTACATGTGCCACGGCGGGACCTCGGCCTCCTCGGCGGTGGGCGCGAAGAGCAGCCTGAACACCCAGCGCTACTTCTACGACTACGACGGCCAGACCGCGGGCTCGCAGCACCGGAACCAGTGGATGACCGACAACGACCGCGAGTGCGCGGCGTGCCACACGCCGCACCGGACGCCGTACTTCTATGACGCCGCGGGCGTCTACCAGGCATCGCAGAGCTACCGCAAGATGCTGCGCGCGCAGACCTCGGCCTCACCCGCCTACGCCTACTTCGGCGTCAACAGCGATACCGCCGAGAACACCGCATTCTGCTTCGCGTGCCATGGCACGAGCAGCACGCAGATGGCGCTCGGCGGTGGCTCCGCGGCATATGGCGCCACGGGCGGCGACCACAACAGCGCCGGATACGCGACGGCCGCGCACGGCACGGACTTCCTCAAGAGCAACGACGTCGACACGTCGTTCCCTCAGGTGCAGTGCCTCGCCTGCCACGACAACCATGCCGCCGCCGCGGACAAGCTGATCGACTACCGTAAGAGCCGCACCACGAACGCCTCGCAGTGGGCCGGAGCGAACCTGTGCTTCGCGTGCCACTCCGGACTGACGTCGGAGTCCAAGTACGTCGCGGCCAACACCTCGCCGCCGTTCTCGTGGAACGGCAGGGACGTGCGGGCGCAGTTCGTCAGCAAGACGTCGAAGCACCCGTACGCGATCTCCAGCAGCGAGCCGGTGAGCGGCACCGTCACGCACACGACGCAGGGCGACTTCGGCGCCTATGCGCACACGGACACGGTTGCTGACGGCACCGTGGGCGATGGCGCTCTCCGCCTGGCCGACGCGGTCTCTTCGGCCACGATCTTCTCGGACGGCTTCGAGAGCAACAACTTCAGCGCCTGGACGAGCAACTCGAACTGGACCACGAGCACGACGCAGCGCCGAGGCAGCTACTCGGCCCGCCAGAACGCGACGAGCACGGACTGCATCCTCACCAGGAACGTCACGACGACCGGCTACACCAATCTGACGCTCACGTTCTGGCTCTACGGCAACATCAACACCGAGAACACCGACTACATCACCGTCGAGACGTACTCCGGCGGCACGTGGACAGAGCGCTACCGGTACACCCTCGAGGGTCAGGTCGCCTCCTGGGCGCAGCACACGGTCACGCTCCCCGACGGGATCACGTCGTTCCGGATCATCGGCCGCGTCAGCTCGACGAGCGAGTACCAGTACCTCGACGACGTCCAGCTCACCGGGCAGACCGGCAGCGGCTACCTGACCAGCGGCTCCGCCCGCTCGACCACCGTCGCGCCCTCAGGTCTCACCGCATGGGAGCGGATCAGCGGCTCCGACACCAAGCCCGCGGGTACGACCCTGGTCTACGACGTGCTCGACGCATCAGACGATTCGGTCCTGCTCGCCGACCGCACGCTGCCGATCGACATCAGCGGCCTCAGCGCGACCGGTCTCAAGGTCCGCGCCAAGCTGACCGGCAACGGCAGCGTCACGCCCTACGTGAACGATCTCTCGTTCGAGTTCGCGCACGTGGTGACGGGTGTGGGCTCCCTCACCTGCGTGAACTGTCACAACGTCCACTCGGTCAAGGCCAAGAAGTCGAGCGGCGCGTGGGACATGGACCGAGTGAGCGATCCGAACAACACGAAGAACCCGGCGCCGACGACCACCGCGTACGGCTCGACGACCGCGGACTTCTGCATGCGCTGTCACGACGGGACCGTGCCGTCTGCGACGATCACGACGAGCACGCTGGTGCCGTATCAGCCGGTGTTCTCGGCACGCACCGAGCCCTACTTCCCGGGCTGGAACAAGGCCGAGTCCGGCTTCTCGTTCGCGAGCTCAGGGCACATGGCCGCAGCTGCGGCGGACGGACGAGCGCTCTGTGAGACGTGCCACGACCCGCACGCCTCGGACAACCTGCGCCTGACCGCATGGACGCTGCCGAGCGGCGTCACGTGGGCCAACGGCAACTCCATCGCCGGTGTCCGGGCGAACACGGTCGCCGCGGCGGGCGAGCAGAACCTCTGCTACAAGTGCCACGGTGACGGCTCGGCCAGCTACCCGCGCGCGAACGGCGCGAAGAACGTCTACACCAAGGCCAAGCTGGCCAACGCGCACGACCCGGACGACTACACCGGGCAGCACCGCGATACCGAGGCGGCCTCCGCTCAGGCGGGAGACGCGGCCACGAGGCATGCAGAGTGCACCGACTGCCACGACCCGCATGTCGCCGCTCGCTCCGGCGGCTCGGCGACGCACACGCTGTACAGCAGCGTGTCGGGTCCCGCCATATGGGGCGCGTATGGCGCCAAGCCGACGTACGCGACGAGCAACTGGGGCGGCATCTCGAGCTTCTCGGCAGAGCGTCTCACGGGCGCATCGACCAGCTTCGAGGCATACCTGTGCTTCAAGTGCCACAGCAGCAACGTCGGCACGATCCCCACGGGGCAGACCGACATCGCCACCGAGTTCAACCCGAGCAACTTCAGCTACCACAACGTGCTCGGCCAGAGCATCGGCATGAAGACGGCGTTCTCGTTCACCGACTCGTCGGGCACGACGCAGAACCGGACGTGGAGCCTGCCGTCGGCATCGAGCTTCCTGAAGAGCGAGTGGGTCAGCAACGGCGGCGTGAACGCCAAGATGACGTGCACGGACTGCCACGACGGCTACCGCGACACCGGGACGCCGGACCCCACGACCATGGCCCGGGGACCGCATGGCTCGAGCGTCGACTGGCTGCTCGACCCCGACTACTCCAACTGGACGAGCACGACGTCCCTCACGAACTACAGCGGCGTGATCTGCGGCAAGTGCCATACGAACCTGGCGAACAGCAACGTCGTGCATGCGGAGCATGACACTCGCGGCAACGAGGGCGGCTACTGTCGCTTCTGCCACATCAAGGTCCCGCACGGCTGGAAGCGGCCCCGCATGCTCGGCTACACGACAGACGGCCCGTACGCCACCATCTCCGGCGGCATCACGAAGATCCGCGCGAACAAGGACTACACGCCGAACAACTGGAGCAAGGGCGGCGGCGGCGATTGCTCGGCAGGCTGCGACAACACCCACCCGAGCACCTTGAGCGGCGCAACGTACTGGCCGTAGGTCGGCTGAGCATCGCTCCCAACCGCCAGATAGGCGACGTGAGCGACTCGGGTGCGAACTCGGCAAGGGATTCGCAAGAGACGGTTCAGCGGCATGTGCGAAGCTTGCGCACGGCACTCCTGCCGCGGGTAGGGTACGTACACCGTGATAGTCTTAACGTGAGTTAACCCGCCTCGGCCGCCCGTGCGGCCTTCCGGCGAGACGGGTGCCTGGAACGGATACGCACATGGCTCGGCACAGGCTCTGGATGCGCATCGCTATCGTGGCGGTCGCGATCGCCACGCTCGCCGGGGGCACGGCAACGGCTGCGCCCACCGGGACGCCTGTCCCCGCGCCCGCCGATCCCGCGCCAGGCGACCCGGTCGCGGTCGCTCCGGACGCCGAGACCGAGGCGTTCAGGGCCGAGCTGGCCGAGCGCCAGGCGGCGCTCGATGCGCTCAAGGCGCAGCTGGCCGAGCTCGACCGCGAGCTCGCCATCGCCACCGAGTCATACAACGCCTCCATCATCGAGCTCGAAAGCACGCGTCTGGAGCTCACCACCACACAGCTCGCCCTCGACAGCGCCACGAGCGCTTACTCGGCGCAGCACGACCTGCTCTCGGACCGCGCGACGGAGATCTATCGTGCCGGCGAGCTCGACACCATGGAGCTCTTGCTCGGCGCCAAGTCCGTGACCGACCTCGTGAGCCGCATCCGCTTCCTGAACCAGCTCGGCGAGACCGACGCGGAGATCGCCGCGAAACTCCGCGCGCAGCGCGACCGGATCGCCGAGAAGGCGGTCGAGCTCGAGGCCGCCGAACAGCAGGCCGAGTCGCTCGAGTTCACGCTCGAGGCGCGGCGTATCGAGGTCATGCTGCGCATCCAGGAGCGCCAGGGACTGCTGGCGCAGGCCGAGGCGGACCTGTTGGCGTTGCTGGACGAGGAGGCCGACCGCCGACAGCAGGCCGAGGCCGCGCTGCTGCGCGACATCCTCTCGGGCGCCAACGCCGCCGGCATCGCCGTCGAGCCGGGCTCCCCCGTCGAGACCGCGCTCGCCTACCACGGCGTGCCCTACCTGTGGGCAGGGGCCTCGCCGGCCGGCTTCGACTGTTCAGGGCTCGTGATGTACGTCTTCGCGCAGCACGGCGTCAGCCTGCCTCACTACTCGGGCGCTCAGTTCCAGCTCGGCGAGCGCGTCGCCCCGTCGGCCCTGCAGCCGGGCGATGTCGTCTTCTTCGGCTCACCCGTCTACCACGTCGGCATGTACGTGGGTGGCGGCTACTTCATCCACGCACCCCGCACGGGCGACTTTGTGAAGCTCTCGGTGCTCGCGGAGCGCTCGGACTACGCCGGCGCGCGCCGCTACGACTGGCGGGCCAGGACGCAGCCCGTGCGCGGCGTCGTCACACCGCCCGCCGCACCCTAGCGCGGCTCCTCTCCGTTCGCCCGCGCCTCGGACCTGCAGGTTCGGGTATCGTCTGGTATCGTCGAATGCCGGTCGCCGTGGCGACCGATCGCACCGCTGCACCCCGAGGGAGGACCGTGGTGAGAGACATCGTGAGCAACGCCGTGGACGCCGCCGTGGCGGCCGGAGCGGAGTATGCCGACGCCCGGGTGGTATCGTCCCGCCGGGAGGAGCTGTCCGTGCGGACGGGTCGCGTGGAGGCCGTGGAGAGCGGAGAGTCGCTCGGCATCGGCGTGCGGGCGATCGTCGACGGCGCATGGGGCTTCGCAGCGAGCTCAGACCTGGACGCCGCGTCGGTGGCCGAGACGGCACGAAGGGCGGTGCGCATCGCGCGGGCGTCCGCGACGACGCGCCGCGACCCGGTGCGCCTCGCGCCCGTGGACGCGTACCGGGACGCGTGGACCGGTCCGTGCGAGATCGACCCGTTCGCCGTGAGCGTCGAAGACAAGCTCGGCCTCATGCTCGCCGCCGATGAGGCGCTCCGCGCCCAGCGCGGTGTGGCCGTGTCGAAGGTCGCGCTCGACTTCCTCGTCGTGGAGAAGGTGTTCGCGTCGAGCATCGGGAGCCTCATCGAGCAGCGCTACACCGAGTCCGGCGCCGGCATGACCGCGTACGCCGTGAGCGATGACGAGGTCTTGCCGCGCTCGTATCCCAACTCGCACGGCGGCCAGGCCGTCCAGGGTGGATGGGAGGCGGTCCTCGCGCTCGATCTCGCGGGAGAGGCGCCGCGCGTGGCCGAGCAGGCCGCAGCGCTGCTCACCGCGGCCCCCTGCCCCTCCGGGCCAACGACGCTCATCATCGACGGCAGCCAGCTCGCCCTGCAGGTGCATGAGTCGATCGGGCATCCCACCGAGCTCGACCGCATCCTCGGCGACGAGGCCGCGTTCGCGGGCACGTCGTTCGTCTCAACCGACGACCTCGGCACGCTGCGCTACGGATCGGAGCATGTGACCGTGACCGCCGACGCGACCATACCCGGCTCGCTCGGCAGCTTCGGCTATGACGACGAGGGCGTGCCGGCGCAGCGTGACCACCTCATCACGCGGGGCGTGCTCACGTCGCTGCAGAGCTCGCGCGAGTCCGCCGCGGCGATCGGCCGGACATCGAACGGTTGCATGCGCGCCGATGGCTGGAACCGGATCCCGCTCGTGCGCATGACCACGGTGAGCCTCGAGCCGGGCGACTGGTCGCTGGCAGACCTGATCGCCGACACCGAGGACGGGCTCTACGTCGAGACCAACAACTCCTGGTCGATCGACGATCGACGCCTGAACTTCCAGTTCGCCTGCGAGATCGGCTGGGAGATCAAAGGCGGGAAGCTCGGCCGGATGGTCAAGAGCCCCAACTACACCGGCATCACGCCGCGGTTCTGGGGCAGCTGCGACGCGGTCTGCTCGGCCGAGCACTGGCGCGTCTGGGGCGTCCCCAACTGCGGCAAGGGCGAGCCGATGCAGGTCGCCCACGTCGCGCACGGGACCGCGCCGGCGCGATTCCGTGATGTCGAAGCGGGGGTGGGACGATGAGGCTTTCCGCCGAGGAGTGCCGCGCCCTGGCGCGCAGCGCGGTCTCGATGACGCAGGCCGACCAGGCCGAGGCGGTCGTCGCCGCCACGGACTCCGCGCTCACGCGGTTCGCGGACAACCGCATCCACCAGAACGTCGCCGAGACGGACACGCAGCTCTCGGTGCGCGCCGTCGTCGGCACGCGCATCGGGGTGGCTTCGACCAACCGCCTCGACGACGCGGGCGTCGCCGCATGCTGCGAGCGCGCCGTAGCGTCGGCGCGTCTGGCGCCCGAAGACCCGGGCTTCCCGGGCCTTCCCAGCCCCGAGGCCGTCGCGACCCCCGATCGCACGAGCGCCGCGACGCGTGCCTTCGACGCTGAGGCCCGCGCGGAGGCGGTGCGCGGCATCATCGCTCCCTCGGCCCGACGGGAGCTGGTCGCCGCGGGCACCGTGGGCGTCTCGGACTACGCCGTCGCCATCGCGAACTCGGCGGGCGTGGATGTGGGCATGGACGTCACCGACGTGCGCGCGACCGTCCTCTCGATGGGCGTCGGACCGGGGGCCGGATCCGGCTGGTCGTCGTTCCTCGGCATCAGCGCCGAGCAACTGGAGCCGCGCACACTGGGCGAGCACGCCGCCGAGACCGCCCTGCGCACGCGTGACGCCGAGGACCTCGACCCCGGCGTGTACACGGTGCTGCTCGCGCCTGAAGCGGTCGCCGACCTCATGGACTTCCTCGGCTACCTCGGCTTCGGGGCGAAGTCGTTCGCGGAGGGAACAGCCTTCACGTCGCACCACGAAGGCGAGCCGCTCTTCTCCGGGTCGCTCTCGATCGCGGACGATGCGCTCGCCGCCGAGGCGCTCGGCCTGACCTTCGACTTCGAGGGGCAGCCCAAGCGCGTCACGCCGCTCGTCGATGCGGGCGTCGTCCGCGGTCCCGTGACGGACTCCTACTACGCCGCGAAGCTCGGCCGAGAGAACACCGGCCACGCGCTGCCCGCGCCCAACCCGTACGGTCCGATGCCGCTCAACGTCGCGGTGGCGCCCGGCGACACGCCCACCGCGTCGATGATCGCCTCGGTCGAGCGCGGCGTCTACGTCTCCCGGTTCCACTACGTGAACGTCGAAGACCCGATGCGCGTGGTGCTCACGGGCATGACGCGCGACGGCACGTTCACCATCGAGAACGGGAAGCTGGCGCGCCCGCTCAAGAACCTGCGCTTCACGCAGAGCGCGCTCGACGCGCTCGCCGGCGTGCTGGCCGTCTCGAAGGAGCGGTCGCTCGTGGGGCCGGCGGAGGGCGGCGCCACGCTCGTTCCGGCGCTGCTGCTGGAGCGGTGGGCGTTCACCGGGCAGACGGGCTGAGCGCGGCGCCCCTGGCGGCGAGCGAGACGCGTGCCGCGCGGCTCGAAGCGCACGCGCTTCGCACAGACAAGACCCCGGGGCTCTTCCCACCCCGGGGTCTTGCGATTCGGTGACCGGCTCGCCGACTGGAGGGACGCCACCCGTGCGAACCGGTCCCTATCAGGAACTGAGCTTGGTCGGTCCTGACACCTGGAATATCGGCTTCGCGAAGCGCTGACTTTAGCTGGAAGCGGCTCTCGGCTGCCCTACCGCTCCCGCTCGCGCGCCTCCTGGGCGGCGATGATGTCCTTCACCTTCATCAACCGCGTCAGGTTGCCCCGCTCGGCCTCGTCGAGCTTCATCTGGATGTCCTTGATGGTCTCGTCGATGGACGGGATGAGGACGTGCTCCAGCGCGTTCACGCGACGGCGCGTGCGCTCGATCTCGGCTGCCAGCAGCTCGATCGCCTTCTCCCGCTCGGCCAGCTCGAGCATCCGTGGCGCGACCGCGGCCAGCTTGGCGAGCGCCTCGTCCAGGACCACGGGCATGGTAGCCAGGGAGTAGCCGCCCGGCTCGGAGAGCTCGCGCTGCTCGAAGATCGGGACGCGGACGCTCATCACGCTCTTCTCGGCGGTATCGAGCAGATCGGCCGGCGTGCTCGCGAGCAGCGCCTGCGCGATCGCGGCGCGGCCCGCCTCGGCGCGCGCCACGGCGAAGTACCCGTACGCATCGCGCAGCTGCGCTTCGACCTCGGCACGGAGGCGACGGTTCTCGGAGATGCGCGCGATGAACTCCTTGAGCAGCTCGTCGAACTTGTCCTTCAGCAGCTTATGGCCGCGCTTGGCCACGTCGCCGCGGCGACGCAGCTTCAGAAGCTCCATGCGGTTGGGGTTCACGCGGATCTTGGCCACGTCACGCACCCCCGAACCGTCGCCACAACAGCCACGCCACAAGCCCGAGGACGAGCACGGCGTTCAGAGCCCGGAGCGCCACGACCGCGTTGGCCGACGCTCCCCCGAGCTTGCGCGCGGCGCGGGCGCTCGCGACCTGAACCACGACGAGGCTCGCGAGCGCGACGAACACGAGTATCCACAGGACGGTGGGGGTCACGCGGTCGCGCCCTCCTCGGCGGTCATGTAGCGCGCCACGTACTCGTCTTTGATGCGCTTGACCTCGCTTCTCGGCAGCAGCGTGACGAGCTCCCAGCCGATCGAGAGCGTCTCCTCGACGGACCGGTCCTCATGCGCGCCCTGCGCGATGAAGCGGTCCTCGAAGGCGTCGGCGAACGCGACGAACGCCTTGTCGGCGTCGGAGAGCGCCGCCTCGCCGAGGATGACGGCGAGCTCCTTGGCCTGCAGCCCGCGCGCGTACGCGCCGAAGAGCTGGTTGGAGAGGTCGGCGTGGTCCTCGCGCGTCTTGCCGGGACCGATGCCCTTCTGCTTGAGACGAGACAGGCTCGGCAGGACCGCGACCGGCGGGTAGACGCCGCGCCGGTGCAGGTTGCGGTCGAGCACGATCTGCCCCTCGGTGATGTAGCCGGTGAGGTCCGGGATCGGGTGCGTCTTGTCGTCGTCGGGCATCGACAGGATGGGCACCTGCGTGATGGAGCCCTTCCGGCCCTTCACACGGCCCGCGCGCTCGTAGATCGAGGCGAGGTCGGTGTAGAGGTAGCCGGGGTACCCGCGGCGTCCGGGGACCTCCTTGCGCGCGGCGGACACCTCCCGCAGCGCCTCGCAGTAGTACGTCATGTCCGTCAGGATGACGAGCACGTGCATGTCGCAGTCGTACGCGAGGTACTCGGCGGCCGTGAGCGCCATGCGCGGGGTCGCGATGCGCTCGACGGCGGGATCGTCCGCGAGGTTCAGGAAGAGCACCGCGCGCTCGATGGCCGAGGTATTGCGGAACTCGTCGATGAAGAAGTCGGCGTCCTCGAAGGTGATGCCCATCGCCGCGAACACGACCGCGAACTCACCCTCGAGCGGCGCGCCGGCCTTCGTGGGGTCATCCGAGCGCTGGAGCACGGCGCTCTGCCGCGCGACCTGCGCCGCGAGATCGTTGTGCGGCAGACCGCTGCCCGAGAAGATCGGCAGCTTCTGTCCGCGCACGAGGGGGTTCAGCCCGTCGATGGCCGAGACGCCCGTCTGGATGAAGTCGTCGGGGAAGTCGCGCGCCGTGGGGTTGATGGGCTGCCCGTAGATGGACCGCCTGACCTCCGGGATGATCTCCGGACCGTCGTCGCGCGGCCTGCCGAGACCATCGAACACGCGACCGAGCATGTCGCGCGAGACGCCGAGCTCGAGCGAGCGGCCGAGGAAGCGCACCTTGGTGTGCGCGGGATTGGAGCCGCGGGTGCCCTCGAACGCCTGGACGAGCGCGACATCCTGGTTGACCTCAAGCACGTTGCCGAGCGAGTGCGTCCCGTCAGGGAACTCGAGCTCCACGAGCTCCCCGTAGGTCACGTCCATGACGCTCTCGACGAGCAGCAGCGGCCCGACGATGTCGCGGGTGGTCATGTATTCGCGCACTAGCGCTCACCTCCCGCGTAGACGAGCGTCTCGTCGTCGTCGAAGCCGTCACCCACGAGCTGCGTCTCTATGTCGCTCCGGATCTCCTCGAACTCGGCCAGGCGCTCCTCGGTCAGGTACTTCGCGCGCGCTATGCGTTCGCGGACCGGCGCGGCGAAGAGGTCGCGCAGCGAAGCGCCCTTCGTGTGCGCCTCGATAGCCTTCTCGTGGAAGAGCAGGATGGTCTCCAAGAGCAGGTCCTGCTCGCGGTACGAGGAGAACTGGTCGTCGTCGCGGAACGCGTTCTGCTGCAGGAAGTCCTCGCGGATGGACTTGGCGGTCTCCATGAGGATCTGCTCCTCGGCCGAGAGCGCTTCCAGGCCGACGAGCCGGACGATCTCGGCGAGTTCGTTCTCACGCTGCAGGATCGCCATGCACCGGTCGCGCCGAGCGCGGAACTCCGGGCTCACGTGCTCGCTCCACCAGGGCGTCACCTTGTCGAGGTAGAGCGAGTAGCTCGTGAGCCAGTCGATCGCCGGGAAGTGGCGCTCATACGCGAGCTTGTCCTGCAGCGCCCAGAAGACCTTCACGACGCGCAGCGTGTTCTGCACGACCGGCTCGGAGAGATCGCCGCCCGGCGGCGACACGGAGCCGACGACCGATACGGAGCCGGTGCGGTCAGCCCCGCACGCGCACTCCACCTTGCCCGCCCGCTCGTAGAACGCCGCCAGCTTCGTGCCGAGATACGCCGGGAAGCCCTCGTCGCCGGGCATCTCCTCGAGGCGCCCGGAGATCTCGCGCATCGCCTCGGCCCAGCGGCTCGTCGAGTCGGCCTGCAGGACCACGTTGTAACCCATGTCGCGGAAGTACTCGGCCATCGTGATGCCCGTGTAGACGCTCGCCTCACGCGCCGCGACCGGCATGTTCGACGTGTTCGCGACGAGCACCGTCCGCTTGAGCAGCGGCTCGCCGGAGTACGGGTCCTCGAGCTCCGGGAACTCCATGAGCACGTCGGTCATCTCGTTGCCGCGCTCGCCGCAGCCGATGAAGATCACGACCTCGGCGTTGGACCACTTGGCGATCTGGTGCTGCGTGACGGTCTTGCCCGCGCCGAACGGCCCCGGGATGCACGCGACGCCGCCCTTCGTGAGCGGGAAGAAGGTATCGATGACGCGCGTGCCGGTGGTGAGCGGCTCGGCCACCGAGATCTTCTTCTTGTATGGCCGAGGAGTACGCACCGGCCATACCTGCATCATGATCAGCTCGACCCGCTCCCCGGCGTCGGTGGTGAGATGCCCCACCGGCTCGGTCACCGTGTACGAGCCCGCCGCGATATCGGCGATGGTGCCTTCGACGTGCGGCGGGACGAGGATGCGGTGCTCGATGACCTCGTTCTCCTGCACCGTGCCGAGGATGTCTCCACCCTGCACGCGCATGCCCGGCTCGACCACCGGCGTGAACGCCCATCGCCGCTCACGATCGAGCCCCGGCGCGCTGATGCCGCGCGTGAGGAACGCGCCCGCCTGTTCCTCGAGCTTGTCGAGCGGGCGCTGGACGCCGTCGTAGACGGCCTCGAGCATCCCCGGTCCCAGCTCGACCGAGAGCGGTGCGCCCGTGGCCTCGACCGGGTCCCCGGGGCCGAGCCCCTCGGTCTCCTCGTACACCTGGATCGACGCCCGGTCGCCCCGCATCTCGATGATCTCGCCCATGAGCCCTTCCTCGCCCACCCGCACGAGGTCGAACATCTTGGAATCCACGAGACCCTCCGCCACTACGAGGGGACCGGCGACCTTGAGTATCCTGCCTTGCTCCATCTACTCTTCCTCTTCTCGGATCAACATCGTCGTGCCGAGCGCGCGCTCGATAGCGCGGTTGAGCTTGGCTTCACCAACGCCGCCCGGGCTTCCCGCGCCCGGGATGACGGTCACCGCCGGAGTCGGCCGGTCGGCCGCTTCGGCTGCCAGATCGGCGATCGCCTCGTAGACCGGCTCGGTCACGAAGACGACGCCGTATTCGCCGCCCGACAGGTCCTCCCACAGGCGACGCGCGTCATCCGGGTGCCGGACCGCGAACGTCGCGAAGCCGAGCGGCCGGAAGCCCGCGACGCTCGTCGAATCCCCGATGACGGCGATCTTGGCCACGCGTCTCCCTACTCCTCGTACCGTTGCCGCAGGCGTCGCCGCAGCACGTCTGACGGAACGCCCGAGAGGCGCCCGATGAGCAGCGTCCGCAGCATGATGACCTCGGCCTGCCGGGCCATGACGTAGCCGATGACCGGCTCCGGGCCCGTCGCGATACGGCGCGCCCGACGCAGGTAGCGCACCACCAGGTCGTCGGCGAGCACGTCGAGGCCCGCAGTGTCGGCAAGCTGCTCGGCGGACACGCCGGCGAACAGCGGCAGCCTCGCGAGGCCCTCGGTCACCCCGTCGAACGGCTGCGGGTAGAGCGCGAGCAGGTCGTCGGTCGGGACGGAGCCGCCCTCGATGAGCAGCCGCGCCACATCCGGCTGACGCAGGCCCTTCATGCGCGCGCGCAGGAGCGCCTTTACATTGGCGAGGTCCGCCATGAGCGCGGCGAGCCCCGCGAGGAACGGGCTCTTGGACGCCTCCGCGCTGGCCGAGAGGTCCGCGTACAGCGCCCGGTCGGTCGCGGCGGTGATCTCCTCCTCGGTCACGCCGGCGCCCTCCGCCGAGAGCGTGCGGTACAGGCCGCGCAGGAACGGGGGCAGCTGGGCCGGGGGACCCGTGATGACGTCCACGGGGACCGAGCCGAGATCGACGTACAACTCCTCGGCGGGCACACCGAGCAGCTCCGCCTTCAGGCGGCCGGCGAGGTTCGGGTAGTCGTAGCGGACCCGGAAGAAGCGCAGCACCGGCTTGGGGAGGTTGGCGCTCTCGAGGAAGGCGTAGAGGTCGTCGAGCGCTGCATCCAACGCGCGCTCGACGTCGTCGGTCGTCTCGGCATCCTCAAGGAAGCGGCCGTAGACCGAATCGGACAGGACCCGCTTCTGCTCGGTGAAGTCGGCGGCATCCAGCAGCCGCTCGTACGTGCCCGAGGAGAGCATGCGGCTCTCGAGCACCCGCACGCGACCCACGGCGAAGCCGTATCGTATGGGCTCTCTCACCGCCTGCCGCCAGATCATCGCGAGCTAACCCTCCTTCGGGAACAGCGCCGACGCCGCGAGCGCCATGAGCTCGGCACGCCGCGCCTCGACCATCGCCCGCACCGACACCTCGGCGCTCACGCGGTGCGACTCCAGCATGACGCCGCGCGCGAGCGGCGCCGGATCGCCCGAGTACGTCAGGCCGAGCGCCCGGCCCCGCTGCGCGGCGACCGTCGCGACGACGTCGGCGAGACCCGCGAGCCGCTCGCGGTCCTCGTCGGCCACGCGCACGACATCGTCACCGCGGGCGGCGTCCACGACGCCTGCGGCGATGAGCCGCGCGTACTCCTCGGCAGGCAGCGCCTCGAGCTCCTCGGCAGCCGTGGCGAGCACCGCCTCGACGAGCTCGCGCTTCGCCGCAAGCGCGCGATCGCGGGCGGCAAGGCGCGCGTTGGCCGCGATCGTCGCCGCCTCCGCCTCCGCGTCGCGCACCGCGCGGGCGAGCGCGTCGGTCCGCAGGCGCTCCGCCTCGTCCTCGGCTGCCGACATGATCTCCGCCGCACGCGCGGCGGCAGCCTCGCTCAGCGCGCGGGCCTCGTGCCCGGCGTCGCTCTCTATGCGGCCGATGATGTCCGCCAGCGCCATGATCTAGCCCGCGGGATAGATGGACGCCAGCGACGACAGCATGAGGATGCTCGTGATGAGCGCGAACACCGCGTACGTCTCCACGAGCGCCGGGAAGATGAGCGCCTTGCCCGAGTCCTCGCTGCGACGCGCGACCATGCCCGCGGCGCCCACGGCGGTCATGCCCTGGTAGATGGCGCTCACCAGGCAGAGCGCGGCGACCGGCAGGCATGCCAGGAAGATCTTGAAGCCGGTCTCGCCCGCGATCGCCGGCTCAGCGCTCGCGCCGAGGATGTTGAAGAACACCATGACCAGGATCGCCGTGATCAGGCCGTAGATGCCCTGCGTGCCCGGCATGGCTGCGAGCGGCAGCACGCGGCCGAACTTCTCGGAGTCCTCGGTCACGATGCCCGAGGCGGTGTTGCTGATGGTGGTGATGCCGATGGCGGACCCGATGCCGCCTCCGATGGCGGCGAGCGCCGCGCCCATCACCGCCCACGAGACACCGGACAGGCCCCAGAACGCTTCATTCACGATGCCTTGCCTCCTTCCTGCCCCCGTTGCCCGGGGTGCAGAACCAACGTCTTCGTCCTCGGTCCGAAGGGCGCGTACGTGCGACCGCCCCCCTCATAGAACTTGCTGAAGAACTCCACGAACTGCAGGCGCGTCGGGTGGACGAACGCGCCGAGCAGGTTGATGGCTACGTTGATGCCGTGCATGACGATGAGGATGACCACGCCGAGAAGGACGCCGATGGGCACGACCGCGATCTTCATGTCCCACACCATACCGGCGAGCAGGTTCACGACCTGCCCGACCAAGACGCTCGCCAGGCCGAGCGCGGCCAGGCGGGTGTAGGACAGGAAGTCCGAGATGAGCCCGGTGAGGCTGTAGGTCTCGTACGCTCCGAGGAGCGTCGCGAGCACCGTCTTGCGGACCGCACGCAGCGCGGCCAGGCCCGTCACGGTCAACCCGAGGAGCCCCCAGCCGATCGGCGCGGTCGGCCCGCCAAGCCCGATGCTGAGCCCCCACGCGAGCAGCAGCGCGAGCCAGCCGAACCCGAGCGCCCGGTCCCAGGCGGCCGCACCCTCGGCTCGCAGCGGCGCGGAGTACGCACGGCCTTTGAGGACGAGCGTCACGACGAGCCCGGGCACGAGCACCTGCATGACGTGGCCGCTCAGCACCGCGGCAGCCGCGATGGCGAGCAGCCACAGCGTCGAGATGTTCTCGGCCACCGCCGCGTCCCAGTCGCCCGCTTTCGCCCGCTGCCATGCGGCCACGCCGATGCCGAAGACCACGTGCACGACGCCGATCGCGACGCTCACAAGGAGCGCGCTCTGGACGTCTTGCATGGGGTCGAGCACCACGAGCGAGCTGAGCGCGGGCGGCAGGTCCTCGATGGGGATGGCGAACCAGGATCCGGTGAGCACGCCCATCAGCATGGACGAGACGCCGCCGTAGATGAGCAGGTCCATGAACTTCTTCACACCGCGCGCCACATCCAGGCGGGTCTTGATGAGCCACGCGACCACGGCCAGCACGAGGCCGTAGCCCACGTCGCCAAGGGCCATGCCGAAGAAGACCCAGAAGAAGAGCGCCATGAGCGGCGTGGGATCGACCTCGTCGTAGCGGGGCCGCCCGTAGAGGTCGGTCAACACCTCGAACGGTCTCAGCCACGCGGGGTTCTCCAACTCGATCGGCGGCTGGTCGTCCGGCTGCGGCGGCTCCAGCGTCAGGTCGACCGAGCCGTGCAGCGGATCGAGCGCGGCCTCGAGCTCGGCGCGGCGCTTCTCGGCCACCCAGCCTGTGACGACCTCCGTGCGTTCGGTCGCACCGAAGCGCTCCCGCACGACCACGGAGTCGCGTGCCGAGACGAGCGCCTCGGCGAGCGCCACCGCGTCGGCGTGGCGCTCCGCGGACAGCGTGTGCGCCCGCTCGAGCAGGCGCGTCTCCTCCCCGGCCAGAGCGGCGAGCTCGTCCTCGGCGATGCCGATCTCCTCGGCGGGGTAGTCATGCAGGTCGGGGAAGGCCACCTCGGTGAAGTTGGTGAGGTGCAGCAGCGCCCGGACGTCATCGAGATGCTCCCGATACGACATCACGATCCACGCCTGGCGGTTCGCCACGGGCGCGAGCTGCTCCACCGTCACCTCGGTCACGGTCTCGCGCAGCTGCTGCCGGATGGCGTCCGCTTCCGACGCGGGCACGGTACCGGCGAAGAGCCCGACGTGCTCGGTCTCCTGGAGCTGGTCGAGCTGCGTCCTGAGCGGCGCCCACGGCCGGAGCTCGTCGATCAGCCGTCCCAGCCGCTCACGGTGCCGGTCGATGCTCGCGAGGCGATCGGAGAGGGTCACGCACTGCTGGTAGAAGTCCTCGAAGTCCTCGCCCGGCTCGAGCGCGAAGAACTCCTCGGCGCCCAGGTGGATCTTCTCGCTGATGAACGACGCGAACGGCGCCTCGTTGGAGTGGTACCTGCCGAGGAACTCGGCGACGAACGCCGCCTTGGCGATCTGCTCATCAAGCGTGCGCAGGCGCGCTTCGAGGCTCTCGGAGCGCGGCGCGGGGAGGTCGTAGCCGGCCTCGACGATGTCGAGCACGCCCGCACGACGCAGCCGCTCCACGAGGTCGTCGACGACCGACGTGTGGCAGAACGCCGTGACCTTCAGCATGCGGGCGACGGCCACAGCTCATTCCACCAACTCGGCACGCACCGCCGCGACGGCGTCGTGCATGCGCTCGCGCGCTGACGCCAGGACCGCTTCGAGGTCGCGCTTCGCGTCCGCTTCGATCCGCCGCGCTTCGTCTTCCGCGTGAGCGATGAGCCGGTCCCGCTCGGATGCCGCCTCCGCGGCTGCGGCGGCGCGTGCGTCCTCCAGGCGCGCCTCGGCCTCACTGCGGGCCTCTTTGAGCGTGCTCTGCGCCTCATCGCGCGCCGTGGCGACGATCTGGCGCGCCTTCTCCTCGGCCCGCAGGATCTGCTCGAGCTTCTCCATACCCCACCTCTGCCGTCCGGCCCCGGTGTATCGCCCGATTCTATCACCGGCACGCCGACGAACAACGACATGCGGGGGGAAATGGGCTGCACACCCTCGGCAACTCGCCGACACACGCCCGGTGGGCGCGGGAGTTGCTTGCTACAGTATAGTACGCACGAGGAGCCGCCGAGGGTTCCTGAGCAAGGTTGAAGGGACACGATCGAGGTGGCCGACTCCACCCGGAGCGAACGCGCGAGAGCGCGCGCGATAGCCCGTCGTCGCGCGCGTCTGCAGCGTACCGCCGTCGCGGCGGTGGCGCTGCTCCTGGCGGCCGCCGGCGGCGCATACTGGCTCCTCTCGGGAGACGTCCTTGCGCGAGGCGACACGCCTACGGCGACCGCCCATCCAGCGCTGACGGTGCGCTCCGCTTCCGCCGAGACGACCGGCGCACTGGATGCGGCCCGGACGCTTTCCGCGTACGTCTCGGCACGCGCGTCACAGCCTGCGACCATCAGCGTCGCCGCGGTGGGCGACATGATCTTCGACCGCCGGGTGAAGGAGCTCGTGCGCGCGCAGGGTGGCGAAGCGCCGCTCGCCGACGTCGCGTCACACCTGGCCGCCGCCGACATCGCCGTCGGCAATCTCGAGAGCCCGCTCTCCGAGGGAGGCACGCAAGACGCCGATAAGGACGTGACGTTCCGTGGCGACCCGCGCGGGGCCGACGGTCTGGCGCGTGCGGGCTTCGACTTCCTCTCGCTCGCCAACAACCACGTGCTCGACTACGGCTCCGCCGCGCTCGCCGACACCGTCGCGCTGCTCGACGCCAAGGGCATCATGCACGCCGGGGCGGGGCAGGACCGCACCGCCGCGTGGAGGCCCGCCGTCAAGCGCGTCGGCAACGCGAGCGTCGCGTTCCTCTCGTTCTCCCACATCCTCCCCGCCGGCTTCATCGCCACCGACTCCTCGGCGGGCCTCGCCCGCGGCCGGGGGAACATGGACGCCGTCGAGGCGGCGATCCGCGTGGCCAAGGCCGAGCACGACTACGTCCTCGTCTCCTTCCACTGGGGCGTGGAGTACGCGGACGACTGCAACGGAGACCAGGTGACCGACGCGCACCGGGCGGTCGATGCCGGCGCCGACATGGTCCTCTCCCATCACCCGCACGTCATCCAGGCGGTCGAGTACTACAAGGGCAGGCTCATCGCGTACTCCCTCGGCGACTTCGTCTTCGACCACTACTCGCGAAAGACGGGAGAGGCATTCATACTTGATGCGGCGCTCGGACCGGCGGGCGTGACCGACGTGCGCATCACGCCCGTCTACCTCGACTCGTACGGCAAGCCCGAGTTCGTCACCGGCGACGAAGCGGAGGTCATCCTGGAGCGGCTGCGTGACATATCCGCCAAGCGCGGCGCCACGGTCGCGATCGACGGCGATACGGCCGAGGTGCTGCCGTGAGCCGACCGCCTCGCCGCACCAGCCCGCAGCCCCAGCCTCGCCCGCGTCCCCGCAACGACCGGCTCGCACCCGTCCGTGACACCGGGATCACCGTCGGCCGCTCGCGTCCGCGTCCGCGGCGCAAGCAACCGAACCCGCTCATGCCGCTTATCCTGCTCGCGATCGTGATCGTCGTCGCGATGCTCGTGGCGATCGTGCGCGCCGCCGAGGCTCCGCGAGCGAGCGTGTCGCTCACCGAGCCGGCCGCCGCGGTCGAGAACGAGCCAGCCCCGGAACCGGAGCGGGAGCCGACGCCGCTCATCGGCTGCTACGGGCAGATCGCGTTGCGGCTCCCGGTCGATCCCGCCGACCTCACCGCCATCGCCTTCCACCAGGCGTCAGGCGACCGTGCGCTCCACCTGACATCGTTCCTCACCGATGCCGACATGACGCGCGCCGCCGAGCTCAAGGCGGTGCCCTCCGCCGAGGAGACCGACGGCGCCGTGGCCGAGGCGGCGGGGTTCGATGCCGGTGACGTGCTGCAGGGGTGTGCGCTGCGTCTGTGGCGCAGCAACCGGACGGGCATGCCGGACACGGCCGCCGACGTCGGCGCCGCATCGGGTTCGGTAGTCTACTCGCCGGTGACCGGCACCGTCGTCCTCGTGCGGCCCTACCAGCTCTACGGCCAGCACGACGACTTCGAGATCCATATCCAGCCCGACGGCCACGAGGATCTCGACCTCGTGATCATCCACGTCGACGAAGTGACGGTGGTCGAAGGCGATCGCGTCAACGCAGGCGCCACGCCCGTGGCCATCGTGCGCGCGATGTCCGACAAGATCGACCTGCAGCTCGGCGGGTACGTGCCCGACGGTGGCGACCACGTGCACTTCCAGCTGAACTCGCTCGACACGCCGGGCGTGCTGCCCTCGCCGGACGGCTCCTAGCGCCCGTCGGTCCCGGCGTCCTTCTCGGCGGCATCAGGCTGCCCATCAGGCTTCTCGGCCACGCGCTCCTCCGCCTCGGCCTCGCTGACGCGCACGATCCATCCGCGGAAGCGCCGATCGAACTCGTAGCGCTCGAGCCGGACCTTCCGGCCACAGCCGTGACACGCGAGACCGATGTCCATGCCGAGCTTGGTGACCTCCCACTCGTTGGCGCCGCACGGGTGCGCCTTCTTGAGCCGCACCACGTCGCCCACGCTGATGGGTGTGATCGGTACCGCCACGCGTCCTCGCCCTCGCCCGCCGCCAGCGGGTAGAGTATAGCCTGAAGACGGGCGAAGAGAGGGGCGCACCATGAAGACCCGGGCTATCCTGTCGGTCCTCGGCGAGGACCGCGTGGGGATCGTCGCCGCGGTCGCGACGGCGCTGGCCGAGACCGGCACCAACATCGAGGACATCCGGCAGACCATCATCTCGAGCGTGTTCTCGATGACGATGCTCGTGACGGTCGACGAGGACCGCACGCCGTTCGAGGACGTCCAGGCGCGCCTCGCTGAGGTGGCCGAGACGATCGGCATGCAGATCACGCTCCAGCGCGAGGACGTCTTCCGATTCATGCACCGGGTGTAGGGGGCCGTCATGCTGCACATCAGCCCGGAGGAGATCGCCGAGACGCTGACGATGATCACCCAGCAGCACCTCGACATCCGCACGGTGACGCTTGGCATCTCGCTCTCTGATTGCGTGGCCGATGACGCCGACACGATGGCGTCGCGGGTCTACGAGCGTGTCACGACCGCCGCCGAGCGCCTCGTCCCGGTGGCCGAGTCCATCGAGCGGGAATACGGCATCCCGATCATCAACAAGCGCATCGCGGTCACGCCCATCGCCGATATCGCCGCCTGTCGCGAGCACGACCTCACGCCCGTCGCGGTCGCGATGGACCGCGCGGCGATCGACGTGGGCGTCGACTTCATCGGGGGCTTCTCGGCGCTCGTCCACAAAGGCATCGGCGCCGGCGACCGCAAGCTCATGGACTCCGTGCCGTCCGCGCTCGCGACGACCGAGCGCGTCTGCTCATCGGTGAACGTGGCCAGCACGCGCGCGGGCATCAACATGGATGCGGTCATGCGCATGGCCGAGGTCATCAAACTGACCGCCGAGGCCACCGCCGAGCGCCAGGGCATCGGCTGCGCCAAGCTCGTCGTCTTCTGCAACATGGTCGAGGACAACCCGTTCATGGCCGGTGCCATGCACGGCTCCGGCGAGGCGGACGCCGTCATCAACGTCGGCATCTCCGGCCCGGGTGTCGTGCGCGCGGTCGTCCGGTCGCTGCCGGAAGACGCCGGACTGACCGAGGTGGCCGAGGCCATCAAGGCGACCGCCTTCAAGATCACCCGCGCCGGCGAGCTCGTCGCCCGTGAGACGGCGCGCCGCCTCGGCGTGGAGATGGGCATCGTCGACCTCTCGCTCGCGCCGACGCCCGCAGAGGGCGACAGCGTCGCCGACATCATCGAGGCCATCGGCGTCGGCCGGTGCGGCGGACCCGGCACGACCACGGCGCTCGCCCTGCTCAACGACGCGGTCAAGAAGGGCGGCGCCATGGGCACGAGCTCCGTCGGCGGGCTCTCGGGCGCGTTCATCCCGGTCTCCGAGGACGCCGGCATGGTCCGCGCGGTGGCCGAGGGAGCGCTCACGCTCGAGAAGCTCGAGGCGATGACCGCCGTGTGCTCGGTCGGCCTCGACATGATCCCCGTGCCGGGCGACACTCCCGCCGAGACGATCGCCACGATCATCTCGGATGCCTGCGCCATCGGCGTCATCAACAACAAGACCACCGCCGCCCGGCTCATACCGGCTCCGGGGCTCGGACCCGGCGACCGCGTCGACTTCGGCGGGCTGCTCGGCGGCGCGCCGGTCCTCTCGGTGAACCCGCACGCCGGGACCGTCCTCGCGCGCCGTGGCGGACGCTTCCCTGCCCCGCTCGGCAGCCTGCGCAACTAGCCGTTCGAACGCGCGGGCCCGTAGCATCGCGCCCCGGTGCACGGGCGGGCCCATGCGCCGTCCGTGTGCGCCGAACCGCGGACGGACGACCGTTCGTCGTTCAGAATCAATCATCTGGCGTCACATGCCGATGTAAGATGTGGAAGAATGTGCCCGTCATCACCGTAACGTGACGAGCGGTCGGAGCAGGGAGCCACGAGTGCTGTCCGCAGGACCCGCATACCGGCGACGAGCGAGCCGAGCGCTCGCAACGATGCTGTGCGCGCTGATGCTCGCGCTGCTCGTGCCGTTCGACTCCATCGCCTCAGCGGTGATCGTGAGCGCCGGCCCCACCACGAGCGTGTCGACGACGAGCGCCGGGGCGACCGGCGTGACGTACTCGTTCGGCACCTACCAGGTCGAGGCGGGCCAGTCCCTGCACACCATCGAGCTCACGTTCCCCGCCGGCACCGACCTCTCATCGGCCACGCTCGTCGAGCCGGCGGGGACGATGACCGTCACGGGAACCTCGGCCGTCATCGCAGTGTCCCCCCGGCTGGGCCCCGGCGCAGACGTGACCGTCACGATCGGCGGCGTCACCAACACCACGACGCTCGGGACCTACCCCTCCAACCCCTCCGAGCACATGACGTTCAGCTACGACCGCACGGGCGGGGGACCGCCCAAGGTCCGGCTCCCCATCGGCGACTACACGATCACCGTGGCGCCCGTCATCAGCATCACCGTCTCGTCCACGGACATCGACTTCGGCACCCTGCTGCCCGGCGAGGTCCCGCCGGCGGCGCCGATCCAGGTGACCGTAGACTCCAACGTCCCCTGCGAGGTGACCCGCACCGTCGCGGGCGACGCCGCCGACCTCGGACTGACGATCACGGGAGATGTCGTCGGCGTCAAACCGGTCGGCTCGGCGACCTACACCGACTCGGTCCAGGTGGCGCCCACGTGGTACACGCCCGCCGAGACCACCCTGACCGCCACCATCGTCTACACCGTCCTCCCGTAGCGCTCCGGTGCGGACGCGTGGGGGGCGCGGGCACAGCTGCAAGCGCCTCTCGCGCGATCGTCGTACCTGACCGCTCATCCCGCTCAGAAGCCCGAATGTGCCGTCTGTCACACTATTCCGCCGTACGGCGATACCCCCTGGAGTTCACGTTGGTTCATCCCGATACCGGATTCAGGAACCAAGCCGGCGCGCGCAGTTCCAACGGACCGTGACAGTTTCCGAGCATCAAGGAGGAAGAACCATGAAGAAGACCATGATCATCGCAGCCGTCGTGCTGTCGATGGTGCTGGGGATCGTGGCCTACGCCTACGCCGTGGACAGCAACCCCGTGACCGTGAGCGCGACCGTCAACCCGCGGATCCAGCTCTCGCTCACCAGCACCGCGCTCGACTTCGGCACCGTCCTTCCCGAGGATACCGCCACCCTGAGCACCACGCTGAACGTCCGCTCGAACACCGACTACACGATCACCCGCGCCGCCACCGGAGACGATCTGGCGACGCTCCTCGGCCTGAGCATCAGCGGCGTGCCGCTGAGCGCATCGCAGCCGAAGGCTCCGGCCGCCGCCGGACAGGACCACACGGACGACTACTCGATCAACGTCCCGTGGACCACCGATCCCGGCAGCTACACGGCCGACTACGTGTACACCGTGGTCCAGTAACGCCGCGCCGGCGGGTGGGCGAAGCCCCACCGGACCTCGGAGACCCACCCGGGCATTCGCCCGGGTGGGTCTTTTTCGTGCGCCTCCCAGCGTCGCACCCCGAAGCGACCGCTGACGCTTCCCGATGAGCAGCGCGAGACCCGCTCGTGGCCCGGCGCGCGTCCGACCGCTCGGCATTCACTTCGTGCTTCTCATCACGCCTATGACGGCTGAACGGTCGCCTCAGTGCGCCATGGTACCGCCGTCCGTCCCTTAGTGGACGGATTTCGCCCATCCGTCACTAGTTTCTGCCGTTCGGCTACCGATAAACGGTATAGCAAGGCAGCCGGACGGGAGGTGGGACGATGAAGCGTGCAGCCGTCATCAGCATCGCGATGGCGCTCGTGCTGGCGCTCGCCGTTCCCGCGCTGGCGTCGGCCGCCGGCGGCACGGTGACCGTCGAGGCGACCGTGCTCCCCCGGGTGAAGGTCACCCCCGCAGATGGCGCTCTGCTCGTCCAGGCCAACACGCCGTGGGCGCTCACCATCGACACTCCGACGGGCGCCATCAACCACCAGGGCCTCAAGACGCAGGGCACCCTCGTCGAGCTGCCGGATGACACGCTCGCCTACTGGGTGGTGATCTCCGAGCCCTGAGAAGCTTCCTCACACCGTCCGGCGCGGTGAAGCAGAAGCCCGTCGAGCCTACTCGGCGGGCTTCTCGGTGTCGTGATCGGGCAGCAGCCCCGCGTCCTCCAGGTGGATGTCCGCGAGCTCATCGTGCTCGGGCGAGTGCCGCCGCGCCGCACGCGCGGCGATGCGCTCCTTGCGCGCCTTGCGCTCCGCCACCCGGACGGCCTGGCGCCATGAGCCGTAGAGCAGGACGCCGCCGATAAGCACGACCACGCCGATGGCGAGCCAGAGCGGCACGACCCAGACGGTGCGCTCCTCGACGATCTGCTCCGGCACCCCCGAATCGCTGCCCTCACGCGGGTACTCGACCGTCAGGCGCGCGGTGTACTTCCCGAAAGAGACCGGAAGGTCCACCACGCCCGAACGCTCCATGTTGGAGCCGGCGAACACGGTGGTGTCAGTGGCCGGCTGGCTTGCCCAGACCTCGGCATCGCTCCCGTCGAGCAGCGCGAGCCGCGCGTTGATGATCTTGTCGATGTTGCCGCCGTTCCGCACGAGGAAGACGTAGGGCATCTTCGACCCGATGACGAACTCGCGGACGCTGAACGGCTGGACTTCGACACGCTCGACCAGGTCGCCCTGCACGCGCACGCGGATGCGGGCGCCGAGACGGCCCGCGACGGTGGCGCCGCTCCCCTCGAACGACTGGCCTTCTTCGAGCATCTCGAAGAAGAGCAGGATCTGGTGATCTCCGGGCGGCACGCCCTCGGGGACCGTGAACGAGAACTCCACCGGAACGCGATCGCCCGGCTCCAGGTCGATCACCGGGATGTTGCCGAGCGTCTCGGTGGAGCTCGGGATGCGCACGTTGAGCCACGACGCGGGATTCTCGACAGGGTTGCGGTCGTCGCGCGTCGGCATCTGGTAGGTGATCTCGCCGTCCTCGCCGACGACCTGGTTCGCGGCGTACACGAGCACGCGAAGCGGCTCGTCGCCGTCGTTGAGCACGAGCAGGTCGCCCTGGCCCTCCTGACCCGCGGCCATGTTGAACTCGAACGTGCCCGTGGACAGGCCGAGCGTACGCACGGCGTATGCGACACCGGGCACGGCGAGGACGGCCGCGACAGCGGCAAGCGCGATGAGCGGTCCGAGGAGCCCCCGGAGCCGCATCAGATCCCGACCGACTCTCTGAACGACTTCACCTGCCGGCGCGCCACAGGGATCTGCGTCTCGTCCCGATCGGTCACGACCACGACGTACGCCCCGTCGACGCGCAGGATCTCTTTCACCTTGTTGAGGTTGATCATGTAGCTCCGGTGCACGCGCTGGAAGGTGTCTTTGGAGAGCTTCTCTTCGAGGTCGGAGAGCGTGAGGTCCACGAGATACTGGTTCTCGTAGGTGTGCACGTAGGTGGACTTGTTCTTGGCCGAGATGAACACGATGTCGTCCATGTTCAGCAGCACCGTGCGCCCGCCTTTGCGAACGGCGAGCTTGCGGAACCCGGACTCCTCGCCATCGCCGATGTGGGCCGCACGCGGACGGCTCTTGACGAGGCTGCGCACCCGCGCGGAGAGCTCCATGAGGTTGAACGGCTTGGTCACGTACTGCTGCACGCCCTGCTTGAACGCGAGGATCTTGGCGAGATCCTGCGTCTTGGCGGTGAGCATGATGACGGGGATGTCCGCGGTGAGCGGGTTGTTGCGGATCTCCATGAGCGCCATCCAGCCGTCCACCCGCGGCATCATGATGTCGAGCAGCACGACGTCCACGGGCTCCCGCTCGAGCACTTCGAGCGCCTCGGCTCCGTCTCCCGCATCAAGGACCCGCATGCCGTCGGCCTCAAGCCCCATGCGGATCATCTCCTGGATGGAGACGTCGTCGTCGACGACGAGGACGTTGATGGGATCGTCCATGATCCCTCCTTAGCGTGCTGTTGCAGCCTGTACGACCATTCATCGCCCCATGTTGCCGACCATCGGCAACGGCCGACGCCAGTATACCGCACGTCACAAAAGGAGGACTAGCGAGCGCGCTCGTCCAACCAGCGGTCTATCGCGCGAGCCGCCTTCTTGCCCGCCCCCATCGCCAGGATGACGGTGGCCGAACCCGTCACGATGTCACCGCCGGCGAACACGCCCGGCTTGCTCGTCGTGCCGTTCTCGTCCGCGACGATGTAGCCGCGACGCGACAACTCCAGATCGGGGGTCGACGCGGAGAGCAGCGGGTTGGCGCGGGTGCCGATCGCCATGATGACCGTGTCGCAGTCGATGGTGAACTCCGAGCCCATGACGCATACCGGGGAGCGCCGTCCGCTCTCGTCGGGCTCCCCGAGCTCCATGCGGGTGGCCACCAGACCCGTGACCCAGCCGTCGCGCCCGAGTATCTCCTGCGGGGAGCACAACATCTTGAACTGCACGCCCTCATCGCGAGCGTGGTGCACCTCTTCCCGACGCGCGGGCATCTCGTCCTCGCTGCGGCGGTAGACCAGGAAGACCTCCTGCGCGCCGAGCCGCAGCGCGGTACGCGCCGAGTCCATCGCGACGTTCCCGCCGCCGACGACGGCGACCTTGCGTCCCCGCCAGACGGGCGTGTCCGCCGAGGGGAACTCATAGGCGCGCATGAGGTTCACGCGCGTGAGGAACTCATTGGCCGAGTACACCCCGTTGAGGTTCTCGCCCGGGATGCCCATGAAGACCGGCAGCCCCGCGCCGTTCGCGACGAAGACCGCGTCGTGGCCGAGGTCGTCCATCAGCTCGTCGACGGTGTACGTCGCGCCGATGACGGCGTCGGTCTCGAAGCGTACGCCCATCTCGGCCAGCATCTCGATCTCGGAGCGCACGATCGCCTTGGGCAGGCGGAACTCGGGGATGCCGTAGGTGAGCACGCCGCCGAGCGCGTGGAGGCTCTCGTAGACGGTCACCGCGTGCCCCAGGCGCCGCAACTCCCCGGCGCAGGCGAGACCCGCGGGACCCGAACCGACGACGGCCACCGAGCGTCCCGTGTCCGCGCCGACCGTCGGGCGGCACCGATGCTCGATCTCGCAGGCGAGGTCATGATCGCCGAGGAAGCGCTCAAGGCGGCCGATCGCCACCGGCTCCCCCTTGCGCGCGAGCACGCACGCGACCTCACACTGCTCCTCCTGCGGGCAGACACGCCCGCACACCGCGGGAAGCGCGTTGCGCTCCTTGAGGACGGCAACGCCGTCAGCGTAGTCGCCATCGATGATGTGGCCGATGAACGACTTGATGTCGATGTTCACCGGACAGCCCGCGATGCACGTGGGGTTCTTGCACTGCAGGCACCGCTCCGCCTCCGCGCGCGCCTGCTCCTCGTCATAGCCGAGCGCCACCTCGTCGAAGTCCCGCGCACGCTCGGCGGCCTCGCGCTCCGGCATCGGCGTGCGTGGCGCCCGAGACGGCTTGTGGCGCTCTACGGGCGGCATGAGCACTCCCGGGTATACTCGGCATCGGCAAGGCGCTCGTCGTCGGTGTAGACGCGCTGACGGCTCATGAGCTCCTCGAAATCCACGGCGTGGCCGTCGAAGTCGGGGCCGTCGACGCAGCCGAATCTCGTCTCGCCGCCGACGCTGACGCGACACGCGCCGCACATGCCCGTTCCGTCGACCATGATCGGATTCAGGCTCACGGTCGTCGGTATCGAGTACGGGCGGGTGGTCTCGGCGCAGAACTTCATCATGATGGCGGGGCCCACGGCGAAGGCGTGGTCGATCGCTGCTGCGTCGCAGAGCTCCTTGAGCGGCGCAGTAACGAGGTCCTTGCGACCCGCAGAGCCGTCATCGGTCGTGACGATCAGCTCGCGCAGCCCGAGCGCGCGGAACTCGTCTTCCAGCACGAGCAGGTCTTTCGTGCGCGCCCCGAGGATCACCGTCACGTCAGCGCCCGACTCGGCCATGGCGCGCGCCACGGGGTACGCGACCGCCGCGCCCACGCCGCCACCGACCACGGCCACCCGTCCGAGCGATTCGGTGTGCGTGGGGACGCCGAGCGGACCCACCAGGTCGGCGAGCGCGTCGCCCACCTCGAGGTGCGAGAGCTTGTGCGTCGTCTTGCCCACGCGCATGAACACGAAGCGGACCCATCCCTCCTCGGCGGACCAATCGGAGAAGGTGAGCGGGATGCGCTCGCCGGCTTCGTCCACGCGCAGCATGAGGAACTGGCCCGCGCGGACCTTGCGCGCCACGGCGGGAGCGGTGACGCCCATCTCGAAGACGGCATCGGACAGCCGTCGCTTGTGAACGATCTCGAACATACGGCGCCTCTCGGGCGTAGGCTACACTCGTGCTGGAGCCACGCACGTGCGCCCGGCGATGGGGCCTCGTGCGTACGTGACACATTATATGAGGTGCCCGAGGCGGGCAATGAAGGGAGTCGTCGTGCACAGGGCCGGCCGCGTCATCACCGTCGCGTGCGCGCTCGTGCTGGCCGCGAGCGCCGCCGGGTGCGGCCCCGCGCCCGTGGAGCGCAGCCGACCTGCGCTCGGGACGGCGGTCGCCATCACGGCGTACGGCGAGGATGCCGAGACAGCCGTCGAGTCGGCGTATCTCGCTATCGCCGAGGTCGAGACGGCCACCGATGCCTACGATCCCAACAGCGCGGTCTCGACCTTCAACACCGACCCCTACACTGCCGCCTACCTCCCGCCGGAAGTCCTCGAGATACGGGGGGCCGTCGAGCGGCTGGGCGTCGGCGAGGCGTTCTCGATGGCGTTGCTCGGCGTCGTGCGCCTCTACTCGTTCGAGTCCTCACCCACGATCCCCGCGCCCGGCGACCTGGCGCTCGCCGTCGCGGCGGCCCGCGGCTTCACGCTGCAAGGTGACGGACAGGGCGTGTTCGCGCGGGTCAAGGACCCCGATCCCCGGCTGGCGGCGGGCGCGGCGCTCGCGCCCGGACTCGACCTTGGCGGCGCCGCCAAAGGGCTCGCGCTCGACCGCGCGTACGCCGCCCTCGCGGCCGCGGGCGTCGACGCCGCCGTGGTCAGCGCGGGCAGCACGACCGTCACCCTCGGCTCGAAGCCCGATGACGAGGCGTGGCGGGTCGGCATCGAAGACCCCCGCGACCCCGCGACGATCGTCGCGGTGATCTCCGGCCCGGAAGCGCTCTGCGTGTCGACGTCAGGTGACTACCAGAAGTTCTTCGAGTCCGGAGGCCTCCGCTACCATCACATCCTCGACCCGGCCACCGGGTCGCCGGCCCGCGGACTGCGCAGCCTCACGGTCTTCGGCCCGCGCTCGACGCTCTCGGGCCTGGACGCGGACATCCTGTCGACCGCGCTGTTCGTGATGGGTCCCGACGCGGCGATCCCCTACGCCGAGGAGCACGGGCTCGGGCTCTACCTCGTGGACGACGAAGGGCGGGCACGCGTGGTGCCCGCCCCCGAAACGAGCGGTATCGTGCTCGATGAAGAAGCCGAGCCGACGCCCTAGATGTACTGCTTCACGACGCCGTAGACGACCGGCATCTCCCACATCTCGCCCTGCCACGCCTTCACTGCGCCCATGATGGCGAACACCAGCAGCGCGATCGAGATGATCGGGCCGGCGATCCAACCAAGCACCGGAATCGCGTAGATGACGCTGTCGAGGATCCAGGCGACAGCGAGCGCGAGAGCCTGCATCGCGTGGTGACGCACGAACTTGTCGTCCTTGTACGGCTCGATCAGGATGGCGATCAGCGCCACGATCCCCGTCAGGTACCCGAATACGGCGAGAAGCTTGGCGGTGTCGCCACCGCTCGCGGGCGGTTGCCCCTGAGGCGCAGGAGGAGGCGTCTGCGGCGCGGGAGGAGTGCTGGGAGTCTCGTCAGTCATGCATATCATCCCCTCGTCATGTCTGCGCGGGGATCCTCGTTCCCCGCGCGTTTGATTGCAGTATACCCGAGCGCCCTGGTAGACTGACGGAGTTGGCGCCCTTCGGCGGATACCGGTTCGCCCCGGAGGAGACACAGCATGCGACGTAGAAGCGCTGTCATCACATTCCTATCGACCGTACTCGCCGCTACCCTGCTTCTGACTCCCCTCGCGTTCGCCGCTACCGAAGCGGAGCTGCGCGAGCACGAGGAGGCGGCGCGCGAGGCACGCGAGGCCGCCGACGCGGCCGACGCGGCGGCCGCCAAACTGGCTGTCGAGCTCGAGGGCATCGCCGATCGGATCGACGCCATCGAGTCCGACATCGCCGCCATCGCCGACGACATCGCTAAGGCCACCGCACGCCGCGAGCGTCTCCAGAGCGAGGTCGACCAGCTGCGCTCGCAGGTCAACGAGAAGCAGTCGCAGATCGATGCCACGCAAGCCGAGCACGATCGCCAGCAGGGACTGCTCGCCTCGCGCGTCCAGAGCACCTACAAGCAGGGCGACTTCTTCTTCCTGGAGATGCTCTTCGACGCGGTCAGCATCGAGGACCTCATCGCCCGCACCACCCTCGCCCAGCGAGTCATCCGTCAGAACGAGCAGATCGCCTCGGACCTCAAGGAGACGCAGATCGAGCTCGAGAAGGCCAAGGCGGAGCTCGACCGGACGCTCGAGGCGGTCAACACGAAGCGCGCCGAGGCGGCCGCCGAAGAGCAGAAGCTGCTCGACCTGCGCGCGCGCCACGCGAGCAAGCTGAACGAGCAGCAGCAGGCCGAGGACCGCAAGACCGAGCTGATGGTCGCCAACAAGGAGAGCGCCAAGAAGCTCAGGGCGCTTGCCGAGGAAGAAGAAGCCGAGTCGCAGCGGATCGCGGACGAGCTGTACGGCTCCGGTTCGGGCTACTTCGCCGGGGAGATGGCATGGCCGGTCCCCGGCTTCTACCGGGTCTCATCGCCCTATGGTTACCGCATCCATCCCATCTTCGGCACGAGGAAGCTGCATACCGGTATCGACATCGGCCGGAACCTCGATCCCCCGAAGTCCATCGGCGGCGCGGCGATCGTCTCGGCCGGTGACGGCACCGTCATATACGCCGGATGGCGCGGAGGCTACGGCAACACCGTCATGGTGGACCACGGCAACGGCGTCGTGACCCTGTACGCGCACCAGCCGAGCGGCGGCATCACCGTGAGCAAGGGACAGCGCGTGTCACGGGGCCAGCGCATCGGGACCGTCGGGTCGACCGGCTACTCCACAGGACCGCACCTGCACTTCGAGGTGCGCATCAACGGGACGCCGACCGACCCGATGCCGTACCTGCGGTAGCGTCCGCCGAGGCGCTGAGCGTCATCCCGGCCGAGAAGATCAGTCCGCGTTGAACTCCCGCATCGCGCTGTCCGCTCCGCGCTCCAGCACGTGCAGCACCGCCGAGGCGGCATGCGGGATGCTCGCCTCGAGCCGCTCAGCTGCCGCGCCGCGCATCGGCTCCAGCACGTAGTCCGCGGGGTCTTGGCGGCCGGGCGGCCGACCGATCCCCACGCGGACCCGTATGAAGTCGGCGCCCACGTCCTCGATGAGCGAGCGCAGGCCGTTGTGGCCCCCGTGTCCGCCGCCGCACTTCACCCGGATGGTCTCCTCGGGCAGATCGAGATCATCGTGCACGACGATGAGACTCCCGGGCTCCACGTCGTACGCGTCGATGAGCTTGCGGACCGCCCGCCCCGAGAGGTTCACATACGTCTGGGGCTCGGCCAGCACGAGGTCGTCCTCGCCGAAGCGCACGAGGCCGACGCGTGCGCCGGCCTCGTCTTTCCAGTAGTTCACGCGCAGGTTCTCGCCGAGCAGGTCCACGACCATGAACCCCGCGTTGTGTCGCGTGTTGGCGTATTCGGGGCCGGGATTGCCGAGCCCCACAACGAGTCGCGCCATCGCTGGACGCTACTCCTCCTCGGCCTCTGCCTCGGCCTCTTCCTCGCCGACCTCGGGCACCTCGGCGCCCTCCTCGAGCTCCGCCTCCTCCTCGACCTCTTCCTCGATGGTCGGGGCGGTGACCGCCGCGATGACCGTCTCAGGATCGGCGTGCAGCGTGACGCCCTTCGGCGGGGTGAGGTCGCCCACGGTGAACGAGGTACCGATCTCGAGGTCGCTCACGTCGACCTCGATGTGCTCGGGGATGTCGCCCGGCAGGGCCTCGATGTGCAGCTCCCGGAGCTCGTGGAGCAGGACGCCGCCCTCGCGCTCGCCCACCGAGGATCCGACGAACGTGATCGGCACGACAGTGCTGATGGCCTGGTCCATCTTGACGGCCCAGAAGTCGACGTGCAGCGGGGTGCCCTTGACCGGGTCGGTCTGCACCTCCTTGATGATCACGTTGAGCGGCTTGCCTCCGTCGATCGTGAGCTTGAGCAGCGAACCCACCGACACGTGCGCCATCAGACGCTCGAAGGCGTGGCGATCGACGGCGACCGGCGTCGCTTCGACGCCTGCGCCGTATACCACGCCGGCCATCTGGTCGAGCGCGATCAGCTTGTGCCCGGCCTTGCCGATGGTCTCCCGGGTGGTCGCGTTCAGTTCTGTGGTCGTAGCACTGCTCATGTCGTCGTCCTTCCTGTATCGCTCGCCCACCGTCGCGCGGGCGCTCCTGTCGTGCCGTACGCCTCCTACAGCTGGAAGTCCGGATCGAACAGCTCGGAGACGGATTCGTCATTGTAGACGTTTTGGATGGCATGCGCGAACAGCGGCGCCACGCTGAGCACGCGGATCTTGCCGTGCGCACGCTCCTCGGGAAGCGGCAGCGTGTTCGTCACCACGACCTCGTCGATGGGAGAGGCATCGATGCGGTCGAACGCAGGGCCCGAGAAGATCCCGTGCGTCGCCGCCACGTAGACCTTCTTTGCACCCTTCTGCAGCAGCGCCTTGGCGCCTTCGGTCACGGAGCCCGCCGTGTCGATCATGTCGTCGGCGACGATGCACACACGGCCTTCCACATCGCCGATCACGTGGGTGATCTCGGCCACGTTGTGCTCGGGACGACCCTTGTGCATGATCGCGAGCGATGCGCCGAGCATGTCCGCGAGCTTCTTGCAGACCTTGACCCGGCCCACATCCGGCGAGACGACCGTGCAATCCTCCAACTGCAGTCCCTCGAAGTAGTCCGCGAGGATCGGCAGCGCCGTGAGGTGGTTGACGGGCTGGTTGAAGAAGCCCTGGATCTGGCCCTGGTGCAGGTCCATCGCGATGACGCGGTCGACGCCCGCCGTCGTGAGCAGGTCCGCCAGGAGCTTGGCGGTTATCGGCTCGCGTGCGGCGGACTTCTTGTCCTGACGGGCGTACGCGTAGTGCGGCAGCACCGCCGTGATCGTGCGAGCGCTCGCGCGCTTGGCGGCATCGATCATGATGAGCGTCTCCATGATCGAAGCGTTGACGGGATTGCACATCGGTGCGACGAGGAAGACATCGGCTCCCCGAACGCTCTCGAGGTAGCGGACGTAGATCTCGCCATTGGCGAAGCGCGAGATCTTGATGTTCCCGAGCTCGATCCCCAGGTGCCTGGCGATCCCTTCGGAGAGCTCGCGGTTGTGGCTCCCCGCGAACACCATCATGCGCTTGCCGCTCGCTACCATGCGTCGCTCCTTATTCGCCGTCCGGGTCTTCCTCGGCACGCTTGCGCGCCGTCCATCCCTCGATCGTACGCTGCTCGCACCGTTCGACGGCGAGTGCGCCGTCGGGCACGTCGCGAGCGATGGCGCTCCCCGCACCGGTCGTAGCGCCCTGCCCGATGCGCACCGGAGCCACAAGCATCGTGTCCGAGCCGATGAAGGCACGGTCGCCGATCACGGTCTTGTGCTTGCGTACCCCGTCGTAGTTACAGGTTATCGTACCGGCGCCGATGTTCACGCCTTCACCCACGTCCGCATCGCCGATGTACGAGAGGTGCGGGACCTTGGACCCCTCGCCGATGGTGGCATTCTTGATCTCCACGCTCGTGCCCGCCTTGGAGCCACGCTTGAGCACGGTCCCGGGACGCAGGTAGGCGCGCGGCCCGACGGTCGCTCCAGGGCCCACGCACGCGTTCACGACGATCGAGGAGTCCACGACCGCGTTCTCGGCCACCATCGAATCGGTCACGCGTGTGTCCGGGCCGAGGATCGCGCCATCACGGATGTCGCACTCCCCCATGACGAACGTCATCGGCTCGACCACCACGTCCCGGCCGAAGGTGACATCGGGCCCGACCCACACGAGGTCCGGGTCGGTCATCGTCACGCCGGCGAGCATGTGCGCGCGGTTGATCCGGCGCTGAAGGACCTTGCTCGCCTCGGCAAGCTGTACGCGACTGTTCACGCCGAGCGTCTCGGCGGCATCGTCGGTCGTGACGGTCGCCACCCTGAGCGACTCCGCCCGGAGCACGGCCACGATGTCGGTCAGGTAGTACTCGCCCTGCGCGTTCTCGTTGCCGAGGCGGTGCAGGTGCTCGAAGAGCACGGCTGCGTCGAAGCAGTACGTGCCGGTGTTCACTTCGGAGATGTCGTGCTGACCGGGCGCGAGGTCCTTGTGCTCGACGATGGCCGAGAGCTCGCCATCCGGGTCGCGGACGATGCGGCCGTAGCCGGCGGGCTCGTCCATGACCGCGGTCAGCACGACCGCGGCGGCGCCGGTGCGCTCCCGCTCGTCGATCAGCTGCCGGACGGTCTCGGCACGCAGGAGCGGCGTGTCACCTGAGAGCACGACGAGCGAGCCGGACCAGTCCGCTAACGCGTCTGCCGCGCACAGGACGGCGTGGCCGGTGCCGAGCTGCTCCTCCTGCCGGACGCACGTCTCGTCAGGGAGCAGCGACTCGACCGTCTCGGCCTCGTGACCGGTGATGATGACGACACGCTCGCAACCGGCGTCGTGCGCTGCCCGAAGCGCGTAGCGCACGAGCGGCACGCCGAGGATGGTGTGCGCGACCTTGGGAAGGGTGGACTTCATCCGGGTACCTTCGCCTGCGGCGAGAATGAGTGCGGCGGCGCCCATCGGTCCCTCTCCGTTCGCTGCGGGACGGCTGCGTCCCGTTCAAGTCATGGCTGGGGCGGTAGGATTCGAACCTACGAATAGAGGATCCAAAGTCCCCTGCCTTGCCACTTGGCTACGCCCCATCATCCGTGCGCGAGGCACGCCGAAACGCCCGCTCCGGGGCGGGCGACAGTGTACCACAGACAGGGGGGCTCTGCCGCTGCACGTGAGGGTGCTGTTCGGCCCGGTCAGTCCGCCTGTTGCGCGGCGGCTGCGCTCTTGAACGCCTCGAGGCCGCCCTCGGCCTCGAACTGCGCGAGGACGGCGTGCTGGATCTGCGTGCGGGCGTCGGTGTTGATGGGGTGGCAGATGTCGCGGAACTCGCCGTTCGGGAGCTTGCGCGAGGGCATCGCGACGAACAGTCCCTTGTCGCCGTTGACGACCCGCAGATCGTGCACGACGAATACATCATCTATGACGATGCTCGCGATGGCGCACACCTTGTTCATCGACACGGGGCGCAGCGTGACCTTCGTGATGTTCATGGGTTCCTCCCCGGACGCCTCACTGCGTAGTGTTCGACGAGCCGGGGAGATTCCCTGCTCGGCGGGGTGCACGCCGGTCGGGACGCTGCGTTCAGCTGCCGAGAAGCGCGGCGCCCGCATCGCTCGTGCGCGTGGCCGAGGCCCACCATCCGCGCTTCTGGGCGCCGTCAGCCGCTGCGGCCGCCGTGGCAGCGTCCTCGCAGAGCCCGAACACCGTCGAGCCGCTTCCGGCCACCTGCGCCGCCACCACGCCGGGCGTGGCCCGCAGGTATCCGAGGACGTCCGAGATCTCCGGCACCACGCTCACCGCCGCCTCCGCGAGGCCGTTGTAGAGCGCCTCCGGGACGCGCCCGTCCTCAAGCGTGCGGAGCAACGTATCGACAGCGGGCGGTGCGGGCGCGAGGAGCCGGTCGAACGCCGCGTACGCGGCGGGCGTGGGAACGGGCGGGCCGGGATTCACCAGCACGACATCCGCGTGCAGCGAGGGAAGCTGCCGGGCCAGGACGTCACCCCGGCCGACGAACAGTGCGGCCCCTCCGACCAGGAAGAACGGGACGTCCGCGCCGACCGCACGCGCCGCCTCGGTGACAGAGGCATCGGTGGGCTCGACGTCCCACGCCGCGCACAGCGCCCTCAGAGCCGCCGCAGCGTCCGCGCTGCCGCCGCCCAGGCCGCCGCCCGCCGGGAGGCGCTTGACGACGACGAAGCGGCCCGCGGGCTCTCTGCCCGTCCGGACCGCCAGTTCCCGTGCCGCCCGGGCGACGATATTCTCCTCGGCGGGGATGCCGAGGGGCGGCTCGCACACCACCGAGAGTGGTGCGTCCGGTTCGAGCGTGACCTCATCGGCAAGCTCGAGCGCCTGGAGCACTGTGGTGACGTCGTGATAGCCGTCAGGACGACGAGCCCCCACGGCCAGGTACAGGTTCACCTTGGCCGGCGCGCTGACGCTGATCGGCGACGCTGCCATCGACTACCCCTCGATACGCGACACGCGGGGCACGGGCCCCGCGTGTGTCGTGACGTTCGTGGATCGGGCGACTCAGTTCAGCCAGGGGAAGAGACCTTCACCCGTCTCGGGGTGCGTCAACTCGACGGTCCCGGTCAGGATGTCCACGTAGCTGTAGGAGACGCGCGCAGTCCGACCACGCTTCTCGTCGACCTTCAGGACGAACAGACTCGGGTGGGTCTGCTCCAGCACGCCTTCGCGCTCCAGAATCTTCGACCGGCCCATGTTCGCCTTGAGTCGCATCCTGCTGCCCATGAGGGCTTCAAGGTCGCTGCGGATGCGGCCTACGACCTCGACCTGCTTCATAGCATCCATTCGAATCCTCCTCGAACTACGGAAGTATACAGGAAGAACCGGGAAACCTCAAGGTCAGAGGCCCGGAATATGCGACCCGCCGCGACGCGTTCATCGCGGCGGCGTGTGTCAGGAGCCGACACCCGCAAACGCGCTGCCAAGCGCCATGAACTCCTCGGGGGAGAGCGTCTCAGCCCGGCGCGAACCGTCGATGCGCGCCGACTCCAGCAGAGCGTCGAGCGCGTCCCGACCGACATCGAGCGTTGAGAGCAGCGAGTTCCGTAGCGTCTTGCGGCGTTGCGCGAAGGCCGCGTCGGCGATCCTGGCGGCGACCGCTCGCGTGGGCTCGTCGCCGAGCTCATGACGCTCGAGGCGCAGCACGGCGGAGTCCACCCGTGGTGGCGGCAGGAAGCAGCCCCGACCCACAGCGAACCGTCCGGCCGGTCGGGCGAGGAGGCGGAGCTTCACCGTGTACGCGCCGTACGCCTTGCTCCCGGGCTGCGCGGCCATGCGATCGGCCACCTCGGCCTGTACCATCACGGTCGCCGAGCGCAGGGCCGTCAGCTCGTGGAAGTAGCGGAGCACGACGGTCGCGGCGACGCCGTACGGCAGGTTCGAGACCAGGGCGTCAGGCGAGCGGCCGTTCACCACGAGCGACGCGGGGTCCACGCGCACCGCGTCCGCCTCGACGACCTTCACCGTGTCGCACCCGCTCAACGTGTCGGCGAGAACAGGGACCAGCCGGGTGTCGTGCTCGACCGCCACCACGCTGCCCGCCGCCTGGCACAGCGCGACGGTGAGCGTGCCGATGCCGGGCCCGACCTCGCAGATGTGCATCGTCGTATCCACATCGGCCAGCTCGAGGATGCGCCGCACGACGTTGTCATCGACGAGGAAGTGCTGGCCAAGCGCCTTGCGCGTGTAGAGGCCATGGGAGCGAAGGACGGCGATGGTCGCCGTCGGGTTCGCGAGGGGCGATGTGGCCACGCGGTCTCCTAGGGGACGATCGTCACCGTCACGGTGCGGCGGCCCCAGCGCAGCGCGGCCGAGCGGGCGACCGACGATCCGCCGGCCCAGTAGCAGACGTCGATGATCTTGCCCTTGATGGCACCACCGGTATCGGCCGCGACCGCGTAGCCGTAGCCGGGGACGTAGAGCTTGGTGCCGAGAGGGATCACGCTCGGGTCCACAGCCACGATGCCCCAGCCTTCGGGCACGCGGTAGGCCGAGAGCCTCCGGTTGATGACGCTGATGCCGCCGCATCCGGGATCCCACGGCGTGTATGCCGTCGCGGTCACCGTGACGCGATCCCCGTTGGTCGGCGCCGGGTTCGACGCGATGGCGCCGCGCGCGAGCGGCTTGGGTTCCGGTGGCGCCTTGGTGCCCACAAGCACGACCTCGGCCACCGGCTCGGCGACGACCTCCTCGGCGATCAGCGTGCGAGCGCCCTCGACGCCGCCGGTCACGAGCACCTCGTAGACGCGGATGCTGCGACCCGCCATGCCCTCATTGGCGACCTTCCGCTGCCCCGCCAGGATGGAGTCGTCCTGCTTCTCGACGATCTCGAACGGGACCTCGACCTCCTCCTGGACGATGCGCAGGAAGATGTCGGTCGCGGTGATGGTCATGCCGGGAACGAGCGCCGTGTCGACAGGAGGGCTGACGTGCACGCCGAGCGAGGGATCGACACCCGCCGCGACCAGAGCGTCTGCGACGGTGGTGCCGATCACGCGGAGCTCGAGGATGTCGCCGTTGCAGTCGAGGTCGACCGGGACGGCGTGGCGCACGACGATCGTCGTGCCGTCGGTGATCTCCTCGGCCAGTGCGGGGCTCACGACGTCGCCCTCACCGAGCTCCACGCCCGCACGGGTGAGGAACTCGCCGACGGTGGCGGCGTCAGTGCTGTGGTAGGCGGTCACCCCGTCTTCGACGACGGTGACACCCTTCTTGGCCCAGGCGAATCCAGAGACGACGAGTGCGACGACGATGGCTACGATGAGGACTGCGACGATGTAGTGGGTCTTCAGGAGTCGGGCCGGCATGACCGGCTTCCTCATAAAGCCCCTTCATTGGGTCGGTTCACGGTCACGTTCGAGAGGCACCCGCCGATTATACCGGAGCCCCCCGCGGGCAACAACGCGAGCGACCGCTCAGGCTCCCTCATCTGACGAGCGGCCATCAGCGGTCCGTTCGGCGGCCTGAAACGCCACGTTCCTGCCGAGCTCAGCCGCCAGGTCGAAACCCTCCGGGTGCAGCCTGCCGATGTCGCTCGGAGAGTCGACCCCGGCCACCTTGACCTCGCCGATATAGTCCAGGCCGAGGACCGCGAAGACGCTCTTGGTCGTGTACTGCGCGGCCACGAACCCGTATGGGTCTCCCCCGCTGCGAACCACGACGTATCCTCCGGGACGCCGCCGGGGTGGAGGCTCCTTGAGGACGTGCGTCCGCGCCCAGTACGGCTGCATCCGGTCGTAGACGATCTTGAGCACGGCGGGGACGGTCGCGAAGAACACCGGGCTCCCGACGATGATCCCGTCCGCCTCGTCTATGGCCGAGTACAGCGCGTGCATCTCGTCGCGCAGCACGCATTCGCCCGTGAGCGAACAGGCGTTGCATCCCTGGCACGGCCGGATGTCGTGCGTCGCAGCCACGAGCTTGCTGACGCGGGCGCCGGCCTGCCCGGCGCCCGCAAGCGCGGCGTCGAGCAGCTGCTCGCTGTTCCCGTGCCGGCGGGGCGAGCCTGCGATCCCCAGTATCAACGGGCCGCTCATGCGCATCAGCCTACCTTGAACAGACGCCGCGCGTTGGCGAGCGCCGCCGAGGCGACCTCGGCGGGATGCACGCCCTTGACCTCGGCCACCTTCGCCGCGACGTACGTGGCGAGGGCAGGCTCGTTGGAGCGCCCTCGGTACGGCTCCGGGGCGAGGAACGGACTGTCGGTCTCCACGAGCAGCCGGTCCAGCGGCACGATGCGCGCGGCGGCGCGTATCTCGTCGCTGCGCTTGAACGTCACCAGGCCCGAGAAGGAGATGTGGCAGCCGAGCTCGAGGAACTTCTCGGCAAGCGCCGGGCCCTCCGTGAAGCAGTGGATGATGCAGCCCGCTCGCGGCAGGCCGACATCACGGAGCATCGCGAGGCCCTCGTCGTGCGCTTCCCGGAGATGGACGACGGCGGCGAGGTCCTCTTCGATGGCGAAGGCGAGCGCCTCGGCGAACGCCCGACGTTGCTCCTCGCGCGGCGAGTGGTCGTAGTGGAAGTCCAGCCCCATCTCGCCGATGGCGCCGACGGCCGAGCAGTTGGACAGCGCGCGCAGGCGCGCCATGGCGGCCCAGTCGAAATCCTTGGCGTTGTGGGGATGCGCGCCGACGACGATGCGCACCTCCGGCACCGCCCGGTCCGAACCGCGGGTCTCGAGGAGCTCGGCGGCCTGCTCGCGCCACAGCTTGTAGGAGTCGAACGTCCGCGGTGCGTCCTCGGTCACATCCGCGACGGTCGCCACGAGCGCGATGTCCGCCTCGGCGGCCTCGGCGAGCGCGCGCACGGGGTCGTCGAGCATGTCGAGGTGCGCGTGGGCGTCGACGCTCGGAGCGCCGAGGGCTGCGTGTTCGAAGGGGGTCTCGGCCATGGCGGCCTCGCGCTACTCGTCCTCGTAGATGCGCGGGTAGAGCGGATCGCCCTTGGTCACGGCGCTCCCCGCGGGGAGGCCGCCCCACGCCGCCTCGGCGGCGATGTCGGTCACCGCGGCGATGTCGCCGAGGCCGATCCGGCGCCACACCTCGGCCGACGTGGCAGGCATGACCGGAGCGGTGAAGAGCGCGGCGATGCGCACCGCCTCGAGCGCCGTGTACAGCACGGCCGCGAGACGAGCGTCGTCGCCCTCTTTCGCGAGGTTCCACGGCGCCTGCTCCTCGATGTAGCGGTTCGCGCCTTTGATGAGGTCCCAGACGGCTTCGAGCGCCCCCGCGTAGTCCAGGCGCGCCATCGCGGCCTCGTACTTCTCGGGCAGGAAGCCGGCGAGCGCCTGCAGCGTCTCGTCCGCGTCCGCGTCCTGTGCAGGGGCGGACGGCGTGACGCCGCCGAGGTACTTCTCGGTCATGTTGAACAGCCGCGAGCACAGATTGCCCCAGTCGTTGGCGAGGTCGCCGTTGTAGCGCTGCACCATCGCCTCCATCGAGATGGAGCCGTCCTGGCCGAACGCCACGTCGCGCAGGAAGTAGTAACGGTAGGCGTCCACGCCGAAGCGTTCGACGAGCGAGGCCGGCGTGATGACGTTGCCCTTGGACTTGCTCATCTTCTCGCCCTTGGTGAGCAGGAACCCATGGGCGAAGACGCTCGTGGGCGGCTCGATGCCGGCCGCCATGAGCATGGCGGGCCAGATCACGCAGTGGAAGCGGATGATGTCCTTGCCGACGAAGTGGTAGTCGGCGGGCCAGAAACGCTCGAAGCGGGACGCGTCATCCCCGCCGTAGCCGAGCGCCGTGATGTAGTTCAGCAGCGCGTCGATCCAGACGTAGGTGACGTGGCCCTCGTCGAAGGGCAGCGGCACGCCCCACGTGAAGTTCGTGCGGGAGATCGAGAGGTCCTTGAGCCCGCCCTGCACGAAGCTCACGACCTCGTTGCGGCGCGTCTCGGGCTGCACGAAACCGGTGTGCTCCTCGTAGAACGCGAGAAGGCGACCGGCGAACTCGGAGAGCTTGAAGAACCAGTTCTCCTCGCGCAGGAACTCGACGTCGCGGCCGCACTGCGGGCACTTGCCCTCAAGGAGCTGGTCCTCGGCCCAGTACGTCTCGTCCGGCACGCAGTACCAGCCCTCGTACGACCCCTTGTAGAGCCAGCCGTCATCGTGCAGCTTCGTCCAGAACGCCTGGACGCCGCGCTTGTGCCGTTCCTCTGTGGTCCTGATGAAGTCGTCGTTGGAGATGTCGAGCATCTCCCACGCGTCGATGAACTTGGGCGCGATGGCGTCGACCCACTCCTGTGGGCTCGTGCCATGCTCCTCGGCCGCCTGCGCCACCTTCTGGCCATGCTCGTCGAGCCCCGTGAGGAAGATGACGTCGTGGCCGGTCATGCGCCGGTACCGCGCGAGCGCGTCAGCGGCGATCGTCGTGTACGCCGTCCCGAGATGCGGTTCGGCGTTCACGTAGTAGATGGGCGTCGTGACGTAGAATGGGTTGCCGCTCATCGTTTCTCGGGCTCCAGTCTCGGGTTGAAACCACCCGAACGTGGGCAATTATGGAAGTGTCTCGCGACAGTTCACCGGGGTATCACATCATAACGCAGTTGTACCATCCAGCTCCGGAGAAGGGCAGGAAGCCATGGCCGACACGGGCATCGTACGGCGCGTCGACGATCTCGGCCGCATCGTCATTCCCATGGAGCTCCGCCGGACGCTCGGCATCAACGTGAAGGACCCGATGTCCATCACGGTCGAGGGCGAGCGCATCATCCTCGAGAAGTTCCACGAGGCATGCGCGATCTGCGGGAGCCAGGACGACATCCGCGAGTTCAAGGACCGCCCGCTCTGCGAGGGTTGCATCAAGGAGATCAAGTCGCTTCGCTGAGCCGAGAAGCCCCCGCTACCGCGTGCCGGACGTCGGGACGTCAGGGCGTTCGGTCGCGATGCGGTAGACGGTGTTGCGCGCGACGCCCAGCTCCGCGGCCGTCTCCCTGATGGCATCCTTGCGACTCGCCCCTCCGCCCACCCGCCGATCGACCGCCTCGCGGATCGCGCGCTCATCCACCGGCGCGGCCTCCGCCAGAGGCGGTCCCACCAGCACGACGACCTCCCCTTTGAGCTCGCGGTCGCGCACGTCGCGCGCGACCTCGTCGATCGTCCCCCGCACGACCTCCTGATGCACCTTCGTCAGCTCGCGCGCCATCGCGCCGTCCCTGCCCGGGAACGCGGCGGCGAGGGCGTCCAGCGTCTGTGCCGTCCTTCTCGGCGACTCGTAGAACACGAGCGTCGCGTCCAGCGACGCGAGCGCCTGCAACGCGCGCGAGCGCTCGCCCGCCTTGCGCGGGAGGAAGCCGCCGAAGTAGAACGCGTCGGTGGGAAGGCCGGAGGCGACGAGGGCCGTGATGATGGCCGAGGGACCCGGCAGCACGTCCACGTGAAGGCCGGCGGCGAGGCACGCGTCGACCAGACGCGCGCCCGGATCCGAGATCCCCGGCGTTCCCGCGTCGGAGACCAGGGCGATGCGCTCGCCGGCGGCCAGTCGTTGCAGCAGGCGCGGCGTCTGCTCAGCGCTGTTGTGCTCGTGGTACGCGACGAGCGGCGTATGGATGTCGTAGCGCGACAGCAGCTTGCGCGTCACGCGCGTGTCCTCGGCGGCGATGACATCGGCGTCCCGCAGGGCATCGAGCACGCGTAGCGTGACATCACCGAGATTGCCGATGGGCGTGGCGCACACGTGCAGGGCTCCCTGCTCAGCCACGGCGGTGCTCCTCCCACGCGGCCTGCTCGCGCAGGCGCAGAGCGCGATAGACGTACGTCCAGACGGCCGCATCGAACAGCGCGTACGGCGCGAGCGGCACCGCTGCGAGCGGCACGGCATAGCGCCACGCCAGCTCGGGAGTCACGACCAGGCTGCCGGTCCCGCCCAACGCGTCGATCGCCGCAAGGACCGGCACCACGACGATGCTCGCCAGGCTCGACAGCAGCCACATGACGAGCGCCATGAGCGCGATGCGCACCGGATGCGCAGTGAGGTCCGCCGCCGCCGAGCGCACAGCCTCGAGCGGCCCCTCGCCTCCCAGCACGGCGTGGCGGACGGCCATGTCCCGCCACGCCCAGACGAACAGCGCCAGCACGACCGCCCATCCCGCATACAGCCCGCTCGTGGCGAAGCGCAGCGCGGGCAACGCCACGTCCGCGATCCGGCTGTCAGCCGCGACCGCCGGGACCGCGAACAGCGCGGCGACCGGGCCGAGCACGGGCAGGATGAGCAGCGCGTCCACCGCGACCACCCGACGCCACACACGCCGGACCGCGGCGATGCTCGCTTTCGGCGCGGGAGCGCCGTCACGGGACGCCGCGTCGGACGCCGCCACGACCACCGCGGTCGCCCACTCGCCGGCGAGGAACGCGACCGCGACGAGCACGCAGATGGCCGCCACCGCGGCGACGGCCACACCCGGCGCGACGCCGGTCGCCGACATGAGCGCCGCGGCCGTCTCGAACAGCGGCGGCTCGTCCGTCCCGACCACCGGGACGACGATGCCGACCGAGGAGAGCATCATCACGACGCCGAGCACCCACAGGCGGGGCGCCTTCGCCGCGAAGGTGAGGGCCCGTCCGAGCAGCGCGAACACGATCGCTCCTTACGCGTCAGAGCCGGGCGGGGGTGGCGGCAGGTGCCCTTCGCCGGTCATCGCAGGCTCGACCTTCTCGGCTACCTTCTCGAGCCCGGTCATCTGCCGGAAGAAGATCGTCCAGGCCGCCGAGTAGAACGCGCCGTAGAGCGCGCTCGGTACGAGCATCACGAGGACCATAAGCGTGAACAGGACGCCTGCGAGCACGAAGCTCTCGGCCACCGCTGCGAAGATGCCCGCGATGATGAACGGCAACGACAGCAGGAACATCACGACGCCGAACGCCAGCCCCGGCAGGAGCATCACGAGCCACATCATGACCGCGCCGCGCTTGCCCCACAGGTCGTCCCACCCCAGCTTGATGGCGTCGATGGCGCCCGCATCCTCGATGACCGCATGGCGCAGCGCAAGCTCGCCGAGGATGCCGATGATGATCGCAAGCGGGATGACCAGCAGCACGAACACCGGGATGCCGAGGCAGATGATGCCGACAGGGCCACCGGCGGCCAGGTCGCTGCCGCCGCTCAGGCCGAGACCGATGCCACCGGCCGCGACGAGCGCGACGAACGCGCCGACGAGCAGCAGGATCGGGATCGCCAGGAGGATGTTGATGCCGAAGATCCGGAACCAGTAGCGGAAGCCGGTGCGCCAGCCTCTGCCGAGCGAGACCTTGTCACCGCGCTCGAGGCGGTCGACCTCGGCCACGAGGCCACCGCGGGCGGCGACCGACAGGATGAAGAAGGCGAAGCCGATCACGCCGACGATCGCGGCGAGCACGATCAACAGGCCGGCGTTGGCCTCGACCCAGCGGGCGGCCGCTTCGAACTCGCCGGGGTCGGATGTCCGCCATCCCGAACCGCCGCCTCCCCCGCTGCCGCCGCTCGATGCGCCGACGGCGAACAGCCCGAGGACCCAGAGCGCCTTGTTGCGCCACGCGACGTCCCACGCGCGCTTGAGAATGCCGAAGTAGTCCATGACGACCTCCTGTCGTCGTGTCGCTCAGTCGACCGTCACGAGCTCATATGCGCGGGTGCCGAGACCCATCTCCTCGGCATACGCGATCGCACGCGTGCCGTCGACGCCCGTGATCGCGACGAACTTGTCCTCACCCGCGGCGAGACCCTCTCCCCGGGACCCGTCGAGCCCCATCGCGGCCGTCACCAGGTCGTAGGAGGCCTGCTCGATCGCGACGATGTCATCGGAGGCGAGCACGCCGATGTCCGGCACGATAGGCGCGTCCGAGAAGCTCCAGCAGTCGCAGTCGGGCGAGATCGCGGTGAGGAACGAGAGGTACACGACCTTGCCGTCCTTGCCCGCCAGCGCACCCGCCGCGTGCTCCACCATCTTCTCCTGCAGCATGGTCGCGTCGGTCTTCCACTGCGTGGCGATCGCCCCGTACGGACAGGCGGCGACGCATTCGCCGCAGCCGTAGCACACCTCGTAGTCGACCGCCGCCACGCGGTCCGGTCCGATGACGATGGCGTTCACGGGGCACCACTGCACGCACCGCTTGCAGGCGGTGCACTTCTCGGCGGACACCTCGGGCGAGAAATCGGCGTGCATGCGCTGCTTCGCCGAACGGCAGCCGAGCCCCATCCCGACGTTCTTGATCGCGCCGCCGAAGCCGGTCGCCTCGTGGCCTTTCACGTGCGTCACCACGACCATCGCGTCGGCATGCACCGCCGCCGCGCCGATGCGGACGCTCTCGAAATGCCTGCCCCGCACCGGGACGTCGACCGCGTCGCGACCGTCGAGGCCGTCGGCGATGATGAGCGGCGCGTCGACGGTTGCGAGCCCGAATCCGTTGTGGATCGCGCACGCGAGGTGGTCGACGGCGTTGGCGCGCTCGCCGCGGTAGAGCGTGTTGGCATCGGTCAGGAAGGGCTTGCCCCCTGCCTCCTTCACGCGGCGGACGATCTCGCGGAGGTAGATCGGCTGGACGAACCCGGTGTTGCCCTGCTCGCCGAAGTGCAGCTTGACCGCGACGAGGTCCTGGTCGAACACCGCCTCCGAGAGACCCGCACGCTCGAGCAGTCGTCCGGCGCGGCCCACCATGCTCTGCTTCTTGGCCGAGCGGACCGGTGCGAAGTAGACGGTGGCCGGTGTCGAGTTGGTCATCGGTGCAGTCCCTCCCGGGAGTCGTATTCGTCGAACGCCATCGCGGCGGCGCCGAGCATGCCCGCGTCGTTTCCGAGCTCGGCCTGCACGACCGAGACGTCCTTGCGACCGGCGAGCGCCTCGTCCTCGATCACGCTCGCCGCGCGCTCGACCATGAAGCCGCAGGACTCGCCGATGCCGCCGCCGATCACGACCAGCCTCGGGTTGAGCAGGTTCACGACGCCCACGAGCGCCTCGCCGAGGACCGCGCCCGCTTCCAGGAGGATACCCCGGGCGACCTCGTCGCCCTTGAGCGCAGCCTTGACGACGTCCTCAGCGGTTATGGCCGAGACATCCCCGCCGGCCTCGTCCCTGATCGCGGTCCCGGTGTACGCCTCGGCCGCCGTGCGACCGGCCTCGGCCAGCGCCGGCCTGCCGAGATACGACTCGATATGGCCCTTGCCGCCGCACGGACACGGCGGGCCGTCGAGGCGGATCACCATGTGCCCGATCTCGCCGCCAAGCCCGCGAGAACCGCGGTAGGGCTCGCCGTCGAGGAAGAGCAGGCCACCGACGCCCGTGCCGAGCGTGATCATCACGAAATCGCGCACACCTTTGGCAGCGCCGAAGCGGCTCTCGCCGATGCCGGCGCAGTTGCCGTCGTTATCAAGGGTCACGACGTGCTTGACCCGCGACATCACCAGGGAGCGGACATCGACGCCGGCAAGCGGCAGGTTGGTGCAGAACTCGACCGTCTGCTTCAGGAAGTCGATCTGCGCGGGCAGGCCGATGCCGATACCCGCGACCTCCGCGGCATGCGTGCCCTCCATCACCTCGTTGACGAGGTCGATGATGGCGTCGATGATCCCGAACGGTCCTGTCTTGGGAGTGAGCGCCTTGGCCTCCTTGAGCAGTCGGCCCTTGCGCTCGACGAGTCCGGCGGCGATGCGGGTGCCGCCCACGTCGATCCCGATGGCATAGCTCGCGCGCATGCTTCCTCCCCGGGGCGTCAAAAGCGCGCCTGCATCGGCGCGCGCAACGGCTGCATACGATGATACCAGTCAGCGGCGACAGCGGCGGACGCCGGCGACGGCGTCAGTAGTCCCAGATGATGCCGCGACTCTTGATGAGCCCCATACCCTGCATCTTGTCCAGCATGCGCTTCTCGCTGACGCCGAACAACCGCGCCAGGTAGCGGTAGTCGTTGAACCACTTCTGCGCCTGCTCGCGCACGAGGAACTCGGGGATCTCCAGGTCCGCCCCCACCACGTCGGCGTCGTGGTGGTCCAGCCCGGTGTCCCGCGGATAACTGGCGTTCTGGTCATGCATGAGCACGATGAGGTGGCCGAGGACGTGGCCTGTGGCGTCGCGCTGGGTCTGTGGTTCCTTCTCGGTATTGAGCAGGATGGCGGGCATGCCGTCCTCGTAGACGAGGGCCGCCGAGAACCACAACGGAAGCGCATGGCGGACGATCGGCACGCCGAGCGACTCAGCGATCGTCTCGAGCGGGACCGGAGGCTCCTCGATGCCCGCGCCGCGGACGGTCTCTTCCGCAAGCGAGCGATAGTATGCGTCGGTCCGAAGCGCCACGACACCTCCTCGTCGCTCCCGCCACTCGACAGGAGTACCATGTAGGTATCGGCGCGAACAACCCAGTGACTGAGTGACGGGGCTCGCAGAGCGACCGTCTCCACGTGCCGATACCCTCAGTGAGTAGCGGCTTTTCGGCATGACGCGGAAGGAGGGCCTGTGGATCGGCAGGCCGCGCCGGGCGCCCCCGCACGGGCGGAGGAGGTCCTCCGCCTGCTTGCCGCTGCCGCGAACGCCGTGCGCCTCTACCCCGACTCGAGCCCCCTGCGCACGCAGGCCATCACGCGGTTCGTCGACGCGTGCGACGCTGCGACCGGCGGTTCCCCGGTGCGCTACGTCGTGGATCGCAAGCGGTTCGTCGTAGCCGAGACCGCCATCGGGGAGCATCACCCGGGCGTCGCCGCACTGGCCGAGACGCTGCACGCGCTGCAGGTCGGCCAGCTCATCGTGGCACCGGGCGTATCCGCCGAGGAAGCCTCGGCCTTCCTCGACGTGCTCGTGGACGACGCCAAGCAGGTCCGCGCTTCCGGAGGCGCCCGCGAGCGGCTCACCGGCGCGGGCGTGAGCAACATCGCCGTCGTCGAGGTGTCATTGCGCGCCTCCACCGAGGAGGGCATCGCCGGCGTCGATCTCACCGCCGCGCCGCTCGACGAGATCGGCAGGGAGCTGCCCGCCATCGCCCGCCGCTGGTACGAGAGCGCCACGAGCGGCGACGGCTCCGACGAGATGACCGCCGCTCTACAGCGCCTCGAGACCGCCGCGCGCGACCTCGCCGGCCAGCGCGTCGCCCAGGCGCTCCTCCAGCTCGACGAGCGGACGCGGGCGCACATCATGGCAGCGGCGCTCAAGGCAGATGCGTCGGGGCGCCGGATGGACGGCATGCTCGACGTCATCTCGAAGATGTCCCCCGCCGCGCTCGCCCGTCTGCTCCGACTGGTCGGCGACATGGCCGGCAAGGAGCCGGGAGAGCTTGCGGGACTCATCGAGCTCCCACCCGAGGCGATGCGCGAACTGCTCGCGTACCTGTCGCCGGGAGCGCAGAGCGCCGAGGACCGCGGCGTGCCTCCGGAAGTGGACGTGACCGGGATCGCCGAAGAGGTCGCCGAGGATGCCGAGGAGGACACGGACCGCATCGCCCAACTCGTACGGGGAGCGCAGACGGTGTCCCCCGCGGGGCGCGCGCTGCGCACGACGCTCGACGTCGCGCGCCTCCGGCCCAGCACCGAGTCCGTCCGGGCGCTCGGCGAGGCGCTCCCGGCGGCGCTCCGCGCTGGCGCCTTCACCGAGGCTGCCGAGGCCGTGGACGTGCTGGCGAATCTCGGCGAGGACGCTGCGCTGCAGGCCGACGCGGCGCACGCCCTCACCGCCCTCGGCATCCCCGACGTCCTGTCGTCAGCATGCGCCGCCCTGGCGACCGCGCCCGACACCCCCGGAGCCGCGCGCGTCCTGGCGGCCGCCGGACCCGCCGGCGCCGAGGCGATCGTCCGGACCTACATCGACGCAGACGAGGCCGGACGCGTCGCGCTCCAGCCCGTCGTGGCGCAGCTCATGGACTCGGTCGCACCGGTCGCAAGCCGGGTCGTGCGCCACGGGGACGCGAACGCCGCAGCGGCGATGGTGCGTCTCCTCGGCTCGCTCGGCGACAAACGTGTGATGCCCTCGCTCGAGCAAGCCCTGGAGCATCTCGACAGCCAGGTGCGCTCGGTGGCGGTCGACGCGATCGCGGCGATGGACGTACCCGAGAGCGCCCCGTCGCTGCAGCGCGCGCTGGGGCACTGGGATCCCGAGACGCGACGTGCAGCCGCGGCTGCGGTCGGTCGCCACGGGATCCGGCAGGCCGTGCCCGGGCTGCTGCGTGTCCTGGAAGATGCGGGAGTCCGCGACAGGAACCATGACCTCAAGAAAGAAGTCTTAAGGAGCCTGGAAACGTTGCGGGCCGCCGAGGCGGTCCCGACGCTCAGGAAGATCGCGGGCCGCCGGTTCGTCTTCGGCCGCCGGAACCGCGAGATACGGTATCGTGCTGAGAGGGTGCTCGCCACCCTCGAGGGGACCGCACACGGTAGCTCGGAAGGGGATGCGCCGTGACAGACACCAACGAGGAGAGACTCGAATCCGCCGAGGAGATCGCCGCGATGGCCCAGCCGGCCACCCGCGACCCGTTCGCCACGGCGAAGCGGCTCGAGCGCGCGCGCGAGTTCGCCAGGGCGCTCGCGGTCGCGCAGACCAACGCCTCGCTCTACCCGCCCACGCACCCGCTCGTGGTGGCCTCCAGCGACGAGCTCGTCTCGGCGGTCAGCGACATCATGGCCCTCGGCTTCACCGAGGTGACCGTCAACATCTACAAGGGCACGCTGTTCATCGAGAACCACGTGCTTCCGGAGGAGAGCGTCACCTATCGCAAGCTCATCGAGGAGCTGCTCGCCCGGGGCATCTCGGCGCTCACGCTTGACGAGACGTTCGCACAGCCTGACGCCGTCGGCCTGGCTGCGCTGCTGAACTCCAACGACGTGCGCGACATCGATGCCGCGCGCGCGTTCCTCGAAGCGCAGGGAGCGCGAGCCGTGTCCGTCGCTGAGACGACCGAGCTCGACGAGGCGCTCAGAGATGAGGAGAACGCCGAGAACAAGGCGCAGGGTCGCGAGGCATATGACCAGGGCGTCGAGCTCATGCGCGATGTGGAGACCAAGGCGAAGCTCGGCAAGGTCTTCGAGGTCGAGCCGCTCCAGTCGATGGTGAGCCGCCTGCTGGACACCCTGTTCAAGGACCCGGCGGCTGTTCTCGGCCTGACCGCGATCAAGAGCCACGACAACTACACGCTCAACCACTCCATCAACGTGTGCATCCTCGCGCTCTCGCTCGGCAGCTCGCTCGGCCTGGATAAGGAGTCGCTCAAGTCGCTCGGCCTGTCAGCACTCCTCTACGACCTCGGGAAGGTGCGCATACCCGAGGACATCCTCAACAAGGAGGGCCCACTCACCGCTGATGAGTGGCAGATCGTGAAGAGCCATGCCGCCGAGGGGGCGGACCTGCTCAAGCGCATCCAGCTCGTCGACCAGATGCCGATGATCGTGGCGTACGAGCACCACCAGCGCCACGACCTGCAGGGCTACCCGGAGATCGGCGAGCCGCACGAGCAGCACCTCTTCAGCAAGGTCGTCGCGCTGTGCGACGCCTACGACGCGATGACCACGCGCCGGCCGTTCCGTCGCGAGATCCGGCCCGACAAGGCGCTCGCCGTCCTCATGCAGGGTCGGAACAAGGCGTACGACCCGAGCCTGACCAAGGCGCTCGTGGCGATGCTCGGCATCTATCCCATGGGCGCGGTCGTCACGCTCGACGACAAGAGCACGGCCGTGGTCTTCCGGGTGAACCGGGACGACCTCCTGCGGCCGCGAGTCAAGGTCGTCGTCGACGCGGAAGGCCGGCATATCGCCGAGCCGCCTGTGGTCGACCTCCGCCTCATCGACAGCACGACGGGCACGTTCCAGCACTCGATCATCGAGTGCGTTCCCTCCGTGGAGGCCGGTATCGAGGACGTCTGGCAGTACCTCTAGGCAGCGGAGCCGCGCAGCGGCGCGGAACAGGCACGGATCGGGGTCGTTCCGGAGAGGAGCGGCCCCGATGCGCGTCTAGCGGGCGCCATGCGCCGCGAGCGGCAGCTCCATCTCGAAGCGCGAACCACCCAACTCCGAGTCGGTCACGCGGATACGCCCGTCCATGAGGCGGAGGAGCTGTCTCGCGATGGCAAGCCCCAACCCGGTCCCGCCCGTGCCGCCTGCGCGCGAGGGATCGAGACGCACGAAGCGCTCGAAGATGCGCTCACGGTCTTCGATGGGGATGCCGGGACCCGAATCGTCGACCGCAAGCCTCCACCAACCATCCGACTCCCCGGCGCTCACCCGCACGGTCCCGCCGCGAGGCGTGTAGGCGAGCGCATTGGCGACGAGCTGGCTCGCCACCTGCAGCACGCGCGCCTCGTCTCCGAGGGGACGTCCGGCCGAGGCGAGATCGGCGATCTCAAGGGAGACGCCCGCCGCCCCGGCAGCATCCGCGTGGCGCTCGACCAGCGCCGCAGCGAGCGCGGCAGGGTCGACCGGCAAGCGGTCGAGCGCGAGCTGCCCCGCATCAAGATCGGCCAGTGCGAGCAGCGCCTCAGTGAGCTCCCCGAGGCGGTCCGCCTCCCGCTTGAGCACCGTCAGCGCCCGCTGGCGCGCCTCCGGCGAGGACGCGGTGCCATCAACCAGCGCGGTAGCGAAGCCCTGGATCGCCGTGATCGGCGTACGCAGCTCATGCGAGACATCGCCGACGAACTCTTTCTGGCTGCGGTACGCCCGGGCCACACTCGATGACATGCGGTTGAACGACCGGGCGAGCGTGGCGATCTCATCGTCGCCCTCTTCCTCCACCTGGCGACCCCACTCGCCTCCCGCGATTGCTTCGGCCGCATCGCCGAGCCGCACGATCCGGCCGGATACCCGTCGGGCGAAGATGCCGCCAGCCAGCCAGCCGACGAGCACGGCGACGAGCGCCGCCGCACCGAGCAGCAGCGCGGCGTTGACGCCGGCGCCGCTCACCTCGGACAACGGCTGTACGGCGACGATGTAGCCGTCCACGCCCTCGATGGGAGCCGCCACGACAAGCGTCCGGTCTCCTCCCGCCGACACGGTCACCGAGGACCGCGCGCCGCGGGCGTCGGGTCCGCCGAGCGCTTCGATGTCGAAGGGCGCCAGCCCGCCTTCGGGCGAGGAGGCGAAGAGCACCCCGCCCTCGCCATCCGTGACGAGGAGTCGCGCGCCGATGATGCCGGCCTGCACGCGGAAGAGCCGCATCCTCAACTCGCTGTCGAGCTGCGCTCCCGGAAGCGGCACAGCCTCGGGGCCGAGCGCGAGCGCGGTCACCTGGCGGCTGAGCTCGCGCTCCCGCGCGTCCACCGTGTACTGGAGCCAGACGATGGAGAACGCGCCGAACAACACCAGCACCGCGATGATCGTCACCATCATCATCGAGGCTCGCGTCTGTCGCGTGAACGACACGCCGCGTGGGTGAGCCATGTCAGTCACGTTCCTTGCGGATGCGGTAGCCCACCCCGCGGACCGTCTCCACGAACCGCGGCTCGGCGGCGTCGTCGCCGAGCTTGTCCCGGATGTGCCTGATGTGGACGTCCACGCCCCGCGCGTCCAGGTAGTCCGAGAAGCCCCAGGCGGCCTCCAACAGCCGCTCCCGGCTGAAGACCACGCCCGGCTCGCGCATCATCGCTTCGAGCAGGTCGAACTCCTTGGCGGTCAGCATGACGACGCGATCGCCCACGCGCACCTCACGCGACGCCGGATCGAGCGTGAGCTCGCCGACGGCGAGCGGTGCCTCGGTGATTGACGGCGCGGTGGCGCGCCGCAGGACCGCACGCACGCGCGCCACCAGCTCCGGCGGGCTGAACGGCTTGGTGATGTAGTCGTCGGCACCGAGCTCGAGGGCCGCAACCTTCTGGGTGTCCTCGCGGCGCGCGGTCAGCATGAGCACGGGCACGTCCGACGTCCGTCGGATGCGCCGGCAGATCTCGACGCCGTCCACCTCGGGCAGCATGATGTCGAGGACGACGACATCGTAGGCGCGTTCGCCGAGAAGCCGCAGCGCGGTGATGCCGTCAGCCGCCTCGTCGACGCTGAAGTCCGCCGCGTCGAGGTAGACCCTCACGAGCTCGCGGATGTTCGCTTCGTCATCGACGACGAGCGCCTTGGGCATGGCGCCACTCCTCATCTCCCGCCTCCTGCACCAGTGTACACAGCCGACCGGCGCACGGTAACGAGAACGACCCCGCGACAGCGGGGTCGTTGTGGTGACTGGTGGCCAGGGACGGACTTGAACCGCCGACACCCGCATTTTCAGTGCGATGCTCTACCAACTGAGCTACCTGGCCGTATGGGGGCCGAACAATCGTACCGACGAGCCGTCGCCCGGTCAAGGCGCGCTGACGCGGGGGTATCAATTCACCAAACCGTTCAGACACGAGCGAAACGGGGGGCGTCATGGCAGAGCACGATCGGCGGTTCAAGCGGCTCCGCATCTACAACGTGGTCATGGGATCGTTCCACGCGGGTCAGGGCGTCGCGATCGTCGCGCTGAGCAACGATTTCGGTCTGCCGGTCACCGCGTCGTTCCTGGAGGGCCCTCCGGGCACACCGACGACGCCGACGGAGCTTTTCACACTGCCTCTCGGCGCTGCGGTGGCCGCCTTCGTGTTCATGTCGGCACTCGCGCACTTCATCATCGCATCACCTCCGGTCTTCCCGTGGTACGTCCGAAACCTCGAGCGGCACCGCAACTACGCGCGGTGGATCGAGTACGCGTTCAGCTCATCGCTGATGGTCGTGCTCATCGCGATGCTTCCGGGCATCAGCGACATCGCGGCGCTTCTTGGCCTCATCGGCGCGAACGCGTCCATGATCCTGTTCGGCCTGCTGCAGGAGCACTACGAGGAGCCCGGCGAGCGCGGCTGGCTCCCCTTCGTCTTCGGCTGCATCGCGGGGATCGTGCCCTGGCTCGCCATCGCGTACTACATCTGGAGCCCGACCACAGCGGCCGAGCCGCCCGCGTTCGTGTACTGGATCTTCGTGTCGATGTTCGTGTTCTTCAACAGCTTCGCGCTCAACCAATGGCTGCAATACCGGCGCATCGGCAAGTGGCGCGACTACCTGTTCGGCGAGGCCGTGTACGTCTTCTTGAGCCTCACCGCCAAGTCCCTCCTTGCCTGGCTTGTGTTCGCGAACACGCTCGTCCCGATGTGAGGGCCCCCTGGGCTATGATGTGACCGAGGGTGGCGCGGGAAGACGCGTCGCCGAAGAGGCGAAGGGGGACGTCCATGAAGGGTCGACTGCTCGCAGCCCTCGTCATCGTCGCGGTCGGTGTGCTGCTCACGACCGCAGGCTGCTGTCCGTTGCTGGCCGAGACCGACCAGAGCGCCGAGACGACCACCGATGCGCCCCCTGCGGAGACGGGCGCCATCGTCGATCCGAGCCTCGACGAGTACCTCGAGGCCGACACCAAGACGGGCGAGTACACGCTGCATACGACGTTCGCCAACGGGACCGAGCTCGAGCAGTCAGGCGAGTTCTGGATGGACGGCCGCCTCTTCCGTTACGACCTGTACCAGGACGGCGAGTTCATCCGCTCCATCCTCACCCCGGACGGCGAGACAGCGTACTTCGCCCAGCATCCGGATGAGATCTGCCAGCCAAGCGTCGCACCGGTCGACCACTACCTCACCGAGCTCACGCGACCTGACGTCCCCGGCGTCGAGGACGGCATCGACGAGGAGACCGGCGCCACCCGCGTCACCTACGCGGTCAAAGAGATGTCCGAGATGGCCGGCGCGAGCAACGCGTGGTACCGCGAGGACATCACCTATCTCGTCAAAGATGACGTCGTCATCGGTGTGATCGTGCGCGGCGCGGTGCCCGAGGACGACGGCAGTATCGGGACGCTCCAGGTGACGCGCAGGATGTTCTCGAACGTCGAAGTCGGCGTGCCGATAAGAGACGACCTGTTCGTGCTGCCGTATCCGGTGCAGGACGCCGACTAGAGTGTATCCAGTCTGCGCGCGTACTCCCTGTAGCCGGGATCGGTCATGAACGCTTTGACTCGCCGGTGTCCCGTGATGAGCACAGCCACCGGAGCGAGCATCTGCTCGAGGTGCAGTCGCCCCCACCAGTAGATGCGTCTTCGGGCCGAGACGCGCCGCAGGTATGCGCGCTGCGCAGCACCCAGGGCACGGATGCGGGTGAACGCCGAACAGACCGCCGCAGTCACGATCCGCCGACCGGAGTAGAAGCGTCGATACTGCTCGACCACGAGCTTCTGCATCTCCGCAGCATGGACCGCAAGAGGTCGCAGCACTACATGCATGCCATCGTAGTACGCGAGGTCCGATCTCGCGTCGAACAGCAGGCGACCGGCGGCCCGGTGCTCACGTGTTCTGCGCGTGCCCGGCAGCGGCACCTCGAACAGATACTGCAGCGAGTGCACATGCCGGCGCGCGTATGCGCCGTTGCGGCTGATCACCTCGGCGGTGTCCTCGGCAAGGGCGATGAACATGCCGTGGACGACGAGCCCGTAGCGACGCATCGCTCTCAGCGCGCGCGCCATCGTCGAGCTGTCGATCTCTTTGCCGAGCTTCGCGAGGTTCGGGTCGGAGGCCGACTCCACGCCGATGCAGACGACAGTGACCGTGGCCGCGCGCCGAAGCAGCGTGAGGAACTCGCGATCGAGCGATCCGTCAGACCTGAACGCCGCGTCGGCGCGGATCTGTGTGACGAGCGTCCGGGCAAACCCACCCTCGGCCATCAGCGCGAGCATGCGCTTGAACGAGCGCTTGTCGGCAGCCGCGTTGTCGTCGATCAGAAACGCCGTCGGATACCCCTCGTCCTGTGCGGCGAGCAACTCGGCCACGGTCGTCTCGACGCTGCGCGCCGAGTATCGTGGCCAGATCTCGCACACCTCGCAGAAGTCGCATCGTTTGGGACATCCACGAGCCCGCCATGCCCACGCCACCGAGGCGGCATCAGCGCGATGGACGAGCGATCGGTCGACTCGCGGAAGACTGTCGAGCTCAGCGCTCGTGAGCTGTCGCGGAGGACCTGTCTCACGAACCGCGCCGGCCTCACGCCAGACGAGGCCCTCGATGGTCTCGAGTTCCGTGCCAGATCCGGTGAGCGCGGCGCAGAGGCGGGGGAACGTGTCCTCGCCTTCTCCGCGCAGCACCACATCCGCGCCTGCGTCGAGGCTGCCGAGCGGCTCACACGTGGGGTGGGGTCCGCCGAGCACGATGACTGCGCCGGGATTGACAGCCCGCGTTCGCTCGATGAGGTCCGTCGTTCGCGGCATCGTGCAGGTTATGGCCGAGAAGCCGACGATGCCGGCCGAGGCGACGAATCCCCAATCGACCGAGCCTTGTCCGCTCACGTCCTCCACGAACGCCCGCACCTCGAAACCGGCGTCACGTACGACCGTGGCAAGCAGCGGCGTGCCCCGACCCATCGCGACATGCGAGTAGACGTGCAAACCCGGGGTGCCGGCCTCGATGAGCGCAACGCGCCGGGGCACGGCGTCTCGACCGATCATGTGAACAGCCCCTCGCCGACGGACCGCACGCATCGACGACCGACTCCGACGGCTTTGCCGGTCGCGTAAGGGGTATCTGTCCCGCACGCGCAATGCATAACCATCTGGGCTTGCCGTCGTGCACCGCGGCGCGGGAGCCTGCCGGACTCGTGGCACAGCGGCTCACGAAGCACATCGGTGAGGAGGACCGACGTTTCATGGATCAGCTCAGGCGCCGGTAGACTCGCCCGCGCTCGCTTCGTGCCGCGCGATGTAACCCGCCCATCGCTGGTCGACCCACGCCTGGACGGCGGCGATGTCTTCCTCGGCCATGCCCTTGAATCGGCCCTGCATGCGGATGTAGTCGGCGACCGGCTTACGCTTTCCGCTGCGCGCGAGCGAGGCGCTGCGCCCGGTGAGACGGAACGCGCCGTCTTCGACCTCGTAGAGCGCGACCAGCCCGGTCTCGACCGCGAGCTGTCCGATCGTGACGGTGTCCTTGGGATCGAACTGCCAGCCGCTCGGACACGGCGTGCTCATGTGGATGTAGCGAAGCCCCTCGATCGAACGCGCCTTCACGACCTTGTCGTAGACGTCGGTAGGGAACACCGCGGAGGTCGAGGCGAGGTACGGGATGCCGTGCGCCTCCATGATGCGGGGCACGTCTTTCGGGTTCTCTCGCTTGCCGGTCCATGTCGTCGTTGTGCGGGCGCCGCGGGGAGTGAGGCCTGAGCGCTGCGTGCCGGTGTTCATGTACGCCTCGTTGTCGTAGCAGACGTAGATGAAGTCGTCGTTGCGCTCGGCCGCGCCGGAGAGCGCCTGGATGCCGATGTCGGACGTGCCGCCGTCTCCCGCCATAGCGAGCACGGTCATCTCATCGGCCCTGCCGGTCGCGCGCAGCCCGGCGGCCAACCCGGCGGCGGCGGCGGCGGTGCTGGGGAACGCGACGTTGACCCACGGGACGGCGACCGAGCTCGTCGGGAACATGCCGCCGAGGACGGTGAGGCAGCTTGCGGGATTGACCAGGACGAGCCGGCCCTCGAGGGCCTTGGTGACCGCGCGGAGACCGATGCCGATACCGCAGCCCGCGCACGCGCGGTTGCCCGGCAGGACGACCTCGTCGGTGGGAAGCTCGGTGATGCGTGTCATCGGGCGTCCTCCTCAAGGTGGAGGTTGATCCAGTCAGGCTCGCGGTCGACGATGCCCGCCGCCCGGTCCGCGACCGCACGCCTGGTGGCATCCGCCAGGTCGGCGGGCGAGACGTCGCGTCCGCCGAGCCCGCATATGGCGCCGTACACGACAGGCGCCCCGGTCCGCGACTGAAGCGCCGAGCGGATGTCCGAGCAGATCGGGCCCTCGTGACCGTACGAGAGGGCCTTGTCGAAGACGAGCGCGAGCGAGCGCCCGTCGAGCGCGTCGCGCGCCGCGACTGCGGGGAACGGCCGATACGAACGGATGCCGAGCACCCCGACGTTCATGCCCTCGTCCCGCAGCTCGTCAGCCGCCACGGTGAGCTGCGTGCCGAGCGAGCCCGCCGCGATGAGCACCACGTCGGCATCGTCCAACCGGTGCTCCCAGAGCAGCCCGCCCCACGTGCGGCCGGTGGCCGCGCCGTACTCGGCATCGACGCGCTCTATCGTCTCGAGAGCGCCGAGCAGTGCGCGATGGTGCAGCGCGCGGAACTCCATGTAGCCGTTGCGCGCGACGCCCTCGGCGTCTGGACGCGGATCGGCCAGCGTCACGGGCCCGATGTTGCGCGGATCGTCGGGGTCGACGACCGTGAGCGGATGGTAGGGAGGGAGGAACGCGTCGACGGTGTCCGGATCGGGGAGCTCGACCGGCATCATGGTGTGTGACAGCAGGAAGCCGTCGTAGCAGACCATCACCGGGACGTAGAGCGACTCGGCGATGCGGTACGCCTGCACGAGCGTGTCGAGGATCTCCTGGTTGTTGCGGCAGTAGAGCTGCACCCAGCCGGCGTCACGCACCGACATCGAGTCCTGCTGGTCGTTGAGCACGCTCCACGGGGCCGCCATGGCGCGGTTGGCGATACCCATGACGATGGGCAGGCGCGCGCCCGCCGCCCACCACACCTGCTCGGTCATGTAGGCAAGACCGTTCGCGCTCGTCGCGGTGAACGTGCGCGCCCCGACGGTCGACGCGGTGATGCACACCGTGAGCGCCGAGTGCTCGGACTCGACGGTCACGAACTCGGCGGGGAGCTCGCCCGACTCCACCCACTCCGACAGCGTCTCCACCACCGGCGACTGCGGCGTGATGGGGTACGCGGCGACGACCTGTACGCGCGCGAGGCGAGCGGCGTGCGCCGCGGCCTCGTTCCCGGTCATCACGCGGGTCTTCGCGTGGCTCATCGCTCGCCCTCCTCAACGGCGCACACGCCATGCACGCTCTCCGGACGCATCTGGATCGCCGAGGCCGGGCACATCTCGGCACAGATGCCGCACCCCTTGCAGTGCTCGAGGTCGATGACGGGGCCCACGCCCTGCGCGATGCACGCGTCGGGGCAGTACACCCAGCAGATCTGGCACGTGACGGTTCCCTGGCGGACGGCGAGACAGCGCTCGGCCACCATCACGGGCCGCGCGTTGCGCCAGTCGCCGGTCCTGCCCGCCTCGCCGGCTGCCGGTCGCGACATCGAGATATCGTGGCTGCGGTCGCGCATGCTTCTCGCTCCTTACCTGCTCGTGCACTCGAAGGCGAGCCGGGCGGCCGCGACGTTCTTCTCGGCCAGCTTCGCCGAGAAGACATGCTCGATGGCGGCGGCCACGCTCTCGATGGTGACCAGGCCCGTCGCGGCGGCCACGCTTCCGAGGATCGCCGTGTTGACGAGCGGCGTGCCCGCGACGACGACGCCCGCCTCAAGCGCCGCGCCAGTCACATCGGCGGCCACCACGCGGAAGTCGCCCGCAAGGCCAAGCTCCGCCGCGGGGCGGGTGGTGTTGACGATGATGACGCCGCCCGGCTTGATGCCCGCTGTCGCCTTGCCCACATCCAGCAGGGACTCGTCGAGCACGACCACCACATCGGGCTCGGTCACCTGTGACAGCACGCGGATCTCCTCGGCGGCCAGCCGCGTCGAAGCGGTCACCGGCGCGCCCCGGCGTTCGGCACCGAACGACGGCGCGCTCGTCACGCCGCGCCACCCGCTGCCGAACGCGGCGTCCGCGAGTATCTTGGCGGCAGTCACCGCCCCCTGGCCGCCGCGGCCGTGCCATCGGATCTCGTGCATCGTGTCGTCACGCATCGCCATCGGCGCGCTTCACCCCTGTCGTCTCGTGCCGTGCCAGCCATTCTCGCACGACGGTGAAGAACTCGTCTCGCGCGTGCCGCTCGATCCACGGCGTGTGGCCGCAGCGCGCGAGCTCGCGGTACTCGAGCTGCGGCATGACCGCACGCAGCGTGTCCCGGATCATCGCGCCCGGGTGCGGGTCGTGCGCGCCGTGCACCATGAGCACCGGACCGGTGATGGCCGAGAAGCGCTGCGGCTCGATGCGCTCGGCCTGCAGGCGTACGACGTCCGACCAGGTCTCATCCTGCGCCCGCTCGTCGATCTCTATGGTCGGCCTCGGGAGCGTGTCATCCGGCTCGAACGCGTAGAGCCGCTCGATGAGCCCGTGGCGGCGCTGCGCGCGGCGGACGGGGTCGGCGACCGACATGAGGTCGTCGAACGCCGCTTCCACATCCGCGTCCACCCGGTCGCCCAGCGTCCGGCCGATCTGCGCACGCGACGCTTCGTCGTAGGTCCCGCAGCCCACGAGCACGAGCGGGCCGGCCGCTTCGGGGTGGGTGGCAGCGTAGGAGAGCGCGAGCATCGCGCCCCACGAGTGGCCGACGAGCGCCGGCCGGGGCTCGCCGCACCCGATGACGACCTCGTGCAGGTCGGCGACGTGCCGGGCCACCGTGAGCCGCTCGCTCCCGCTCCCGCGCTGCCACGGCTCGAGCACCGAGAACCACCTGCCGAGACCCTCGGCCAGCGGCGTCGCCTCCCCCGCTCCGCCTGGGCCGCCGTGCAGCACGATGACGCGCGGCCGTCCGGCCGTGCCGTGCTCGTGCACGCGCAGCGCAACGCCCGACATCTACGCGTCGTCCTGCTCGCCCGCGAAGACGCCGAGCTGGATGCCGAGGCGCTCCTTGGCCATCTCGCGCAGCTTGTACTTCTGGATCTTGCCGGACGCCGTCATCGGGAAGGTGTCCACGAACCAGATGTGCTTGGGGCACTTGTAGCGGGCCATGCGCGCGCGGGCGAACTCCTGCACGTCGCCCTCGGCGATGTCGCTGCCTGCCGAACGACGGATGAACGCGCCGACGACCTCCCCGTACTTCGCGTCCGGGACGCCGACGACCTGCGCGTCCTCGACGCCGGGCATCGTGTACAGGAACTCCTCGATCTCGCGCGGGTAGATGTTCTCCCCGCCCCGGATGATCATGTCCTTGATGCGGCCGGTGATGCGGTAGTAGCCGTCCGCATCGACGGTGCCGAGATCGCCCGAATGGAGCCAGCCCTCGGCATCGATCGCGGCGGCGGTCGCCTCCGGCATGTTGTAGTAGCCCTTCATGATGTTGTAGCCACGGCAGCAGAGCTCGCCGGGTACGTCGGGCGGACAGTCCTCGCCGGTCTCGGGGTCGACCACGCGCACCTCGACCTCGGGGTGCTTGGTCCCGACGGTCTCGCACTTGTGCACGAGGTCGTCATCCACGGTCGTCTGCGTGAACACCGGCGACGCCTCGGTGAGCCCGTAGCAGATGGTGAGCTCGCTGGCGTGCATCTTGTCGATCACCTGACGCATCGTCTCGATCGGGCACGGCGAGCCGGCCATGATCCCCGTCCTGAGCGACGTGAGGTCGAACAGGTCGAACATCGGGTGCGCGAGCTCGGCGATGAACATCGTCGGCACGCCGTAGAGCGCGGTGGCGCGCTCCTTCTGGACGGCGGCGAGGACGATGACGGGGTCGAAGCTCTCCACCATCACGAGCGTGCTGCCGTGCGTGAGCGCCGCGAGCACGCCCAGAACGCAGCCGAAGCAGTGGAAGAGCGGTACGGGCAGGCAGATACGGTCGTCCGGGCCGAGCTTCTGGCGCTCGCCGATGAAGAAACCGTTGTTCAGGATGTTGCGGCTCGTCAGCATGACGCCCTTGGGGAAGCCCGTCGTGCCTGACGTGTACTGCATGTTCACCACGTCGTCGGCGTGCAACGACGCGGTGAGCGCGCGCAGCGGCTCGTCGGACATGTTGTCCCCGAGCAGCAGCAACTCGGGGACGTTGTAGAAGCCACGGTGCTTCTCGGGGCCCATGTAGATGAGCGACTTCAGGCGCGGGAACTCGGAGCTCTCCAGGCGCCCGCGCTCCTGCGTGGATGCCTCGGGCACGAGCTCTCGCAGGATCTTGACGTAGTCGACGTCACGGAAGGCGTCGATGATAGCGAGCGCCTTCATGTCGGACTGCTTGATGACGTACGCGAGCTCATGGGCCTTGTAGACCGGATTGACCGTGACGAGCACGGCTCCGATCTTGGCCGTGGCGAACATGAACGTCAGCCAGTCGGGGACGTTACGCGCCCAGATGCCGACGTGATCGCCGCGCTCGATGCCGATGGCGAGAAGTCCTTTGGCGAGCTGGTCCACGCGCTGGTCGAACTGGCCGTACGTCCAGCGCAGGTCGCGGTCGGGATAGACGACGAAGTCACGGTCGGGGTGCTCGGCCGCCTTCGCTTCGAAGTACTGGCCGATGGTGAGGTCGGTGTGCAGCGCCATCGCCGGCCCCTAGAACGGCGCGTACACGACGGCGAGGATGCGCGCCGGCGCGCCGGCGGCAGCTCGCACCTCGTGCGGCACGATCGAGTCGTAGTAGATGCTGTCGCCCGCCGCGATCGTGTGCGTCGCCTTGCCGTACTCGACCTCGATGGCGCCGTCGAGCACGTAGATGAACTCCTCGCCCTCGTGGGAGGAGAGCGTGTGCTTCTCGGCGGCGCTCGGCTGGACGTCGATCACGAACGGTTCCATGTGCCGCGCCGTCTTGCCGGCAGCGAGCGAGAAGAAGTCCAGCACGCCGGCGTCGCTCGATGTCTCGAGCGACTTCACGCGCGAGACGCGCTCGGCCTCATCGCGGCGCGTCACGACCGGCCCGACCGCCGTGTCGTCGTCGAGCAGCGTGCCGAGACGCATGCCGAGAGCGCGGGTGATCTTGATGAGCGGCGCGAGCGACGGGGCGAGCTCTCCCGCCTCGAGCTGCTCGATGAGGGCGAGGTCGCAACCGGCCCGCTCCGCGAGCTCCTCGGCTGACAGGCCGAGCGATTCACGCACGGCGACGATCTTCTCGGCGATCCGGCTCTTCTCGGCCATGGCGCTCATCCTTCCCCCGGGTCCCACCGCACGGGGCGCGCGGTACGAGCATGATAGCGGAAACACGCTCGTGCGGGGCGCGCGGGGGCGTCAGCGATCCGGGCGCGGGCCGAGGGGGAAGCGACGCGGCGCGCGGGGGACCTACTCGGCCACCGGCACCCACTCCGCGCTCTCCCAGATGCTCCCGACCGCGTGGACGCCCTCCTCGGTGATCTCGAGCGTCTGGATGTCGAACCCGGGTATCCGGCCCAGCCGGCCGTTCACGAGGCTCTCGAGGTACGCCTCTCCCGCGTCAAGGTAGTTCGCGGGCACGCTCATGCCGGCGACGGTCGCTTCCGAGAAGTCCACCGTGAGCGCGCGGCCGCTTATGCCGCCGCTCCCGGCCACGTAGACGGGCCAGTCGCGTCCGGCGTAGGTGACGAGCGCCGACGCTTCGGCGGAATCCCCGCCGAGGAGGTTCACCTGCATGCTCTTGATCGGCCAGTACGACGAGCCGTGCGCGTACGACATCAGCGCGGAGATCTCAGCCTCCGTGAAGGTGGCGTCGAGCGGCTTGGAGCCGCTGTACGCTCGCTCGTAGCCGTCCCAGTCCCCGTCAGGAGGCTACCTCAAGAAGCTGACACCCGCCATCCGGGATCAGATGCGCCGCGCGCTCGACGGTGGGCTCGAGCTGTACCGGGCGCGCGGCTGGGTGTGACCGCGTCCTCCGTGCCCGGCCGTCGCGCAACGGTCGCGCCGTCACCACAGTCACGAAGAGAAGGCCGACCCCCGAGGGGCCGGCCTTCTCGATCTTCGAGGCCGTGTGCGCCTGAAGGCTCGTCTAGGCGCTGCGCCAGCCGGCGTCGGCCGGGATCGCGGTGCCGTTGATCATCTTCGACTCGTCGGAGGCCAGGAACAGCGCGAGATCGGCGATGTCGGTGGCCTTGAGCATGCCCGGGATGATGGACGCGTACTTCTGGCACCGCTCCGCGCCCTCGGGATCCATCTTCGACTGGTCCACGCTCGACATGATGTTCGTCTCCACGCCGCCGGCGACGATCGCGTTGCAGCGCACGCCCTTGAGCGCGTACTGCCAGGCGGTGTTCTTGGTGAGACCGACGACCGCGTGCTTGGACATGGTGTAGATGACGCCTGCCGCGCCGCCGCCCACGCCGGCGACCGAGGCCGTGTTCACGATCGAGCCGCTGCCCTTCTCGAGCATGATGGGCAGCACCTTGCGCGTCAGGTAGAACGGACCCTTCACGTTCACGCCGAAGACGCGCTCGTACATCTCGTCGGTCGCGTTGGCGGCGCCCGCGAAGCCGTCCATCACGCCCGCGTTGTTGCAGAGCACGTCCACGGTGCCGAACGCCTCGACCGCCGTGTCGATGACGCGCTCGCAGTCTTCAAGAAGCGCGACGTTGCCCTCGACGCCCACGATCTCGCCACCCGCGGCTTTCACCTCATCGACGACCTCGGCGAGCGTCGTCGTGTTCCACTCCGCCGCGACGATCTTCGCTCCCTCCGCCGAGAACAGATTCGCCATCGCGCGGCCCATGCCGGAGCCCGCTCCGGTGATCACGGCTACCTTGCCTTCGAGTCGCATCGCAACCCCCTTCTTCGTTCCGCCCTCGCGTCGTTCGGACCGAGAGCTCGCTGCCGGGAACACCTCAACTATACCCCTCGACTTGTAACAATCGTGACGAACTCGGCACTCGGGTCGCCCCGAACGCAAGAAGACCGGGCCCGAAGGCTCCGGTCTTCTCGGAATCACTATGGCGGGAGTGACGGGGCTCGAACCCGCGACCTCTGGCTTGACAGGCCAGCGCTCTAACCGGCTGAGCTACACCCCCGGATGGGTGTTGTCCGCACGAGGTGGACAGCAGACGGGGGTCGTTTTCCTTAGGATCCTTAGGAATGCGTAGGATGTCGTCTTCGGACAGCGGTCGAACATGGGTCATGATGACTATCCGTACGACATCGGCGAAGGAGCACGATCATTGGCTGTGGGACGACTAAGACAATGGGCACGCCGCTTGAGGCGAGACTCGGTCGCGCTGTACCTCGCAGCACGCCATCCAGACACGCCGTGGTACGCCAAGCTGGCGGCAGGCGCCGTCGCCGCATACGCACTCAGCCCCATCGATCTAATACCTGACTTCATTCCGGTGCTTGGCTATCTCGATGATCTGCTGATCGTGCCGGTCGGTATCGCCCTCTGCGTCCGCATGGTTCCGAAGTCCGTGATGGATGAGTGCCGCGAACAGGCCGAGAAGAGCGAGAAGCCGCCGAGTGTCGCGGCAGCCGTCTTCATTCTTGTCGTCTGGATCATCTTCGGCGCATGGGCCATCTCCACCCTTTGGGGCCTGTTCGCCGACTGATCTCGGTTTGCCGACGTCCCGCTTCCAAGAACAGACGCCGTGGATCACTTGTTCCGGACTTGTCGTGCTCAGTGTCGTGCTGTAACATCTCAATGTACAAACGGTCGTTTGACCATGATACCTATTCGGAGGCTCTTGATGCCTGGCAAGCGAGATCAGTCCGTCAGTCCTGTCTGCAGTGTTGAGTGCGTCCACGCGGATGTGGTCAACGCTGTCAAAGGCCCCCTCACCGGTGTGGAGGGCGCGGGCGAGCTGCTCTCCGCACTTGCCGATGACACGCGGCTCAAGGTGCTCTACTCCCTCAGCCAGGCTGAAATGTGCGTGTGCGACGTGGCCGTTGCTCTTGGGGTCTCCAAGGCGGTCGCCTCCTACCACTTGCGCCTCCTCTATCGCATGGGTCTTGCGACATACCGCAAGCAGGGGCGGCTCGTTTACTACTCACTCGCCGCTCATGACGTCGTCCCCGTGGTGGAGGCTGCCCTCAACTATGCTCTGTCTCGAACGACTCAGCAGAACGGAAGTGCCTCGAATGGCTAACGCAACGGGAACACACATCTTCCGCGTCGAGGGCGTCACTTGAATGGACTGTGCGGCCAAGTTCGAGAAGAACGTAGCCGCTCTCCCCGGTGTCACCGGGGCACGACTGAACGCGACGACTGGCAAGCTCGTCGTCGAAGGTGAAGCCGACCTCGAGGCGATCCGCAGGGAGGGCAGGGCCGAGGACTACGTGGTCGAGTCGGCGGACGCTCCCGTGCGCCAAGGCGAGGCTCAAGGCCCAGACTGGGAAAGACGACGCGTGGTCGTTGCCTTGGTCGCCGTGGTCGCTGGCTACATCGGTGAGGCGGTTCAAGGCTTCGAGTTCATCGGCATGGGCGCCTTTGTGCTGGCAGCGGTAGTTGGCGGCTGGTCGAACTATCGCAAGGCCATCAGGGCCATCCCGCGTCGCGACCTCAACATGTCGGTGCTCATGAGCGCGGCCGTCATAGGCGCGATCGCCATCGGGGAGTACGAGGAAGCGGGCGTGGTCGCGCTGCTGTTCGCAGTTTCGGAGATGCTCGAAGGATGGACAATGGACCGTGCGCGGCGCTCCATCCGAGACCTGATGGACATCGCCCCCAAGACAGCACGAGTAGAACGGGCTGACTCCGTTTTGGACGTTTCGGTTGATGACGTTTCGATCGGCGACATCATGCACGTCCGACCGGGAGAGAAGCTGGCAATGGACGGCATTGTCACGTCTGGAACCTCGTCCATCAACCAAGCGGCCATCACGGGTGAGTCCATCCCCGCTGAGAAGACCGTCGGCGACGAGGTGTTCGCAGGCACACTGAACGTGCAGGGCCTGCTTCGCGTAGAAGTGACCAAGCGTGCCGAGGACACGACCATTGCGAAGATCATCCACATGGTGGAAGATGCCCAGGCCCACAGAGCGCCATCTCAGGCGTTCGTCGAGAAGTTCGCCGCCATCTACACGCCTATCGTCATAGGGCTCGCGGCCGTCATAGCCATTTTCCCTCCCTTGGTAACCGGCCAGCCATGGGAGCCGTGGATCTATCGTGGCCTGGCCCTTCTCGTTGTGAGCTGCCCTTGCGCTCTGGTGGTGTCAACGCCGGTGGCTGTCGTGAGTGCCATATCAAACGCTGCCAAACGCGGTGTACTCATCAAAGGAGGCATCTACCTGGAACAGATGGGCTCAGTCAGCGCGATCGCATTCGACAAGACGGGAACGCTCACCGTCGGCGAACCGGCGGTCACCGACATAGAGGTGATGCGGCCCGGGATGGATGACCTTGCCGTGTTGTCCGACGCAGCTGGCGTCGAACGCCACTCGGAGCACCCGCTCGCGGGGGCGGTGCTCAGGGAGGCTGCGCGCCTCGATCTTACGGTGCCGGCCTCACGTGGCTTCGAGGCAATGTTCGGAAGTGGGGCCGCCGCGACGATCGACGACCGACGGCTCCGGATCGGGAGTCTGAGGCTATTCCCATCCGCCGACATCGGTGTGAGCTCTCGAGTCGCCGCCATCGAAGAACAAGGCAAGACGGTACTCGTTCTCGGTGATGAAGACGGTCCCTACGGCCTGATAGCTGTAGCCGACGAGGTGCGTGACAATGCGCCCGGCGTCATAGCCCAGCTGCGAGAAGCGGGCGTCGCGCATGCGGTGATACTCACCGGCGATAATGCACGTGTAGCGGCCAGCGTGGCCGACAGCGTGGGAGCTGACCGCTTTGAGGCCGGGCTGTTGCCGCAGGACAAGGTCGGAGCGATCAAGACGCTGCTGTCTGACTACGGCAAAGTTGCGATGGTGGGAGACGGCATCAACGACGCGCCCGCACTTGCCACAGCGACAGTCGGTATCGCGATGGGCGGCGCGGGATCGGACACGGCTCTCGAGACTGCAGACATCGCCTTGCTCTCGGACGATCTAACTCAACTGCCGTTCACCGTGAGCCTATCGCGCGCTGCCCTCAACACCATCAGGGTGAACATAGCGTTCTCACTTGGCATCAAGCTGATCGCCGTCCTTGCCGTGTTTCCCGGTTGGCTGACGCTGTGGCTCGCGATCCTCGCGGACATGGGTGCATCCGTGCTCGTAACGCTTAACGGGATAAGGCTGCTTCGGCACAAGGGATAGCGACTGTAACCGGGATCTGTGAGTCCACCATAGACACTCAGACGCCCTTGTCGTAAAGACAGGGGCGTTTTGTGTTGTCTACCCGCGAGTTTTCCGTCCCCTGCGGGGCAACGCGACCGAGAGAGCGCCGGTCGCTGAGCTCTACCAACATGAGTCACTCTGGCCCGTGGCATATACGGGCATGGGCGGGGCATCAGAAGGCATCCAACAGCCGCAGGCAGCGTGCAAGAAGGCACGCGGCTATTTGGCGGAAACGCCATTGCAGGTCACGAAGATCGTGTGCTATGGTGACCTCGGCCAAGCGCCAACTACTAGGGGGCGCAGGGAGACCTGCGCTACATGACCTCATCGTAACGGACGTTTTGCGACAAGTCGCGAACGTCGCCCACGGTGGGGTTTCTTTGTTTTCGCGAGACATCCAAACCTTCGAGGAGCCCGCCATGAGCGGGCTTCGCCTCTTGAGGAGAAGATCATGTCCATCAAGAAGTACAAGACCGCCAAGGGCGATCTCCGGTTCGCCGTCAACGTCTACAACCGTCATCTCAAGCGATCCGAATGGGTCGGCACGTTCAGAACGGAGGCTGATGCGAAGCTGGCGTTCGCAGAAGCGGATCGACGTATCCGGCTCGGGATCACACCGGTGGAGCACAAGGACATCGCTTTCTCCACGCTCGTCGATGAGTGGCTGTCCTTGCAGACCGTGAACCTGCGGCCCAACACCCGTGCGGACTACGGCTACCAGGCCCGCTACATCCGCGAATACTTCGGCACAACCGCCATATCCTCGGTCACTCGACCTGACATTTATCGCTTCGTGAGCTGGGTCTCGTCCAAGGGGCTGAGCGACAACTACGTGAGGAAGGTCGTGGTGCGGCTGTCGCAGGCGTTCAAGTTCGCGGAGTCTATGGGTTACTCAACACAAGCACCGATGGCAGCAGCCGTAAGCAACCTGCCTCGCCAGCCCGACCGTCACATACGGCCACTCTCCCCCGCCGACATACGGGCGTTGATCGCGGCCACACCCGGGTACTGGCGCCCTGCGTTGATCGTCATGGCCACATGCGGAACGCGGCGTTCAGAAACATTCGGCTTGGTCACATCGAGCGTCGAGCTTGAACGGGGCCTCCTGCACGTGACCCATCAGCTCGTGAACGGTGAGCTGGCTCCATTAAAGAGTCGGAAGGCACGGCGAAGCATACCTATGCCGAAGTCGACGGTCGAAGCGCTGCGATCCCATCTTGATGTGGTCCCGCCAAGCGAACTAGACCTCTTGCTGCCAACACCTGCCGGCCGCCCTGTCAACGTCAATAACTTCCGCACGCGTGTCTGGAAGCCTGCAGTCAAGGCCGCCGGCCTCCGCTCCGATCTGACGATGCATGACCTTCGCCGAACGTATGCGAGTGCTCTCGCCCGCCAGGGTCGCAGTGCCGCATTCATGCAAGATGTTCTCGGTCATGAGCAGGCCAAGACGACACTCGCCTACTACATCGGCGTCTACGATGAAGAGCGTGCTGTGGCCTCGACCGACATGGACGAGTGGCTCGCCAGAGAGCACGTTCTCGGGCAGGCGGCTTACTCCCTGGTGGCTATCGCCCGTAGGAATACGTAGGAAATGCGGTCCACTTCCTCAAACAACAAAACAGGCCAGCCACCAAGAACCGTGACTGACCTGCTTGTTACTTGTGGCGGGAGTGACGGGGCTCGAACCCGCGACCTCTGGCTTGACAGGCCAGCGCTCTAACCAGCTGAGCTACACCCCCGCACGGGGTGCCCGCTATGCGGACAGCACGCGGAATCTTACCAGCGGCCAGCCCCCATGTCCACACAAATGTGCCGGACGGCGGGGCTCGCCGGGTACAAACGGGATGGTACCCATCGCCATCACCGGGAGGACTCATGCGCGTCACGGCCGACACGAAGATCCACGACCTGCTCCGGCAGTACCCGGAGCTCATCGACTTCCTCGTGAGCTACGATCCCGCCTTCACCAAGCTGCGCAATCCCGTGCTACGCAAGACCGTGCTGCGTGTCGCGACCGTCGGCGACGCGGCCCAGATGGCCGGTGTACCGGCCGAGCGCTTCACAGAGGACCTCTCGGCGGAGATCGCGACCTTCTCGGCAGGCGACGCAGAGCGCGGAAGCCGACAGGCGCTCCTCAAAGAGATCATCAAGGAGTTGCACGACGGCGCCGCCGTGGCAGACGTCAAGGCGCGGTTCGATGCACTCGTCCAGGAGGTGGACTCAACCGAGATCGCCGAGATGGAGCAGGCGCTCATCCGAGAGGGAGTGCCCGTAGGCGACGTGCAACGGCTCTGCGACGTGCATGTGAGCGTCTTCAAGGACGCGCTCGAGGCGCAGGAGGAAGGGGCCGTCCCCGCGGGGCATCCGGTCGACACGTACCGCCGCGAGAACGAGGCGCTGGCCGAGATCGTCAACGCCATACGCTGCCAGCTCGACGACCTGCCCGACTCGCTCGAGGAGCTGCGCGCCAGCCTGACGTCGCTCTCGGCGCTCGATACGCACTACACGCGCAAGGAAAACCAGCTCTTCCCGCTGTTGGAACGGCACGGCGTCACCGGACCGACGCAGGTGATGTGGGCCATCCACGACGACATCCGCGATCGGCTCAAGACCGTTCGGGCAGCGGCGACGGCTGGCGACGCCGAGCTGGTGCGTGCCTCGCTCCCCGACGCGCTCGGCATGATCGAGGACATGGTCTACAAGGAGGAGCGCATCCTCTTCCCCGTGGCGCTCGAGACGCTTACCGAGTCCGAGTGGGAGTCGATGGCCGCCGGGGAGGCCGAGATCGGCTTCGCGTGGGTGGACGGCCCGGCTACCGGGTTCGGCACCGGCGCGCCGGCCGCCGCACACGACATCACACCCGCCGACATCCATGCCGCCGAGGACCGCGCCCGCGCCGCAGGCGAGCATGGGCTTCCGCTCACCACCGGCAGGCTGACGCCGTCCGAACTCGACCTGGTACTGCGCAACCTCCCGGTCGACATCACCTTCGTCGGCCCGGATGACCGGGTGCGCTACTACTCCGAAGGCATGCGCGTCTTCCCGCGCTCGCCCGCGGTCATCGGGCGCGAGGTGCGCAACTGCCACCCGCCGGCGAGCGTCGAGAAGGTCGAGCAGATCCTCTCGGCGTTCAAAGCCGGCGAGAAGGACACCGCCGAATTCTGGATACAGCTCGGCGAGAAGTTCGTGGTGATCCGCTACATCGCGCTGCATGACGAGCGCGGCGAGTACGTCGGCTGCCTGGAGGTGTCGCAGGATGCGACGCATGTCCGCTCCCTCGAAGGCGAGCGCCGGCTGCTGGACTGGTGAGCGTTGCCGCCGCCGGGCACGGCGGCTACCCTGGTCTCGAGGATGCGGCTCCGACGGGGGGAGGGCCGATGGACCGACCGACGGCTGCCGGGCCGGGATCACCACCGGAGGGACCGGTCCGGACCGTGCTGCGGCCGGATGAGGTGCCGACCGGCACGTGCGACGCATGCGGCGCCGAGACGCGCGCATGGAACCTCATCGAGGACGGCGAGGCGCGGTTCTGCAGGCCGTGCTCCCAGGCGCGCGAGGCGCTGGCCAGACGACGCCGGACCACCCTGCTCGCCTGGGTGGGAGGCGTGTCGGTCATCGCGCTCGTGCTCGCCGCGGCGTTCATCGGCTCGGCCCTCCGTCATCGCGCAACGCCCGAATACTCGCTCGACCAGCTCCATGTGGCGTTCGCCGAGAAGGACCTCAACCGCATGAGCCGCTACTGGGACATGGAGGCCACATACCAGAGCATCCATGACGGCTGCCGCGCTGTGGGCGACGAGTACGCCGCGGGGGCGGCATTCCTGTACCAGCCGGTCCAGGTGGCTCTCTCCAACGCGCAGGTCACCCGCACGCAGGACGGCTACGCGGAAGCTACCGGCACCGGCGTGGGCTTCGAGGGCGACGGGATCGGCGTCCAGACGGTGGTCTTCGAGCTGGAGCGGCGCGAGGACGAGGATGGGGTATATTGGCGCGTGACGCGCGTGGTGAACGCCGTGGACCTCGCGGCCGACGTCTACGATGAGTGAGAGATGACTGCCGACACGCTTCGCTCAGAGCTTGAGTCGCTCATCGCCTCCCGGGATCGCGCGGGTGCGCTCCGGCGCGCGCTTGACGCCGTCGGCTCCGGCGAGATCCCGATCCCCGTCCTGCACGAGCGCGTGCTCGCGCCGCTGCTGATCCGCGTGGGCTCACGTTGGCAGCAGGGAGCTGAGGAGGTCTGGGAAGAGCACTACGCCTCGGCTGTGGTACGCACCATCGTCGAGGCGGTCGCGCCCATCGTCGCCGAGCTGGCCGAGAAGACCGAACGTGCCGGCGCCGTCCTCCTCGCCTGTCCGCCCGAGGAGTACCACGACCTCGGCCTCCGCATGCTCGCGGACCGCTTCGCGCTAGCCGGCTGGGACGTCGTCTTCCTTGGCGCGGACCTTCCCGTGGCGCAGACCGCTGCCGCCGCGCGCGAGACCGGCGCGGACCTCGTCGTGCTCTCGGCCGCCACGCACTACCACCGGCTTCGCCTGCGGGAGCACGTCGACACGCTGCGCGCGCTCCTGCCGCAGGCGCGCGTGCTCGTCGGCGGCGCGGCGTTCGCGCACGGGCACGAGGGTTGGGAGCCCGACGAGCTGCTCGACGCCGACGCGCTTCTCGGCGACCTCGGCGAAACGGACGCGTAGCATGCTGTCGCTCAGGATCGCCGCGCGCTTCCTCAAGACATCCCCGGGCCAGTCCGCGCTCATCATCGCCGGCATCGCGGTGGGCATCGCGACGCAGGTGTTCGTGGGTTCGCTCATCACGAGCCTGCAGGCGGACCTCATCGACACCACCGTCGGCTCGAGCCCGCACGTCACGCTGCTGCCACCAGACGGCGAGACCACGCTTCCCGGCTCGTACGCCGAACGCGTGCTCGACTCCGAGCCGCTCGCGACCGACGCCGTCGCCGTGCGGGACTTCTCGGCCATCTACGCCGACGGTGATGAGAGCCTGCCGCTCAGCGTGAAGGGCGGCGGTGCGGCGGGCATCGACGGCATATACGGGCTCTCGGGACGCCTGGTCGAGGGCGCGTATACGCTCGCCGATGACGAGATCCTGGTGGGCGCCGGGTTCGCCGAGGCCACCGGCGTCGGCCCGGGGGACGAGCTCTCCCTGCTGCTGCCGGACGGCCGGACGGGGGCCTACGTTGTCTCCGGCGTGTTCGACCTGGGAGCGGCTGCTGCCAACGAGCGGCTCGCGTTCACCGCCGCGCAGACCGCCGCTGCGGCGCTCGGCCTCGAGACCGACGCGTACAGCGCGATCGAGGTGCAGCTTTCGGACGTCTTCGCGTCCACCGAGGTGGCCGAGCGGCTCGCGTCCGAGCTCGACGCGGTAGCGGTCGACTGGCAGGCGACCAACGAGGAGCTGTTGAGCGGCCTGCAGGCGCAGTCGGGCTCCTCGGCCATGATCCAGGTGTTCGTGCTCGTGGCGGTGGCGCTCGGCATCGCCAGCACGCTCGCTATCAGCGCCGTGCAGAAGACGCGTCAGATCGGCATCCTCAAAGCGATGGGGATGGGCGACGGACCGGCCGGCCGCATCTTCCTGTGGCAGGCGGCGCTCCTCGGCGCGGGCGGCACCACCGGCGGCATCGCGCTCGGCTACGCGCTCATCTGGGGCTTCTCGTTCGCTCCCGTACCATTCTCGATCCGCCCCGAGCCGCAGTTCATCGCCATCTCGGCGGTCGTGGGCATCTCGGTGGCGCTCGCCTCGAGCGTCATCCCCGCACGCAAGACCTCGCGCCTCGACCCGATCGAGGTGATCCAGAGTGGCTGAACGCGCACCGCTGCTCGTTGCCGACGCGCTCGAGAAGGTCTACGGGAGCGGAGACATCGCGACCCGCGCGCTCAAAGGCGTCTCCTTCACGCTCGAGGCGGGCGAATTCGCGAGCATCGTGGGCCAGTCGGGCTCGGGGAAGTCGACGCTGCTGAACCTTCTCGGCCTGCTCGATACGCCGACGTCCGGCGTCGTGCGCTACAACGGCGAGGACACCGGCGCGCTCAAGCCGTCGGGCCGCGCCGAGCTGCGCAACGGGTTGATCGGCTTCGTCTTCCAGTTCCACTACCTGCTGCCGGAGTTCAGCGTCTGGGAGAACATGGTCATGCCGCGCCTGATCGCCGGCGTGGCGGTGAACGACGCCGAGCGCCGGCGCGGCGAGGAGCTGCTCCATCTCCTCGGCCTGGCCGGGCTCGGCGACAAGAACGCCAACCAGCTGTCCGGCGGGCAGAAGCAGCGCGTGGCGATCGGACGGGCGCTCATGAGCGAACCCGAGCTGATCCTGGCCGATGAGCCCACCGGCAACCTCGACTCATCCAACTCGGAAGCCGTGTACGAGCTGTTCCGCCGGGTGAACGCCGAGCGCGGCACGACGTTCCTTATCGTCACCCATGACCGCCGGATCGCGCAGCAGACCGACCGCATACTCGAGGTGCTCGACGGGGAGCTCGTGCAGGACGTGCCCAACGACTACCGCTCCGCCGAGAAGGACTGACGCTCGCTCTAACGCTTACGGTACGTCTCGAACACGGCGCCACCCACGGTGCCGAGCCCCGCCCCGATCGCAAGGCCGATCACCATCTGCTCGGCGAGCAGCCCGACCACCAACCCGAGCGCCGCACCGAGCGCGATGAACGTACCCATGCTCACGTACGCGTGGATCCCCTGCCGGGCCGTGGTCTCCCGGCTTCCGTCCTTGTCCGTGCGGGTCATGTGACCGCTCCCTTCTCGGCGCACGGCACGCCGCTAGGCGGTACGCGACTCGGCCGTCTCCACGACGCCGTCGCGCATCCTGATCGTCCGGTCGCACGCCGCCGCGACCTCCGGGTTGTGCGTCACGATGAGGAACGTCGTGCCGCGCTCGCGGTTGACCGCGCGCATGGCCGAGACGATCTCGTCCGATGTCGCGGTGTCCAGGTCGCCGGTCGGCTCGTCGCCCATCACGATCCGGGGGCCGTTGACGAGCGCACGGGCGATCGCCACGCGCTGCTGCTGGCCACCGGACAGCTCGGAGGGCACGTGCTTGACGCGGTCCGCCAGCCCGACCGTCTCGAGCAGTTCGGCGGCCGCACGCGCCGCATCCTTGCGCGAGGAGCCGGCGTACTCGGCGGCGAGCGCGACGTTCTCGAGCGCGGTCATCGTGCTGATGAGGTTGAAGCCCTGGAAGATGAAGCCCACCTCCCGGGCGCGGATGCGCGTGAGCTCGGTGCCGCGCACTCCGTCGACGCGGCGGCCGCGCAGCCACACTTCCCCCGCATCCGGGCGGTCGAGGCACCCGGCGATATGCATGAGCGTGGACTTCCCGGAGCCGGACGGCCCCATGATGGCGGCCATCTCGCCCTCCTCGATCTCGAGCGAGGCGCCACGCAGCGCGTCCACGAAGTTGTCCTTGCCAAGGCGGTAGCGCTTCTCGAGCCCTACGACGCTGACGATGCTTGCCATGGTTGCAGTCCTTCCGTGTTCGTCCGCTACTCGTAGCGGAGGGCTTCGACGGGGTTGAGCCGGGCGGCGTGCCAGGCCGGGTACAGGCCCGAGACGACACCCAGGACGAGCGAGAACGCGACGGACCCGATCGCAAGGCGCGGCGTCACGAGGAACAGCTCCGTGGCGCTCGCCGCGCCCGCCTGGTTCCCGGCCAGCGCGATGAGCGCGCCAAGACCGAGGCCGAGCAGGCCGCCGATGAGCCCGATCACCGCCGACTCGGCGATGAACTGGCGCATGATCGCGCCGTCCGAGGCGCCGATCGCCTTCCGTACGCCGATCTCCCGGGTACGCTCGGCCACCGACATCGTCATCGTGTTGATGACCGAGAGCCCGCCGACGAGCAGCGACACGATCGCGATGGCGTAGATGATCTGGTTGAAGATCTTGAGCGGCTCCCTGACGGACTTCTCGAAGCCCTCGGGGCCCATGGCCTCGACGTCGTCGACCTCGGCCTGGATCACCTCGGCCATCTCGTCGGGGTCGTACCCGTCCTCGAGGTACACCGCGATCGACGTGATGAGCGTCTCGGGGTCGACCGTGTCTCGGACCGCCGAGGGCAGGTCTGCCACGAGCAGGCGCTGCGCGTCGGGAAGCGACATCTGCACCGCCTTGTCGGGCGCGGTGAGCGTCTTGCCGAGGATGCCGACGACCTCGAACTCCTCGCCGCGGATGTCGACGGTCCCGCCGACCTCGGCTCCCAGCTTGTCCACCAGGTCTGAGCCCACGACGACGGCGCCGCGGTCGTCCTTCTCAAGCTTGCGGCCCTCGACCACGTCGCTTTGGAAGGTCTCGTAGCCTTCCTCGCGGAAGTCCGAGGCGTTGATGTTCGCCGGCACGCCCATGTTCACGCTCGACGCGTCGGTCTCGAGCAACATCATCACCGAGCCCGCGGCGCGCGCGACACCGTCGACCTCCTCGATCTGGGCGATGACATCGGTCGAGAGCGGTTCGGTGCTGAAGCCCGCCATCGCGCTCGGCGCAGCCACGATCACCTTGTCCGCGTAGTAGTCCACCCCGCCGTCAACGAGCAGCTGGAGCTTCTCGGCGATCGAGCCCATCACGACGAGCGCCAGCACGCCGATCGTGATGCCGAAGATCGTGAGGAAGGCGCGCAGCTTCCTCTTGAAGATGGTACGCAGGACACGCATCGGGTCCCCTCTCGCGATTCCGAAACTTAACACCGTTTACAATGACGGCGTTAAGTTAACGGTTGTAGGGACGCCGGTCAACCCCCTTTTCCGTTACTTTCTCGGATTTGACACGTTAAGATAACGCTGTTAATCTCTCGGCATATCGACGAAAGGAACTCGTGCATGTCAGCACGACCCGCCAACCCTCACCTGGCAAGCGAGATCATCTCGGCCACCGCTGCGATCGTGGAAGAGCGCGGTCCCGAGGGCGTGACCATGCGTGAGGTCGCACGGCGCATCGGCTACAGCCCGACGAGCATCTACCTGCACTTCGCGAACAAAGACGAGCTGCTCGACCAGACGGTGAACCGCGCGTACGAGTGGTTCGCCGATGAGATCGAGTCCCGGCAGACCGGGACGAGCGCCGTCGAACGCATCCGGCAGGGCGCGCACGCGTACCTGGCATGGGGGCTCGCCAATCCGGGGATGTACCGCCTCATGTTCGAGTGGGGCTACCTGGGCGACATCAGCCCCGACGCGATCTTCGCCCGACGCCGGTCGTGGCGGCGCAACCGGCAGATCGTCGAGCTCGGCATCGAACAGGGCGTGTTTGACCGCTCGCTCGACAGCGCCGTGGCCACCGACGTGATGTGGGTCGCCATGCACGGCCTGACATCGCTCGCCATCTCCGGTCGGATGTACGGGAACCCGAACATGGTGGCCGCCGATGAGGTCGACCGGCGAGCGCACGCCCTTGCCGATGCGCTCGCCGACGGCTGGCTCGCCGACTGGACGGCGACGTCGCCCCTCTAGAGCCCGAGGCCGAGCTGCCCGCCGGCGCTCCCGTCCGGCATCGGGACGCCCTCACCGAGGATCCCGGCAAGCTCGCGCGCGTTGCGCGGCGCGTAGTCGTACTTGCAGTTGTTGAACATCACCCAGGTCACCTCGGTCTCATCGGCAAGCTCGCGTACCCGCGAGGCGACCTCGCCGAGCTCCTCAGTGGTGTAGAGGTAGTCGAACCGGTCCGCGGCGCTGCTCGTGCGCGCGAACCACATCTCGCGGTTCCTGCCGTGCAACCGGACGTACGCCCAGGGCGTCGTCGCCGCGGCGAGGGGTGGCATCACCGGCTTGTCCGTGAACTGCGGAGCGTCGACGCTCACGTACGCCATCTGCCGGTCGGCAAGGAAGCCGAGCGTCTCGGCCACGCGGTCCTCGGCCACCCAGGACGGGTGCCGGAACTCTACGAGCATCGGCACGTCGCCGAGAAGCTCCTGCGCTCGCTCAAGATACCCCAGGTTCTCGCGACGACGCTCGTCATCGAGCGCGGTGAAGTACGGCGGGAATTGCATGAGGACGCCGCCGAGCTTACGGGCGCGGCGTAGCGGCGCGACGAACTCGCCGAACAGCTCGAACGCCGTGTCGATCATCTCGGCGGAGGGCCGTGTCACCCGACCGCGCTCGTTGGTCTCGTAGGGCAGTTCGCGCAGCGCCGGATGGAGGCGTCGCTCGTCAACCGAATGCTGCGTCATCAGGCCGAACGCCTTCACGTGGAAGATGAAGTCCTCAGGCGTGCGCGCGGCCCAGTTCTCGGCCACCCGCACGTCGGGGATCGCGTAGAAGGGCGAATCGGCCTCGACGGTGTCGAAACGCGCAGCGTAGTAACGAAGCCGCTGCTCGGCCGTCTTGACCTCGGCCGGGTAGTACGCCTCGATCATCGTCTTGTCGCTCCACGAGCACGTGCCGATCCGCACCGCGCCCACGTGCGGCGCCTACTCTTCGCAGCAGCTGCCGGTGAAGGCGCGGGTCACCGCGTACACCAGCCCGAACGCCACGCCGAACGCGATGCCGAGCCATGCTGCGCCCTTGGGGTCGAGCACGACCTTGACGTCCTCGGCGATGTTCGCCTGCGGGGAGGCCACGACGCCGACCCACCCCTTGCTGATGGTCACCGAACGCGCCGCCACCGCCCCGGCGCCGAGCGTCTCCGCGTGCACGTCGCCGGCGGCGAGCACGGCATCGGCGAGACCGATCCCGAGCGACACGTTCCCGCCCGCGGCCACGCCGCCGATCAGTCCTCGCTCCACGGTCACGTCGCCCTTGGCCGCGATACCGCCGACGGCGGACATGTCGATGCTGGCCGACCCGTCCGCGCTCACGCCGCCCAGCGCGCTCATGTCCGTCTCGAGGTCGTTCACGGCCGCCGAGCCGATCGCGCTCGACCGCATCTGCACATCGTGGGCCTCGAGCCGCGCGTACGCCTCGCCCTCCACAATGGTCTCCGGCAGCGTCTCAAGCGGCTTCTCGTCAGTCATCGGTCCCTCCTCGGCTTGGTTACCTCTGGTACCTACCCCGCTCGCGTCGCAGGCTCCCACGCCAACAGCGCGTGGTAGTCGCGTTCGTAGTCCTCCAGGGTGAACGGCTCGGGCGGCGCGTGGTACGGGAAGTCCCACACGTCCTCGACCGCGTCAGGGAAGCTGCCGTGGATGAAGCGCTGCGTGGTGCCGAAGTCCAGCATCGTGTCGAACTCGGACATGCCGAACAAGCACGGCACGTCGTACGGACCGGCGAGCTCGGCCGTGCTCGTCGTGAGCACCTCGGTCGTCTGAGCGATGAGCACCTCGAGCGAATGCACGCTGAACGCGGCGAGCCGTCCCCGGATGTCGGTCGGGGTCTCGAACTTGCCCGCCGACTGCATGAACCAGGAGACGAAGGTGCGCCCCACGGGCGTGTGGAGCGCAGCGACCATCCCGCGACGGGCGACCTCGGTCCGCAACGCACCGAGCATCGTGCGCAGCGCGCCGATCTTGGCGTCCGAGTGCAGGAGCGCCTCCTTGCCGACGTACGGTGAGAGCAGGCCGAGCCGGTCCACACGATCGGGCATGGCCTGCAGCGTCCGCAGCGCGAGCAGACCACCGAACGAGAAGCCGAGGACGCCGAAGCGTCCGGCTCCGATGGCGTCGGCGAGCTGGCCGACGGCCTGCGCGACGAGCCTGCTGCTGAAGGGCTGCCTGAACGGCGTGCTCCCTCCGTAACCCGGGAGCTCGAAGAAGTACGCCGAGTAGCGCTCGGCCACGAAGCGGATCATCGGCTCCCAGTCCTCGATGAGGGATATGGTCGCCGGGACCATGATGACCGGAGGGCCGTCACCGGCCGTGCCGACGCGGAGCGTCGTGAGCGGGAGCTCGATCTGGCGGATCTCGATCGTCGCGGGCGCGACGCGATGTGCGGACTCGTTCGAAGGCACCTGCGGGACCTCTCTGTGGCGGGCGTTCGTATTGTGCGCCCACCCGCGTCAGCACGCAAACGCGCCGACCGCGGATGCGGCCGGCGCGTCGGCTGACATCACGGTCCGTCAGCGGTTGGCGAGGTACTGCGCCACCGCGGCGGCCTCCTCGTCGGTGATCTCCAGGCCGTTCACGATCATCCGGTCGATGACGGCCATCCAGCCTACATCGTCGTAGTCCGCCTCCAGCACCCGCTCGAGGTCATGGCAGGTCGAGCACTTCGCCTCCACGAGCTCCTCACCGGTGAGCATCGTCTCCCCGATGCCGCCCTCGCCCGTGTCCACCGTCGTCTCTTCATCGATCGGCTCCTCGGCATCGCTGCCGCAGCCGGCCACGCCCAGCGCCATGCCGAGCATGAGCAGGGCGAGCAGTATCGCGACCATCCGTACCCGTCCGTTCATCAGCCAACCTCCGCTCGTATCTCGGCGACCTGACGCCTCTATACCCTCCGCGCGCGTATGCCGCACGTGCGCCTTCCATCCGCCCCCGCTACTATGGAGCAATCCACCGACGCCTGTGAAAGGGGCTCGCAGTGAATCTGAAGAGCTGGCGCGTCCGCCTCGGCATCGGGCTGGTCGCCGCCTCACTCGTACTGTACGTGCTGCACTACCTCATCTTCCACGACTTCCATCACATCGCCATATACACGGTGCACGACATCGCGTTCCTGCCGCTCGAGGTGCTCCTTGTGACGATGGTCCTCCACGAGCTGCTCGAGCGTAGAGCCAAGCGCGAGCTGCTGCACAAGCTGAACATGGTGATCGGCGCGTTCTTCTCGGAAGTGGGCAATCGACTGCTCGGGATGCTCGCCACGTTCGACGCCTCGGCTGTCGATGCTCGCCAGAAGCTGCTCGTTCGACCCGACTGGACGCCGAAGCAGTTCGCCGAGGCGCGCGCCGTGTTCGCCGCAGCCCAGCATCCCATCGACGCGTCGGCGGGCGACCTCGAGGCTGTGCGCGACTTCCTGACCTCCAAGCGCGACTTCCTGCTCCGCTTGCTAGAGAACCCGAACCTCCTCGAGCACGAGTCGTTCACCGACACGCTGTGGGCCGTCTTCCATCTGGCCGAGGAGCTCGAGGCGCGTCCCGGCGTCACCGACCTGCCCGCTACCGACCTGGCGCACCTCGGCGGCGACATCAAGCGCGCTTACGCGGCGCTCGCGGGCCAGTGGGTCGGCCATCTCGAACACCTCAAGGCGAGCTACCCGTACCTGTTCTCGCTCGCGGTGCGCACCAACCCGCTCGACCCCGAGGCGCCCGTCCTCGTGAGCGAGTAGCTGACGATGCCCACGTACCTGACATGGAGGCCCGGCGAGCAGCACGAAGCGCTGTTCGCCGCCGTTCGCCGGGCGCTCGATGTCGGGTTCGGCTGGCTCGACGCCGGCCTCGAGTTCGAGCACGGCGTCCCCGCGTTCGTGGGGTCGCTGTTCGTGATCCGCTGCCTGCGCAACCTGAACGCCGTCCGACTGCTCTGCGAGGCCGGTTACGCGGTCGAGGCGCAGACGCTGCTGCGCGGCATGGTCGAGGACGCCGTCACGCTCGGCTACATCTCGACCGATGCCGAGAAGCTCGCCCAGCGCTGGCTCTCGTTCGAGAACCGCCGCCTTGCCACCGGCGCGGAGATCGCGGCGGCGCTGCGACAGGGAACGGAGCCGGACGCGCCCGTCCCCGACACGGCCGACGCGCAGCGTGACAAGCCCCGCTACGAGCGGTGGACGCGCCTCTCGCTCAACCAGATGGCCAAGCGCGCCGATCGCGTCATGCCGGGCATCCTGGAGTATCTCGGCTACGTCTATCCGATCCTCTCGGACCGGGCGCACGGCAACACGTCCGCGTCCAGCAGCTACGCGCGCGCGCATCCCGACGGCACCCTGGAGGCACGCTACCGGCCGAGCGGCGAACAGGTCGCCATCACGCTCGTCAACGCCATGACGATCGCGGTCGCGACGCTCGACCGCGCCGCGGATCTCGGCGTCGACCTCGACCTCCCGGCGTTCGAGGAGGCGGAGCGAGCGGTCTACGAGACCGCCGGTCTGCCGATCGATACCGCTCCGCCCACCGCCGAGGAGTGACGAACGCCCGTTCAGCTGCTACACTGAGGCCGATGGGTCATGCTCACCCGACATGCCCGGTTCCGCTCAAGCCGGCGGGACGCGATGCGACGCCGGCTCGGTCCCACTTCTCACCCCTGACGCTCTCGGCGCGCGCCCGTGCCCGCGTGCGCCTGCACGCTGCTCGTCCTGCTGCCGTCGGAACGGAGGTCGGAGAGCGTATGCGCAGAGCCAGGTCGCGAAGGCCACGCAAGCGCGCACCGCACTACTCGTTCGCCGTGGCGCTCGAGCGTCACGTCGCCTGCTCCCGGGAGGTGCGGCTCCGGGACGCCGAGCGTCATTGGCGTCCGGCTGGCCGCCTCGAGTTCCTGCCCCGGTAGGCACGCACAGCACGACCGCGCATCCGGCCGCGTCGCCGGATGCCCCGCAGGATCGCTAGTGATCGCCCTGAGCGGCCACGCACAGCGTGCGGGACTCAGGCTTCTTCAACCTTCGTGGACGGGGCGACGATGCGCATCGAACGCGCCACCCTCGATGATGCCGAGGAGATCCTCGCGCTCATCAAGCGGGCATTCGGCCCGGTCGGCGAGCAGTACGGCGATCCGGAGCTCCCTCCGCTTACCGAGACGCTCGACGAGCATCGCTCACGCTACCGGGACCACGTGGTGCTCAAAGCGACCAGCGATGGCCGCATCATCGGCAGCGTCCAGGGCGTGATGCGCGCGGGAGACACGTGCGAGGTCGCTCGCCTGGTCGTGGATCCCACACGCCAGAACGAGGGGATCGGCCGTGCGCTCGCGGTCACGATCGAGTCGTCGTTCCCGGAAGCGCGGTGCTTCGAGCTCTTCACCGGCCACCTGAGCGAACGCTCGCTCGCGCTCTACCGCTCCCTCGGCTACACGGAGGTCCGGCGGCAGCGGGCGAGCGACGCGCTGACCCTCGTGTGGCTCCGGAAGACGCGGTAGCGCTACGGCGCGAGCTCGAACCGGCTGCCTTGCCGGATGCCCCGCGCCTCGGCCCAGCCGCGCGGCAGCTCTACGACGTAGCGTGACGGCCCCGGGCTGAACGCAAGCGTCTCGCTCCCCGGGTCGAGCGGGACGATGCCGCTGACGCATCCGTCCTCGCCGATGAACAGCACGTCGATCGGGAAGCTGACGTCTTTCATCGCGAACGTCCGGTCCGCGGCATCCTCGTAGACGAACAGCATGCCGGTCCCCTCGGCCAACCCGTCGAGACCCTGCAATCCCCACGAGCGCGCTTCCTCGGTGTCGGCGACGCTGACCGTGACCGGGACGCCCCCGACTGCGATCCGCGTCTGATCGAGCTCGGGGGGCTCATCCGAGCAACCCGAACCGAGCGCGCACATCGCGGCGATGACGAGAGCGCAGGCGATGCGCGCCGGTCGGACCAGCCGGTCGGGTACGCTCGCGTGTGCGGGTATCGCGTGCATCTCGGACGCGTGGCCTTCCGAAGACTAACCGTGACGTCACCGACATGGTACGACACTCGAGCGCGATGGCCGAACTCCACGCCCGGGCTGGCGGCCTCGCATCGGTCGCACCGCGGCTACGCCCGCAGACGCAGGCGAGGCGACCGCAGGTGGCGGCCGCCTCGCGACGAAACGCACGGCGTGCGCTCGGCCTACTTGACGAGACTCACGACGACGCGCTCGACCTCGCTCGACACCGCCGACGTGCCGCCCACGACACGCACGTTATCGATGCCCGCCGCCCGTGTCATCAGGAACGAACGCGTGGAGCCCGGGACGTCCTCGTTGACGAGCACGGTCGCGGCGTTGTCGATGGCGGCGCGGACGCCGCACGGCATGGCGTCGGGGAAGTTGCGCCCCGTCACCACGAACACCGTGGTCTCCGCGAAGCCCGCGCCGGAGCGGTCGATGGCCCAATCGGCCACCGCTCTCGCGGTACCGAACCGGTCGCTGCCCGCCAGCCGGAGCGGCGAGGGCAGGCTGCGCATCACGGCGTCCGAGACGACCGCGGTCCCGCCGAGCACGTAGGTGTCCTTCACGCCCAGGGCGGACAGCGCCTGGCGTGTGGCCCCCGGGACGCTGGTGCGCTCCACCAGAAGGATCGGCGCGCCCATCTTGGCCGCCGCGCCCGAACCCGCGAGCGCATCCGGGAAGTTCTCCCCGGTGGCGATGAACGCGTTGGCGATGGAGCCGCTCCGCGCCTTCATCTCCAGGGCGACCTTGGCCGAGGTGTCGTAACGGTTGGTTCCGGCAAGCCGCTTGATATTGCCTGCGGCCATGCCGAGTCCCCTGAGCTCCGCGACGACGCGGTCCGAGACGACTCCCGTACCGCCGAGGATGTACGCCTTGGTAGCGCCGAGCCGCTTGATCTCCGCCTTCACCGAAGACGGGATCGCGTCGCGATCGACGAGCAGGATCGGGCAGTCCAGGAGGTACGCGAGCGGCGCACCTGCCAGGGCGTCCGGGTAGTTGGCGCCGGTGGCCAGCACGACGTACTCCGCCGCCGCGAACTGCTTGCTGAGGTCGACCGCCGTCTTGTAGCGGTCCGCTCCGAGCGAGCGCTCCGAGGTCGGCAGGTACTGGTAGACGCGTACTGTGCCCATCGTGTCGAGGGTGAAGACCACGTCGTCCGCAGCGTCGATGGCCTTGGCGCCGTCGGGGTGCAGCGCCGAGAGATACGGCGCGTCGGTGTACGCCAGGTCATACGCGCGCGTGTCGTCCTTGCCGGCAAGGTACACATCGGTACCGTCGGCGGCGACGTCAAGCGCTCCATAGCTGCCGACGCCGATGTAGACGCGGTAGTCGAGCGACCCCGACGGGACCACGTCGAAGACCTTCAGGTAGCCGCCCGAGCCGGCGACCGCTACGTACAGGTAGCCGCCGCCCAACGCCAGACGCACGCGACCGGCCGGGATCTGATGACTGGCGAGCAGCGTCGGCCAATCACTTGCCACGTTCAGCGCGATCACGGTCGTCGGATACGTCTCGTACACACCGGTCGCGACGGCGACGGTGTAGTAGGAGTACGCCGCATATGCGACCGACCCGTCGAGCACCACGTCAGTGACCGGCTGCGGTGTGGCGAAGTACCCCACGCGCACCGGTGCCGTTGGATCGCTGACATCGACCACATGGAGGCCGTCCGAGGCTCCGACGTAGAGCCGGTTCGCCGAGGCGGCCAGCGCGTGCGGGTACTTCCCGGAGTCGTACTGGCCGAGAAGCGCCGGCGCCAGCGGGTCGGTGACATCCAGGATGACGACACGCCCAGCATCGGTGGCCACGTACGCGCGAGAGCCGGACACGAGGAGCCGTACCGCAGGGGAGGATGTGGCGTACCCGGAGCCGACCGCCGTTGGAGCGGCGGGATCGGTCACATCGAAGACCGTGAGCCCGTCGGGTGTCGCCACGTAGAGGTACGCACCCTCCACGTCGAGATCGACCCCGTTGGTCACGGCCGCCGAGCCTCCGAGCAACTCGATATTGAAGGGCTCGTCCGGCGGCGTGCATCCGTAAGCCGCCGGCATGATGACGATAGAAGCGAAGAACAGCGCGAGCGCGCAGACCGCTCCCAGCGGTCGGGCGCGCAACCTCATGACAGACATCGGCATCTCCTCCCGTTCCGCTCGCCTGACGGTCCCCGGTGCGGACACTCCGCGCCCCTGTCCCGAGGTCTGTCGGGCTCATTCGGCAGAAGGTGGGAATCGCTGTATGAGGCGCGTCACAACACCCCTCCCCACCAGGCGTTCCACGCGCGCACGTGAAGAAGCGGACGGCGACCGCCCCCCGACGGCCGACGCCCGCTCCATTACGAGATATCTAGATGTTGGCGCCCTCCTGCTCCGTGTAGAGCAGGAACTCGGTGCGCCGCGCGCGGTCCGCGGCGTCTCGCAACATCGCGACAGCCAGGTCGATGGTCGGGAGACGTAGCGTGCCATGGCGATGCAGCCGGTCCGCGTGACCGGCGAGGATCCGCGCGTCGCGGATGTCGAGCTTGCTGAAGTGCAGCGCGTCCCAGTCCGCGCGATCGCGCGTCGCCCAGATCTCGCCGAACAGCCAGCGCAGATTGGCGATATCGTCCTGCGTGAGGTAGAACCAGTCGGCCTTGAGGCCGGCGCGCAGCCGTTCGATCGCGCGTTCGACGGCGCGCTGCTTCGTCACCTCGTAGACCCGCACACCGAGGTTCTCCTCGGTGGTCTGCGGCCGTTTGTGGTCCATGCGTCACCCTTCGACTCGCATGCTAGTGCGTGACTAGGCATTTCGGTGCGGCAGGGCGCACTCCTGCAAACGTTAAGAAATCCGTTATTGATTCACGGACTGTGAAGAGTGCCCTGGTCAGCGGTGCAGGGGTCCGACTGCGTCAGCCGAGTTCGACCGGCTCGAGCTGGTCAAGCCAGTACGCATCGTCATCACGACGGCAGACGATGACGCGGTCCTCGTGCGCCGGGTCCTTCGCACGGTGATAACGGAGATAGATGCGCTCCTCATCGACTCCGACGATCTCGATCTTGCCCGTCGCATGCGACATCACGAAGCGGGCGCGGCGCGAGAGCCCTGACAGGCCGCGGCGCGCCTGCGAGAAGACGGTCCAGCCCCGGACGATCGGCACTTCGTACGGCTCGTTGCCTGCCGTCGGCCGGCCCTGGAACACGTAGTACTGCGGACAACCGACGTTCGTGCAGAGCTGGAAGAGCTCGGCGAGCACGGCGGGGTCGTCGTTGACGCCGGCGACGATGGGGCACTGGTTCACACACACCGCCCCGAGGCTGCGCAGGAGACGGACCGCCTCGCGCGCGAGGTGCGTGATCTCGCGCGGGTGGTCGAAGTGGAGCATGAAGTAGATGCGCTGCCCCGGACCCGAGAACCGCTCGACGGCCTGCTGCAGGCGCTCGTCGCCGAGGACCCGGTACGGGTTGAACGCGAGCATCTTGGTGCCGAAGCGGATCATCCGAACGTGAGGGATATCGGCGAGCTCGCCGAGCAGACGCTCGAGACGTGCGGTCGACAGCAGCAGCGGATCGCCACCCGTGACCAGGACGTTGCTGATCTCCGGATGCGAACGGATGTACTCCAGACCCGGCTCGATGTCCCTTGAGACCTCGGCGTTCTCGTGCATGAAGAGCCGCTTGCGGAAACAGTACCGGCAGTAGCCGCCGCATGCGTCGATGGCGAGCAGAAGCGCGGTGTCTGCGTACTTGTGCTGCAGACCCGGCAGGCGGGTGTTGGATGCCTCGTTGGAGGCGTCGAGCGCCCCCCAGTCGCGCAGCTCGTCGGGATGCGGTATCACGAGGCGGCGGATCGGGTCGTCGGGGTCGTCCCAGTCGATGAGGCCGAGATAGTAGTCGTTCGTCCTGAACGCGAAGCGCTCCGCGACACCGTGCAACGCCTCGCGCTCTTCCGGCGTCAGTTCGGGCACCGCGTCCAGCGAGCGGATGTATCGAACCGAACGCGCACCCAGGTTCTGGTAGCGCGACACAGGCGTCAGATCATCGCGGTAGGTCCCCATGGGCTCCTTGCGCTCGGCGACGATGCGACCGGTCCCGGCGCGGTGTGGACGCGCGGGTGCCTTCGCGGCGGGTACTCGGTACCAGGAGTATACCGCAGGACCGCCGAAGCTAGTCGCGCTCGCCCAGGCCGCCGAGCACGCGCGCGACCATGGTATCCGCGGCGTGGCGCAGCAGCTGCACCTCGGGGTCGACGTCCAGCGAGCCCTCGAGGTACTCCCGCAGGCGCTCCCCGTCCTTGAACGAGGCGCGCCGCAGCCGTCGCGCGAGCGGCTCCCAGGGGCTCTGGCGCTGCCGCATGAAGACCCAGACAGCGACGATCGCGAGCAGTCCGAGCGGCAGCACCGCGAGCAGGTGGGTCCGCGGATAGAGCGCCACGGCGAGCAGCGTCGTGAGGACGGCCAGGATGAGCCAGACCGCGGGACCGGGCTCGTTCATGGTCACGAACATGAGCTTGGGCACCTCGATGACGTCCCCGCGGGGCTCGAACCCGATCTCGCGGCGACGCATGCCGATGTAGATCGCGAGCGTCCCGCGCCGGCGGCGCATGTCCCACATCGTCACGAGGAGGAACAGCGACGTGCCGAGGCCGAGCGCGAAGCGCCACGCGAGGAGCGCCCAGTCCATCATCGCGATGACCCCGATGCCCGGCCCGAGCACGGCGACGTAGTACGCCCAGGGCATGCCGAGAATCGGCTCGGCAGCGCGCGCCTCGGCTACCTCGGCCACATCGCTCGAGAGCAGGTAGCCCCAGCCGATGCGATCGAAGAGCAGGCCCGTCACGAGCGAGACCGCCATGAAGAACAGCACGCCAAAGGCGACCGCCAGCACGCGCATCCTCTCAGTTGCCGTCAGTGAGCGTCACTCGAGGTCGCGGTACCACCCTCTCGATTCCGCGACGAAGAGCGTCGTGCTCACGCCAGCATACCGGAATCGGATGACGTCGCCGGGAACGGTATGCACACGCAGACCGTCTGTCGACGCGAGCTCTGCCGAGACGTCCCTTCCATCCAGCGTGATGCCGATCGGGTCGAGCGCGCGAACCGTGACGCGGTCGGTCGGTGCCGTAGAGAGCCGCACGGCGTCCACGAACTGGAACTTCTCGACATGGCACGAGGTGGCCGAGAAGCGCAGCCGCACCGTGCCCTCGTCGATGAAGCGGCTCACATCGAGCGCCATCTCATCGGGCTGCTCGCGCGGGAATATGGTGCCCGCCGGTCGCCAGGCGCCCTCAACGTACGCCTCCACCGTGACCGCCGGCCGCTGGAAGAGCGGCAGGCCCATGTCGCCGAGGTCCTCGAAGCCGTCCATCGCCAGCAGCATGACCGCGTCGCCGGCATCGCCGACGCTCCATGACGCCTCGAATCGCGAACCCGAGTAGAGCTTGACGCCCGTCCCGTCCACGGCGACCAGCGCGGAGGGCGCCGCGGCTCTGGCGCGATCGGGTCCGACGGGGTCGCGCACCGACAGCACGTCGCCCGACGGAGTCACCGCCGCCCCGAATCCGTCATCGGGGACGACGCCCTTCATCACGATGCGGTCGAGGAACGACTCCTCGGTTCGTACCTCGGACACCCGCACCTCGAGCGTGCCGTCAGGCTGTGCGAGCGAGCGGAAGAGCATGAAGTCGTCGTACTCGCGCGCGGGGTCCCGGCTGACCGAGATGATGTCGTTGACCGCGACGAATGACCGACCGTCCCAGGCGTACACGTACGGGCAGGAATCGACGGTGCCGTCCCACCAGTCCGGCATCTGCTCGTAGTCCGGCTTGTAGTCCGGGCTCGTGGACACCGCCGGCTGGCCTTCCAGCAGCGTGAACTCGGTGGTCAGCCCGCCTGCGTCGTCTCTGGTGACGACGACCGGCTCCATCCCGGCGGTGCCGTAGTACTGGCCGATCACCTGCGTCTTCTCACCGGACTCGAGCGCCGCGCGATCGGCATCGGTCAGCTGCACGCCCCCCATCTCGACCGTCGGAGCGTTGTTGGGGTCGAGCAGCGACACCTCGGCGGCGAGCGCGTCAGCGAACGGCGCGTCGCCCCACTCGATCCCGCCGGTGATCGACGACGCCTCCGCCGGGCCGATGAGCTCGTCGGTCTCCATGTCTTTGACCAGGTCGGCCGCCAGCTGCTCGTAGAGGTCGTCCTCCCGGTCGGGAAGCGTGCTCTGCAGCTGCTGCGTCGCCGACTTCACCTTGACGCCGAGGATGTAGCCCTCGGTGGGATCGGGGAGCTCGTAGTCGGGGATCGTCGGCAGCTCAGGCGCCGTCGGGTCGCTCGCCGGCCTGTTCTTGTTGAACTGGATCGCCGCCAGATCCTGCTGGAGCTGGCCGATCTCCGGCGGCACATCTTGCACCGCGCTCATGCCCGACTGGCCGAGTTCCACCCCGCCCTTGACGTCCCAGAGGAACTTGCCCGCCTTGCCAAGCTTGGAGAGCTTGTCCATCTGGACCGGCGCGAGCACGAGGTCGACGGCGACGCTGCCGCCGCTCTTGGCGATCGCCCAGTTGGCATCGCTCTCCATCGTGCCGGCGACCTGCTCCATCTTGTCGGCGTTCTCTAGCATCTGCTGGGCGTACTCGTCGCCGCGTCCCGACATCTTCTCGCGGATCGCTTCGGCGCCACCGCGGAGGTTGGCCGCCGCTGCATCCGTGTCCTGCTTGTTGGCGACATCCGCCGCCACCTGGCTGCCTCCGACGATGACCGTCGCGCTCAGGCTCGTGATCGCGATCCAGGTGAGCACGCTGAGCGTGAAGATCTCGCCACGATCGTCTCGGCAGAACCAGCCGAAGAAGGTGCGTGTCCGCTTCATCACTGCACGCTCCCTTCAGGTGCGACCGGTACCGTCTCGACGCCGACGAGCCGACCCTGGTCGAAGCTCGCCGTCACCTGCCCCTCGAAGATGTAGACCTCAAGGCCCTCGAGGATCTCCGGCGCGATGTCCGCTCCCTCGGTGGGCAGCGCGCCGATCGCGTCAGCGGTCTCCTGCAACGACATGCCGAGCGAGAACTCCTCGGGCTTGAGCATGGGGAACTCGGTCCCCGCGGGCAGGGCCGGTGCATCGGACGTGCCGACGGCCGCGCCGTCCTTGAACATGAAGCGCGAGCCGAGCGCGTAGTAGTCCCAGACCTCGAAGCGATGCATCGGCAGCTCGCCGTTCTCGGCGGGGGTATCGGCGACCGGGTCGGTGCCGTAGTAGACGTTGAAGGTCTGCGGGTAGCCGAACTCGGCCACGACACGCCGCTGGTTGGCCGAGAGCTCCCACGCCGGGTACTCCCCTGACGAGCCGCCCCCGTCGCCATCCCCGAAGATAAGGACGGCCGCGACCGCGGCGCCGCAGCAGAGCAGCAGCGCGAGCGCGACCAGGACGACGATCAGGAGAGTCTTGCGCTTCCGAGGGGGCTCCTGCGGCGGCATCGGCTGCTGGAAGCCGGCGGGCGGATACGGCGGCTGCTGCTGATAGCCGGGTTGCGGTGCCGTGGGCTGCTGGTAATAGCCCGGTGCCGGGACCTGCCCTCCCGGTGGAGGCGGCGGAGGCGCTCCCGTCCCCGCCTGCATCGCGGCACCGCAGTTCGTGCAGAACTGCGAGCCGGGCTGCACGTACGAACCGCACGCCGGGCACTGTTGCTGGCTCATGGTGGCTCCCCTCACCAGGCCGAACGGCTTGCCGCGCCGCCCTGAACGTAGCACCTCCAGGGGTGGCGTGCGATACCCCCCGGCGAGAGCTGGTCGTCCTTCCCGGCAGCCTGTCGGGATCGGGTGTTGCGCCGCCGTTGGTTATGCGGTATAAGTTATGGTGTGTAGTTTATGAGAGGAGCCAACCATGAGTCCACGACCCGCGAACCCCGAGCTCCCCGAACGGGTGCTCGAGGAGGCGGCCGCGCTCGTCGAGGAGCACGGGCCCGACGGTGTCACCGTGGTGGAGATCGCCCGGCGCGTCGGCTACACCGCCGCCGCCATCTACCGGTACTTCGCCAGCCGTGACGAGTTGCTCGACCGCACGATCGACCACGGCGTGCGTCAGCTCGGATCCGCGATCGACGAGGACGCTGTCGCCGCCGAACCGTCCTCGGCGCGCCGGCTCGGCATGTTCGCCGAGTCCTACGTGTCGTGGGGGGTCGCCCACCCCGGCATGTACGAGCTCGTGTTCGTACGCGCGCTGCCGGTCCACCCGGATGCCGCTGTCCGCGCACGCCGGCAGGGCGCGCTCCGCGTGCTGGAGGCCGAGTTCGCGCGTGGCGTCGAGCGGGGCGAGTTCGCCGAGAGCATCGACGCCCCTACCGAGGCCCGCCTGCTCTGGACGGCCCTGCACGGCATCGTGTCGCTCACCACTTCGGGCCGCCTCTGGGGGCAGGACGTGGAGGAGTCGGCAGCGCACGCACAGGCACGTGACCTGACCGCCGCGCTCGTGGCGCGGTTCGAACGCACCTGGGAAGGAGAACGGTCATGAACGGCAAAGCTCCAGCGATCTCACCGCTCTGGTGGCCCGCACTCGCGGTGGCCTCCCCCGTCCTGGCGCCGCTGATGGCGGCGCGCAACGCGCGATTCCGTCGGAATCGGGTGCTCGCTGCCGAGACGAACGAGCAGCGCCTTGCCGCCGCACAGCCGCTCGACCTCCCCGAGCTCGAGTTCCTTGAGATCACCGTGCTCGTCGAGCACAAGACCCTCGACGGGTTCCTCGGCGATGCGGGTGTGTCGTACCTGCTCACGACTGACCGCGGGTCGATGCTGTTCGACGTGGCCATGGGCCCGTCCACGCCCACGCTCGCGCACAACGCCGCCCGACTGGGGCTCACGTTTGACGACCTCGACGCCGTGGCGATGTCGCACCTCCACTTCGATCACATGGGCGGCATGGCCGCATACCGTGCGAACCGTGTCGCCATCCCGGAGGAGCTGCGCATCGCCGAGGGCACGACGTGCTACGTGCCGGCCCCGTGCTCGACGCCGGGACTGCGCGCAGAGCTCGTCGACGGCCCGCGTCTGCTCGAGGCCGGCATCGCCACCACCGGACCGCTCGCTCGGAGCCTGTTCATGTTCGGCCTCACCGAGGAGCACGCGCTCGTGGCGCGCGTGCGCGGCAAAGGCCTCGTCATCCTGACGGGATGCGGACACCCCACCATCGAGCTCATCGTGCGGATGGTGCGCCGTCTCTCCGATGAGCCGATCCACGCGATCGGTGGCGGACTGCACTTCCCGCTCACCTCCGGACGCGTGAGCCGGGCGGGTATCGAGTTGCAGCGTGTGGTCGGGACCGGCAAGCCGCCGTGGTCTCCCGTGAACGATGCCGACCTGAGCGCCACGATCGCCGCCATCGAGTCGTACGCCCCGGACCGCGTGCTGCTCTCGGCGCACGACAGCTGCGACCACGCGCTCGCACGCATGAGCGAAGAGCTGTCGGCTGACGCCGAGGTGCTCCACGCCGGCGACCGCGTGCGCATCGAGGCCGCGGCCCGGGACTCCCGCGTGGTCGCTTGACAGATATATCGTCATCCGATATAACGTATCTCGATATACCGTTGGCCGATGCATCGTGACGCGATGCAGACTCCCGGCCGAGTGCGCGAAACGAGGTACGAGATGTCCACCGAGACGCACGGCCCGCTGACCGAGACGGTCTTCTACGTGCTGCTGGCGCTGCACGAGCCACTCCATGGTTACGGCGTCATGCAGTACGTCGGCGAGTTGAGCGGCGGTCGCGTCACGCTCGGCCCCGGCACCCTGTACGGCGCGCTCACGTCGCTCGCCGAGAAGGGCTGGATCGAGCCCGTCGCCGGTGACACCGGCGACCGCAAGAAGGAGTACGTCATCACCCACGCCGGCCGCGAAGCGGTCCGCCTCGAGCTCGAGCGGCTCGAGGAGCTCTTGCGGAACGGACGGCGCGTCGCGAAGGAGGAACGTCGATGAGCTTCAAGACCGTGCACCGGCTGTTCTGGGACTTCGAGAATGAGCAGCGCTGGATCAACGAGCACGCCGCGCGGGGCGAGCATCTCGTACGACACACATGGGGGACGTACGTCTTCGAGCAGGGGAAGCCCGGCGAGTGGACGTACCGGATGGAGTTGCTCGGAGCGAGCCCCCGCAAGCCGGAGACTCGCTCCTATCTCGAGTTCCTTGCCGAGAGCGGCATCGAGACTGTGGCCGTGAGCGAGCAGTGGGCCTATCACCGCAAGCGCGCCGCCGACGGCCCGTTCGAGCTCTACTCGGACCTGGACTCGCGGCTCGCCCACTACAAGCGGGTGCTCGCCCTCTACGTCTCGCTCACGGCGGCGCTGCTGCCGCTCTCGGTGGTCACGATCGACAACCTCCTCGATGCGGGCCGCGCCCTCTGGTTCGTGCTGCCGCTCTCTGCGGTCTACTTCATCATCGCCGGACTGTTCGCTGCCCAGACGCTACGGGTGGGCAAGAGGATCCGGACGCTCGAGGCGCAGCGCGAGGTGTTCGAGTAGCCCGGGGCGAGCCGGCCCCGACCACATCAGGAGTCGCCGGGCGACCGCCGCCTGCCAGACCATAACGATGATCCCTGCGGGCGCGGCGAGCATGAGGACCAGCGGCTCCTGTCCGCCCCCGAAGGTCATGAGCAGGGTGTAGACCGCCAGGACAGCCGCGCCGATCGCTCCCAGGCCCGCGGTACGTCGGCTGATGAGCACGCCGGACATCGTCGACAGCGCGAGAACGGTTGTCCCGAGCTCGGAGAGCAGGAAGCCCGGCAGCACGCCCATGCTGCCGTGCGCTCCCCTGACGAGCAACCCCTCGGCCGCGGTGGCGAGGGCGAGCCGCTCCGCTGCCCCGGCGTAGGCCCACTGCTGTGAGAGCCCGAACATGGGCAACGCTGCGTTGGCCGCCGCGAACAGCATCGTGCCCGACAGCACCAAGACAAGGCCGAGCAGCGCGCTCACCGGCCGTTCTCGGCGGTGCAGCCACGCGAGCACGATGTACATGGGCGCTGCAATGAGACTGATGAGGACGTTCAGCGCGTCAAGGTTGCGCAGCCCCAGCAGCGGGTTCTCGGCCATCTGCTGCAGCCAGCCGGACGCCGTCGCCGGGACGGTCGCTGTTCCCCAGCCCGGCACCATGGAGAGCACGATGTCGAACGCGGTCCCAAGCAGCGCCAAGATCGCGGCGACGGATGCCGCCCGACACAGGGAGCGCATCACGTGCTTCTCGTTCATCAGGCGGCCTCCGTCCTGAGCAGCATGCGCCTGCCGACCGAGGCGACGAGCGTGCGCGGCGAGAGCCTGACCGAGAAGGCCAGCAGCGCATTGCCGATGCCGGGCACGATCACGCGACGGCCCCGCATGAGAGCGCGGTAGCCCGTCTCGGCCACCCCGGAAGGTTCCGCCACACGACCGCTGAACAGGGGCGTCTCGGTCATGCCGGCACGCGTCGCGAACGCGGTGCGCGTGGGGCCGGGGCACAGCGCTGTGACCGTCACGCCCGTGCCCTCGAGCTCGGCGGCAAGCGCCTCCGAGAAGCTCAGTACGTACGCCTTGCTCGCGCAGTAGGCGGCGTCGAACGGGCCGGGCGCGAACGAACCGGTGGATCCGAGGTTGAGGATGCGGCCGCTTCCCCGCCGCACCATCCCCGGGAGCACGAGCTTGGTCAGGCGCGTCAGAGCGATCACGTTCACCTGCAGCATGTCCAGCTCGGCGGCGCCGTCCGTCTCGGCGAAGGGGCCATAGACGTTGAAGCCGGCGTTGTTGACGAGCGCGTCGACGCGGATGCCGCGGCTCTCGATGTGCGCGTACACCTCGTCGGCGGCTGAGGGGAGCGCGAGATCGGTGGGCAGCACGAGCGCGTGCGTGCCGTGGGACTCGCGGACCTCGGCGGCCAGCGCCTCCAGGCGTGTCGCGTTGCGCGCCACGAGCACGAGGTCGTACCCGTCCCGCGCGAACAGCCGTGCCAGCTCCCGGCCGATCCCGCTGCTGGCGCCGGTCACGAGTGCGGTCTTGCGTGCGCTCATCGTACTGTCTCCTCTCCGAGCTCGGTCTGCTCTGCCCAGGCGCGGATCGCGTCCCAGTCGCGCGCGTCGCCCTCGGCGGTCCCGCCGAACGCCTTGAACGCCCAGCGCATCACGAGCGATGTGTCGTCTTCGCTCGGCCCCTTGCCGAGAAGGTAGCCTTCGCCGGTGGGTGTGACGATCTCGCGCACCTTGTCCAGGTAGGCCAGGCGCTTGCGGGTCTGCCTCTCGTCATCGCCGCCGTTCATGCTGTGGACGCAGAACGCGGCCACCGGCATCGCACCGAGCGCCGCTGCGTTGGCCTTGAGCCAGCCGAGAGCCTCGGGCAGCCACGCCGCGCCGTTGATGGCGCTGCCGAGGACCGCCGCGTCGTACCCATCGATCGACGGCCGCTCGCGCAGCGGCTTCACGTCGGCCACGTATCCGCGCTCGCTGAGCGCGCGGCCGATCGCCTCGGCCACGCCGACCGTCGACCCCGTGCGGGTCGCGTATCCCACCAGGACTCGCTTGGACATCTCCGTCTCCTCTCCAAACATCGACGAGGGCGTGTCGATCTCGGCCTCCGGCGCGGGTGACGCGCAGCCAGCGACACCTATCGCAGCCACGCCGACGCCCACGTTCGCCCCCAGCCGCACGAACTCCCGGCGGCTCATCTCCTCGGCCATCTCCGACCCCTCGCTTCCATTCGTCCGATGTGGTAACCTAACGCCGTTAGGTTCCACGGGCAGTATGCACCCTAACAGCGTTAGGGTCAACACCTTTCTTCGAAGGAGTTCCGCGAATGGTCACATCGAAGAAGCGCGAGACCCCGGTCACGAAAGAGGAGCTCTACGAGCGAGCGCTGGCGATCGCCGATGCCGAGGGGCTCGAAGCGCTCACGATGCGCCGGCTCGCCCGTGAGGTCGGCGTGGAGGCGGCGTCGCTCTACCATCACCTGCCGAACAAGGACGCCCTGCTCGACGGCGTGGTCATCCGCATGCGGCAGGAGATCGTGCTGCCCGAGCCCCTGCCCGAGGACTGGCGCGAGCTCATGCTCGAGATCTTCGCCGCATACCGGCGCACGCTCGCCGCACACCCCAACCTCATGCCGCTCGCCGGTCGACGTGTGGAGACCGATCCGGACAGCGGCCTCGTCTTCCTCACGCAACTCGGCTTCAGCGATGATGACGCTGTCGAGCTCTGGCAGTCGATGATCGCGTTCATCGTGGGCTTCTCGGTGTTCAGCTCGGCCTACAGCGAGAGCGGCGTGAGCGATCTGCCTTCGGCCCTGGCGGCCCGGATGGTGGACTGGCGCGACGAGACCTGCCTGCGAACGCTGCGCATCATCATCGACGGCTACGACGCGGGGCGTGCAGCGCCAGCGACAAGCTGAGCGGGCGCGTCCTCAGCCGAGACAGGCGTCACGACATGAGAAGGCCCCGGCAGCGGCGTGCTTGCTCCCGGGACCTCGAGATGATGCTGGTGGGCGATGACAGATTTGAACTGCCGACTTCCTCCTTGTAAGGGAGGCACTCTCCCGCTGAGTTAATCGCCCGATCGGCGCTCGCGCGCGACTGCCATTCTAGCAGGGCACGGCGGGCGTGCGCAGCGAAGCGACCCTCTGGCCTGCCCGGGCGCAAGTACTTCCAATCACTTGTGCCCGATACGTTCCTCTCCACCGCCGGCAGGACACAATCACCACGTGGGGCGCCGTCACGTGCCCGCGGCGCTCCAGCATGCGGTGGAGGGCACGGGGAGGTGTAAGGGACATGGCAGACCTCACTGGAAAGGTGGCGCTCGTGACCGGAGCGGCTTCCGGCATCGGCCGGGAGAGCGCCCTCGCCTTCGCGCGAGCAGGGGCCAAGGTGGTCGTCTCGGACGTGATGGTCGAAGGCGGTGAGGAGACCGTCGCTATGATCAGAGACGGCGGCGGCGACGCCATCTTCGTGCAGTGCGATGTATCCAGGGAAGACGACGTCAAGGCGCTCGTGGCACGGACCGTCGAAGCGTACGGGCGTCTGGACTGCGCGCACAACAACGCGGGCATCGAGGGCATGGCCGGGCCGTGCGTGGAGTGCACCGAGGAGAACTGGGACCGCACCCTCGGCATCAACCTCAAGGGCGTGTGGTGGTGCGCCAAGTACGAGATACCCGAGATGCTGAAAGTGGGCGGCGGCGCCATCGTCAACACGGCCTCTGTTGCCGGCCTCGTCGGGTTCGCGGGCATCCCCGCCTATACGGCGTCGAAACACGGCGTCGTGGGACTCACGAAGGCGATCGCGCTCGACTACGCCACGCAGAACATCCGGTGCAACGCGGTCTGCCCCGGCGTGATACACACGCCGATGATCGAGCGTTTCACGGGCGGAGATCCGGAGGCGCTCAAGGGCATGGAGGCGATGGAGCCCGTCGGGCGTCTCGGCAAGCCTTCCGAGATAGCCGATGCGGTGGTCTACCTGTGCTCCGATGAAGCGTCGTTCATCACCGGCGCCGCACTGCCGGTCGACGGCGCGTTCGTCGCGCAGTAGTGGGCGAGGCGGGCGCCTCAGGCGCTGACCCGTCCACAAAGCCGAACCGGCCGGCCCCCGAGGGGACCGGCCGGTTCGTATGCGCTATGGCGCGGCTTAGAGCGGGCGCACCTGCGTGGCCTGCTGCTTGCCGTTCTGGCCAGTGGCCTCCGTGAAAGAGACGGCCTGACCCTCGTCGAGGGTCTTGAAGCCCTCGCCCTGGATCTCGGAGAAGTGGACGAACAGGTCGTCGCCACCCTCGCGCTCGATGAAGCCGTAGCCCTTGTCAGGGTTGAACCACTTGACTTTGCCTTCAGCCATTCCAAACCTACCTTCCGCCCCGACGTGGGGCAAAACAAAACGACGTGACTGCCGCCAGAATGCGGTGTGTCACGTCGCAATCCTGCGAGCCCCTCTGGCTCGCCTGCGGGCAGTATAGCAGGTTACGCGCCATCGTGCTCGTCAGGATTCGTCCAACCAGCCGAGAAGCTCCCCGATCCGCTCTGACGCACCCTCTTCGGCGTCGGGCCTGGCCGCCAGCAGCAACGCTCGCGCGCGTTCGCCTTCACGGGCGGCGTCCTCGCGACGACCCGCTGCCGTCAGCGCCAGCGTCCGGGCCGTGAGCAGCTCGCCGGCGAGGAACGCGCGCCGGGCGCCGTCCGATCCCATAGTGACGAGCATGGTGAGCGAGGGCGCGTCGAGCGTCTCGGCCAGCGCGGGATCGATGCCGAGCGTCTCGGCCATCGCTTCGTCGGTGAGGTCGAGCGCCTCCTCGGTCCTGCCCTCGCGCAGGGCCTTCACGATGCGCGCGAATGCCGCACCGAGCATCTCGATCTGTCGCAGGATCCAGTCGTTTTGGTACAAAACGCTCCCGTCGCGCTATTGGATTTCGGCCCGACGTGTGACGGCGCTCGCCTCGCATGGCACGAGCACCGTGAAGGTCGAGCCCTTGCCCTCTTCGCTCTGCACGACGATGCGCCCACCGAGCAGCTCCGCGTACTGCCGGGACAGTGCCAGCCCCAGCCCGGTCCCGGCCGGCTTGACCTCGCCGGGGCGTTCGATCTGCGCGAAGACCTCGAACACGCGGGTGAGCTCTCCGTGCGGTATGCCGATGCCGGTGTCCGCGACCTCGAAGACGGCCACCGCGCCGTCGTAGTGGAGGCGCACGTCGACGTGTCCCTCCTCGGTGAACTTGACCGCGTTCCCGCCGAGGTTCAACAGTATCTGCCGAAGCTTCCCCGGATCCGACGTCATGGCGCATGCCGAGTCGGGCACCTCCACCCCGAGCTCCAGGCCCTTCTCCTCCGCCAGCGGGCGGAGCGACTCGGCCACCTCCAGGACGATGGCGCGCGCGTCGAACTCCTCGGCATGGACGACAGCCGCACCCGCCTCCACCTTGGAGAGGTCGAGCACGTCGTTGATGAGCGCGAGCAGGTGCTTGCCGGAGCTGAGGATCATCTTGATCTGCTTCTCCTGCTCCTCGGAAAGCGGGCCCACGAGCCCGCTCGCCAGCAGCTCGGAGAAGCCGATGATGGAGTTGAGCGGCGTGCGGAGCTCGTGGCTCATGCTCGTCAGGAAGTCGCTCTTCGCCATGGTCGCCTGGCGCAGCTCGGCGTTCGCCTCGGCCAGCTGCGCGGTCCGCTCCTCGACGAGCTGCTCAAGACGCTCCTGATAGTGCTGCACCTCAGCCTCGGCCCTTCGGCGCTTGCTGATGTCCACCGAGAGGATGAACACGCCCTCGGGGATCGGGCGGATCTCCAGCTCGAACCACCCCACGGCGCCATCGGGGAATCTGAACTCGTTCTGCAGGCTGGACGGCACGCGGTCTTCGAGCGCCGCGCGGATGTGCTCGTACACTGACGTCTCCTCGATGCCGGGCCACGCCTCGGCGTACCTCCTGCCGAGAAGCTCCTCCGCAGGGCACCTGTTCTGCGCTTCGGCCGCGGGGTTGATGTAGACGTAACGCCAGTCGAAGTCGATGATCTGGCAGCCCTCGAGCATCGTGTCCATCGTGGCCCTCAAGCGACGCTCGCTCGCTCGCAGCGACTCCTCCGCGGTGATCCGCTCAGTGATGTCCTCGATGGAGGCCACGACGCCGCTCATGGCGCCTCCGGCGTCACGCACCGGGACGGCGTTCACCGACAGCATCTTCACCTGCCCGTCGGGCCACTCGATGCCGTGGCGGACATCGAAGACGGCCTCCCTGGTCGCACGGACGCGCGCGAACGGGAGGTGCTCGGACGGGAACGGACCACCGTCGGTGGCGATGATCCGCCACGCGGGGTCGTCGTAGGTGCGCTCGCTGATCTGATCGCGGCGCAGGCCGAGGATCCTCTCGGCAGCAGCGTTCGCATACGTGATCGCGCCGTCGAGGTCGAGCGTGGTGATGCCCACCGGGCTCGACTCGGCCACGCGCTCGAACAGGTCGCGCTGCGCCCGGAGCTCGCCGGTCTGATCGAAGACCTGCCGCTCCAGTCGTTGCTGGTAGCTGATCGCCAGGAAGACCGAGGCTCCCAGCGCCAGGGCGAGCGCCGTGCCCGAGGCCCAGATCCACGGAAGGACGGCGTCGCCCGACGCCTCCCATCCGGCTGCGGGAACCGCGGCAAGCACCCACTCGCCGTCCGGCAACGCGATAGGGTAGCTCACCGGCGCCGCATCGAAGACGCCCTCATCGCCGAAGAACACCCGGCCGTCGTCGTCCCGGAGCGCGAACCGCAGCGAAACGTCGCCATCCGCGAGTCCCGCCTCATCGAGGATGGGCGGGACGTCGAGCACCATGATGACGAAGCCCCAGAACGCTCCATCCTGGGTGCGCACAGCTTGACGACCGACGATGCCGAGGCCACCCTGCCGAAGCTCGTAGGGACCGCTCAGCACGATGCCGTCGCTCTCGAGCGTCCGCTGAGCGTCAGCCCTGACCTCGGGGCGCGGGTCGTTCAGGAGGTCGTTGCCGGGAGCCACGTTCCCCTCGGGCGGGTAGACGTACCGGACGACGCCGTCGGGCGCCACCTGGATGGCGCGGATGCCCGCCGCGCCCGCGCCGAGTCCCGAGGCGAACGTGTCGAACTCCTCGGCCGAGGGTCCTTCCGGGAGGTTGACGCGCACGTACTCGTGCAGCCCCGAGATGAGCGCGAAGCGCGTGTTGACCGCCGAGGACAGCGCGCTGGCGTACGGCGCGACCTGGCGGGTCACCCGTGCGCGCGACTCGTCCTCGGACATCGTGCGCGCGTGGCCGGCGCCGAGGGCGAACGCCGCGAACACGAACCCCACGACGAGCAGCACCGCGATGTACGGTGTGCCTGCACGCGACCTCAGCCGCCGTGCCGAATCTTGAACGTCCGCCACGTCTGACCCCCAGACGGCCGACCTACGTCACTCTTATCCCCCTTCGACCGCGGCCGCGCGCACGTGCTCGCCGCTCGCAAGATGCTCGACGAAACGGCTGGTGAACCGCGCGGCAGGCGCGCCGTCGATGATGTCGTGATCGAACGAGAGCGTGAGGCAGAGGTGCTCGCGGTTCTCGGCCACCCCGTCCACGATCGCGACGCGCGTGGCGATCGAGCCGACCGCCACGGTCACGGTGGCGTTGGTGAGCGGGATGAGCCACAGCGGACCCGCGCCGAACATGCCCACCGCGGTCACGCCCACCACGCCGTAACGCTGCTGCATACGGATGCTGCGGGCGGCGAGCCGGATGAACGTGCGCAGCAGGGGCGCGGGGACGAACCGGATCCACCCCATGCCGCTCGCCGAACGGGGTGATCCGCCCTCGCTCGCCTGGGCGGCCCGGATCTCGTCGTTGACCTGCCGGTAGGTCTTGCGGCAGGCGTCGCGCACGGGCACGGGCTCCGGGACGCTGGCGCCGTCGACCTCGCGCTCGAACAGCACGCTCACCACGAGCTCGTCGAAGACGATGAGCCGGCCCCGCACGCGGTACGAGTTGAAGCGGGGGAACTCCTCGAACGTCTGCGCCAGGCAGGCCACGACGTAGCCTGTCAGGGAGAGTCGCTCGCCGGTGCGCGCGCGGTGTGCGGCGATCATCCTCCGCGGCTCGGTGATGTCCGCCTCGGTCGTGAGGTGGATCGTGTTCTTCTCGCGATTCACCGAGGATGCTGCGGCGACCATCCATCGATCACCGCCGAACGGCTCGCTGCGATAGCCGCGACCAGAACCCACATGACCTCCTTGCACGCGCTACCCCCCGGTGACCTCTCCTACCCTGAATCGTACGATACGCCGAATGAGGTCTTCCGGCAGCGGTTCGTCGAGCGGGAACTGCACCGAGCCCTTCCCGTGCTTGTAGCGTGCGATCTCCGCCGAGAAGGCATCGGTTCCGCTCGGCGTCGGGTAGAGCCCCACGTGCTCGGTGAACCCGCCGAAGTGCACGAGGTGCTTGCCGTTGAGATCGAACGTCGGCAGCCGGTAGCTGATCGTCTCGGCAGCCTCGGGCGCTTCCTCACGGATGATCGCCCGCAGCCGTCTGAGCACCGCCTGCGTCTGCAGGGGATACCCGCTGATGTACTCGTCGATCGGATCGACGGCCATCGCTCCTCCTCACCATACCCCGGGCATGAGGCGCTTCGTCCTGCGCATGTACTCGCTATACCCGGGCAGCTGCTCGGCGAGCCACCGCTCCTCGGCCAGGGTGCGCGCCACCAGCCCCGCCATGCCAAGCGCCACCGCGATCCACGTCCACCGTGCACCGGCGAAGAGCGGGAGGCCCACATAAAGGAGCGCCAGCCCGAGGTAGAGCGGGTGCCTGATGACCGAGAAGATCCCGGTATCGACGAGTTGGTGCTCCTCGTGCGTCTCCACGGATGCCGAGAACGACCGGCCGAGGGTGGTGACGCCGACCCACCTGAGTCCGGCGGCCGCGGCGACGAGGACGGCGCCCGCGATCATCCCCGGCGTGCCCGGCTCGGCTGTCCCGAGGGCCAGCTCCACGATCGGCCCCGCGAAGCACGCGATGTAGGGCACCCAGACGGCCCAGAACGTCCACTCGCGCCGGGCGCGCGTGGTGGGCGCGCCCGAGACGGCGAAGGCGGCCCGGTCGATGAGCGTGTAGGCGATGATCAGCACGGCGTACGCAGTCTGCATCCGCGGTCTCCCCTAGCCGTCGTCCACGGTCGTGGTCCCGTCCGTCGGCGCGATGAGCGCGGAGGCGATCAGTGTTACCGCGCCGAGCCCGGCCGCCGCGGTCGCCCAGTCTGCCACGAACGGCAGCACCGAGGACAGCAGCAGGTATGGCTGAGCGGCGCTCCACGCGAGCGCTCCGAGGATGACCGCGCCGAGCGCGAAGAGCAGCGCGCGCGTGCCGCCTGCCGTCGCCGAGAAGGGCGCCACCCGCCGCCGACCGCGGCGCAGGTCGCGCGCCAGCCGCCCGAGCTGCGCGATCGATGCGAGCACGATGAGGCCGGCGATCGCCCACAGGATGTTCTCGGCCCAGACGATCCGCGTGAACTTCACGGACCCGAGCCCGGCGTAGGTCGCCCAGTCGCCGAGGATGCGACCCATCATCGGCCAGCTGCGCTGGCTGTTGGTAAGGATGACGATGCCGTCGCCGGAGGATGGCACCGCCTGGAAGTGGGTCATCCAGCCGTTGCCCTGCCCGCCGTGCCAGACCGAGGTCCGACCGTCGGGGAGGCGCTCGATGAAGTGGCCGAGGCCATAGCTATCGGAGACGGCGCCGAAGATGCCGGTGACGTCGGTCTCGGCGGCATGCATCGCGCTGATGCTCGCGGGACTCAGCACGTCCTGCTCGGCGGCGTGCTCGCCGGTCATCTCGGCGGCCGCGAAGCGCGCGAGGTCCTCGACAGGCGCCAGCAACCCACCGGAGGCCTTGGCCGGGTAGACGTAGGGCGGCACCGGCTCGCCGCGCAGGTCGTAGCCGGTCGGGAAGTCGGGACGCAGGCGTTCGTCCCACTCGAACGTGGAGTCGTGCATGCCGAGCGGTTCGAGCACATCGGCCCGCATGTACTCGGCGTACGGCCGGCCGGAGGCCTCCTCGATCACGATCTCGAGCAGGTCGAATCCGGGGTTCGAGTAGAAGAAGCCGACACCGGGCTCGCGGAACAGGCGCGCCTGCGCAGCGAGGTCCTCGCGCAGCGTGGGCATCTCGGCACCGGGCTCGTACTGCGCGAGCACGTCGCCGAGCGGCATGCCCGCGGTCTGGCTGAGCAGCCCGCGCACGGTCACGTCATCCTCGGCATACGGCGTGTCGGGAAGCGTGAAGCCGCCGAGATAGTCCTGCACCGGACGGTCAAGATCGACGAGGCCCGCCTCGGCCAGGCGCACCACGCCCCACGCCGTGAGCGACTTGGAGATGGACTGCGCGCGGCAGACTGAATCGACCGTCATCGGCCGCGCATCCTCGACGTCGGCCAGGCCGTACGCGGCGGTCCACACGACCTCGCCCTCTTCGACGATCGCGATGCTCGCACCCGGGACGGCATAGCGATCCATGAGCTGCGGCACCATCGTGTCGAGGTGCGCGGTGAAGACATCGCGGGAGCGCCAGCGCGGTGCGTCGCCGTCGCCGCAGGCGGTCAGGGCGAACAGCGCAGTCGCCGCCAGCAGCGCGATCATCGCGCCGCCGGCCGAGCGCCCGTGCGCGCGGAGCGTGGTCGCGGCGCGGTCGGTCATGCCTCCCCGGCGTGCGGACATCGCCTTCTCTCCTCGTGCGGTTCCTGTTGCGGTCCAGTGGAATCGTATACCATGTCCGACAACCACCCGGGGCCGGCACCCCGGCAGCGAATCGCGGGGAAAGGGGCACGCATGCGCGCACAGGGGAAGACCATCGCGGTCACCGGCGGCGGCAACGGGATCGGCCGAGAAGCCGTCCTGCAGCTGCTCTCCAAGGGAGCACGCGTCGCGGCGCTCGACATCAGCGACGAGGGCCTGGCCGAGACCGCACGGCTCGCCGGCGCCAACGCCGAGCGGCTGTCGACGCACGTGGTGAACATCACCGACCGGGCGGCCGTCGAGGCGCTGCCCTCGGCCATCACCGACCGCCACGGCCAGATCGACGGCCTCATGAACGTGGCCGGCATCATCCAGCCGTTCGTGCTCTTCAACGACCTCGACTACTCGGCCATCGAGCGCGTCATCGACGTGAACCTCTGGGGCACCATCCACACCACCAAGACGTTCCTGCCGCACCTGCTCGATCGGCCGGAAGCGCACATCGTGAACGTCTCGAGCATGGGTGGCTTCCTGCCGGTGCCGGGGCAGACGATCTACGGCGTCTCCAAAGCCGGCGTGAAGCTGCTGACCGAGGCGCTCCACTCCGAGCTCGCAGCCACGAACGTGGGCGTGACCGTCGTGTTCCCCGGCGCCATCAAGACGAACATCTCGGTGAACTCGGGTGTCGTCACGCAGGCCGAGGCCGAGAAGCAGGCGGCGTCATCCAACTACAAGACCACCGAGCCCGCTGTGGCGGCGCAGATGATCATCGACGGCATGGAGCAGAACGCCTACCGCGTGCGCATCGGGTCGGACGCGACGTTCATGGACCGCTTCTCGCGACTGTCACCCAAGCGCGCTGCAGCGCTCATCTACAAGCAGATGAAGGACCTGCTGCCGTCGTAGCGCGCGCTGCGATGACCGTCGCGGACAGCACGAAACGAGGTGGAGATGTCCCCGGATGTAGACTCGGTCATGCGCGAGCTCGAGGCGCTCGCCACTGAGCGCACCAAGAAGAGCTACCTGTCCCGGGGAGTGAGAGAGCCGCTCTTCGGCGTGCCCACAGGCGCGATGAAGCCGCTCAAGAAGCAGATCGGCGTCGATCAGGCGCTCGCCGACGCGCTGTGGGCGACCGGCAACTACGACGCGATGTACTTCGCCGGCATGATCGCGGACGTCAGCGTGATGACCGAGAAGGACTTCGACCGCTGGATCGAGAGCGCGTACTCCTCGATGCTGTCCGACTTCGTCGTCGCGGTGACGCTCGCCGAGTCCGACCTCGCGCGGACGGTGGCCGACCGCTGGATCCGCAGCAGCGACGAGAGCCGCGCGTCGGCAGGCTGGGCGTGCTACGAGTGGCTTCTCGGCTGGCGACCGGACGACTACTTCGACACGGCGTCGATCCGGGCGTTGTTGGACCTCGCCCGCACGACCATCCACGACGCCGCGCCACGGGTGAAGCGCGCCATGAACGCCTTCATCGTCGCGGTGGGCGCGTCGTATGCGCCGCTCCATGAGGAGGCGCTGGCCACGGCCGACGCGATCGGCGTGGTGACGGTGGCGGCAGACGGTGCCGAGAAGCCCCTCGCCAGCGCCGCCGGGCAGATCCGCAAGGCCGCCGAGAAGGGCCGCCTCGGCTTCAAGCGCCGCGCGGTGCGCTGCTGACGGCGGACGGACGCCTCAGGCGCGGTCGATCTCTGCTCGCACGAGCGCCTCGGCCACGCGCAACGCCGCCAGGCGGTTGCGCTGCAACGAGTGCTGGGAGGTTCCCGGCGCGAACTTCGCCAGGGCCGTCTCGGTCCTGACGATCATCGAAGACAGCGCGTCGAGCGCTCGCTGGAGCGCATCCGCGCCGGTATCGCCTGGCAGCGGCTCGCCGTCCATCAGCGCGGACACGATCCGCAGCGCCTCGATGTTGTCCTGCAGCATCGTATGCTGCCAGGTGCCCGGCTGCAGGTTGCGCTGGGCCTTCTCTGACTTGCTCAGGAGCGAGGCTATCGGACGTCGCGCTTCCCGCAGGTCTTCGGCTGCGCGCTCATGCATTGACGACCCCTTCGCGGAGGCGGTTAGTCCGCATTCTCGGCCACGAACGCGTCGGCGGCGAGCCTGACCGAGAAGCGAGCGACGTCCTCGGGCCACGCCGCCAGATGGGATGTGAAGCCCGCCTCGTCACCCGCGAACAACGAGCGGCACGCCTCCTCGAAGCCGACCTCATTGCCCGCCATCGCGGTCATGAAGCGGAACGTGGCCTCCCGCGAGCGCCTGACGCGGTCCCCGCGCTCGTTCTGGCGGCGCGCCTGGTCGACGAGCCGGCGAAGCGTGGCCGAGGCCCCCGACGGCTGCGCGCTCAGCCACTCCCAGTGCCGGGGCAGCAGCGTGACCTCGCGCGAGACGACCCCGAGCCGCGGCCTCCCCGGACCCTTGCGTTGGGGGGCATCTTCCGTGGCCGGCGCGTCGGCAGCCGATGTATCGCGCGGGTCGACGTCGACCTGCTCGCCGGTGATGTCGTCGAACACGAGCAGGGTGCGCCGATCGTCGCTCGCGCGAAGCTCGGCGATCGCGGCGGCAATCGTCTGACGGTCTCCGGACGCGACAGCCTGCGTGTCGGCAAACAGGGTCAAGGCTCGTTCGGTCATGTGTGCTCCTCGGCATCTCGGTAGGATGTCGATGAGTATGACCCGGGTGAAACTCCGCTGTCAATATTACCTGGGTGAAAAGGGGGGCAACGCGTCGCCCAGCGCTGGTGTCACGCGCTCTAGAACAGCACTTTCAGCCGAATGGCGCCCCAGATCAGGTGCCAGTACACGTAGTAGACAAGCCGGAGCGAGAGCATCGACACGAAGTCGAAGCGCCTGAAGACATGCAGTTGGAGGAGCGCTATCGCGAAGACGTGCACCCACGTGTACACCGACACTGCGGGCGTCCCATCGCCGAACACCACCTGGAAGGTGGGCTCCGCGACCGCGACCAGCGCGATCGCGATGATGACCGTCTGGTCAACGCCGAGCCGATCACGCAACGGCAGGAGGAGGGTCAGCACGATCGTGAGTGGCAGGATGTGGAAGAGGATCTCTGCCACCAGACCGATGCTCGGGTAGAATGCCAGCGCCTGCGGCATGGGAGCGTTGATGTCATGCGGGTATCGGAATAGGACATCGGCTATGACGATCGCGATGCCCAGAACAGTCGCGAAGCCGAGGCCAACGGCTACTCCGCGCGCCGTGGATCCCTGCTTGAGGATCTCGAAACCGTACGAACGTCTGAGGATGAAGAGGGAGACGCCACCGACCGCGCCCGCGGCGAGAGCCACGACCGCTGGGTTGAGCGGCCCGAAGAACCACGCGAAGTACGGTTTGACTGCAGGGATCGCCGCCAAGACCACCGCTGCGGCCACGAGCGCAGCGTACACACCCCACTGCCACCGCATGCTCCAGCCCGCTTCGGCCAAACCCTCCCCTCCTTGTCTACTCGGGAGGCTCATCCAGCTCGACGCCGTCCTCGGGCATCCACTCGGGCCACTGGGACGCCCACGCCGGAACGACGGGCTCGCGGACGCGACTGTAGTGCGGCATGTACGGCTTGATATCGATCAGAGGACTGCCGTCGACGGCGTCGACCGCACCGATCTCGACGATGCCGGCGTCCTCGTCGACGCTGCGGATCACGATCGTGCTCAGCGCGACAGGGTTCGGGCGCGTGGGCGTGTGCGTGGCGAACACGCCGAGCGTCGGCGACTCGAAGGGCGGATCCACCCTGGTGATGCTCCGAAGCTCCTCCTCGTCGCACTGACTGAACCACCACAGCACCTCGGCGTGGCTGAAGGTACCGAGCTGGTCCAGGCAGGCGCGGTACTCCTCGAACACGTGCAGCCGCGCGCCGCCCTCGGTGCGCTCGATGGTCCCGATCTGACGGATCTCGAAGCGTGGTCGTTCCGGGCTCATGGCATGCATACGGCCTCCTCTTGGTTGGTGCAGGGTCGCGCCGCGCCGTTCTCGGCAACCGCTCGCGCCTGCTGCAACCACGCGCGCACCTCGTCGTCGATGTCTGACTCCGAGCGCAGCTCGAGGTGATGCATGAAGTGGCCGGGTGACGGCTCGACGACCTGCTTCCAGCGTGGCGAAGGGTCAGGATGCAGCAGCGCGACCGACAGTACCAGCGGCGCATGCCCGCTGCCGAGATAGCGGGCCGGCACCCACGCCCACGCGAACGCGCGCTTGTGCGCGAAGGCTATCTGGCTCTTGGTGACACGAAGGTCGACGTCGCCGAGCGAGCCGACGACCAGGCGGAGCGCCTCGAACAGCGGCCGCGACGACTCATGTCCGGCGAAGAACTCGTCAATCTTCTCCGCGACCGACTTCTCCGGCACCGTGGCCCTCCGTTCAGACTCCCTTTCGTGAGGATGTACCCGCCGGCGGTCCGGCGTCTGCTCCGCGTGCTTGACGCGGCGCGACAGTTCGTATACAAAGCACCTACTACGTATACGAACCAGTTAGGAGAGCGATGTGGACCAGCTCGGCTACCTCCTCCATCGAGCGACGCGGATGCTCGACCATGAGTTCGCCATGCAGCTCCGGGAAGTCGGCCTGACGCCGCGGCAGGCCTCCTCGCTCCTGGCGCTGTCCGCGTGCGAGCCGTCGACCCCGACACAGCTGTCTGCGGCGCTTGGCATCGACCGGGCGACGATGAGCGGCCTTCTCGCCCGACTGTCGCGAGATGGCTGGATCGCGGCGCAGGACAACCCCGCCGACCGCCGTTCCCAGTCACTGACGCTGGCGGGGCAGGCCCGCGACATGCTCCCTCGCATCCGTGCGGCCTCGGAGCGCGCTCAGGCTCGCGTGCTCAGCGGGATGGAGGATGCGGACGTCGTCTCGCTGTTCCACGCCCTGGCCGCCCTTGTCGAGCGAGATCCGACCGCGTTGAAGGGACCGCACTCATGAGCGGAACGGTACTGGTCACGGGAGCAGCCGGGAACGTCGGCAGCGAGGTCGTGAAAGCGCTGCTGGAAGCGGGTGTCACGGTCCGGGCGACGATGACCGACGACCGCGAGTCGGAGCGGATCCCGACGGGCTGCGAGCGTGTCGCGTTCGACTTCTGCGACGCTTCGACGTTCCCGCAGGCGCTCAGGCACGTGGACCGGGTGTTCCTGATGCGCCCGCCGCACATGAGCGACGCGAAGGCATTCCTCCCGTTCCTGGCCGCGATGAAGGAAGCGGGCGTGGCCCAGGTGGTGTTCCTGTCTTTGCTCGGTGCCGAGAAGAACCCTGTCGTGCCCCACCATTCGATCGAGAAGGAGCTCAAGAAGAGCGGCCTGGCCTGGACGATGCTCAGGCCCAGCTTCTTCATGCAGAACCTGTGCACGACGCACCTGGCCGACATCCGCGAGCGTGACGAGATCATCGTCCCCGCAGGTTCGGGGCGCACCAGCTTCATCGACGTGCGAGACATCGCGGCGGCTGCGGCCAGGGTGCTCACCGAGCCCGGGCATGAAGGCCAGTCATATTCGCTCACCGGCGAGGAAGCCCTCGACTACGACGAATGCGCTGCCATCTTGAGCGACGTGGTCGGCCGGCCCATCACCTACACACGCCCGTCCGGACGCGCGTTCGCCGAGCACATGCGCACGCGAGGCTACCCGGCCGAGTTCGTGTCCGTGATGCGCGCGATCTACATGGTCGCCAAGATGCGGATGGCGGCGACCGTGACGACGGACCTGCACGAGCTGCTCGGGCGCAGGCCGATCAGCTTCCGACAGTTCGCCGAGGACAACAGGTTGCTGTTCTCAGCGGATGCGTAGAGGCGCCGATCGGGCACTCGAGCGGTGCCGAGGGCGGGTCGCGTTGGACGGCGTCCCCTCACGACCGCGCAAGAGGCGTGGCGAGCGCCTGAGGAGCACGACGCGCGATAGCGGGAGAGCGCTCAGGAGGGCGGAGTGTTGCGATGCAAGCGTGAAGTCAGGCCCTCAGACGGGCGGTGTGTAGCGATTCAGACTTGAACTCAGGTCGTGACCATCACCTCGGACAACGGCACCGAGTTCCACTCCTACAAGCAGATCGAGGAGGCGACCGGGGTGGAGTTCTACTTCGCCACGCCGCACCACTCATGGGAGCGCGGCACCAACGAGAATACGAATGGGCTCATCCGCCAGTACCTGCCGAAGCGGACGAGCATGGCTCACATCACGCAGGAAGACTGCGACGCGATCGCCGCGAAGCTCAACTCACGACCGCGCAAGAGGCTCGGCTACAAGACCCCGGAGGAGTGCTATGCACAATCGTAGGAAGGCCCTCAGACGGGCGGTGTGTTGCGATTCAAACTTGAACTCAGGTGCGTGCTCATACGCCGAGATCAAGCTGTTCCTGTCCGGTTTCCGCGGGCTTGACACTTCCATCCGTCGGCAGCCGGTATGCTGCGGTGTAGCGTGTTCGCCCGGGAACCAATTCGATGAGTCCGTCGCGAACCATGCGCTGAAGAATCGTCTTCATGCGGTTCTCCGACCCGATGAAGCAGATCTCGCGAGCCTGCCGATTGGCAATCTCGTCGTGTGTCTCCAGGAACTCTAGAATGCGCTCCTCCGGCGAGGCAATGCGTTCGTGGCGCAAGGTGACGGTGACATAGCCACCTGCCTGCACAATCTCGGGATCACGAAGCTTCATTTCGCGCATCGCGTCGAACGCGGTGTTCAGTCCCTCACCAACATCCTTATTGGGCGGGTCCGGGAACTTGTTGATGAGGCGCACTATCGAGGGATTGCGGGCAAACCGCTCATCCAGAATGTTCTCCGGCGTGACATGGCCCGGCAGTGTGCCAGGGCTGAGGACCTCGACGCGATTGTCGAAGATGCGAATGTGGATGTCGTCCGACACCCCGTAGTCTCTGTGGAGCACTGCGTTTGTGACAATCTCGTGAATCGCAGTTGTCGGGTACTCGACGCTCACGAGCCCTTCGGACGTTCTAATGCGGAGTGCCTCGATGATCCGCTGCGTCTCAGCAACCGCAGCGTGTATCTGATTGTAGGCGTTGCCTTCTATTGAGATGGGGTCGAAGTCCAGTGTCTCTCTCGTCCCCTGCTCGGCGCTGGTGTTGTATCTGTAGACCTTGATTCCGGTGCGTTTGGGCAAGGCCGCCTGAGGTACATCTGCAAACAACACTATGCCCGCGACCGTCGGATTGGCGCCGACGAGTAGGCGCTGCTTGCGAAGCCACGACTCCGGCTCCGACGTAGGAACGACCTCCAGCATGAAGCCGATGATAGTCTCAGAGTTCGTGATGACCTCGGGTTCGCAGGCAACCGTCTGGTCCTCGAAGGTAGTGAGTCCTTTCTCGCGCTTGAGAATCTCGAGACGTTCGGGAGAGTCGACAGGCAGGTTCTGTGCCCCTCGCCGAACGTAGACGACGTCGTTGGACGCCTTCTTGATCTCGCGGGTCTTCTGGACCGAGATCTTGAGCACGAGACCGTCGCTGGCCGCGTTGCGGAGGAACTCGTACGCGAACTCCGTACCTAGAGGGAACAGCGACTCGAAGACCTGAACGTGACCGTTGGCGGCCTCAGGGGTTTCGAACCCCAACCATGTGCGGGCCCCGGAGCCCTTCTCCTCTTCGATGCCTACGTAGAGCTCGCCACCCTCGGCGTTCGCGAATGCCGAGAGTGATCGCGTAAGCTTGGCTGGCGCAATCCTGAGACTCTTGACGTCAGCGAAATGGCCCTCTTCCGTCGCGAGGACCTTCTCGACCTCTGTGACGCTCACTTCCACAACAGGAACTGCGGACAACGGAACCCCCTCGGCACTGCATCTAGTCACTATGAGATGGCCGGCCCGAATCCGCACATATACGTGGTTCACGGCGGAAATGGGTCCGCGGTGCCGACATACGGAGGGACCGGCCATGAACGAGTGTACTCACATCGGGCTCGACGTGCACAAGGACACGATCGCAGTGGCAGTGCTGCGGCCCGGCACGACCGAGGTCGACGAGCGGGTGATCCCCAATACCCCGGATCCGCCGACTGCTCCGGCGCTATGAGGACCCGTCGGCGCTTCGCACGTGCTACGAGGCGGGTCCGACCGGCTACGACACGCACCGGCTCATCACATCGCTCGGCTTCGACTGCGACGTGATCGCGCCTTCCCTCATCCCCCGCCGCAGCGGTGCGCACGTGAAGACCGACCGCATCGACGCGCGCAACCTCGCACGGCTCCATCGCGCCGACGAGCTCACCAGCGTCCGTGTGCCCGGTGCCGCAGAGGAGGCCGTGCGCGATCTGATCCGCGTGCGGGAGGAGGTCAAGTGCGACCGCAGGGTCGCGCGTCAGCGGATCCGGAGCTTCCTTCTGCGCTACGGCAAGCGCTACCCCGGGCCGCGTGACGCGTGGTCGCACCGCTTCGAGGTCTGGGCCCGCTCGCTTTCCTTCGACGAGCCGCACGCCCAAGAGGCGTTTGCCAACCTGATGTCCGCCTACTTCGTGCGTGACACGCAGCTCGCCGAGATGGGACGCCGCATCGAGGAGATCGCGGGGAGTGAGCCCTTCGCTTCTGACGTCGCGCGTCTCTCGACCCTTCGTGGCATATCCACGCTCTCGGCGATGACGATCATCTCCGAGACGTGCGACTTCTCCCGCTTCGGGAATGCCGGAAGCTACATGGGCTTCACGGGTCTCACCCCCTCCGAGCACTCGAGCGGGGCGAGTAGGCACCAGGGCTCGATCACCAAGACGGGCAACCGGCACATCCGGCGCGTGCTCGTGGAGTCCGCCTGGGCCTACCGGCATGTGCCGGCGGTCCGCGGCAAGCTGCGTGAACGGCTCGAGGGGATGCCGCCTGAGGTCGCGGCCTACTCGTGGGCGGCACAGGTGCGCCTCAACCGCACATTCCGCACGATCTCGGCCCGCAAAGGTGCGCATACCGCGGTGGTGGCCACCGCGCGAGAGCTCTCCGGTTTCGTCTGGGGGCTCATGACGGGCAACCTCGGCCCTGCGCGATAGTCAGTCATGCACGCGGGCGGGCGCCAGACTCCGGAGAGATCCTCGATAACGTTATGCGACGTTTGTAAGCGCGCGCCTAGTTTGAGGCAGGCTCCGGTCCGACCGAGATGTGGGGTTCGAATCCCCGGATATCAGCATGGTCGAGCGCCGAATCCATGTGCCCGCCCGCTTGCACCGACACGCCAGAAGAGAGGACCGTGAGCGATCGCGGGTTGACCGGCAATCTCATATCAACGTGTTTCGGCTTGAGCTGAAGCGCGCCCCCGCGCGCTTCCGTGCAGTTCAGTCTACCTCTTTGGCGGGGCGCGCTTTCTGCTCGAAGCCGGGGTTAGACACTGGCAGACCGATCAAGGCTATGCGCCATCCTCAAGAACGGCGTCTGCGTCTTCTGAGGGGGCCTCGTCTTCCAGCGCCGCCAGTGATGCATCAGCGCTCGCCTCAACAAGGGCTCGCAGAGTGTCCGACCGCGAGAGGATATCGTAGCGCCCCGACGTGTCCGCCTTCACAGACTGTCGAGCTCGCCCGACTCTGCCAAGCATCGGCCCCACAATACCCTCTGTGTGAGTCAAGTACTCTCCGATGTCCGCAGCGGTCAGGGCAAGCTTGTAGCCGTTTGGCGACCCTGCGACGATGACGCCCTTGTCCCTGACGACACCGACAAGGCTGCGCACTTGTCTTGTGCTCATTTCGATGCCGTGCTGCGCCAGAATCGTGGGCAGATGATCGGCGTAGATGGACTGGTCGGCTCCGTCTTCAAAGAGACGGGCGAACAGGAGTGCTTCCAAGATGATTGCGATTGCTCGCTCCTCCAGGTTGACGCTCTCTTCGTACTGCCTGAGGAGAGCTTGAACCCGAAGCTCCGCCTGTCCCGCAATGGTCGCGTCTTCCGAGGTGTCGTCTGGATCGCCCTCGTACTCGCGCGGCGGCCACGCAGTGATTGCGAACTCCTTGTTCCGGAGCAGAGCCCGGAACGTTAACGTCCCCGGTAGTGGTGTACGAAGGCCCGGCCGCCTGACATGAGGCGGCC